>NZ_SGVY01000021.1 GCF_004535825.1 Segatella hominis | reverse complement strand
AGTTTTGCTTGTCTTCTTTTCGCAACACTAAGGTAAGTGAAAATTCTGACATGGCAAAATCCTGGGCAACTTTTTGTTGCTCAGGCACTTATAAATAATGTTAAACTATAGTGTTGCGGAATTAAGGGTAAAAATCGGTGCATTTGTTTGCAGTTATGATTATTTTTTTGTATTTTTGTCCCAAAGTATCACATAGATAAACATTTCTAAAGATGGTTGCATTGAAATTATACCCTGTGGGAATCCAAACTTTTGAGCGAATTCGAAAAGAAGATAAGCTCTATGTTGATAAGACGGAATACATTTACAGAATGACGCATTCTGGTGGATGTTATTTCTTCTTGAGCCGACCACGCCGTTTTGGTAAGTCATTATTGACTTCAACTTTTCAAAGCTATTTCGAGGGTAAGAAGGATTTGTTTAAAGGACTTGCCATCGAAAAGTTGGAGCAGGAGTGGACGGAATATCCTGTGCTGCATTTTGATATGTCGGGTGGCAAGCATATGGAAAAGAAGGAGCTGGAAGAATATTTGGGCTATCAATTGGCTAAGAAAGAGGCTACGTATGGTATTACAACACCTCAGAATGGAGCAAATAATCGTCTGACCGATTTGATTCAGACTGCTTATCGAAAGACAGGCAAGCAAGTTGTCGTGCTCATCGATGAGTATGATGCTCCTTTGTTGGATGTAGTACACGAAGAAACTTCCTTGCAGGTTCTTCGCAACGTTATGCGCAATTTCTATAGTCCATTGAAAATGTGCGAGCCTTATCTCCGCTTTGTTTTCTTGACGGGCATCACCAAGTTCTCGCAGATGAGCATCTTTAGTGAACTGAACAATATCTCTAATGTGAGCATGGATGAAGAGTATGCGGGAATTTGTGGTATAACCAAGGAAGAAGTGGTGAACCAAATGTCGGCGGATGTTGATGCTTTGGGTGAGAAGTTGGGCAAGACAAGAGAGGAGACGCTTGCGGCTCTTCGAGAGTACTATGATGGTTATCATTTTGCAGATGTCTCGCCTGACGTATTTAATCCATTTAGCTTGCTCAATGCCATGTCAAAAGGCAAATTAGATTACTATTGGTTTGCCTCTGGCACACCTACTTACTTGATCAACATGCTCAACAAGTTCCAGGTGATGCCATCTGAGATAGGTGGCAGCGAGGCTGATAAGTCGGAGTTTGATGCTCCAACAGAGAAGATGACCACCATTATGCCGTTGCTTTATCAGAGTGGCTACATCACCATTAAGGGCTATGACCCAGAGACGGAACTCTATCTCTTGGACATTCCGAACAAGGAGATTCGTGTAGGCTTGTATCGTAGTCTCTTACCTTATTATATAGGTATGAATACGGTGAAGGGTACCACGACCATCGCCAAAATGTCGGCTGCCATCCGTCGCAACAACATTGATGGAGCCCTTGAGATGCTCCAGGCTTATCTCGGCACGATTCCTTATTGCGACAACACGGATTATGAGGGGCATTATCAGCAGATGATGTATGTCATCTTCTCCATCCTCGACAATTACGTGGATGTGGAGGTTCACACGCCAAAGGGACGTGTCGATATGGTGCTCCGTACCGCCACCCATCTCTACCTCTTTGAGTTGAAACTGAACCAAAGTGCAGATGTGGCAATGAAACAGATCGACTTGAAGGAGTATGCGAAGCGTTTCGCCCTCTGTGGTCTGCCAATCGTTAAGGTGGGTATCAACTTTGATGTGGAGACGCATACCATCAAGGATTGGAAGGTAGAAGAAGAAAAAAATGTTGTACTTTTGCAGGAAAAGAGATTAAAATAACGATGAAGAAACTTTCTGTAATCATATATTTGGCAATGGGTGCATGTGCCTCGCCGGTGTTGGCGCAAAGCAATCAGGCTTTGCGAGATTCTTTGGCTCATGCCACGGATATTCTTGCTTACCATCCCGACAGTATTGATCTTCGATTGAAGAAAGCGGCATGGAATATCCAGTTGGAACAATGGAATTATGCGAAGGATGATCTGGATAAGGTTTTGTATTTAAATAGTACCAACATAGCAGGACTGTTTTATCGTGCCTTTGTTAATGAGAAGTTGAACAGATACAATTTTGCCCGGCTCGACTACCAGAATCTTCTGGTTCTTGTGCCTGGTAATTTTCAAGCGCAGTTGGGGTTGGCTTTGCTCAATCAGAAAGACTTGCATTTTACGGAAGCTTATGATGGCATCAATAATCTGATAGAACAGTACCCAGATAGTGCCATCGCTTATGCAGCCCGTGGCGGTATGGAAAAGGAAAAGGGGCAGTTGGAGTTGGCGGAGTATGATTATGCGCAGGCTATTGCTCGGGATAGCGCCAATCAGGATTATCTTATCAATCATGTAGATTTGCTCGTCAAGTTGGGGAGGAAACAGGAAGCATACGCAGATTTGGAGCGACTTTTAAAGTTAGGCGTAGCGCCAGGACAGTTGCGTGATTTCTATATTCGTTTGAGAACCAAGAAGAAATAGTTGTTTTGGTTCTCCTTTTTCGTTGTTTTTTTTGTCCCACAGATTTCACAGATTTCCACAGATTTTTTATGGAATCTCTAATGAATCGCTTTGTCCAATCCCAGGGGGATATCTGCAACGACCGAACAGGTCGCCTCCGCGAAAATCCGTGTCGTCCGATGATGAAAAAAAATCTGCGTCATCTGCGAAATCTGCGTGACTAAAAAAACGTCCCAAGAAAAATCTGTGTATATCTGTGAAATCTGTGGGACTTTTTACAACCTCAGGGGGTATCTGCAACGACCGAACAGGTCGCCTCCGCGAAAATCCGTGAGTAATCGCTTCAGCAGGAAACCTCCGAATAAATTCCGTGTCATCCGATGAATAAAAATCTGCGTCATCTGCGAAATTTGCGTGACAAAAAATCCCACACAGATATTCTTATTTGTCTCTAATTCTGTTCCATTTGCCATAATTTATTAAAAACTTTTTTGCAAAGTCAAGTTTTATTTGTATCTTTGCATCGTTTTAGTTGATAAAATAATAAAGTAAGAAATTAAATAGATAAGAATGAAAAGAAGGAATCTTCTATCAGCAGCATTACTTTCTTTAGTACTTTTTTCGAGTTGCGATTCGGTGTTTGACGTGCATCCTTATGATGTGAGGGTGAAAGGACAGACCCAGATTAATTCGACGATGATCACGAAGATAGAAAATGCCGTTAAGTCACAAGACACCATCCGTTTTGCTTTTATCAGCGACTCGCATCAGTGGTTGAACGACTTGTCTGATTTGGTGGGTGATATCAACAAGCATGACAGTATCGATTTTGTAATTCATGGGGGTGACATTACAGACTTCGGTTCTACGCGAGAGTTTGAATGGACTCGTGATAAATTATTCAAACTCAATAAGCCTTTTGTCGTACTATTGGGTAATCACGACTGCTTAGGTACGGGCAATCAGGCCTATGAGAAGATGTTTGGAAATCCGGATTTCAGCTTTATCGCCGGACGAGTCAAGTTTGTCTGTCTTAATACCAATGCCATCGAATATGATTATTCTATGGCAGTTCCTAATTTCGATTACATGGAGGAAGAAGTGACCAGTCGGGCTGATGAGTTCGACCGGACCGTTGTATGCATGCATGCCGCTCCTTATACAGAGCAGTTTAATAATAATGTGGCAAAGGTATTTAATTACTATACCCAGAACTTTCCGAAACTGATGTTTTGCCTGTATGGTCATGGGCATCACACGGAACAGACTGATATTTACAAGAATGGCATCATGTATTATGAGGTAGGCAATACGCCGAAGCGAGAGTATTATATATTTAAGATAACCCCAAAAGACTACAGCTATGAGATTATTAAATTCTAAACGAATCATGTTGATGGTTGTGGCGTTGTGCGTGATCAATACGGGCTTGTTTGCTGAAAGTCCTGATACCACCCGTTATGACAAGCGTATTCATCATTATCGCCAGAATTGGGGGGCATTGATACCTACCCAGTTGATATTACAGACTTGTGGCAATATGGGGCTTTTCTCTGTTGGAGTAGGATGGGATTATGGCAAGCGTGGACAATGGGAGACTCAGTTGCTGTTTGGCTATATTCCCAAATACAGTTCCCATTCCGCAAAAATGACGATCACGCTCAAGGAGAATTATATCCCTTGGTCTATCAATCTCAAGAAGGGCTGGTCCTTTGAACCGTTGGAGTGTGGATTGTATTTCAATACAGTCATTGGACAGGATTTCTGGACGAAGCAGCCAACAAAGTATCAGAGTGGCTATTATCCTTTTTCCACCCGTATTCGCCCGAACATATTTATCGGTGAGCGTTTTTCCAAGGAAATTCCTAAGAATAAGCGTAAGTTCATCAAAAGTTTTTCGTTTTTCTATGAATTGGGCACCAATGACATTTACTTCATGCGCTTATATCGCAATGGAGGAAAGGCGGAATTCTGGGATGTCTTCGGATTGTCGCTGGGTCTCAAGGCCCAGTTGTTCTGATATTCCTATTTTCATCGGATGATGCGGAATTAATTTTTATTCTATTTCCAGACAGACCACTCCGTTGGAGAAATCGTGAATGGAGTAGTGGGTGTCACCCTGGATGAGCAGTCCCTGATAAGGGCGATTAAGCATATAATCTCTTTTCGTATCATCATCTTCCTGGATGGTGATACGAAAGGAGCCGCTGAGGGCTACGTAGAACTTGTAGCTTTCTTTTTCTGTGTATTTTTCCAATTCTTTACCCTGGCAGATGCCATATAGATATTCCACGCGATGGATATGGAAAGGGATGTTTTTCATCTCTTCCGTCACAGTCAGACTACCCCTTGGGTCGAATATTTTGGGCAACAGTATGATTTCTTCTTTCTTTTCCATTATCTTTTTCTTTATTAATAATAACGGCTAATTTTCTAATTTATTATATGAAAGAATACATGCTATCATAAAACTAAAGATCGGCTACCTTCACAGGCAGCCGATCTACATTCAATAGGTATTAGTTTTCTTTAAGGTAAAAAGATTGTATTCAGGATAACGTTTGCAAAGATAATAAATTAAATTGAAAACCCCAAGGCTTTACTTGTTTTTTTTAATAAAAATATTTTTTTTCTAAAAATAGTTTGGCTGATTCGAGGTATTTCTTTATATTTGCAATCGATATGGCGAAAACTACGTTAGGATTTTTCCTCTGTAGTTAACTAACGGACTTTTTTTAAAAAAAATTATAATTATGAACAAAATGATGAAATGGCTTTTTGTAGCCGTTGCGTTTACAGGTATGTGCGCGTGCTCAGGTGAGGATGCTTTGCAGCAGTCTTCACAGGTTGAAACTTCCAGTGTTAGTTTCAGTTTCTTTGATTCGACCGTAGAGAAATTTGGAGAGGCAAAACTTTCGAATGGTGCGATGGAAGCAAATGGGGGATCTATTACCCGGGCAGGTGATAGTCTCTTTACGGGTGATGTCCAGACCCGAGCTGATGATAACACGACTACTACGTGGAAAAAGAGATTTACCCGTCTCGACATTGCCATTATTCCAGTCAATTCCAGTCAGAAAATTCAGTATATCCATCAGGCTGATGCCACTCAGGATGGTTTCGGTTCTGCTACTTTGCGTTTGCCTATTGGCAAGTACAAGATGGTGGCTATTGCCAGCAAGGTGAAAGGAGAAGTGAATATCGTTTCGGCAGAGAAGGTTACTTTTCCGGAAAATGAAAAACTGGACGATATGGCTTATGTCTGCAAGGATATCGAGGTGAAGAGTGGCAGCAACACCTTCAATTGTAAGTTGGAGCGAGCTATTTCCCTTCTGAAATTCCAGTCTTCCGATAATCTGCCTGTTGGTTTTTCCAAGATTGAAGCTTCTTTGGTGGGAAATGTTAGCCGGGTATTCAATCCTACTACGGGTTATGGTGTCGTAGATGCTGGTGGCAATACGCACAATAGAAATTGGAGTCTTGCAAAAGCTACATCAGGAAAGCCTTTGTCTGTTTCTATCTATGTTTTTCTCGCATCTGAGAAGGAAACTATTCAGGCTGATTTGAAAATATATAATACTGATAATGAGGTTGCTAAGGCACTTCATTTTGATCAGGTGATTCTCCAGCAGAATCACGTTACTACTTATACGGGTCCTCTGTTTACTTCTGGTAGTGCTTTCGAGTTTACCTTTGAAAATACTGATCTCTTGAAGTCTGGTTATGACAAGACATTTGATGATGATGGTCTGACGAAATAGGAACATTGTGGTCCCGTTTAATTGTTTTTTTGTCCCACAGATTTCACAGATATACACAGATTTTTTCATCATCGGAGTTTTTTAGTCACGCAGATTTCGCCGATGGCGCAGATTTTTTTCATCATCGGATGACACGGAATTTATTCGGAGATTTCCTGCTGCGGCGATTACTCACGGAATTTCGCAGATGCGACCTGTTCGGTCGTTGCAGATACCCCCTGGGATCGGACAAAGCGATTCACTTGGGATTCCATAAAAATCTGTGTATATCTGTGAAATCTGTGGGACAAAAATAATCCCACGAAGAAAAGATATTCCCTGAGAGTGTAAAAAGTCCCACAGATTTCACAGATATACACAGATTTTTCTTGAGACGTTTTTTTGTCACGCAGATTTCGCAGATGACGCAGATTTTTTTCATCGGATGACACGGAATTTATTCGGATATTTCCTGCTGCGACGATTACTCACGGAATTTCGCGGAGGCGACCTGTTCGGTCGTTGCAGATACCCCCTGGGATCGGATAAAGCGATTCACCAGAGATTCCATAAAAAATCTGTGTATATCTGTGAAATCTGTGGGACAAAAATAATCCCACGAAGAAAAATCTGTGTAAATCTGTGAAATCTGTGGGACCAAACCCTCCCACGAAGAAAAATCTGCGTCATCTGCGAAATCTGCGTGACCAAAAAATAATAGCAGCACATATCGGGCGTGAGCCATTGGCCAGCGGCCAAAGTTCCGCGAAAATCCGATGAAAATTTTATCCCACAGATTTCACAGATATACACAGATTTTTCTTGGGACGTTTTTTGTCCCACAGATTTCACAGAGATACGCAGATTTTTATTTGCCTATAGTCTTGCCCTTATTTTTGTTCTTCTTCTTTTTCTTTTTGATTCCGAACAGGTCCTTCAGTCCGTTGAAGTCCTTCTTCATGATAAGACCGAAGCCCTGGGTGTTCAGACTGTTCTTGGTGAAGTAACGGTCGTTGGTCTGGTTGTACATTCTCACGGCGAGATTACCATTCGGAAAGATGAGGTAACGCAGGTCGAAGTCACCGATAAAACTCTGGGTGGCATTGGCATTATCCCTGTAGCCGAACTGTCCGTTGAAGAGCAGACGGTTGTTGAACAGGCGACCGCTCAGAATACCCTCATATTCCGCATTGCTGAAACCCTCGTCTCCCGTAGAGATGTTGGCACCAAAATTCCATTCGTTGCTTTTCACCAGACTGGAGAGAACAGTGTTGATCTGCTGTGAGATGGTACCGCTCAGAAGACTCTGCATGGCAAGCGAAGTCTGACTCTGTTGCGCAGCATCCTCAGTAGCCTGATTGTTCTTCGTCTGTGCATAGAATCTTCCGATACCGAGCAGATAGAGCACCTGCTGGTTCATCTCCTCCTGCGAATTGATGAGCGAATAGATCATCTGTTTCGCATCACTGTTTACCGTAGGCAGGTCCATCGAGAAATCTACGCTCGGTGCATTTGGCGTGCCCTTGATATTCATGAGACAATCTACTCGGATATTGTTGCTGGAGAAGGAGCGACCGATGTTCAAATCGCTCAGCGGCACTCCGTTCACCACGTATTTAGCCTGAAGGTTGAGTGCAGCCTTATATGGATTACCACCGAAGTTGATGGTTCCTCCCGGCAAGAACTCGAAATCCTTCTTGATGATGTTTTGGATGGTCAACTTATAAATACCGTGATCCACCAAATAGTTGCCAAACATATCAAACGAACCCTTGTTGAAATAGTTGGCTCTGATTACGCCGTTTCCGTTGAGCGTGATGTAGTCACCGCTCTGTGGATCCATGAGTAATTTGAGCGTCAGGTTCTGGTTGGTATTCACCAGGAAGTTGATGCGCATATCCGATTCCATATCGTCGTCGTCATCATCCTTTTTTGTGTTCTTTGTGAATGAGAAAGGCTTTTCCCACTCAGGTGTAGCATCATTCCAGTGGATGAAACTCTTGTCGCTGATGGCATCCGGACTTGCCACGTTATAAACGAAGATAGAACCGTGCTCCGGTACGGCATCGATGTCGATGACGGTCTCACCGCTCTTGCCGTGTATGCCCACGTCTCCCGTAGCATATACCGTGCCGTAGAAGGTATTATCGCCAAATTCCCGGATGTCATATCCCAAGAAGTTCTTTGCCTTCAGGTCGAGGTCGTAGCTCAACTTGGTGAGGTGCTTATGATGGATGCCACCGTTTACCACGGCAATGTTGTTGTTGCAGTCGTAGATGGTATCGTTTATCAGCAGGATGTCGTCAGGGATGGCATGAGCACGGAGTCTGTCAAAGTGATATTCGGTGCCCAACTGCTTCATGTGCATCTTACCGCTTATTTCTATGTCGCCCACGAGGTTGATTTCCTTCAGGTCACCCACTACGTTCACCTTTCCGTGACCCTGTGCCTCAAGATGATCCATGAAACTGCCACAGAAGTTCTCCATGAATTTCATATTGGTTCCGGCGGCCTCAATACCGAGGTCGATATAGTTGCGCTTAGGAGATACATAGCCGTTGATGTAGGTCTGTCGTCCAGGTCCTTCATCAGCAGTAGCCCTGATGTCTATCTGTTCGTCTTCCTTGTTGAAGTTTACGAAGGCATGGAGAATGCCCATCGGTCCGTTCTCGAAGGTGAAGTCCTGGATGTCCAACTTGGCGTAGGCATCCGGATTCTGGAAGATAGACTTCACGACAGCCTTTCCTGTCGCTTTTCCTGTGAAATCCACCGAGTGGAAGTTGACGAGGTTGAGGATGTATGCCACATCTACGTCCTTCAGGTCAGCCACGATGGAATCCTCCTTGTTAGGAGTAGCCATACCATTGATGATGACGTGCTGCTTGTCGTGTTTCACTACGAAATTATCCACGGTGAGGTGGTTTTTGTGGTATTCCACGGTAGATGCCTTCACATCCCATTGCGTATCTCCCAACATCAGGTTAGATGGTTTCACGCTGGTCTGTATGGTCAACTGTCCCTGTTCATTCTTTGAGAATCGGGTATCAGCATTCAGCAAACCGCTTAATGGCAGCTTGGATGAATGGTTGTTATAATTGAGTAATGTAGAGAGCACATTGTCTGCCGCCGCTGCTTTCAGTTTGATTTCCGGAGCCTTCTCGTAAGGCATACCCTGTGTGATGCGTGCTTCCAGGTTGAGCGCATTGTCCAGGGTGGTGAGTTCCACGTTTCCGTTGTGGAACGGTTTGCCGTTATAACTGAAGAGTGGGGCACTGAGGTAGAGGTTCAACTCATTGCTCTGTTCCGATATGTTTCCGTTGATGTGGATAGGCGAACTGATAGCTAATGGAATGCCTAATATCTTGTTGAGCACCTCGGTAGAATAGATGTTGCCCTGCAGGGTGAAGTCGTTGTCACCCTTCGCCTTCGTCTTCTTGATGCCAGGCAGTGTGGGCAATTTTTCTGCTATCATGTTCTGTATGCTCGATACTAACGTAGAGAGATTGTATTGTCCTCTTGCATGCAGGCTCATGAAAGGAGCTTCCAGATCGAGATAACTGTCGCTGCTCTGGTTGTTGGCGCTCAGGTCGATATCGTCGAGACTGTAGTCCTTGTCTGCCATCTTCACTCCGAGAATGGAAGGTTGCAGATGGTCGATATGCGTATTGATGGCATACTTGTTGCCCTTCATGGCATAGTTTCCCTCAATGTCCACGCGGATGTTCGGGTCGTCGATGGAGGCGAGTCCCTTTACGATTCCGTGGTTGTACTGTCCGTCCAGACTGATATTGCGGAAACTGTATTTATTGTAGTCGAAACGGCTGATTTCACCTTTTGCCACCAGATGGTCCTTGTTGCCTTTCACCTCGATGGTAGTAGCCACCTGTCCGAAGGTTTTGTTGGCTAAGATGCGGTCGAGGGCAATACCCTTGGTCGCTATTTTAGCCTGGATATTTTTGCCGTTCTTGGAGAGTTGGATGTCAGCATTTCCAGCGCCCGTTTCCAATCTTCCCTTCGAACTGAGTCTGTCGCCACGACCGCTGAGATGGCCCACATAGTGGATGCCTCCGAGACGGGTCACTTCTTTAGGAACATTAATTTTCTTGCCTAAATTATGAGAGATGAAACTGATGCCCCCTTCGGTCAGGTTGAGATTGGCGATATCCACATCCCATGCCGGATGGCTGTTCCAGTCGCTGATTCTTCCTTTAGCCTGCAGATTGATGCTGCCGCTTCCCGTCTTGAAGTTAATCTTCTGACATCTCAGTGAGGTAGAGGTGCCTGTAAACTGTGTGTCGAAGAATACGGCATCCTCGAAATGACGGAAGATAGGGAGCAGGCAGGCGATGTCTGACAGGGTGATTTTCGACTGTTCGATACTGCCCGAATATTGCAGACTTGGCATCACCAACTTCCCGTTATCAAATCGGTAAGTGGCATGTATGTCGCCTAAGGTGATATCAGAATGTGGCAACTGCAGTTCAAACTCCTTCAGCGAAGCTTCACGCTTGTCCGCCACCAACTTAAAACTGAGAGAATTCAGTTGAAGTCCTGATTTATCGCGGAACGCTAATTTCTTGATATGCAGATTGATAGCGTCATCAGTGATGTGATTGGCTATAATGTGGGTCGAGAGGTCGCTGATGCTGATATGAGCAGGTGAGAAGACCCCGGGTTGAGAAGCGATATACCGCTTGTCATACTTCACCGCACCGTGTCGGATGATCAGACTTCCTATGTGCAGGTCGAGTGGCGTATGCTTGGTGGTATCCTTGGAAGCCAATGAGTCGAGCACAAACTGGAAGTTGTGCTTGCTCTGTGCCGTCTGCTGATACAGGTTGGCTTTCAGACCGAACAGCTGTGCCGATGCGATGGAAATCTTATGGTTGAGCAGAGGCAGCAAACTGACCTTTGCCGAAATTCTGGACGCATAGATCATGCTGTCGCCTTTCTGGTCGTACATCATCACGTCATCAATGATGATACGGTTGAAGAAACCTAAATTCACGCTTCCCACCGTCACTTTCGTATCGAATTTATCGGCGAGTACACTTGAAACCTGAGAACCCAAGAAGTGCTGTACTGGAGAGAGGTGTACCAATACAGTGAGCAGAACATAGACACCTACCAGTGTCCAGATGATGCCGTTGAATATATGTTTTAACTTTTTCAGAGCTTTACTATTTTATGTGATTAGCGGCAGAATCGAAGTGAATTTTGCAAAGTGTATTTGCCAAAATCTTTCGAGCCACTGAATATTTATTAATTTTTTT
The DNA here is from genome assembly GCF_004535825.1 of Segatella hominis. Taxonomy (GTDB): domain Bacteria; phylum Bacteroidota; class Bacteroidia; order Bacteroidales; family Bacteroidaceae; genus Prevotella; species Prevotella hominis. The sequence continues at coordinate 52,831 of NZ_SGVY01000021.1, read as the reverse complement.
GGCAAAAATACTGCTTTTTTATTACAATACCGAATAATTCGCCCTTTTTTCTTTCCATTCTTACTTTTTTTTGCTAATTTTGCAGCAATGTTTGCAGTTTTTAATGTATAAAGTCTCTGTTTAGCCGACATTTTGACTTGTGAGTCAACGGGAATGAGACGAAGGGAAAAAAGCCCACAGATTACGCAGATTTACGCAGATTTATCTTCACTGGCGAAGATGCAGTATGAAAGATAATTCGTGAGAACTGTAGGAGATGAAAGAAATAGTTTTCAACGAAAGTAATAAGAACGAAAATCAGTTTATATAAATATTTAATATGTAGTTATGGCAAATGTAATTAAGTTACGTAAAGGCTTGGACATTAACCTGAAGGGGAAGGCTTCCAAGGATGTTGCGCTGCAAGTGTCAGAGACTGACGAGTATGCACTCGTTCCTGAGGCTTTTGTAGGTGTTACTCCTAAGGTAGTAGTGCGCGAGGGTGACCATGTCAGTGCCGGTGATGCCTTATTTGTCAATAAGGCATGCCCAGAGGTGAAGTTTGCCTCACCTGTGAGTGGTGTTGTGACCGCCATAGAGAGGGGTGACCGCCGCAAGGTACTCTGCATCAAGGTAAAGGCCGATGCTGAGCAGACCTCAACGGATTTCGGTAAGAAGATTGTGGATGAGATGGATGGCGACGCTGTCAAGCAGGCTCTGCTTGAGGCGGGACTTTTCGGATACATCAACCAGTTGCCTTACGCTGTGTCAACAACTCCAGACACAACGCCTAAGGCAATTTTTGTTTCCACACTTCGTGATATGCCGTTGGCAGCCGACTTTGAGGTGGAACTTCTCGGCAACGAGCAGGCATTCAAGACAGGTCTTACCGCATTGAGCAAGATCGCCAAGACTTACCTCGGTGCAGGTATCAATCAGCCAAATGTAGCATTGATGGCAAGTAAGGAGGTAGAATTGAACATCTTCGATGGTCCTTGTCCTGCTGGTAATGTGGGTGTACAGGTCAACCATATCGACCCAGTCAACAAGGGTGAGGTGGTATGGACAGTAGATCCTGCAGCCGTTATCTTCTTCGGTCGCCTCTTCCTTACTGGTAAGGTGGATCTCAGCAAGAGGGTAGCAGTAGCCGGTAGCGAAATCAAGACTCCAGGTTATGCTGAAGTATTGGTAGGTACCCCTTTGAGTGCTTTTGTAGCCGACCAGTTGAAAACTACTGAGCACGTGCGAGTTATCAATGGCAATCCTCTGACAGGTACTCAAGCATCACTTGCCTCTTATGTAGGTGGACACACCTCAGAGATCACCGCTATTCCAGAGGGTGACGACAAGGATGAGATGCTGGGCTGGATACTTCCACGCACCGATCAGTTCTCTACATCCCGCAGCTATTTCTCATGGCTTTTCGGCAAGAAGAAGGAATATGCGCTGGATGCACGTGTGAAGGGTGGTGAGCGCCACATGATCATGAGCGGCGAGTACGACTCTGTATTGCCAATGGACATCTATGGTGAGTATCTCATCAAGGCCATCATCACAGGCGATATCGACAAGCAGGAGCAACTCGGTATCTACGAGGTGAGCCCAGAAGACTTTGCTGTAGCTGAGTTTGTAGATAGTTCCAAGCTCGAACTCCAGAAGATTGTACGTGACGGTTTGAATACCTTGCGTAAGGAGAATGCTTAATTCCAATAATGAATAAATAAAAAATGAGTGCATTAAGAAATTATCTCAATAAGATAAAGCCTAACTTCCAGGAGGGAGGTAAGCTTCATGCCTTCGAGAGTGTCTTCGATGGTTTCGAGAGTTTCCTGTACGTGCCTAACACGACAGCGAAGAGCGGAGCTAATATTCACGACTCTATCGACTCGAAGCGCATCATGAGCTTTGTGGTAATCGCCCTGATTCCTGCATTGCTCTTCGGTATGTATAATGTGGGATACCAGAATTTCAAGGCTGCCGGTACATTGGATACTGCCAGCTTCATCGAGGTCTTCGGCTTCGGATTCTTAGCTGTCCTCCCTAAGTTGCTGGTTAGCTACATCGTGGGTCTCGGCATCGAGTTTGCCTGGGCTCAGTGGAAGCACGAGGAAATCCAGGAGGGTTATCTCGTCAGCGGTATCATCATCCCATTGATCATTCCTATCACTACACCGCTCTGGATGCTTGCCTTGGCTTGCGCCTTCGCAGTTATCTTCTGCAAGGAAATCTTCGGTGGTACAGGTATGAACATCTTCAATGTGGCTGTAGGTGCCCGTATGTTCCTCTTCTTCTCATATCCATTGGCTATGAGTGGTGATAAGGTTTGGATTGCCAAGGATGCCATCTTCGGTCTCGGCAATACCTTGCCAGACGGATTCACAGCGGCTACTCCGCTCGGACAGTTGGCTCAGAACATTACACCTACCGCTAATCTCTGCGACGCCATCACAGGTTTCATCCCGGGCTGTATCGGTGAGACATCTGTCATCGCCATTGCCATCGGTGCCATTATCCTTCTCTGGACAGGTATCGCATCTTGGAAGACCATGGGTTCTGTATTCGCAGGCGGTATCGTGATGGCCCTCATCTTCCAGGCGCTCGGTATGACACCTATCGCTTGGTATGAGCACATCGTTCTCGGTGGTTTCTGCTTCGGTGCCGTATTCATGGCTACCGACCCTGTAACCTCTGCCCGTACAGAAAAGGGAAAGTACTTCTACGGATTCTTCATCGGTGCCATCGCCGTTATCGTACGCGTGATGAACCCAGGTTATCCAGAGGGTATGATGCTCGCTATCTTCTTCGGCAATATGTTTGCTCCACTCATCGACTACTGTGTAGTACAGAGCAACATCTCTCGCCGTGCTAAACGTGCAATTAAATAATGTAGGAGGAATGTAGATATGAAGACAAATTCAAATAGCTATACTATTATCTATTCGGTTATCATCGTGGTAATCGTAGCATTCCTGCTCGCATTCGTGTCTTCTTCATTGAAGGCAACACAGGATGCTAACGTGGCACTGGATACTCAGAAGCAGATTCTGAACTCACTCAACCTCCGCGACCTCGACAATGCAACTGCGGCTGCCAAATATAAAGAGGTGGTAAAGGCTGAGAAGGAGAAGGACGGCATGAAGTATTACGAGTGCGAGATTGATGGTCAGAAGAAGACTGTATATTCTGTAAAGGGTATGGGTCTCTGGGGTGGTATCTCAGGCTTCATTGCCGTAGATGCCGACAACAACACCATCTATGGCGTATATTTTAACCACGAAGGCGAGACAGCCGGACTCGGTGCTGAAATCAAGGACAACCTGAAGTGGCAGCAGAAGTTCCAGGGCAAGAAGATTCACAAGGATGGCGTACAGGGCATCGCGCTCGGCGTTGAGAAAGACGCTCCAGCAGGCGACCCAAACAATGTGGATGCCGTGACAGGTGCTACATTGACATCCGATGGTGTGGATGCTATGCTCAAGGAAGGTCTTGCTAAATTCATTAAATAATTAAGCGATATTATGGCATTATTTAGTAAACAAAATAAGGAGGCATTCATCAAGCCATTGAACGGTGACAACCCTGTCCTCGTCCAGGTGCTTGGTATCTGTAGTGCCTTGGCTGTTACTTCACAGTTGAAGCCAGCCATTGTGATGGGACTTGCCGTTACGATCATCACGGCATTCTCTAATGTGATTATTTCCATCATCCGCAACACCATCCCTCAGCGCATCCGTATCATCGTTCAGCTGGTGGTAGTTGCTGCCTTGGTTACCATCGTGAGCCAGGTATTGAAGGCTTTCGCCTACGATGTGAGCGTGCAGCTCTCCGTGTATGTAGGTCTGATCATCACCAACTGTATCCTGATGGGTCGTTTGGAGGCATTTGCCATGATGAACAAGCCTTGGCCTTCATTCCTCGATGGTGTAGGTAATGGTTTGGGTTACGCCCTCATCCTCGTGATTGTGGGTGCAGTACGTGAGCTTTTAGGCCGTGGCTCATTGCTCGGTTTCCAGCTGATTCCAGAGGGAGCTTACGATTTCGGATATGTTAACAACGGTATGATGACGATGCCAGCGATGGCGCTGATTCTCGTTGGATGTGTAATCTGGGTACATCGTGCCTATATTTATAAGGAGGAAAAGTAAGATGGAGCACGCAATAAGTTTGTTTTTCCGTTCGATTTTCGTCGATAACATGATCTTCGCCTACTTCTTGGGTATGTGTTCATACTTGGCAGTATCTAAGAACGTGAAGACCTCTTTGGGATTGGGTCTTGCAGTAACCTTCGTGTTGCTCATCACCGTACCAGTAGATTATCTCCTGCAGACCAAGGTGCTCAGCGCTGACGGAATCTTAGGTGTGGATCTCACTTATCTGAGTTTCATCCTCTTCATCGCAGTCATCGCCGGTATCGTGCAGTTGGTCGAGATGGTTGTAGAGAAGTTCTCTCCATCGCTCTATGCAGCTTTGGGTATCTTCCTGCCATTGATTGCCGTAAACTGTGCCATCATGGGTGCATCACTCTTCATGCAGCAGCGCATCCTGATGGATCCTACCAATACTCAGGCTATCACCTCAGTATGGGATAGCATTGTATATGCAGTAGGTTCCGGTCTCGGTTGGACACTCGCCATCGTCTTGATGGGTGCCATCCGTGAGAAGATGCAGTATTGCGACGTGCCAAAGCCATTGCAGGGACTCGGCATCACATTTATCACAGTAGGCCTCATGGCAATGGCTATGCTTTGCTTCTCAGGCTTGAAAATCTAAAAAAGGAGGACTATAGATATGGGTAATACATCATTTATATTGGCTAGTATCGGAGTTTTCCTCGTAGTGATTCTCCTGCTGGTTATCATTCTGCTCGTGGCTAAGAAGTATCTCAGCCCAAGCGGAAATGTAAATATCGAAATCAATGGCGATAAGACCATCAACGTGCCTCAGGGCAGCAGTTTGATGACTACGCTGAATGAGAACGGCATCTTCCTGCCTTCTGCCTGCGGCGGTAAGGCAAGTTGTGGCCAGTGTAAGGTTCAGGTGCTCGAAGGCGGCGGCGAGATTCTCGATTCTGAGAAGCCTCACTTCACCCGCAAGCAGATCAAGGACCACTGGCGCCTGGGATGCCAGTGCAAGGTGAAGGGCGACCTGAAGATCAAGGTGCCTGAGAGTGTGATGGGCGTGAAAGAGTGGGAGTGCGAGGTGATCTCCAACAAGAACGTTTCCAGCTTCATCAAGGAGTTCAAGGTGGCTCTGCCTCCAGGCGAGCACATGGACTTCGTTCCGGGTTCTTACGCTCAGATCAAGATTCCTGCATACGACTGCATCGATTACGACAAGGACTTCGACAAGGATCTCATTGGCGAGGAGTACATCGGAGCATGGAAGAAGTTCAACATCTTCTCTCTCAAGGCTCACAACCCAGAGCCTACCATTCGTGCTTACTCTATGGCGAACTATCCTGACGAGGGTGACATCATCACCTTGACTGTTCGTATCGCTACAACTCCATTCTTGCCACGTCCACAGGTAGGATTCCAGAACGTACCAACAGGTATCGCTTCTTCTTACATCTTCTCATTGAAGCCAGGCGACAAGGTAATGATGAGTGGTCCTTACGGTGACTTCCATCCTAACTTCACTTCTGGCAAGGAGATGATCTGGATTGGTGGTGGTGCCGGTATGGCTCCATTGCGTGCGCAGATTATGCACATGACCAAGACATTGCATACTACCGACCGTGAGTTGCACTTCTTCTATGGTGCTCGTGCGTTGGGTGAGGCGTTCTTCCTGGAGGACTTCTGGGAGCTTGAGAAGGAATTCCCTAACTTCCACTTCCATCTTTCATTGGACCGCAAGGACCCAGTGGCAGATGCTCAGGGCGTGAAGTACTACGAGGGCTTTGCTGTTAACTGCATCCGTGATACCTACTTGAAGGATCACGAGGCACCAGAGGATTGCGAGTACTATCTCTGCGGACCTCCAATGTTGATCAAGACCGTAACCGATTATCTGGATTCTCTCGGTGTGGATCCTGAGAGCATCATGTATGATAACTTCGGATAAAGATAATAAAAGCCGTTGAGCTCATGAGTAGCCTCATGATGCCCAACGGCTTTTTTTGTATTGTTAACAGACTTCTTGACTATAAATCTTGGCAGTTTGTCGTTTTTTTCCTAATTTTGCATCATGTTATCCGTCACAATGGATCAACAGTGACAGAATCGTATCAAAATAATAGAAATCAAAAGGAAAGAAGAAATATGAAATACCTCTTATTTTCGGATATACATGGCTGTTTGCCAGCATTAGAACGGGCACTCGACTTCTATGAGGCTCAGAAGTGTGATATGATGTGCATCATGGGTGACATCATCAACTATGGTCCCCGCAACCGCATTCCGGAGGGCATCGACCCTAAGGGCATCGTGGAGCGTCTCAATGGTCTGGCAGACCAAATTATCGCCGTACGTGGCAACTGTGATGCAGAAGTCGATCAGATGCTGCTCGATTTCCCTATCATGGAAACCTACGCCCTGCTCGTGGATAACGGCAAGCGATACCTGCTGACCCACGGACATATATATAATAAGGAGAATATGCCTAAGGGACCTTATGATGCCATCATCTATGGTCATTCTCATCTCTGGGAATTGTCGCATTCCGACCGTGCCATCTGCAATACGGGCAGCATCACCTTCCCTAAGGGCGGCAATCCTCCTACCATCGCCACCTTAGAGGACGGTAAGTTCACCATGTACAATTTGGATACATTGGAAGTCATGGCAACCATGGAGGTGTAATCAAAAAAAGGAAATCCTAATAATATGATCGAGGAATATCAAATCAGAATTCTGCCAGAACAGGCAGCGAGCGAGGAAGGCATCAAGCGCTATCTCGCCAAGGAAAAGGGGTTGGATGTGAGAACACTCAACCAGGTGAGGGTGCTCAAGAGAAGCATCGATGCCCGCCAGCGCACCATCTTTGTCAATCTCAAGGTGCGTGCCTATATCAATGAGTTTCCGCAGGACGACCAGTATGTCCATACGGAATATCCCGACGTGAGCAGTAAGCCTCGTGTCATCGTGGTGGGAGAGGGACCTGGCGGTCTCTTTGCTTCCCTCAAACTCATCGAATTGGGTTACAGACCGGTGGTTTTGGAGCGTGGCAAGGATGTGCGTGAGCGCAAGAAAGACCTCAGTAATATCACCAAGACCCAGAAGGTGGATGGCGAGAGCAACTACTGTTTTGGTGAGGGTGGCGCAGGTGCCTATAGTGACGGCAAACTTTATACCCGCAGCAAGAAACGTGGTAGTGTGGATAAGATACTGAATGTGTTCTGTCAGCATGGAGCCAATACAAATATCTTAGCTGATGCCCATCCGCATATCGGTACCGACAAGTTGCCGCGTGTCATCGAGAATATGCGCAATACCATTCTCCAATGTGGTGGTGAGGTGCATTTCCAGACCAAGATGACCCGCTTCGTCTTGGAGGGCGACAAGGTGATAGGTGTGGAGGCTGTCAACCTGCAGACGGGTGCGGAGGAAAACTATCGTGGTCCTGTGATCTTGGCTACCGGTCATAGTGCCCGTGACGTGTATCGTTATCTCGCTTCTTCCAAGATAGAGATTGAGGCGAAGGGCATTGCCGTGGGTGTCCGTCTGGAGCATCCTTCCCAGATCATCGACCAGATACAGTATCACAACAAGAACGGTCGTGGCAAGTATCTCCCTGCAGCCGAATACAGTTTTGTTACCCAGGTGGATGGCAGGGGTGTATATAGTTTCTGTATGTGTCCGGGCGGTTTTGTGATTCCTGCAGCTACGGGTCCGGAACAGCTTGTGGTCAACGGTATGAGTCCGAGCAACCGCGGTACGGCATGGAGCAATTCGGGCATGGTGGTGGAGACGCATCCTGAAGATGTAGCGCCATTTGTGAAGGATCATCAGGCAGTGTTGGAGGAAATCGAACTTCGCAGACAGGAGGATTCTTCACTCTTCACTCCTCACTCTTCCCTCCAAATGATGTATTTCCAGGAGATATTGGAGAAACAGTGCTGGCAGCAGGGCAACATGAAGCAGACGGCGCCATCTCAGCGCATGGCCGACTTCGTGAACAACCGTTTGAGTTACGACCTGCCTAAGAGCAGTTATGCGCCGGGTCTGGTATCCAGTCCGCTTCATTTCTGGATGCCGTCATTTGTGAGCAAGCGTCTGCAGGAAGGATTCAAGACATTCGGCAAGAATGCGCATGGATTTCTGACCAATGAGGCGATACTGATAGCAACGGAGACTCGCACCTCTTCCCCGGTCCGCATCGTTCGCGACCGTGAAACCTTGCAGCATGTCCGCATCCAGGGTCTCTTCCCTTGTGGTGAGGGAGCCGGCTATGCTGGTGGCATCGTTTCCGCAGGTGTGGATGGAGAACGCTGTGCCGAAATGTGTGCGCAGTATATGGAGCAGCTGTGATTTAAAATAATCAAATAAAAGCTTGCGGTTTTCAATTCTTTTTTCTAACTTTGCAGCGTGATGTTTAAATCATGCAACATGTTGAACAAATTAAAGCGATAAATGATGGAAAAGAAACAAGTTAAAGTCGGTTATTGGACTTATGAGGAGTTTTGTAAGAAGTTCCCAGATTTCGATAAAATTCCCGTTTGTGATAATTATCGGCCAGGCAGAGTCGCCAAATTTACAAACGTAAAATTTGCCTCTTCCAAATAAAGATCTTCTTTTCGCTATCCTTCACAAGACCATATTGAATTTAAAGCATAGTGCTAATAGCATAAAATCGGCGCATTTCCCATATTTTGAGGGAAAATGCGCCGATTTTATGTTATTTTTATGCAATTTGCATGGAAAGAGATGCAAACGTTTGCATAACAAAAAAGGCAAAAAGTGAGCCATCAGGAAAAGAAAGTTTGTAGATTCTTAGTAACTTTGCCCCTGTAAACTTATCTAAGAATGTGTTTGTATATAACTCTAAAGAACGAGTTAGAACATAACGTAAACTTTTAAAACTTATATAAAAGATGAAACGATTTTTACTTTTCCTAATGGCATTTGGGGGAATGACTCCTATGATGCAGCAAGCAATGGCAGAAAACGTAACATTGCACTTCTATGTGCCAAATACCTGGGCTAATGCATGTGCTTATGCATATAGCGGAGAAGGTGCAAGTTCTATGGCTTATTTGGGTGCTTGGGGTAGCGATGAAAGTGTTTCTAATGATATAAAAACTGTCGATGGAAACAAAATTGCAACTTGGACTTTTGATACGGGTACAGTATCTGCTTCTGATGTGAAAGTTATCTTTAATGATAAGGGAAGCAATCAGTGCCCGGGAAATAACCGGCCTGGTTGGAAAGTTGTAAACAACGGATATTACACCACAAATGGCCTCCTTGCAGATACTGAGTTTGAGATGGTAGCAGAGTGTGGTGGTAAGCAATTAATTAGAGCTCTTTCTGCCTCACGATTGCGTGAATCCAATCCATATTCTTTAGAACAGTTTTCTGTAGGTATTAAGGATGAACTGCTTCCTGGTAAAAAAGGAGATCTGGTACGTGTGTATGTGCGAGGAAAGAACAATCATTCTTTACAGTATCGCCCACTGATAGATAATACACTTGGCAGTTCATGGAATTTGGCTCTTAATACCAATTTGACAGGATATGTTACAGGAGCCTATCTGGATCCTACAACTGCAGCTTCTTCTTCCAATGCAATTGTTATTGTGAAGGGTTCTGGAGTATCTTATACACTTGGTTTGAATTTGGGTGATAAAATAAAGCATCATAAAGGTGAGCCAAATGTTTCTTATGGTGCCGAAGCTCATTCGTTGTCTTTATATACCAATAAGTCAATAGATGAATTGTATGCTTCATTATATCCTGGATATAAGAATGCTACCGCAAAGAAGAATGCTGACTTGGAAGATTTCTATATGTTAGGTAATGTAGCAAATACTTCATATTCCTATGAGGCTACAGAAGCTAATAAAATGGTAAAGAATATCTATCTTAATCAAAAGGACAACAATGTTGTAGATAGTATTGTATATAGTAAGGTGGTCAAAAAAAATAATGGATCCTTCGGAGACTTGTATATGTCTTTTGCGCCAAAATCATTGATGGATGATGCCAGTCGTGTATTTGGTTCTAAGGTTGCTGATGCTTTATATACCGATCACGAAAAATGGAATCTGGTAGTAAGACCTCAGGTACAGGATCAGAAGGATGGTACTGCGACAACAGGTTCCGTATTTGTTTCCGGTTACAGAGGAGACAATGATTCCAGATGTAACGGTTCGCAGTCGTTAAATCCTCAGGCTGATGATGCAAGAAACTATTATATCGTTCGTTTGAATACGACCACAAGTACTTATCGTATTGAGTTCGTTGACGATCAGGTTATCTCATTCCGCGATAAACTTCGTACTTATAGTAGTGCGTTTAACCTGAAGTTGAAGGATGGTTATAGAGCTTATACTGCTCAGAAATTTGAGGAAACAACTGCAGGACAGACTGGCCAGCCTGAAGGTAGGGTAGTGTTGCGCAGCCTCAAATATATTCCTCACGATCAGGGTGTCTTGCTCGTAGCCGATCAAGTTCCTGCCAGTGGTAGTGAAACCTTTGAGGTTCTTACTGATGCCGACGATAGTGGTTTGCTTACTGAGGTCGAAGAGAATTGGTGGAAGAATAGCTACCCTAATGAGACTTTCCGCAACGACTTGGTTGAAGCTGTATATGGTAAGAACATTGAAAATGGTGAATACACAGTAGATGATAAAAACTATTATCACTATAGCTGTCGTCATTTTGCTTTGAATTATCTGTATAATACGAAGTACTATAAGGGATTGCAGGATGAGGCAGTCAAGTCTCAACTTTCAAACTATGCGGGTTTCTTCCGTGCTGAGGGTAATGTTAAACCAGGACATGCATTCCTGGCTTTGAAGACAGATCAGCTGAATCACGATTGCCAGTTTGTGGGCGATATTAATAGCAATTTGGATGACAATACCGCACCTGCGAAGTTGGTTTTGTGGTTTGATGATGCGAATGAAACTACTGGTATTTCAGAGATAAAGGTAAATGAGAGAAATACTGATGATGCATACTATACTTTGCAAGGCGTCAAGGTTGCTCATCCAGCCAAGGGAATTTTCATTCACCAGGGCAAGAAGGTGGTTCTCAAGTAGTGTGTTTGAATTTCTTATGAATGATTTTAAAATATAGAGTATGATGAAACAATATATAAAACCAGTCACTGAATTAAGTTCTTCCCGATTGAAAACAGCTATTTTGGCTGTATCGGGACCAGAGGGCTCACAGATCAAGGACGACTTCATGTCAAAGAAAAATGATTTTTTCTTCGATGACGCTCAGGAATTAGATGAGAATGCTTGGGAAAAGGGCTTTTCAGTTTGGGAAGAATAAATAGTTTTTGAGTTAGGTGTTTTAAGTAAAAGGAAGGGTGTGTCATGAGCTTTGACACACCCTTTATTTTAAACTTCTTCTTGTTTTTATACTTTAAAGTCTTTCTTACCACGTCAACGCTTTCTTCATCTCTTTGTTGGGAATATCAATCATAAAGGATTCTGTTTCAGGGATATAACCCTTAATGGCTATACAACCACTTTGGTTAATATCTATTCTGCCTTGTTTTGTACTTTTAAGTTTCTGGTGATAATACCTTATCAGCCTATTTGCTTTTGCAGAGCTAATCATTTTATTCGGAATAACAAAGGAAAAAGGCTAAAAAATGCCGATTGTGCAATCGATTGCACACAATAAGTGTATAAATATGGGGAGAAAGTTAACGGATTTTAGATATTTTTTCTAATTTTGCCTTGATAAAAGTTAGTATAATAAAAGTTTCTGACTAAGTAGTGGATTTTGCTAAAAGCATGTTCATCTTAAAAAAATAGATAAAGTTAAAAATGACGTATAAGTTCCTAAAAGAAGTGATGATTAACTAACTGAATAGTTTTAAGGTCATCTACTCGCGCTCATAGAAGCTTAGAACAACATATAAATAATGACTTAACTAAATAAAAGATGAAAAGATTTTTTACGTTTTTAATGGCGGTTTGGGCATTATTGTCCATATCGCAAACGGTAAAGGCAGCCGATTTGACTGTCTATTTCCAATGTCCGAGTAACGGATTTGAGGTCAAGGATAATGATAATCATGTTTATACCTCTAAGGTGACCAAGAAACTCTGTTTGAATTTGAAAAATAATCCCCTTGTAAAAAAAATGGTTTAAAGCTATATAATTATGAAAAAAAGATTTACACTAATGATGATGGTGTTATGCTTCTTAATGAGCATACCACTGAAAATGATGGCTTTCGCCGAAGTTAAAGCAGTTAGTCATTATTTACAACCTGGTAATTGGACTGAAAATGACAATTTCAAATTTAACACAACAGATGGTAAAATTTATACTTGTAAATTGGATAATGTGCCTTCTGGTACACAGGCTATTTGGTTCCGTATTGTCAAAGAAGGAAAAGAGTATGGACCAGGAAATGGATCCTCATCAGACTTGGTTCTGACAGGTACTTATCAGCAGATTTTTGAAGGTACATCTAATGCCCTGAAGATAGTTCCTACTTCAGGTAAGACTTCTTATACCATTACTTATAATTATGAAACCAACCAGATTAAGTATGATGCTCCTGAATCAGGTGGCACTGAAGGTGGTGGCGGTAGCACAACCGTTGATTGGAATACTGTGACAACTAATCGTCTCAAAGATCATGTTTATACTCAGGGTTTCTATCTCGCTGGTAACTTCTTTACCTTTGATGAAAAAGATAAGATAAATTATGACGATGCTGTATTCAAGTTCCAGCAGCAGAATGATCAATCAATTAGTGAAGCTGCAACCACTCCATATGATGTATATATGGTTGAGATACCTGCTTCTCTTACTGCTCATGCGCAGGTAATGTATGTCGATGAGACTGGAAAAGCAGTAAAGGTATTTGGTCCTACTTCTGCTTGTGGCATTAGTGAGACTTATCCTTCAACAGAGGCTAAGTCTACTAATTGGGAAACTTTGAATGGAACGGTAAAATTTTCAGAGGATAACAACTATTGGAATTTTGTTACTCGTAATAAGAGGCCTGATGAGTATTCTGATGGATTGTACGAAGTATATATTGCTGTAGACAAGACAACTCATGAGCCAGCTAAGTGGATGATTACGCATCAAGCAAAGAAGCGTGTGGCTTACTTCATTAGCGATGCTCCTGATGCCACTGTTATGCCTCTTTATGATACTTACAAAAAGGATGATCCGCAATTTAGTAATAAGTTCTTTGCTACAGTCAATCTCGCAGCAAATCGTTCGTACTATGTAATTTCTAATTATGTAAGAGATAAACTATATACTGAATGGGCGAAATCTTATGGAGCCTTCAATCCTGAACTTCATGCTATTAGTTGTCCAACGACTAATAAACTTTTCATGTTGGGTAATGGTGGACTTGAGTATATAGGTAAAGATCCTGAAAACGAGGTTCTTCCAAATGAGGCTCCTGTAAAGATTAATAAACGTAATTTTGGTGTACAGATTGTTGAGTATAATCCTTCCAAAGGTGATGATAATAGGTGTAAGGATAATAATCACTTTGGTTTCATTGGTGAACTTATTCTGCGTACTGACCGTGCAGTGCTTACCTCTGTATCTTTGGTTGGTGATGCTATTCCTGGTACATTAAATGCGGATAAATCATGGAATTACAAATCTAATGCTGCAGATATGGTTTATGATGAAACTGAGCAGTGTTATAAGGCGAGAGTCGTTACTACTAGCGATGCTTATGGAAAACCATTCAGATTTGTAGGTAACCATGATGAAAAAATTACTTGGTATGAGAATACTAATACTGATAAAAATGAGATGGCTAAGTATCCTTATGATTCAGAAAGCGCTCCTGGTCATACCGCAGATGTCAATGATCCTAACAAAGTAGATTATACTGAAAAGGGTGACCCTACCAGTGAAGATTATAATAGTTGGAACATCATTTGGAACCGTCCTGCAGGTCGCTGGACCGTACGTCTTTACTTCCATACCTATAGTGATGGTAATGATCCAAAGACTGACTATTATTACACCATTACTGCAAATAGGGATATGGAGTTACACGATTTAGGGGACGTGGTTTATGGTTCTGAAACCAACAAGCAAAATATAACTAATTTGGGTGGCTATAGGTATATGAGAACATGGAGTGCACAAAAGTCATGGAAGATTTCTGATAAGGTTGATATCTTTGTGGTTAGTAGCATCACAGATGATAAATCTGGTGATGTTAAGATGACTCTAAAGAATATTAATGGATATGTATCTGGTGGTGATGACCATGTGATTCCTGCTAATACTGGTGTGATTCTTGCAACAACGAGTGAGGCTGCTTCTAAGATACCTGGAGCTAAATTCAAATCTCGTGAAGATTTTACATCCTACAATAATTTGGTAATTCCTATGGAGCAGTATAAAGATGATGTAGAATATAAGGATCAAAACTTCTTGAAGCCAATTCTTGTTTCACGTGTGATTCCTTCATCTGACGCGGATAATTACAATTATCTCTTTGGATACTATAATGCCCAGATTGCTACAGGTGATAAAATTAATTATGGAGCAGATGAATATCTTCTTGGATTCTGGATTTCTAAAGGTAGCAAGCCATACTTAAGTAATAGTAGTTATTTGCCAATAGCTAAGGAAAAAGCAGCAACAATGAATCGTCTTGGTACAAGTTATGATGACTTTGGACCTGCTGTTGGCAGTGCGAAGAAGGTTCCTGGAGTCATATTTGACTTTGATAATGTTGGCGGTACAACAGGTATCAACGAGGTGGTAAATCAGAGCACTAAGTTGAACGATGGCAAATACTACACCCTGAGTGGTCAGCAGGTAGAGAAGCCTACAGCAGGTGGTATCTATATCCACAACGGCAGAAAGTTCGTGGTTAAGTAACTATAAGTATTGTAGAACAAGTAAGCAAAGAATAAAATGAAAAAGAAATATATACAACCGAATGTTTCAGTAAGTTTTGCAGTTGAGAAGTCTCAACTGTTGGCTGGAACTGGAGTTAATTTTGGGCCAGATGAACAAGGTGGAGCTTGCTCCAAGGAAAACGACTTCTCTTCTTGGGATTACGGTTTCGATGAGGAGGATAATTCAGAATCTAATTCCAGAAGAAAATCGCTCTGGGATTAAGTGAAAATTCAGATGAAATGAGTTTGAAACAAAAATATACAGAGTTTATATAACAAACTTTTATTAATCATCTTTTACTAAAGTTAGACGAGGGTTGCAGGGATGCAATCCTCGTTTTTCGTTTTATAGTGCAGAAGGTTTAGTTCCTGCCACTTACGCTTACCTTCGTCTGACTGATACGGATTTGGATTACAACGGTCAGCTGTTGGGTGATATTAAGCAGAATAAAGGGCTATTTTATTTGAAATGACAAAGGGAATTGGCTAAAAAATGCTGATTGTGCAATCGATTGCACAGCAATAAGTGTAGAAATATGTGGTGAAAGTGAACAGGTTTTAGATATTTTTTCTAACTTTACCGAGATAAAAGTTAGTTTAATAAAAGTTTCTGACTAAGTAGTGGATTTTGCTAAAAGCATGTTCATCTTAAAAAAATAGACAAAGTTAAAAATGACGTATAAGTTCCTAAAAGAAGTGATGATTACCTAACTGAAAAGTACAAGGTCATCTACCTGCCAATAGAAGCTTAGAACAACATATAAATAATAACTTAACTAAATAAAAGATGAAAAGATTTTTTATGTTTTTAATGGCGGTTTGGGCTTTATTGTCCATATCGCAAACGGGAAAGGCAGCCGATGTCACTGTCTATTTCCAATGTCCTGGTTGGACAACACCTGTGTGTGCGTATGCATATAATAGTGACGCAGACAAAAACTCGAGTTGGAGTGATGCGCCAGCAGGTTCTGAATTTACCACCTCTAACGGTGTGAAATTATGGAAATGTACGTTTGATTCCAAGTACAAATATGTAATCTTTAAAGAGCCCGGAAAAAATGATGTTAAGCAGTATCCAGGAAAAAATAAAAAAGGTCTGGAGGTCAAAGATAATTATGTTTATACCTCTACGAGTCTCAATGGAACCTCTCTGTCTGATTTTGAGAAGACCGATCCTTATACATATACATTGATAGGTGGATATGGAAATGGTTCATGGACTAGCGAACCTTCTAGTTTTAAAAATGATGGTGATGGTAAGTACACTTATACCTTCACTGCCGCTCAAGATGGTGAATTTCGTTTTAGAGTAAATACTAGTTATACATCTGGAGCAGCTTTGTGTCCAAATGTTGATGCTAAAACAAAGAGAAAAGAGCTTACTTCAACTTCTGATGCTGTAGCATACAATAATCAAAAAGATGCATCTGGTGTTTCGATGTATGATAATTATTGGTTTTGTAAAGTTACTAAAGGAAATAATTATACATTTACTTTAACAGAGACGTATAATTCAACAGATAATTCATATACTCGTAAACTCTCTGTTGTTCCAGAAGAGGCTGTTGTTACTAAGGAAATTAAATTGTTTAATGCAGAAACTGAGGTAGCAGGCTCTAACGGAAAGTACACTCTTGATTTGTGTGGCGATACTTCTAAAGATGCTACAATTACTCTTACTATTAATGGTGCAAAATATGGTTTGGCTACTGCTCAAACTATTTCTGAAGCTGGAACCACATCAGGTATTGCCTTCACAACAGAAGGAAAAAATGCCTTGACTTTGAAGGCTGGTCTTATCTATTATCTTTCTGTAACAAAGGATGGTAAGATGAAAGTTGTTGCAAAGGAGAAGGGTATTGCTGATGGTAACTATTATTTGGTTGGTAACTTCTTTACAGAGGATGGTGACGCCATCAATTATGATAAGAAATATTTCCGTTTTATTGATAATGGTGATGGAACTCTTTCTTTTGATATTCCTACTACTCTTACTGTAAAAGCACAGGTTTTGGCATCTGATGGTAAATGTTATGGTCCTACAAAGAATGGTAATATCGGTATAGACAATCCTACAGCTGATGATAAGACTGTAAGAGGAAATTTGGTTGAAGGAAGTAATTGTTTTACTTTTACTGATCGTGAACTTACAGGTGATGGTATCTATAAGGTTACTATAGCTGTTGATGAGACTGGCATTCCTACAAAGTGGACGGTTGATTTTGATAAGACCCAACGTATGGCTTATTTCATGGTTGATCCAACTGAGGATGCTGATGCAGTAGCTCATCCTTGTTATGCAATTAAGAAAGACAATGGTACAACAGATAACAAATTTTTCGGTAATGTTTATCTGGAAGCTAAACAACATTGTTTTGTTGTAGGTAATATTCAGGTATATAATGATGATAATAATACTCATATATTGAAGACAACAAAAAAGTTGTATTTCCAAGGTAATGGTGGTTTGGATATTACTACGAATACTGGTCATATCACAGATGAGGATGAAAAGATGAAATATACGAATGTATTCCCTAACAAAGCGGAGGGTTTTTATTTTCCTTCAACACAATCTTTGTATTTGGAATATAATCCATCTGCAGGAAATCAAAATTACGAAAGAAATAACACAAGTACTTGTCATGGTATAGCTGGTGAGGTAAAACGTGTAAATGGCGAAATTCCTATTACTTCTATTCAAATTGTAGGTAATGGTGTCGTTGGTTCTTGGAAATTAAAAGATGCTAAGAATATGACCTATAATAAGACTTTGGACTGTTGGGAATACTCTTTCAGAACCGAAAAGGGAGAAAGTGCTGACAATAAGTTCCGTTTCTTGGCTAATGGAAGTTGGGAAATCAACTGGGGTGAGGAATCTACAGATCCTGCAGATCAAGCTCGTATTTCTTATAAGGATAAAACTCAGCAAGGACATGAGGCTTCTATTACTGACCCTAATAACTTAGGTCGTACAATAAAAGGAACTGAGAAAAATAGAAATGGAGAAGGAACATTTGCTGATATGATATTCAATCGTCCAGCAGGTCAGTGGACTATCCGTTTTTATATCCGTTCTGTATCTACTGATGGTGGTAATTATTTTAAAAAGGCATATGGTTATACCATCACTGGTTCAGAATCTAATGATGTAATCCTTACATATTGCAATGGTCAGTTTATCCGCACTTATAGCAATAATAAGGCAATGAATCCTGATAATGACAACGTTAAGATCTATGAGGTTTATAGATATGATAAGCCTGCTGAGGAGACAGAACCAGGAAAGGTTGATAATATTTATGCTAAAGGAACGGTTCATCTGCGTCGATTGAATTATATTCCTGCTAATGTAGGTGTTGTTTTGATTGGTGTGGCTCCTGAAGGTACATATAATGAAAACGATCAATTAGCTTTCTCTTTGTTGGAAAGAACAGAGGACTCTGAAATTGCTCCTACTGATTCATGTTCACTTTGGAGAAATGCTGATACATATATTCAGCATGGTGACAAGTGGAATAACTATCTTGTTCCAACTGTTCAAGCTGTTGATAATTTAGGAAATGCGTATGTTGATAAGTCTGGTAACATAACTTATCGTTATTTCGGCTTGTCTAATTACTATCGCACTAAATATCATAATAGCCTTGGAACAGCAGATACTCAGTCTGATTATCTTGGTTTCTTCCGATTGACATCAAATGGTAAATCTGGAGCAAATAGGGCTTATTTGAGTATTCCTGCAAATGCAGAAGTTGGTAATGGCGTTGGTGCTACTTATGGTTATCTTGATTTCAATGGTCAGTTGCTTGAAAATCAATATCACGAACAGTATGAGGGTGAGTCTCCTGCTAAGTTTGCAAATATGGCTATGGTCTTTGATGATTTAATTGAAGGTAATGAAACGACTGGTATTAAAGAGTTGGAGACAGAAGTTTTGAATGATAACAAATACTATAACCTGCAAGGTGTTGAGGTTGCTTATCCTGTGAAAGGTATTTATATCCACAATGGTAAGAAGGTTATTGTTAAATAATAAAATGCATTAGTCATGAAGAATATATATATTAGACCAACAATGTTGGTTCGTCGTATAAGTAATGAGTCGCTTCTTGCAGCATCAGAAAGTGGACAAATTGATTATGGTTTCTCCAAGGAAAACAACTTCTCTTCTTGGGATTACGATTTCGATGAGGAGGATGAGTCAGAATCTAATTCCAGCAGCAAGTCGCTCTGGGATTAAGTGAAAAATCAGATGAAATGAGTTTGAAACAAAAATATACAGAGTTTATATAACAAACTTTTATTAATCATCTTTTACTAAAGTTAGGCGAGGATTGCAGGGATGCAATCCTCGTTTTTCGTTTTATAGGTTGTTAGTGAGGGGGATGGGGCAGATTTCTATAATTCATAAACGTCATAACTCATTGAATATGGGAGATTCTTTTTTCTGAGTAATTTGCTGATAACTTGAAGGATTCTTGCTGTTTTTTTTGGTATTTTCGATAAAATAGCTTATTTTTGCATCACATTTCAGTTAAACGTTTTAAAAGGAGATGAATATGAAACAGATAGAAGAACGGCTGAAAGAATATGAGGATAGTTTGAAGGCTTATCGTGATGTCAAGAACTCTATAGATCCGGTTATCTGACCATCAAGGATTATGACGAGGGTGTTTATACTTTAGGTATTCCTAACTTTGAAGTAAGGAAAGCACTTAAAGAATTACTTTAAGCATTTTCGGTTAAAATACTACACCTCTCTTAAACCATTACTTCATGGTCTAAGAGAGGTTTTTAATTATGCAAACTTTTGAGAGGAAATCTTTGAAAGATTTTGTGCAATCGATTGTGCAATCATATTTTACGTTCTGATGCAATCGATTGCACATAAAAAGTGGGGGTTAAGTGCTAGTTTATTTGCTGTTTACACCTATTATAATTATTTTTGCAAGCAAATGATAAATAACTAAATATCTTAACTTAACAGCACAATTTATGAGAAGGTTTACTAAGAAGCTTTGGGCAGCTTTACTGCTCCTTCTCGTCTCTATGCAGTCGGTAGCGACCGATGTCTTTACATCGAATCGTACAGACTTCCGAGACGAAAGTATCTACTTCATGATGACTACGCGTTTTTATGATGGTGATACTGGTAACAACGTGCTCTGCTGGGATAACCAGTCAGAGCAGATCAAAACAAAAGACCCTTGCTGGCGAGGCGACTTCCAGGGTGTCATCGACAAACTCGACTACATCAAGGCACTCGGCTTCACTGCCATCTGGATTACACCAGTAGTGCAGAACGCATCCGGTTATGATTACCACGGTTATCATGCCATGGATTTCCAGCATGTTGACTGCCGTTATCAGAGCAGCGATGGTAGCAAGGACGGTGACGCCATGTTCCAGGAACTCATTAACAAGGCTCACGAAAAGGGTATCAAGATTATCCTCGACATCGTGCTCAACCACACCGGTAACTTCGGTGAGCAGACACTCTGCAAGGAGTTTGACCGTAATACCGACTTGGAAACTCAGGCACTCATCAATGCTTGTATGATTCCTAACGAGGAGAAGTTGGGTTCCGACTACCTTACAAGTGTCCCTTATGAGCAGTATCAGCGTCGTCTTGGCTTGTTGAAGAACGTCCGTGGTAAGAACGAGGATGTTCACAACTACTGGCACCACTTTGGTGACTTCAACTGGGATTATCCTAACCGCTGGTGGGCTCAGATTGCAGGTGACTGCGTTGACCTGAATACCGAGAACGACTACGTAGCAGATTATCTCGTAAAGTGCTACGGCAGCTTCATCAAGATGGGTGTAGATGGTTTCCGTATCGATACATCCGGTCACATCTCACGTTTGACATTCTGCAAGCAGTTCATTCCTCAGTTTACAGCTCTTGGTGAGAAGTATAAGGACAAGCGATTGAACCAGGCACCTTTCTTTATGTATGGTGAGGTTTGCGCCCGTTACAGTGATGTCACATACCGTGGTCAGGATAACCTCTCTTGCTATTATTACACATGGCAGGCTCCAAAGGATTTGCTCGACAAATGGGATGGCAGCCAGTCTTACTGGGATACACAGGTACTCTTTGATAAAGCCAATGGCGGTACAGGTGTGGATGACCATCAGATGGCTCTCTGTGAGTCAGACAATGCCCCAACACCAACAAGCGACAATACCTTTATGGTGAATGGTAAGTGGCATGAGCCAGACTATTCTCAGGCAAGCGGTTTCCATGTGATCGACTTCCCATTGCACTACAACTTCGGTAATGCTGCCGCCGCATACGGTTTGGCAAAGTCAGGTGACAAGAGATATAATGACGCTACTTATAATGTAGTATATGTAGATAGCCACGACTACGGTCCTCAGCAAACCAACGACCAATTCCGTTTCTCTGGTGATGATGCTCAGTGGGCAGAGAATCTCTCTCTGATGTTTACCTTCCGTGGTATTCCATGTCTCTATTATGGTTCTGAGGTAGGTTTCCGTCGCGGTGCTCCGATTGACAGAGGTCCTCACGGTCCTCTTTCAGAAACTGGTCGTGCTTACTTCGGTGGTTACCTCACTGGTGATGTAGAAGCATCTGATTTCGGTGACTACAAGGCAACAGGTAATGTGGCTGCAACATTGAATCATGATGTCGCTCAGCACCTCATCCGTCTGAACAAGATTCGTCAGGCTGTTCCTGCTTTGCGTAAGGGTCAGTGGACCGACGAGGGTTGTACTCCTGCTGATGGCGGTATCGCCTTCAAGCGTGCTTACAAGAATGACAGCTATGCACTCGTAGCCATCAATGGTGGTGCAACATTCACAGATTGCCCTGATGGTACTTATACCGACGTGGTAACAGGCAAGACTTACACAGGTTCTACTATCACCGTTGATGCTCCTGCTACTCAGGGTCAGCTCCGTGTTCTCGTGAAGGACTGGAAGGGCGGTCAGATAGGTGAGGATGGTCCTTTCATCTATAATGAGGCTCCTAAGTCTAAGTCAGAGGCTGATCAGGCTTATGATGGTCATGAGGAAGATGGTACAACATGGGTTGAGCCACAGACTAATGAGTTTGGTTTGAAGTTCTCTCAGAATGGTGGTACTTTCCGCACCAATACTGTTACTGTAGAGGTAAGCCTTAGCGGTAAGGCAACTTCTGGTTGGTTCCAGGTAGAAGGTAAGGAGAAGGTAGAGTTGGCTCCAGGCGAGACCAAGACATTCACTATCGGTGAAGACATGTACTTCAAGCAGACCAAGACTGTAACATGGTATGCTAAGAACGACAAGAGTGAGAAGAATGGTTCTGTATCCTTCACCAAGGTGGATCCTAACGCATCTATCACCGTATATGTAAAGGCAGACAATGCTCCAACTATCTATGCTTGGGTTCCTGGCAAACCTGCTAAAGAGTTGACTGGTGCATGGCATGGAAAGACTATGGATGGTCCTGAAGAAATTGGTGGTGTCAACTACTGGTATAAGACTTTCGATGGAGTAGAGAGCTTCAATGTGATTCTGAATAATGGTAATGACAAGCAGTCAAGTGACATCACTGGTATCACAGGCGATATCTACTTGGAGTATGACGGTGGTTCAAATGTCAAGACGCTCGATGCTCCTGTCAACACAACAGCCAAGGTTACTTTGAGTCCTAACGGTGGTGACTTCGAGAAGACTATTTCTGTAACAGCAACCCTCAGCGACAATGCCAAGAGCGGTTGGTATAAGATTGGCGATGGCGAGCAGGTGGCTCTTACTCCTGGTAAGCCAGTTACCTTCACTCTCGGTGCTGACATGATGGAAGGCGAGAGCAAGACTGTAACTTGGAGCGCAACTAATGCAGAGGATAAGGCTAAGACTGGTACTGCTACCTTCAACAAGAAGAAGGAAGTAGTTATTCCTACTCCAACTGGTATCTTCGCTTACTTCCTCGCTCCTTCAGACTGGAGCTTAGTTGACTGCTGGGCTTGGAATAATACAGACAACTTTACCGGTGGTAACTGGCCTGGTGTAGCATGTACCAAGACAGACATTAAGAAGAATGGTCTGGATGTCTGGATGTGGAAGTATGATGGCGATTTGACAACTGCTCCTACCATGATCATCTTCAACAACGGCGGTGGTCAGCAGACAAAGGATTTGAAATTCGAAAACGGTGCAGTTTATAACCTTGCCGGTAAGACCAACGAGACTATCACAACAGGCATCAACCAGGTAGGTAGCAAGAAGGCTCCTGCTAAGTTGAAGATTTACTCTATCAACGGTCAGAAGGTAGCTGAGGTAGGCAGCATGGCAGATGCTGAGTACATCCTCGCTCCTGGTGTATATGTTTGCGGCGGTAAGAAGTACGTCATTAAGTAATAAATCTCTTTTCTCTTTTAGATACGCAAGTTTTCAGATGAAAACTTGCGTATTTTTTTCGTATAATCGTTTGTGTTTGTTTATTTTACTTATTAATGCAATCGATTGCATGAAAAAATGAGCGGAAGTTGTTTTATTTATTTGTTATCATCATTTATTATGATTAAATTTGTAAGTGGAATAAAATTTAACTAAATATCTTAACTTAATTCAAAAATTTTTTATGAGAAAGTTCAAGAAGAAGCTCTTTGCAGCGATGCTGCTGCTTCTTGCCTCGTCTAATGCGATGGCGACTGACAACTTCACGGATAATCGTACAGATTTCCGAGATGAAAGTATTTACTTCATGATCACCACGCGTTTCTACGATGGAGATCCTAAAAACAATGTGCTCTGCTGGGACAACCAGGAAGCACAGATGAGTACCAAGGACCCTTGTTGGCGAGGTGACTTCCAGGGTGTCATCGACAAGCTCGACTACATCAAGGCGTTAGGTTTCACTGCCATCTGGATTACTCCTGTCGTACAGAATGCATCCGGTTATGACTACCACGGCTATCATGCTTCGGATTTCTCCAAGGTTGATTGCCGTTATCAGAGTGGTGACGGCAAAAAGAGTGGTGACGTGATGTTCCAGGAACTCATCGACAAGGCTCACGAAAAGGGTATCAAGATTATCCTCGATATCGTGCTCAACCACTCCGGTAACTTCGGTGAGGAGAAGCTCTGCAAGGAGTTCGACCGCGATACCCGTCTTCGTAACCAGGCAGACATCAATGCTTGTATGATTCCTAATCCAGAAACATTGGGTAGTGACTATCCAAGTCTTTTGCCTGCTGCTCAGTATCAGCGTCGTCTTGCCCTGATGAAGAATACCGATGGTCAGAATCATGATCCACATAACTATTGGCACCATTTCGGTAACTTCAACTGGGATGAGCCAAACCGCTGGTGGGCTCAGATTGCTGGTGACTGTGTGGACCTCAATACTGAGAATAATACAGTGGCTGAATATCTTATCAACTGCTATGGCAATTTTATCAAGATGGGTGTCGATGGTTTCCGTATTGATACATCCGGTCACATCTCACGTCTTACCTTCTGCAAGCAGTTCATTCCTCAGTTTGCTGCCCTCGGTAAGCAGTATGAGAACAAGCGATTGAACAAGGCTCCATTCTTCATGTATGGTGAGGTTTGTTCCCGTTACAGTGGTGTGCAGTACCGTGGTCAGGACAATCTTTCACCTTATTATTATACATGGCAGGCTCCACAGAACTTGATGGATCAGTTTGATGGCAGCCAGTCATATTGGGACACTCAGGAAATTTATGACAGAGGTACAGGCTATGATGATAAGCTGATGCCTCTCTGCGAGAAAGATAAAGCGAATTCTCCAGAAAGCAACAATACCTTTATGCTGAATGGCGCATGGCATGAGCCAGACTATTCTCAGTCAAGCGGTTTCAATGTGATCGACTTCCCATTGCACTACAACTTCGGTAATGCTGCCACCGCATACCGTTTGGCTAAGACTGGTGATATGAAATATAATGACGCTACCTATAATGTGGTATATGTTGACAGTCACGACTATGGTCCTGGGTCTGGGTCTCGTTTTGGCGGCTCAGACGCTCAGTGGGCAGAGAATCTCTCTCTGATGTTCACCTTCCGTGGAATCCCATGTCTCTATTATGGTTCTGAGGTAGGTTTCCGTCGCGATGTTGTGATTGACAGAGGTCCTAATGGTCCTCTTTCTGAAACGGGTCGTGCTTACTTCGGTGGCTATATCACAGGTGATGTAGAAGCATCAGACTTCGGTGAATACAAGGCTTCTGGTAATGTGGCTGCCTCTTTGAATCATGATGTGGCTCAGCACCTCATCCGTCTGAACAAGATTCGTCAGGCTGTTCCTGCTCTCCGTAAGGGTCAGTGGACTGACGATGGTTGTACTCCTGTCAAGGGTGGTATCGCCTTCAAGCGTGCTTATAAGGACAGTTATGCACTCGTAGCCCTCAATGGTGGTGCTACTTTCACAGATTGCCCAGCTGGTACTTATACAGACTTGGTAACAGGCAAGACTTACACAGGTTCTACTATCACTGTTGATGCTCCTAATACTCAGGGTCAGGTTCGCGTACTCGTGAAAGACTGGACTGGTGGCAAGCTCATTGATGATGGTGCTTTCATCTACGAAACTGCTGCTCAGCATAAGGGTGATCAGACCTATGATGGCAATGAAGAGGCTGGTACAACTTGGGTTGACGAGGCTCCTCTTCCGCCTGTAAGCGTTTCTCTTTCTCCAGCTGGCGGAAATTTCCGCACCAATACGGTAACTGTTACCGCTGAGGCCTCAGAAGATGCTACGTCTGCTTGGTATCAGATAGAGGGACAGGACAAGGTAGATTTGACCCCTGGTAAGCCTGTTACCTTCACTATCGGTGATGACATGAACTTCAAGGACACCAAGACAGTGACTTGGAGTGTAACAAACTCTGAAGGCAGGGAGAAGACTGGTCAGGTAACATATACTAAGGTTGATCCTAACGCATCTATCGTGGTCATGGTGAAGGCTGACAAGGCTCCTTACATCCACGCTTGGACAACAGGTGTTGGCGGTAAGAATTTGACAGGTGCATGGCCTGGTAAGGTGATGAAAGGTCCTGAGGAGATTGATGGTGCTAAATACTGGACTTATGATTTCGATAACGTTGAGAGCTTCAATGTAATATTGAATAATGGTAGCGGTGCTCAGTCTGGTGACATCACTGGTATTACAAGTGATATCTACTTGGAGTATGATGGTGGTAAAAGTGCCAAGAAGATTTCTGCTCCAGCAAATTCGACAGCTGCTGCTAAGGTGGCTTTCAGCCCTAACGGTGGTGAATTTGAGAAGTCAATCACAGTAACTGCAACGTTGAGCAGCAATGCTAAGAGCGGTTGGTATAAGATCGGTGATGGTGCGCAGGTAGCTCTTACTCCTGGTCAGGCTGCTACTTTCACACTCGGTGCTGACATGATGGAAGGCGAGAGCAAGACTGTAACTTGGAGCGCTACTAATGCTGATGGTACAACTAAGACAGGTTCTTCAACCTTCAACAAGATTAAAGAGGTAGTTATTCCTACTCCAACAGGTATCTTCGCTTACTTCCTCGCTCCTTCAGATTGGAATCAGGTTGACTGCTGGGCTTGGAATGGTACAGACAACTTTACTGGTGGTAACTGGCCAGGTGTAAGCTGTACCAAGACTAACATGAAGAAGAATGGTTTGGATGTCTGGATGTGGAAGTATGATGGCGATTTGACAACTGCTCCTACCATGATCATCTTCAACAACGGCGGTGGTACGCAGACAAAGGATTTGGAATTCGAAAACGGTGCAGTTTATAACCTTGCCGGTAAGACCAATGAGTCTGTCTCAACAGGTATCAACCAGGTAGGTAGCAAGAAGGCTCCTGCTAAGTTGAAGATTTACTCTATCAACGGTCAGAAGGTAGCTGAGGTAGGTAGCATGGCAGATGCTGAGTACATCCTCGCTCCTGGTGTCTATGTTTGCGGCGGCAAGAAGTACGTTATTAAGTAAAAATAATCTCTCTTTTGAATACGCAAGTTTTCGGCAGAAAACTTGCGTATTTTTTTATGCAATCGTTTGTATGTATTTGTTTTGCTTTCTGATGCAATCGTTTGCACATAAAAAAGAGTGGGTTGGGCTTTGTTTCTTTGTTAATACCATATATTTTGGTTAAATTTGCAAATAGAATAAAATTTAACTAAATATCTTAACTTAATTCAAAAAATTTATGAGAAAGTTCAAGAAGAAGCTCTTTGCAGCGATGCTGCTGCTTCTTGCCTCGTCTAATGCGATGGCGACTGACAATTTCACGGTTAATCGTACAGATTTCCGAGATGAAAGTATTTACTTCATGATGACCACTCGTTTCTACGATGGTGATCCAAGTAACAATGTGCTCTGCTGGGATAATCAGGAAGCGCAGAAGAGTACCAAGGACCCTTGCTGGCGAGGTGACTTCCAGGGTGTGATCGACAAACTCGACTACATCAAGGCGTTAGGTTTCACTGCCATCTGGATTACTCCTGTTGTACAGAATGCATCCGGTTATGACTACCACGGCTATCATGCTTCGGATTTCTCTAAAGTTGATTGCCGTTATCAGAGTGGTGACGGTAAAAAGAGTGGTGACGTGATGTTCCAGGAACTCATCGACAAGGCTCACGCCAAGGGTATCAAGATTATCCTCGATATCGTGCTCAACCACACCGGTAACTTCGGTGAGGAGCATTTTTGCAAGGAGTTCGACCGTGATACTCGTCTTCGTAATCAGGCAGACATCAATGCTTGTATGATTCCTAATTTGGAAACATTGGGTAGTGACTATCCGGGTCTTCAGCCTGGTTATCAGTATCAGCGTCGTCTTGCCATGATGAAGAATACCGATGGTCAGAATCATGATCCACACAACTACTGGCACCATTTCGGTAACTTCAACTGGGACTTGCCTAATCGTTGGTGGGCTCAGATTGCAGGTGACTGTGTGGACCTCAATACTGAGAATAATACAGTGGCTGATTATCTAGTCAAGTGCTATGGCAACTTTATCAAGATGGGTGTCGATGGTTTCCGTATTGATACATCCGGTCATATCTCACGTCTTACCTTCTGCAAGCAGTTCATTCCTCAGTTTGCTGCCCTCGGTAAGCAGTACGAGGACAAGCGATTGAACAAGGCTCCTTTCTTCATGTATGGTGAGGTTTGTGCCCGTTTCGGTGGTGTGCAGTACCGTGGTCAGGACAACCTTTCACCTTATTATTATACATGGAAGGCTCCACAGAATCTGATGGATAGCTTTGATGGCAGCCAGACATACTGGGACACTCAGGAAATCTATGACAGTGGTACAGGTTATGATGCTAAGCTGATGCCTCTCTGCGAGAAGGATAATGCGGATTCTCCTGAAAGCAACAATACCTTTATGCTGAATGGTGCATGGCATGAGCCAGACTATTCTCAGTCAAGCGGTTTCAATGTAATCGACTTCCCATTGCACTACAACTTCTCTAATGCAGGAAGTGCATACGGCTTGGCTAAGTCTGGTGATATGAAATACAATGATGCTACTTTCAATGTGGTATATGTAGATAGTCATGACTACGGTCCTCAGCCAAGTGATGGTATCCGTTTCTCTGGTAGTGATGCTCAGTGGGCTGAGAATCTCTCTCTGATGTTTACCTTCCGTGGAATCCCATGTCTCTATTATGGTTCTGAGGTAGGTTTCCGTCGTGGTTCTGTGATTGACAAAGGTCCTAATGGTCCTCTTTCTAACACAGGTCGTGCTTACTTCGGTGGTTATATCACAGGTGATGTAACTGCAACAGACTTCGGTGAATACAAGGCTTCTGGTAACGTGGATGCTACATTGAATCATGATTTGGCTCAGCACCTCATCCGTCTGAACAAGATTCGTCAGGCTGTTCCTGCTCTCCGTAAGGGTCAGTGGACAGATGAGGGTTGTGCTGCTAACGGCGGTATCGCCTTCAAGCGTGCTTATAAGGACAGTTATGCACTCGTAGCTCTCAATGGTGGTGCTACTTTCACAGATTGCCCAGCTGGTACTTATACAGACTTGGTAACAGGTAAGACTTACACAGGTTCTACTATCACCGTTGATGCTCCTAAGAATCAGGGTCAGGTTCGCGTTCTCGTGAAAGACTGGAAGGGTGGCAAGCTCATTGATGATGGTGCTTTCATCTACGAAACAGCTGCTCAGCATAAGGGTGGTCAGACCTATGATGGCAATGAAGAGGCTGGTACAACTTGGGTTGACGAGGCTCCACTTCAGCCTGTAAGCGTTTCTCTTTCTCCAGCTGGTGGTACTTTCCGTACCAATACGGTAACTGTTACCGCTACACTCTCTGAAGACGCTGCGTCTGGTTGGTACCAGATAGAGGGACAGGACAAGGTAGATTTGACTCCAGGTCAGGCTGCCACCTTCACTATCGGTGATGGCATGAACTTCAAGGACAGCAAGACTGTGACTTGGAGTGCTACAAGCTCTGAAGGCAAGGAGAAGACAGAAAAGGTTACTTATACCAAGGTAGATCCTAATGCATCTATCGTGGTCATGGTGAAGGCTGACAAGGCTCCTTACATCCACGCTTGGACAACAGGTGCTGACGCTAAGATTTTGACAGGTGCATGGCCTGGTAAGGTAATGAACGGTCCTGAGGAGATTGATGGTGCTAAATACTGGACTTATGATGTCGATAACGTTGAGAGCTTCAATATAGTATTGAATAATGGTAGCGGTGCTCAGTCTGGTGACATCACTGGTATTACAGGCGATATCTACTTGGAATACGATGGTGGTTCAAGTGCCAAGAAGATTTCTGCTCCAGCAAATTCGACAACAGCTGCTAAGGTGGCTTTCAGCCCTAACGGTGGTGACTTCCAGAAGACTGTTTCCGTAACAGCAACATTGAGCAGCAATGCCAAGAGCGGTTGGTATAAGATTGGCGATGGCGAGCAGGTAGCTCTTACTCCTGGTAAGGCTGCTACATTCACTCTCGGTGAAGATATGCAGGAAGGCGAAAGCAAGACTGTAACTTGGAGCGCAACTAATGCTGACAATGTAACCAAGACAGGCTCTGCTACCTTCAACAAGATGAAAGAGGTTGTAATTCCTACTCCAACAGGTATCTTCGCTTACTTCCTCGCACCTTCAGACTGGAGCTTGGTTGACTGCTGGGCTTGGAGTAATTCTGAGAACTATACTGGTGGTAGCTGGCCTGGTGTTAGCTGTACCAAGACTGACATGAAGAAGAATGGTTTGGATGTCTGGATGTGGAAGTATGATGGTGCCTTGACAGATGCTCCTGCCAAGATTATCTTCAACAACGGTAATGGTGTGCAGACAGCCGATTTGGATTTCGTAAACGGTGCAGTCTATAACCGTGACGGTAAGACCAACGAGACTATCACAACAGGTATCAATCAGGTAGGTAGCAAGAAGGCTCCTGCTAAGTTGAAGATTTACTCTATCAATGGTCAGAAGGTAGCTGAGGTAGGCAGCATGGCAGATGCTGAGTACATCCTCGCTCCTGGTGTATATGTTTGTGGCGGTAAGAAGTACGTCATTAAATAATCATCTGATACTCTTTTTGAATACGCAAGTTTTCGGCAGAAAACTTGCGTATTTTTTTATGCAATCGTTTGCATGTGTTTGTTTTACTTTCAGATGCAATCGTTTGCACACAAAAAAGAGTGGGTTGGGCTTTGTTTCTTTGTAAATACCATATATTTTGGCTAAATTTGCAAATAGAATAATATTTAACTAAATATCTTAACTTAACACTACAATTTATGAGAAGATTTACAAAGAAGCTTTGGGCGGCATTGCTGCTCCTTCTGGTCTCAATGCAGTCGATGGCGACGGATGTCTTCACATCTAATCGTACAGACTTCCGAGACGAAAGTATCTATTTCATGATCACCACCCGTTTCTACGATGGAGATCCTAAAAACAATGTGCTCTGCTGGGACAACCAGGCAGCGCAGATTGAAACAAAAGACCCTTGCTGGCGAGGCGACTTCCAGGGCGTGATTGACAAGCTCGACTACATCAAGGCGCTTGGTTTCACTGCCATCTGGATTACTCCTGTCGTTCAGAATGCGTCTGGTTATGACTACCACGGCTATCATGCCATGGATTTCCAGCATGTTGACTGCCGCTATCAGAGCAGTGATGGTAAGAGTGGTGACGTGATGTTCCAGGAACTCATTGACAAGGCTCACGCCAAGGGTATCAAGATTATTCTTGACATCGTGCTCAACCACACCGGTAACTTCGGTGAGGAGAAGCTCTGCAAGCTGTTCGATCGTAACACACAACTTCGCAACCAAGCTTACATCGATGCTTGTATGACCCCTACAGAAACTTTGGGTAGTGACTACCTGACCATCCTTCCAAAAGATCAATACCACCGTCGTCTTACCATGATGAAGAATATGGATGGTCAGAACCGTGATATTCACAACTATTGGCACCATTACGGTCAGTTCGGTTGGGATGATCCATCCCGTTGGTGGGGTCAGATTGCTGGTGACTGTGTTGACCTCAATACAGAGAACGACGAGGTAGCTAAGTATCTCGTAGATTGCTATGGTCAGTTCATCAAGATGGGTGTGGATGGTTTCCGTATCGATACATCTGGTCACATCTCACGACTCACTTTCAACCATCAGTTCGTTCCTCAGTTTGCTGCCCTCGGTAAGCAGTACGAGAATAAGCGATTGAACAAGGCTCCTTTCTTTATGTATGGTGAGGTTTGTACCCGTGGTCACGAAGCAACCTATAGAGGTCAGGCCAATCTTTCTTGCTACTTCTATACATGGAAGTCTGATGAGTCTTTGATGAACCAGTGGGATGGAAGCCAAAGCTTCTGGGACAGTCAGGTATTGCCAGAGGGTTCTGGTCCTATCGGTCCTCAGGCACTCTGCGGTAAGGAAACATTTGGTGACAAGAAGAGCGAAAATGCTAAGATGATCAATGGTGCATGGCATGAGCCAGACTATTCTGAGGCAAGTGGTTTCAATGTCATCGACTTCCCAATGCACTATAGCTACAATACAGCTAAAGATGCATTCCGTCTTTCAAAGGAAGACGAACTCTATAATGACGCTACATACAATGTAGTATATATTGACAGCCATGACTACAGTCCAGGCCCTAACGATCTCAACCGTTTCGGTGGTACAGATGCTCAGTGGGCTGAGAACCTCTCTCTCTTGTTTACCTTCCGTGGTATTCCATGTATCTACTATGGTTCTGAGGTTGGTTTCCGTCGTGGTGTAAGAATCGACCCAGGTCCTAACGGTCCTCTTTCTGAAACTGGTCGTGCTTACTTCGGTGGTTATATCACAGGTGATGTAACAGCAACAGACTTCGGTGAGTATAAGGCTACAGGTAACGTAGCAGCTACTTTGAATCACGATGTAGCTCAGCACCTCATCCGTTTGAACAAGATCCGTCAGGCTGTGCCTGCTCTCCGTAAGGGTCAGTGGACAACAGATGGTTGTAAGGCAACAGGTAAGAATGGTATCGCTTTCAAGCGTGCTACTAAGGATTGCTATGCGCTCGTAGCCCTCAATGGTGGTGCTACCTTCACAGATTGCCCAGCTGGTACTTATACCGACGTGGTAACTGGTAAGACATATACAGGTTCTACTATTGAAGTAGAAGCTCCTTCTACTCAGGGTCAGCTCCGTGTTCTCGTAAAGGACTGGAATGGTGGCAAGATCGGTGAGGATGGTGCTTTCATCTACGATACTACAGCTAAGTCTCTGGACGGTCAAGACTATGATGGTAATGAGGAGGCTGGTACAATTTGGAACGAGCAGGGTCCTATTCAGCCAGCAAGCGTTTCATTCTCACAGGCTGGTGGATCATTCCGTACTGAGACTATTAACCTGACAGTTACTCTCTCTGAAGACGCTAAGTCTGGTTGGTATCAGATACAAGGTCAGGATAAGGTGAACTTGACTCCTGGTGTGAGTGAGAACCTTACCATTGGCGAAGGTATGAACTTTGGCGACACCAAGACTATTGAGTGGAGCGCAGAGGCCCAGGACGGTAAAGTAAAGAGCGGTAGCTTGACCTTCAAGAAGGTGGACCCTAATGCTTCTATCACGGTTTACGTACAGGCAGAAAATGCTCCTTTTATCTATGCTTGGTCAAAAGGTTCTTCTGTTAAGGAGTTGACAGGTGCATGGCCTGGTACAAAGATGACAGAGTCTGAAGAAATCAATGGCGAAAAGTACTGGACTTGCGCTTTTGATGGTGTTGAGACCTTCAATGTCATCTTGAATAATAATAGCGGTGCACAGTCTGGTGACATCACTGGTATCACAGGTGATATCTACCTGAAGTATGACGGCGGTGCAAATGCTCAGAAGATTGACGCTCCTGTCAATACTGCAGCCAAGGTTACTTTGAGTCCTAATGGTGGTGACTTCGAGAAGACTGTTACCGTAGCAGCCACACTGAGCAGCAATGCCAAGAGCGGTTGGTATAAGATTGGTAATGGCGAGCAGGTAGCTCTTACTCCTGGTAAGGCTGCTACATTCACTCTCGGTGCTGACATGATGGAAGGCGAGAGCAAGACTGTAACTTGGAGTGCAACCAATGCAGATAATGAAACCAAGACAGGTTCTGCAACCTTCAACAAGATTAAAGAGGTAGTTGTTCCTGCTCCAACAGGTATCTTCGCTTACTTCCTCGCTCCTTCAGACTGGAGTAAGGTAAACTGCTGGGCTTGGAGTGATGCAGGCAACTTTACCGGTGGTAACTGGCCAGGTGTAGCATGTACCAAGACTGGCATGAAGAAGAATGGTCTGGATGTCTGGATGTGGAAGTATGATGGCGATTTGACAACTGCTCCTACCATGATCATTTTCAACAACGGCGGTGGTCAGCAGACAAAGGATTTGGAATTCGTAAACGGTGCAGTTTATAACCGTGACGGTAAGACCAACGAGACTATCACAACAGGTATCAACCAGGTAGGTAGCAAGAAGGCTCCTGCTAAGTTGAAGATTTACTCTATCAACGGTCAGAAGGTAGCTGAGGTAGGCAGCATGGCAGATGCTGAGTACATCCTCGCTCCTGGTGTCTATGTTTGCGGTGGCAAGAAGTATGTCATCAAGTAATCATAAACTCTCTTCAAATACTTAGGGATATACGTTCTCTCTCTGAGAGATACTAATATATCAATATTTAATTAATCAAAGTAATAAGTTTTCCGGTCGGGCTCTTTGGAAGAGCTTGACCGGTTTTTTTGTTTCGTTTGTTTTCCTTCTCTGAATTGTTTTTCGACAAATTCATCGAAATCTGCACGAATTGTGATAAAAAAGATAAATCTTTTCGCCATTTACAATATCTTTTGTATCTTTGCACCAAACAAATAGAAAACAAAGATGAAAATAGGTGATAAAGTAAGATTCCTGAGTGAAGTGGGAGGCGGAAAGATCTCCGGCTTCCAGGGTAAAGATATCGTGATGGTGATGGACGAGGATGGCTTCGAGATTCCTACTTCCATCCACGACGTGGTAGTGGTGGAACAGGACGATTATGCCATGGGTAAAATGATTTCTGCCAAAATGGATGCCAAACAGGCTGCAGAGGAACGTTCCAACACGGAACTGAAGAACGACAGCCGAAGCATTAAGTCAATCCTCAACCAGCATGATGTGGAGGTGGATATGAATGTGGACGAGTATGATGCTGCCGACCGTGAGATTACCTTCCAGGCTCCTGCCCGTGAACGTGACGGCGGCAACAAGCTCAGCGCTTATCTTGCCTTCGTACCGGTGGATATCAAGGAAATCACGAATACCCGTTTCGAGACTTACTTCGTCAACGACAGCAACTATTATATCCAATATACTTATCTCGTAGCTGAGGGTAATGCCTGGACGCTGAAGGGCTGTGGAGAGGTAGAACCGAACACGAAGCTCTTCATCGAGGAATTCGGTCGTGACGTGCTTAATGAGATGGGGCATATTGCCGTCCAAATGGTAGCCTACAAGAAGGATAAGCCTTTCCTCCTCAAGCCAGCTACCGACGTGCAGTTCCGTCTGGATCCAGTGAAGTTCTATAAGTTGCATCTCTTCGAGGAGAATGATTTCTTCGAGACACCTGCCTTGCTCTTTACCATCGTGGAGAATGATGAGGTGGCAAGACCATTGGTCGTTGACTCCAAGAGATTGAAGGAGCAGATGTATAAGGACGAGAAGATTATCGCCAACGAGAGCAAGAAGAAGCAGAAGAAGGACGACGGAACCGTGGTGATCGACCTGCATGCTGACGAGGTGCTGGAGACGACTGCCGGCATGAATACTGCTGATATCCTGCACTACCAGGTAGATGTGTTCAAGAAGACTATGGCTGAATACAAGAACCGCAAAGGTCAGAAGATTATCTTCATCCATGGAAAGGGTGAGGGAGTGCTCCGCCAGGCCATCGTCCATGAACTGAACTACCGCTATAAGTCCTGCTCTTATCAGGATGCTTCCTTCCAGGAGTATGGTTATGGAGCAACTCAGGTTACGATTAAGTGAAGAACGAAGAGTGAAGAATTATGAATATGAAATATGGCTTTATGAAGGTGGCAAGTGCAATCCCAGCAGTACGTGTGGGAGATGTCATTTTCAATATTCAGAAGATAGAAGAACAGATTATCTTGGCTGAGGGCAAGGGTGTGGAGGTGATTACTTTCCCTGAACTTTCGCTCACGGGATATACCTGTCAGGACCTTTTCCGCCAGCAAATCCTGTTGGAGGCAACGGAACAGAGCGTGATGATGCTGCTCGATTTCACCCGCAAACTCGATATCATCGCCATTGTGGGCGCTCCTGTCGTGGCTGGCGATCTGTTGCTCAACTGTGCAATCGTCATTCAGCAGGGACAGATATTGGGCATCGTACCAAAGACCTACCTGCCTAACTACAGTGAGTTCTATGAGAAGCGATGGTTTGCATCGGCTCAGGATCTCCGTGAACAGGAAATCCGTTTTGCCGGACATAAGGTGAAACTGACTCCTGACGTGCAGCTCTTCCGTACCTTTGACGGATTCCAGTTTGGTGTGGAAATCTGTGAGGATGTTTGGGCTCCTGCGCCTCCAAGCAACAAGTTGGCTTTGGCGGGTGCTGATATCATCTTCAACCTCTCGGCTACAGATGAGCTGATTGGCAAGAACAGTTATCTGAAGAGTCTGCTCTCCCAGCAGAGTGCCCGCACGATAACCGGTTATGTTTACAGTTCCTGCGGATTTGGTGAGAGTACTCAGGATGTGGTCTATGGAGGCAACGCTCTGATCTATGAAAACGGTGCTTTGTTGGATGAAAGTGAACGTTTCAGCTTAGAGGCTCAAATGGTTGTGGCTCAGATTGATGTGGAGAAGCTTCGTTCTGAACGCCGCACCAATTCTACCTACGTGAATGCCCAGCGCAATATCAAATATTCCGTGCTCAACAAGCAGTTTGGTATCACCGTGATTGATACACATCCTGCCGAGAATGTCCGTGATTTTGTATTGGAGCGCGAGGTGAATCCACATCCTTTCATCCCAGCTACTACCGATATGAAGGCTTCCTGCGAGGAGATTTTCAATATCCAGGTGATGGGTTTGGCGAAGCGAATCGTGCATACCCACGCCAAGACCGTGGTGGTGGGCATCAGCGGAGGACTGGACTCTACGTTAGCCCTGTTGGTTTGCGTGAAAACATTCGATAAATTGGGCATGAACCGCAAGGGTATCATCGGTGTCACTATGCCGGGATTCGGAACCACCGACCGCACCTACAACAATGCCATCACGCTGATGGAGAGCCTCGGCATCACCATCCGTGAAATCAGCATCGCCAAGGCTGTAACTCAACATTTCGAGGACATCGGGCATGATATGGAGGTGCATGATGTAACCTATGAAAATTCGCAGGCGCGCGAGCGTACACAAATACTGATGGATCTTGCCAACCAGTGTGGCGGTATGGTAATCGGTACGGGCGACCTCTCTGAATTGGCGCTCGGTTGGGCTACCTATAATGGCGACCACATGAGTATGTATGGTGTGAATGCCAGCATCCCTAAGACCCTGATTCGTCACTTGGTGAACTACGTGGCAGAGAGTGGGGTGGACGAGCAGAGTCGCATTACCCTACAGGATATCATCGATACGCCGATCAGTCCGGAGCTGATACCAGCCGACGAAAACGGCAATATCAAGCAGAAAACGGAAGATTTGGTGGGACCTTACGAGTTGCATGATTTCTTTCTCTACTATTTCCTGCGCTTCGGTTTCCGTCCGAGCAAGATCTTCCTGCTTGCCAAGAAGGCTTTCTTGGAGACGACAGGAGAGCGCGTAAAGATCAGTGATAATGATCCTGATTTCTATGATGAGGAGACCATCAAGAAGTGGCTCAAGACCTTCGTGCGCCGTTTCTTCAACCAGCAGTTCAAGCGCAGCTGTCTGCCTGATGGACCGAAAGTGGGAAGTGTGAGCCTGAGTCCTCGTGGCGACTGGCGCATGCCTTCTGATGCTACTTCTACCATCTGGTTGCAGGAAGCGGAAAGCCTGTAGTTTAGTGTAAAAACTGTTAAATATAGAATAGAATCATCCCACTTTGCCGGATATTTTCTTATATTTGCAAAGTCAAACAGAATATTGATTTTTAAATCAGAGTTAAGAGTTATGGATTTTGCATTAACTATAGTTTTGATGGGATTCGCTGATGGAATGACTATTATTTATGGCATTATTGCATTAATAGCATCTATTATGTTACTTTGGCTGAAAAGTAAGTGGGGTCAGAAGTGGTTGGATAGTCTGGACTGATTTTCAACCCCAAAATCGTTTTAGATTTTAGCATTTGGGCTGATGGTTTCCGCTGCAGCCCTACATGATATTGTTTCCCGATTTAGGCATCAAGAGCGATTCTGATGTTTAAATCGGGATTTTTAATGGAAAAATTATATAAATTTAAAAGCGATTATTCGGTAGAAAGATATTTTTTTCGTAACTTTGCGCCCAAAAGTAAAAATAATAATAAATATACAGATAATATGGCTAAGAAATTTGCCGAGCACAATGGTCTGAATTTGACAAAGACCAACAATGACGTTTTAGCAGAGTGGGAGAAGAATGATATCTTCCACAAGTCTATTGACGAGCGTGAAGGCTGCCCTCAGTTTATCTTCTTCGAGGGACCTCCATCAGCTAACGGCCACCCGGGTATTCACCACGTGTTGGCACGTAGTATCAAGGATACATTCAACAGATACAAGACTATGAAGGGTTTTCAGGTACACCGCAAGG
Organism: Segatella hominis; assembly: GCF_004535825.1. Classification (GTDB taxonomy): domain Bacteria; phylum Bacteroidota; class Bacteroidia; order Bacteroidales; family Bacteroidaceae; genus Prevotella; species Prevotella hominis. The sequence continues at coordinate 14,574 of NZ_SGVY01000021.1, read as the reverse complement.
CGGGATGGGATACTCACGGACTTCCTGTTGAACTCGGTGTCGAGAAGGAACTCGGCATTACCAAGAAGGATATTGACAACAAGGCTTCTGAGAAGTATATCTCTACAGAGGACTACAACCATAAGTGTCGCGAGAACGTGATGAAGTTCACTGCTGAATGGCGTGATCTGACCGAGAAAATGGGTTACTTCGTAGATCTCGATCATCCTTATATCACTTACGATAACAAGTATATCGAGACCCTCTGGTGGCTCCTCAAGCAGCTCTACAACAAGGGCTTGCTCTACAAGGGTTACACCATCCAGCCTTATTCTCCAGGTGCAGGTACCGGTTTGAGTTCTCACGAGTTGAACCAGCCTGGCTGCTACCGCGACGTGAAGGACCTCACCACCACAGCACAGTTCCTCATCAAGGATCCTAAGGCTGAATGGACCAAGTGGGGTAAACCATATTTCATCGCATGGACTACTACACCTTGGACATTGCCATCAAATGTGGCTCTCTGTGTGGGTCCTAAGATTGACTATGTAGCTATTGAGACCTACAACCTCTACAATGGCGAGCCTATGACACTCGTGATGGCTGAGGCTTTGGTAGGTTCTTATCTGAAGGCTGACCAGGAGTGCAAGGAGGGCGATCTCCTTCCATTCGACAAGGAGAAGAAGCTGTGCCCATGGCGCATCATCGACCACATGAAGGGTACCGACCTCGAAGGTTTGCACTACGAGCAGCTCCTTCCTTGGGTGAAGCCATGCGAGAAGGTAGATGCCTTTGCGCCTCAGTTCGTTACAGAATATGCTGCTGCTCATCCTGAGAAGGTATTCGCTTCTGAGGATGGTCGCGATAAGTTTGTTGAGATGGACAGCGAGGCTTTCCGTGTCATCCTCGGCGACTACGTTACTACCGATGATGGTACCGGTATCGTTCATATCGCTCCTACATTCGGTGCTGATGATGCCAAGGTAGCTAAGGATGCCAACATCCCTGCGCTCTACCTTATTAATAAGAAGGGCGAGACCCGCCCTATGGTTGACCTCCAGGGTAAGTTCTATCTCATCGAAGACCTCGATGCCAACTTCGTAAGCGCTTGCGTCAACAAGGAGGCATACGCTCATCACGCAGGCGACTACGTGAAGAATGCCTACGATCCACAGTTTAATGTGGATGGTGTTTGGGATAAGAAGGCTTCTGATAAGGCTGAAGACCTGAACATCGTAATCTGCTACGAGTTGAAGCAGGAGGGCAAGGCTTTCAAGAGTGAGAAGCACGTGCACAACTATCCTCACTGCTGGCGTACCGACAAGCCTATCCTCTATTATCCGTTGGATAGCTGGTTTATCAAGGATACTGCCCGCAAGGAGCGCATGGTAGAACTCAACAAGACCATCAACTGGCAGCCAGAGAGCACCGGTACTGGCCGTTTCGGCAACTGGCTTGAGAACCTGAACGACTGGAACCTTTCACGTTCCCGCTTCTGGGGTACTCCATTGCCAATCTGGCGTGATGAGAACCGTGGCGAGAAGTGCATCGGCAGTCTCGAGGAACTCTATGCTGAAATCGAGAAGTCTGTGGCTGCTGGCATCATGCAAAGCAACCCATTGAAAGAGAATGGTTTCGTGCCTGGCGACTACAGTCAGGAAAACTATGATAAGATTGACCTCCACCGTCCATACGTTGACAAGATTGTATTGGTCAACGAGGAGGGCAAGCCAATGTATCGTGAGAGCGACTTGATTGACGTTTGGTTTGATTCAGGTTCAATGCCTTACGCCCAGCTCCACTACCCATTCGAGGGTGAGATGGCTCGTGGCACAGAGGCAGACCGCGATGCACTCATCCACAGCACCTACGAGGGATATGCTATTCCTCCTAAGTTCTATCCAGCCGACTTCATCAATGAGGGCGTGGATCAGACCCGTGGATGGTTCTTCACCCTGCATGCTATCGCTACCATGGTATTCGACAGCGTAGCCTTCAAGAACGTCATCTCTTCTGGTCTCGTGCTCGATGCTAAGGGCAACAAGATGAGTAAGCACGTGGGCAATGTGACCAACCCTTTCGAGATGATCGATAAGTATGGTGCCGACCCTGTTCGTTTCTATATGATGACCAACAGTGAGCCTTGGGACAACCTCAAGTTCGACCCTAATGGTGTGGACGAGACTCGTCGTAAGTTCTTCGGTACCTTATATAATACATACAGCTTCTTCGCCCTCTATGCTAACGTAGATGGTTTCGATGCAGAGGCTGCTCAGGTGCCATTCGAGAAGCGCCCAGAGATCGACCGCTGGATTCTCTCTTCACTCAATACCCTCATCAAGGGCGTTGACAGAGAGTTGGCTGGCTACGATCCAACCCGCGCAGGCCGTCTCATCGACGCTTTCGTCAACGATGACCTCTCTAACTGGTATGTTCGTCTGAACCGTAAACGTTTCTGGGGTAAGGAGATGAGCGAGGATAAGTTGAGCGCTTACCAGACTCTCTATACTTGTCTGATGACAGTGGCTAAGTTGTTGGCTCCATTCGCTCCATTCTATGCTGACGAGTTGTATCACGACTTGGGCGGCGAGTTGAAGAGCGTACACCTGGATAAGTTCCCAGTAGCTGATGAAGCTGCTATCGATGCAGACTTGGAGGAGCGTATGGCCATCGCCCAGAAGATTACTTCTATGGTATTGGCATTGCGCCGCAAGGTGAACATCAAGGTGCGCCAGCCACTCCAGCAGATCATGATTCCTGCCGTAGATGATGTACAGAAAGCACACATCGAGGCTGTAGCTGGCCTGTTGAAGAACGAGGTGAACGTGAAGGAGGTGAACTTCATTGAGGGTCAGGGCATTCTCGTGAAGAAGGTGAAGTGTAACTTCAGAGTGATGGGTAAGAAGTTCGGCAAGCTGATGAAGGGTGTTGCAGCCCAGATGTCAGCACTCGATCAGGATCAGATTGCAGCTTTCGAGAAGGCAGGCAACATCACATTGAATATCGACGGACAGGAAGCCGTAGTAGAGGTAGCCGACGTGGAGATTATCTCTGAGGATATCCCAGGATGGCTCGTTTCTAACGAGGGCAATCTGACCGTGGCACTTGAGGTAGAATTGACTCCAGAGTTGAAGAAGGAGGGTATGGCACGTGAGTTGATCAACCGTATCCAGAACCTCCGCAAGGAGACCGGCTTGGAGATTACCGACCGCATCAAGGTGACAGTGGCTTCCAATGAGGAGACCAACGCAGCCATCGAGGCATTCGGCGACTACATCAAGGGTCAGGTGTTGGCAGACAGCATCGAAATCGGTGACAACGCAGGTGTCGAGACCGAATTTGATGACTTTAAGTTGAACCTTCTCGTAGAGAAGAATTAAATAATGTAAGGAGTTAGAAGTAAGGAGTCAGGAATATCCCCGAAAAGCAGAGACGGAGTCCCTCCCGAGTGGAGCCGGAATTCCCCTCAAGAAGGAGTTTCCCCAACTGTTTGCTTCTAACTTCTGCTGTTTATCCGGAAACAAAAATAACTAAATAAACAAGATTAATAACTGCATAACAATAAATGTCTATGGCTAACGAAAAACTACGTTATAGCGATGAGGAGCTCGAGGAGTTCCGCGCTATTATTGAAGAGAAATTGAAAGTGGCTCGTTTGAACTACAAGGAGATGATGGCTCAGCTGAATCATTCCGACAGTAATGATATCGTAGATACATCACCTACCTACAAGGCTCTCGAAGAGGGTAGTGAGGCCCAGAGTAAGGAAGAGATCATACAGATGGCACAGCGCCAGCAGAAATTCATCAAGGGTTTGGAGGCAGCGCTGGTCCGTATCGAAAACAAGACTTATGGTATCGACCGTGAAACTGGTGAGCTGATTCCTAAAGAGCGTCTTCGTGCTGTTCCTCATGCCACATTGAGTGTAGCTTCCAAGGAGGCAAGAAATCGTAAATAAATGAAAGAAAATAAAAAGGTAAAGACAGGCTGGCTCGTCACGGCAATGGTGGTGATACTCTTGATAATCGACCAGATTATCAAGCTCTATATCAAAACCCATTTTTGCCTTGGCGAGTCGGTTCGTGTTACAGATTGGTTTTATATTGAGTTCGTCGAGAATAATGGTATGGCATGGGGCATGTCGTTCATCGGCAAGTTCTGGCTCAGTCTGCTGAGAATTGTTGCCATCTGCGTGCTGTTCTGGTATCTGCGCCGCATCATTCAGCGCGGAACCCACCGCAAGCTGTACATCTATCTTGTGGCATTGGTGCTGACGGGTGCCATCGGCAATATGCTGGACTCCATCTTCTACGGTCTCATCTTCACGGCTTCATCCACCGAATATGTTTCCTATATGGTGCCTTTCGGAACGGGTTATGCTGGTGTGCTGATGGGCAAGGTGGTGGATATGTTCCGCTTCCCATTTTTCACTTATACGTGGCCAGACTGGGTGCCTTTCTTCGGTGGACAGCATGGTACTTTCTTCGACCCAGTATTCAATTTCGCTGATTCCTGCGTTTCTGTAGGTGTCATCTCGCTCTTACTTTTCTGTCGTAAGGAACTGGAACAGTTGGGAGGAGGAAAGAAGGAAAATGAACAAGAAAAGGAATAAGAATGAAATCATTGAATAAAGCATTTTGGGGTATCTTCTTGGGTATCAGCTTCTTGGCATGCATTGCTTCATGTAAGCCTTCCGTGCCGGGAGAGTATCTTTCCGAGAAGGAAATGGAGAATGTGCTCTACGACTTTCATATAGCTGAGGCGATGGCCAACGATAATTCCCGTCAGGATGGTGATGCTGCGATGATTACTTATCGCGAGGCCGTTTTCAAGAAACATGGTATTACGGCTGCCGAGTTTGATTCGTCGATGGTCTATTATATGCGCCATACGAAACTGCTGCACGACATCTACGTGAAATTGGGCGACCGGCTTACTGCTGAGGCGCAGGCGATGGGTGCTGACGTCAGTGATTTGAACAGTCTGGGCGATATAGCTTCCAGCGATACTGCCAATATCTGGAAGGGTCCTTCTGCGATGGTGCTTAGCACTTACAAGCCTTACAACTATTATAGTTTTGAGGTGCCGGTGGATACTTCGTTCCATAAGGGCGATAAGCTGATGCTCAATTTCGAGGCACAGTTCCTCTTCCAGGAGGGTATGCGTGATGGTGTGGCGATGCTTGCTGTCACCTTCAAGAACGATAGTGTGGCTTACAGCAATTCCAGTATGTCCAGTTCGCAGAGTTATTCTATTCAGGTGGAAGACCGCGACAGTTTGGGCATCAAGAGTGTGAAGGGCTATTTCCTCCTGAACGTGGGCGATTTCGGTGGTGCAGCATCCTATACCACCATGAAGCTGATGTTCGTGCATCATATCAAGCTCGTGAAGCTTCGCATGAAACCGCAGCCGATGGGAAGTCAGACTGTAGCAGGGGATTCTGCTAATGCTCGAAATGAGGGTCTGAATGCTCCGGGGGGTCCTGGTTCTGGTTCATCTGCTGGTTCACCTGCAGGTTCGGTTTCTGGTTCATCTGCTGGTTCTCCATCAGGTTCATCTGTTTCTCCTGTATCAGGCCGTTCTCTTCCTCTTCGTCCTCAATTATCCGGTCCTGGCGGTTCTGCCGTTCCGCCAGACAGACTTCAGAAGATAGAAGTGAAATGATAGAGGATAGGAAAGATTGAAGGAAAGAGAATTTAGGAAAAGATTCTTTCTAAATAATTAAAAGAGAGAAACTCTTTCTTAAGGGGCTCTTAAATAAAAAGTGAGAAACTCTCTCTTAAGGAGCTTTTAAAAAGAAGAGAAAAGTCCCCCTAAAAAATAAGGGGATTTTAGAGGGAATTAATGATAAAGGAGGATGAAAGAAGAATAGAGGAGGAAATGAGAATGGAAGAAATCAGAAGGTGCGGCGCTCATGAGGTTCGACTTCCGGGAGGTGACTGCCTGCAGCAAGCTGTGGTGGAACTGATGGAAGGAAGGGTGGTCAACTATTTCGAGTTTCGGGATGAACTTCCGATGACGGAATGGTTGGGCGGACTCATCGAGGTGAAATGCGATGAGGAAGGAATCCGGAGAGCCTACTGGAATGGAAGAATTTTAGAATAAAACTGAGGTTGAAGCTTCAGAAGCAGAGCTAAGGCTTAAAAAAAAACTAAGGCTTCAGATGTAGAGCTAAGGCTTTAAAGAATAAAAACAAGAATCATTAATTTTTAAAAAGAATATTTATGTTAAGCGTAGATCAATTAGAAGACAAGTTGATTGACTTGGCATTTGCTGAGGATATCGGTGATGGTGACCACACAACCCTTTGTTGCATCCCTGAAGATGCGATGGGCAAGAGTCATCTGCTTATCAAGGAAGACGGTGTGTTGGCTGGTGTAGAGATAGCCAAGAAGGTGTTTGCTCGCTTTGATCCTACCATGAAGGTGGAGGTTCTCATTCAGGATGGTACTCCTGTGAAGAAAGGCGACATCGCGATGATCGTGACAGGAAAGACCCGTTCTCTCCTCCAGACTGAGCGCTTGATGCTCAACATCATGCAGCGTATGAGCGGTATCGCTACCATGACCGCCAAGTACGTGAAGCGCCTTGAGGGTACCAAGACTCATATCCTGGACACCCGCAAGACTACTCCAGGTCTCCGAATGCTGGAGAAGCAGGCGGTGAAGATCGGCGGCGGTATGAACCATCGCATCGGTCTCTTCGATATGATCCTGCTCAAGGACAACCATATCGACTTCGCTGGTGGTATCGACAATGCTATCGACCGTTGCCATGCTTACCTCAAGGAGAAGGGGCTCAACCTGAAAATCGAAATCGAGGTGCGCAGCTTTGATGAGCTCGACCAGGTTTTGAAGCACGGTGGTGTAAACCGTATCATGCTCGACAATTTCTCTGTGCCTGATACCAAGAAGGCGGTGGATATCATCGCTGGCAAGTATGAGACGGAGTCTTCTGGCGGTATCACCTACGATACCATCCGCGACTATGCCGAGCAGGGTGTGGATTTCATCTCTGTAGGTGCCTTGACACATAGCGTGAAGGGCTTGGACATGAGTTTCAAGGCTTGTGATTAAGAGTGATTTAAGTGAAGAGGGAAGAGTGAAGAATTCAAATGCTTTTCTCTTTGTTCTTCTGAAATAATTTTGTGGAGTTAGGAGACTTTTCTAACTCCACATTGCATTTAGGTGTATATTAATTAAGGTATATTTTATGAATAAGATTTTTGCTTCGGCCTTGATGGCTGTGGCTATGATGGGCAGTGTATCTGAGGCTGATGCCTGCACCAATTTCATCGTGGGCAAGAAAGCATCTGTAGATGGTTCGGTGATGTGCTCTTACAGTGCCGACGACTATGGTATGTTCCAGAATCTCGCCCATTATCCTGCGGGCAAGCATGCCAAGGGCGAGATGCGCAAGATTTTTGACTGGGATACCAATGTTTATCACGGAGAGATTCCTGAGGCTGCCGAGACCTACAGTGTTATCGGTAATATCAACGAATATCAGGTGACCATCGGCGAGACTACCTATGGTGGTCGCGAGGAAATGGTGGATTCTACCGGTATCTTAGACTATGGTTCACTCATCTACGTGGCTTTGCAGCGCAGTAAGACCGCTCGCGAGGCTATCAAGGTGATGACTACACTGGCGCAGACCTACGGTTATAATTCAGAAGGTGAGACCTTTACCATCTGCGATCCTAACGAGGCTTGGATCATGGAGATGATGGGCAAGGGACCGGGCAGCAAGGGCGTGGTCTGGGTGGCTCAGCGCATCCCTGATGAGGCTATCTGTGCCCATGCTAACCAGAGTCGCATCGGCAAGTTTAATATGAAGGACAAGAAGAATGTCATGTTTGCCAAGGACGTGGTAGCCTTCGCGCGCAGCAAGGGCTGGTTCAGCGGCAAGGATGCTGACTTCTCCTGGAAGATGGCTTATGCCAAACCGGATTTCTCGGGTCGCCGCTTCTGCGATGCCCGTGCTTGGGCTTTGCTCAACCACTTCAAGGATATGAGCCGTTATCTGCCTTGGGCACTCGGCAAGGATCCGAATGCTGAGGATATGCCACTCTGGGTGATTCCTGACAAGAAGGTGAGCGTAAAGGATGTAGAGGCTTGCATGAGAGACCATTATGAGGGTACTCCGCTCTCTGTGGCTGATGGCGATGATATCGGTGGCGGTATCTGGCAGATGCCTTACCGTCCAACTCCTCTGACATTCAAGGTGGATGGCAAGCAGTGCTTCAACGAGCGCCCTGTCAGCACTCAGCAGAGTGGTTTCGTATATGTGAGCCAGATGCGTTCTTGGTTGCCACGCGAGATCGGTGGTGTGCTCTGGTTTGGCAATGATGATGCCAACATGGTGGCCTTTACACCTATCTACTGCAGTTCTACCATTCGTCCAGAGTGCTACAATACGCCTGGCGCAGATGCCGTGACCTTCAGCGATAAGAATGCTTACTGGGTTTGCAATATGGTGAGCAACATGGTTTATCCACGTTACAGCCAGCTGTTCCCAAGTTTGAAGGAGGTTCGCGACAGTCTCGACAACAGTTATTTTGCTGCCCAGAAGCAGGTGGAGGACAAGGCGCTCGAACTCTATGCCCAGAATCCTCAGCAGGCAGTGAAGTACCTCAACGATTATGGTGTAGAGAAGGCGCAGCAGATGCTCGGTCGCTGGAAGCAGCTCCATACTTATCTCGTGGTGAAGTATAATGATATGATCATCAAGCCAACCACCAAGAATGGAACTTTCGAGCGTACGAAGGAGGGGCTCGGTGCACGCCCAGTTCGTCCGGGATATCCAGAGAAATATGCTCGTGAGCTAATCAAGCAGACTGGAGATAAATTCGTTTGTCCTGAGTAGAAACTCAGGACAAACGGGTTCTCCTTGTTCCCCTTTGTCAACCAGAAGGCTGCCAACCAGGTGAATGAGGCTCACCAGAAAGCCCATGATGCAATCAATGATGCTGCCAACAAGACCTTGCATAATTTGGCGAGATAAAGATTAAATAAGTTGAATACAGGAAAGCCTGGCTTCTTATTCTCTTCTTAGGGAGAAATAGAAGCCAGGCTTTTTTATTATGTTCTGTTTTATAAAATCTTCTTTATCCGTTAGCTACATTTCCGAAGAAGTCGAATGAGGCATCCCAGTCTTTCCAGACTGGTTCTCTGCCCAGTTCCTTCAGTCTTGCATTGATTACCTTGGCGGTACGCTCATCGCTCACGGTGAACTGCTCCAGCGCCTGAGGATATGTATGATAACCACCTGGATTTACCTTGGATTCAGCCGACATGGTGGTGACACCGAGGGTAGCCATGTTGTCACGGATGTTGGCTGGCTCACGGGTAGAGTAGGAAATATCTACGTCGTGGTCGAAGATGCGCATGGCGAATGTAGCCTGTGCCAACTGCTTGTCGGTCATGAAACAGTTAGGCTGGAATCCTTCGTTCTGTGCTGGGCGCATACGAGGGAAATTCACACTATACTTCGTCTTCCAGTAGTGCTTCTGCAGGTAGCGCAGGTGGTGAGCCATCATCACTACGTCCGTGCGCCACTCCTTCTCCAGTCCGATGAGCACACCCATACCGATGGAGTGGACACCTGCCATACCCATGCGGTCGAAGCCATTGCAGCGCCACTCAAACTTGCTCTTCATGCCACGTGGGTGGTAGAGCTTGTAATTGTCGCGGTGGTAGGTCTCCTGGAAGCAGATCACACCGTTCATACCATGGTCAGCGAGGGTCTTGTAGTCCTCGGTAGAGAGCGGCATCACCTCAATCTTCACGTTGGAGAAATACTTCTTGGCGATGTCGATGGCCTTGGCGAGATAAGGGGTGCCAGCCTTTGCCGGGTTTTCGCCCGTCACGAGCAGGATGTTCTCGAATGGAGCCAGCTGCTTGATAGCCTTGTATTCGTTCTCGATCTGCTCAGGGGTGAGGATGGTGCGTGCCATCGGATTCTCGCGGTGGAAACCGCAATACACGCAGGAGTTGGAGCATGAATTGGTGATGTAGAGAGGGATGAACATCGACATAGTCTTGCCGAAGCGCTCCTCTGTATATTTGCGGGAGAGACGGGCCATCACCTCCAGATATGGTTCTGCTGCCGGTGAAATCATTGCCATGAAGTCGTTTACATCGCAATGGTCCTTGGCGAGGGCACGGCGTACATCATTATCGGTCATGCGAGCGATACGCTCCGTGGTCTCCTCCCAACTGATATTCTTTAATTCGTCTGAAAACATATTCCTATGAATTTCTAAAGTGCTGCCTGCTCCTCCCTCTGGTGAGAAATGAGCCGGCAGACTTTGCTTTTACCTTACTTTATTTTTTATATTTTCTCAAATCGTGAGTCAACTTGGCTGCACAGAAGTTAGGACCACACATGGTGCAGTATTCACCCTCGGTATGACCAGCCTCCTCGAAATACTTCAAGGCGAGCTCTGGGTCGAGCGAGAGGTGGAACTGGTCTCTCCAGCGGAACTCGAAGCGGGCCTTGGAGAGGGCATTGTCGCGGATGGTTGCGCCTGGATGACCCTTGGCCAAATCGGCTGCATGAGCGGCAATCTTATAGGTTACCACACCTGTGCGCACATCCTCCTTGTTAGGCAATGCGAGGTGCTCCTTCGGTGTTACATAGCAGAGCATCGCAGTACCGAGCCATGCTATCTGGGCGCCACCGATGGCTGAAGTGATGTGGTCGTAACCTGGAGCGATATCAGTAACCAATGGGCCGAGGGTGTAGAATGGTGCCTCGTGACAGTGGTCGAGCTGGCGCTCCATGTTCTCCTTGATCTTCTGCATTGGCACGTGGCCAGGACCCTCGATGAATGCCTGTACGTTCTTGTCCCAGGCACGGGTAACGAGTTCGCCCATGGTATCCAACTCGGCAAACTGGGCTGCATCGTTGGCATCGGCGATACAACCTGGGCGCAGACCATCGCCCAAAGAAAGGGCTACGTCATACTGTGCCACGATGTCGCAGATATCATCGAAGTGCTCATAGAGGAAACTCTCCTGGTCGTGGTAGAGACACCACTTGCTCATGATACTACCGCCACGGCTCACGATGCCGCAGAGACGGCTGTCAGCGAGATGCACGTTGTGACGACGGATACCGGCATGGATGGTGAAGTAGTCCACACCCTGCTCGCACTGTTCGATGAGGGTATCACGGAATACCTCCCAGTTCAGGTCTTCCACCTTGCCGTTCACCTTCTCCAGAGCCTGGTAGATAGGCACGGTTCCTACAGGTACAGGGCAGTTGCGGACAATCCATTCACGGGTCTCGTGGATGTTGTCGCCGGTAGAGAGGTCCATCAAAGTATCGCCTCCCCATTTGCAAGACCATACCGCCTTGTCCACCTCTTCCTCGATGCTGGAGGTAGTGGCAGAGTTGCCGATATTGGTATTGATCTTCACGAGGAAGTTGCGTCCGATGATCATCGGTTCACTCTCCGGGTGGTTGATGTTGGCAGGAAGCACGGCACGTCCACGGGCAATCTCATCGCGCACGTATTCAGGAGTGATGTGGGTGTCGATGCCCAACTCCTGGCAGTTCATGTTCTCGCGGATAGCCACGTACTCCATCTCAGGGGTCACGATGCCCGCCTTGGCATAGGCCATCTGGGTGATGTGCTTGCCAGCCTGAGCACGGCGAGGCAACTGGATGTGCTCGAAGCGGAGGTGGTCGAGACTGTGGTCGGCCAGGCGCTGCTTACCATATTCGCTGGTGATTTCCTGGAGCTGTTCGGTATCATTGCGGTCGAGAATCCACTGCTCTCTCATGCGAGGCAGTCCCTTCTTCAAGTCCACCTGATAGTTAGGGTCGCTGTATGGACCGCTGGTATCGTAGATATACACAGGAGCGTTTGGCTCGGTATGAGGAATGCCGCGCTCATCCTTCACCACCGTAGGAGTGAGGTTCACCTTGGTCATTCCGACTTTGATCTGAGGGAAGAGTTTTCCCTGCATATACGCCTTTTCTCTCTTGGCGTAAGCTTTGTTATCGTTTGGCATAATGTTTAAAGGTAAAAAGGTAAAAAGGTAAAAAGGTAAAAAGAGCATTCTTGCTTCTTTGCCTCATCCTTGATGCCTTTTGATTTATCATATTATATTAGTCGTTGAGGAAAGCGGTGAGAGGAGAACTTGCTTCAGCACAGTCGCTGATGGCTCCGAGACCAGCCTCGTAGGCGCGACGACCACAGATGACAGCCTCCTTGAAAGCCTTGGCCATCTCAACAGGGTCTCCGGCTACGGCGATGGCGGTATTCACCAGGCAGGCGCTGGCACCCATCTCCATTGCTTCTGCAGCATGGCTTGGTGCACCGATACCCGCATCTACTACTACAGGAACAGTAGCCTGTTCGATGATGATCTGCAGGAAGTCCTTCATTCTCAATCCCTTGTTGGTACCGATAGGCGCAGCGAGTGGCATCACGGTAGCAGCACCAGCCTCTTCCAGGTGCTTGCAGAGGGTAGGATCTGCCTGACAATATGGCAATACCACGAAACCGAGTTTCACCAGTTTCTCTGTAGCCTTCAGAGTCTCGATAGAGTCTGGGAGAAGGTAGCGAGGGTCTGGGTGGATTTCAAGCTTGAGCCAGTTGGTACCGAAAGCCTCACGTGCCATCTGTGCAGCGAAGACTGCCTCCTCGGCGTTGCGCACGCCACTGGTGTTAGGGAGAAGCTGGATGTTAGGATTCTGCACGATATGAGCGAGCAGATCGTCCTGCTTGTCTTCGAGTTCGATACGCTTCATGGCTACGGTAACCATTTCTGTTTCAGAAGCCTTGATGGCTTCAGCCATGAGCTGGTTGTTGTTGAACTTACCTGTTCCCAGGAAAAGGCGAGAGTTGAATTCTCTGCCTGCAATTACTAATTTTTCCATTGTTTTTATGATTTATATTTTTATTTTTTTCTTATAGAGAGGGCTGGATTATTGCAGAGGCTGGATAATCCCGGAGGCTGATAATCGCAGAAACAAGATAATTCCAGAGTCTGGATAATCGTAGAGCCAGCTTTATAGCAGCTCCAGAATCTCCCTGGTTTCTTCTGCTGGATTTTCAGCATGGAGGATGCAACCGCTGAGGGCGATGCCGTTCACTCCCGTTTTCATGATTTCGGGGATATCCTCCTTGGTAATGCCTCCGATGGCGACGAGCGGGATGTCGATGCTTTCTTCCTTCATCTTCTGGATGATGTCCTTATATCCTTCCAGTCCGAGGATAGGAGAGAGCTTCTCCTTGGTGGTGGTAAAGCGGAACGGACCGCAACCGATGTAGTCGGCTCCCGCCTCGTAGTGCGCCTTCACATCCTCAAAGGTGTTGGCAGTACCGCCGATGATGAATCCGTCGCCCAGTATCTTGCGGGCTTCAGCGATAGGCATATCGTTCTTGCCCAGATGCACACCGTCTATCTGCAGTTCCTTCACGAGAGCCACACGGTCATCGATGAGGAAGGTGGCCTGCTGTTCTCTGCACCATTCCTTCACCTGCAGGGCGATAGGGCGCACTTCGTCGTCGGTAGCTCCCTTCATGCGCAGCTGGATCCATTTGCATCCGCCAGCTAATGCCTCACGGATACCGTCGAGATACCCCAACTTTTCATTCTGATGGGAGATGAACTGCAGGCGGAAACGGTCTAATGAAATTTTTGCCATTTTTTTAAATTCTTCGTCATGTTATTTAAAAAACTCACTCTATTATCATAAAGCCATAGCCTGTTATCTTGAGTCTATTTATGTTAAAGTCAAACTCAGATTATCCTAAAGTCATAGCTTTATATAGAATCCTTATCCCCCGCAGAAAGCTTTTACGATAACGATGTCAGCGCCTTCGAGGATCTTTGTGGTTTCCCATTCGTCGCGAGGCACCATATTGTTGCTGATGGCAACGGCTACACCTGTGGCAGGAAGATTGAGTTCTTCTGCCAGTTGCTTAACGTTGAGAGCCTGAGTCTCAGTTTCCTTGTTGTTGATATTTACTTTCATAAATCGAATTGTTTTTAAGGGCTATGCTGATAGCCGTTTATTTTAAGTCCTTGTTTTTATCACGGAAAAAGCCCCTAATCCATGGTCATTAGCCATAGAATAGGGGCTTTTTTTCGGATACACCTTCTGATACTCATCTTGCAGTATTCCAGTGTCATTATCCTCTTGGTTATATCATATTTCCCTGCGTCAGCATTATCTGCGTCAGGTTCAATGGGTATAATCTCAGCCGATCTCTCAGCACCCCCGTGACATTCATCTTGCAAATATACTGATAATATCCTTAAGTCGTATCAAAAGGGCGGTTTTTTAGTGTATATTAACAGATGTTGATATACACTGCCTCGTCTCTGTCTCTGGCTTCCACAAAGAGATGGATGACGTTCACCTGTTGTCACCGCTTTTTTTTCTCAACTTCTTATGATTTTTCTTGTTAGTTTCAAAATAAAAGCGTATCTTTGCTCTTATTATAAACTAAAGTTTCCCACCCCAAAATAGTAGGGTAAAAATAACAGTTTCTCGATAAAAAGTTGTATCTTTGTAATCGCTAAAGAACAAAAAAACAACGATTTAAAGAGTAACTGTTATGAATGCAAAATT
>NZ_SGVY01000020.1 GCF_004535825.1 Segatella hominis | reverse complement strand
ACGCTACTTGGCTGGTTCAGGCTCTCGCCCATTGACCAATATTCCTCACTGCTGCCTCCCGTAGGAGTTTGGACCGTGTCTCAGTTCCAATGTGGGGGACCTTCCTCTCAGAACCCCTACTGATCGTCGCCTTGGTGGGCCGTTACCCCGCCAACAAGCTAATCAGACGCATCCCCATCCATCACCGATAAATCTTTAATCCCATTCAGATGCCTTCGTGGGATGTCATTGGGTATTAGTCTTACTTTCGCAAGGTTATTCCCAAGTGATGGGCAGGTTGGATACGCGTTACTCACCCGTGCGCCGGTCGACGCCCATCAAAAGCAAGCTTTCGATGTCGTTTCCCCTCGACTTGCATGTGTTAAGCCTGTAGCTAGCGTTCATCCTGAGCCAGGATCAAACTCTCCATTGTAAAATATCATTTTTACTTCTTATTCCATTACTGGAATAGTCGGTGTTTGTTGTCTGTACTTAGGACGAATATCCTTTTTCGTTTATTGAAGCTTAGTAAACCTGATGTCAATTTCTTGACGGTTCGTTTCTTTTACCCAGTTAACTCGCTTATTTCTAAGAAGTTAACCGCTTCTTGTACTACTTGTCTGTTTATGTAAAATCTTTCAAAGAACTCTTTCTTTATCGCTTTGAGGAATGCTTGATTTCTCAAAATCGAGTGCAAAAGTACAAACAATTTTCTTACCCTCCAAATAATTCAAGAAAAAAGTTTGTATTTTAACACAAATTTAACATATATTCATTAAAAGCGAATACAAACAGACTATTTTCGACATCTTATTCAAAACTATTCAGTATTTTATCGTGTAGGCACACAAAAGACTACAAACATACGATTATATCTTATTATAGTCTATTTTTTTACGCTTTTATGTTTTTACCAATCTTCATAAAAAACGCAATCCTAACAGTACCCATTCTCAAAGGAACACCCCACTTTTATTTTTCCCTGCCCACGGAAAAATTATTGCCTGGGCAGGGAAAAATAAAAGTATGGGCAGATATATTATAATATGTAATAACGTAATACAACAAACCGCTGCAAGCCATATACAAACTTTTTACCGCTTGCTACATACGCTTGTCTCATTTAGTACGCTTGCAAAACAAGTCACAAATTAGTCTTTTCCATGAAATACTAAATGAGAAAAATGAGAAAACAACTTAAGAATTTGCTATAATTTATTTTTTATTCTTGCAGATTCTGATTTTTTATATTAACTTTGCACCAAGGATAAGTAGAATAATTAACAGAAATACATTCATATGAAAATCATAGTATCACCCGAAATAGAATCAGTATGCCCTTCTTTTGTCGGTGCATGCGTAGAAGCTTCCGTTGTAAATACACAATACTGCCAAGAACTCTGGGATGAAATCGAAGAACTGGGCAGAAGATACAAACAGAAACTGACAACAGAATCGCTTAAAGACATGAGCGGCATAGCTGCTACCCGTAAGGTATATCGTTCCTGTGGCAAGGACCCATCCCGCTATCGCCCTGCCTCAGAAGCATTAATCCGCCGCTTATTACAGGGTAAGGAACTTTACCAGAGAGATACACTTGTGGATCTCGTAAACTTAGCCAGCATAGCCTATGGCTACAGCATCGGCGGTTTTGACGCTGACAAATTTCAAGGAGATACCCTTACCTTGGGAGTGGGGAAAGCCGGCGAACCTTATGAAGGTATAGGCAGAGGAACTATTAATATAGAGGGATTACCTGTATATAGAGACCAAATAGGAGGAGTTGGCACACCAACAAGCGATAATGAACGAACGAAGATGGAAATGAATACCACCCATCTCATCGTGCTTATCAATGGATATGATGGAAATGAAGCTAACGTTCGGGCAAATGCCGAATACATCCAAACTCTACTCAAGAAATACTGCATGAGCGACGGAGGAACTTATTTCATCTACAAATAGATAATCTCAGAGAAATAGATAATCTCAGATTTCCAGACTGTTCCTAAGAATACAAATAGGGTCATCCCAATATTGGCATTTTTCTTCAAAAACTAAAGCAATGAGGACATTCATGAAAATTTTCCTATTAAGTTGTCTCCTTATATATATAATAGGTATAGGCAGCACAGAGGCTAAACACCTGGAAGAACGTCCCAAAATAGGACTTGTCTTGGGTGGTGGCGGTGCAAAAGGTGCTGCCACAGTAGGAGCCTTGAAATATATTGAGAAATCTGGCATTCCAATAGACTATATCGCAGGAACCAGTATCGGGAGCATCATTGGCGGTCTCTATGCCTGCGGTTACAGAAGTGAAGAACTTGACAGTATGTTCAGATCTCAGGAATGGATGAATTTGCTGACAGACCGCAACATGGAAATCTGCGAAAAACCCATTGTTAAGCGGAATGGCGTCACATACCTGTTTGGGTTCCCGATAGCCAGAAAGGGAAGCAAGTTGATTGACAAATCCGTAGGTATGATACGAGGTGATAAGATCTTCGCCCTACTCGATTCTATGATAACAACCAAGCTCACTATAACAAACAAGCAAAGTTTTCAATACGGAGATTCTATCCACCAACAAGATAGTATTTCCTTCGATAGTTTACCCATCCCTTTCCGATGCGTAGCAACCGACTATATCAACCGGCAGAAAGTGATACTCAAGAACGGCAATTTAGCAAGAAGCATGCGAGCCAGTATGGCAATACCAGGTGCATTCAAAGCCATCGATATCAATGGAATTGAACTATTAGATGGCGGACTGGTGGATAATCTTCCCGTAGATGTGGTGCTTGATATGGGAGCAGATATTGTGATAGCCATTGACTTAACGGTTAAGAAACATGAAGACAGTAAAGCCTGGAAAAGAGAACGGAAAGCCAAAAAGTATGAAAATGCAGAGAAATTCATGGGGCAACTCCTCCATTGGATAACCCAGCGTCCAGACCTCAGCCAATACCAAGAAAATCTCCGCCATATCAACGTTTATATCAATCCAGATTTAAAAGGATTTTCCGCAGCCAGCTTCAGCGATAAAAAAGTAATAAAGATGATAGAAAAAGGAGAAGAAGCTGGAAAAAAGGCCATGAAAGATCTCTTGAAAATCAATAAGAAAATACAAAAGCAACACAAATAAAAAAGCGTCGCTGTTACCAAATATTTTGGCTACAGCAACGCTTTTCTGCTATATCTGACACAAAAACTTCAAAACTTATTTACGCAATATACACCCAATAGATACCAGCCAAAATTGCTAATACCAGTATGCCGATAATAGTCTTAACCAAACATGTTGCAACTTTCTTTACAATCAAGAAACCAACGACCAGCACAACCAAGGCAAAAATATAATATCCGAAATCATCCATTTTACTATTATAATTTATTTAAAAAGACTAAAATCGAAACTCATTACTTCATAAAAGCCCTACCATATTTTTACTTAAAAACCTTACGGAACTCAGCAGGAATAGGAGTTTCAAACTCCATAGGCTGATGAGTTACAGGATGATAAAAACAGAGCACATATGCATGAAGACAAAGACGATGACAAGGATCATCTTCATTGCCATATTTTATATCCCCACAGACAGGATGTCCCATATCAGCAGTATGCACACGAATCTGATTTTTACGACCAGTCTCTAAGCGAAACTCTACCAAAGAATAATCAGTCGAACGAGTGAGCGTATGAAAGTGAGTTACAGCATATTTACCTCCATTATCAGTAGGACTGCTATATGTAATATAAGCTTTATTATCCTTGAGCCAATTAGCAATCGTTCCCTCATCTTCCTCCATCTCTCCAGAGACAACAGCTACATATCTACGGTCATAAACATTGTTGTGCCAATCATTCTCCAAAGCAAGTTCAGTCTGCTTATCCTTCGCATAAATCATCAGACCAGAAGTATCACGATCAAGGCGATGAACGACATGTGCCTGACAATTCTGACGTGACTTATGGAAATAGTCATCCAGAACAGCTTTCACATTCAGCGTAGAATGCCCAGCAGCCATACTCAAGATACCCACGTTTTTCTCAACAACGACAAGATACCTATCCTCGTAAACTATCTTAACAAATCGATTTTTAAACTTATCATTGTTTTTCTTAGTTTTACTGACTGAGATTTTCATACCAGGACGCAGCGCATAATCAAACTGCGTAATGATCTTACCATCCACTTTAATACCTCGTCCCTGGAGAGTCAACTTAATCTTGGTTTTACTCTCCCCTTTGATATTTTCAAGAAGCCATTCCAGGAGCGGAGCCGGTTTTCCGACTACATAGTAAGCATATTCGTTAGGAACGCCATAGCCTCCCCTTTGGTTGGCACTTTTCTGCCATTTATTGCTTTGATGCGCCATATTCTATTTCTATTATTTTCAATTTTCAAATGTTTTAAAATACAAAAGTACTTCTTTTTGACAACACCACCAAGCCTCTGTGACATTTTAACTAAAAATTAAGCAAGTTTTATCATCAAAGTATTGATATTCAAATATTTTTTCGTAACTTTGCAGCCAAAATTAAAAAAGAAAAGGTATTAATTAATAATGATCACAGTAACAAATCTTGCAATCCAATTCGGAAAAAGAGTTCTTTACAAGGATGTAAACCTCAAGTTCACTCATGGTAACATCTATGGTATTATCGGTGCCAACGGCGCAGGTAAATCAACTTTGCTCAAAGCCATCAGTGGCGATCTTGAGCCAAATAAGGGTAGTGTAGAAATGGGACCAGGCGAGCGTCTCTCTGTCTTGGAGCAGGACCACTTTAAATACGACGAATTTCGTGTAATGGACACCGTCTTGATGGGACACCAGCCTCTTTGGGAAAACATGAAGGAGCGTGAGCGCCTTTATGCTAAACCAGAAATGACAGAAGAAGACGGTAACAGAGCTGCAGACCTGGAGTTGAAGTTTGCAGAGATGAATGGTTGGGAGGCCGAAAGCAATGCAGCACAACTTCTTCAGAATCTTGGCGTAAAAGAGGAACAGCACAACAAGCTTGTTGGTGAACTCTCTAACACAGAGAAAGTGCGCGTCATGTTGGCAAAAGCTCTCTTTGGAAACCCAGACAACCTTCTCCTTGATGAGCCTACCAATGACCTCGACCTCGATACTGTAGAATGGTTGGAAGAATACTTAAGCAACATCGAGCAAACCGTATTGGTTGTATCTCACGACCGTCACTTCCTCGACTCAGTAAGTACCCAGACCGTGGATATCGACTTTGGAAAGGTAACCATGTTTGCCGGTAACTACTCTTTCTGGTATGAAAGTTCACAGTTGGCTCTCCGTCAGGCTCAAAACCAGAAGATGAAGGCTGAGGAGAAGAAAAAGCAGTTGGAAGAATTCATCCGCCGTTTCTCTGCCAATGTTGCAAAGAGCAAGCAGACTACCTCTCGTAAGAAGATGCTCGAGAAACTCAACGTTGAGGAAATCCGCCCATCAAGCCGTAAATATCCTGGCATTATCTTCCAGATGGACCGTGAACCAGGAAATCAGATTCTTGAGGTAGAAGGTTTGAAAGCATGCGACGAGGACGGAACTGTACTTTTCGATAACGTAAACTTCAATATCGAAAAGGGCGAAAAGGTAGTATTCCTCTCTCATAATCCAAAAGCGATGACCGCTCTCTTTGAAATCATCAATGGCAACAGAAAGGCTGATGGAGGTGAATACAAGTGGGGTGTTACCATCACAACAGCCTATCTCCCACTCGACAATACAGAGTTCTTTGAAAGCGATAAGAACCTGGTAGATTGGTTGAGTCAATATGGTCCAGGTAATGAGGTAGCCATGAAGGGCTACTTGGGTAGAATGCTCTTCAGCGGTGAGGAAGTACTGAAGAAAGTAAACGTACTCTCCGGTGGTGAAAAGATGAGATGTATGATTGCCCGTATGCAGTTGCAGAATGCCAACTGTCTGATTCTTGATACTCCAACCAACCACTTGGACTTGGAAAGTATCCAGGCTTTCAACAACAACTTGGTGGCATTCAAGGGCAATATTCTTTTTGCCAGCCATGACCACGAGTTCATCAACACCGTAGCAAACCGCATCATCGAGCTGACTCCATCTGGCACAATCGACAAACTCATGTCTTACGACGAGTATATCTACGACGAGGCTATCAAGGAGCAAAAAGCTAAGATGTACGGATTGCAGTAATCCTGCTCATACAGGATTGAATATTGCAAAGACAAACGAGAAGTCTTATATACATAATATATAATATGTGCCAGCCTTTTCAGGTTGGCACACTTTTTGTCATGAAGATTCTAAAAAAATCAAAAGTAAATTTACAACTATGTCTAAAGAAAGAGATATAAATATAGAAGACGGCAACGTCGAGGAGCAGGCTCACAACGAGCAAGTATCCAATGAGCAGGAACAAAACACCCATGCTGCAGACAACCAGTCTGACAAAAATGCGGGTGCAGAGAACGAATCTGACAGCGAAGCTGACAAAAAGACAGAGGACAACAATGCTGCCGACAAAAAGGCAGAAGAAACAGAATTGGATCCACTTGAGAAAGCTCAAAAAGAAGTGGAAGACCTCAAGAAGCAATTGCTCTACAAGACTGCTGAGTTTGAAAACTATCGCAAACGCACTCTCAAAGAGAAAGCAGAACTGGTACTCAATGGCGGAGAAAAAACAATTTCAGCCATTTTGCCAGTACTCGATGATTTTGAGCGTGCCATTGCTGATAAGAGTGAAGACCCTAAAGTTATCAAAGAAGGTGTTCAGATGATTTTCAATAAATTCATCAAGACATTGGAAGGATTAGGCGTAAAGAAGATAGAAACTACAGACAAGGACTTTGACGTAGATTTCCATGAGGCCATCGCTATGGTTCCGGGAATGGGCGATGACAAGAAAGGTAAGGTTATCGACTGCGTACAGACAGGTTACACCCTCAACGACAAAGTAATCCGCCACGCAAAAGTAGCAGTAGGACAATAATCAATTGATATTCAGAACATTCAATCAGAAGTTAGCAAATGGCTAAGAGAGACTATTATGAGGTGCTGGGCGTCGATAAGTCAGCATCCGATGACGAGATCAAGAAGGCTTATCGAAAGATTGCCATCAAGTATCATCCTGATCGCAACCCCGGCAACAAAGAGGCTGAGGAGAAATTCAAGGAAGCAGCTGAGGCTTACGATGTTTTAAGAGATCCTCAGAAGCGCCAGCAATATGACCAGTTCGGATTCGACGGTCCACAAGGTGGATTCGGTGGATTTGGCGGAGGTGGCAACATGAATATGGACGACATCTTCTCCATGTTTGGAGACATCTTCGGAGGACACAGCGGAGGTTTCAGCGGATTTGGCGGAGGTTTTGGTGGCGGCGGTGCTCGCCAGCAATATCAGGGAAGCGATCTGCGCGTGAAAGTAAAACTCACTTTGCAGGAAATTGCCACAGGTGTTACCAAGAAATTCAAAATTCGCAAGGATGTTACTTGTGAGGAATGTCATGGTACAGGATGCGAAGGCGGTGCACAACCAGAAACATGCCATACATGTAATGGTACAGGATATACTATCAAGACCGTTCGCTCTATGTTCGGCATGATGCAGACTCAGGTTCCATGCCCAGACTGTCATGGAGAAGGTACCATCATCAAGAACAAGTGTAAGCACTGTGGCGGTGATGGTATCGTAAAAGGTGATGAAGTCGTAGAAATCAACATTCCTGCTGGTGTTGAAGACGGCATGTGTGTCAGTGTTCGCGGCAAAGGAAATGCAGGCAAGCATAATGGCATCAATGGTGACATTCAGGTTCTTATCCAGGAAGAAAAGAGCGACATCTTTGAGCGTAACGGTCAGGACCTGTATTACAATCTTGCTCTTGATTTCACTACTGCAACTCTTGGCGGAGAGGTAGAAGTACCAACTATTGATGGTAAGACTACTCTCAAGATTGAACCAGGAACCCAGCCAGGCAAGCAGATGCGCCTCAGAGGAAAAGGACTTCCTGCCGTACAGGGTTATGGCTACGGAAAGGGTGACATCATCGTCAACATCACCGTATTTGTACCAAAGACCCTTACCAAGGAGGAAAAAGCACTTGTCTTGAAATTTAAAGAATGCGAGAACTTCAAGGCTGATAGTGCCACCGAGAAGTCTCTCTTTGAAAGTTTCAAAAACCTCTTTAAATAAACGAGAATATATTGATAAAAATGAAAGGAGCAATCCTGTCTGGCAAAGGCAGGGTTGCTCCTTTATATATATAATAAGGTGTAATAAACGCAGAAAAGCAATGAATTATCAAGAAACCATAGAATATCTGTTCAACAGCACTCCTGTTTTTGAAAAGGTAGGTGCCAAGGCTTACAAACCAGGTTTGCAAACCACCGAAACGCTTGACAAGCATTTCGGACATCCTCATCGCCAGTTCAAAAGCATTCATGTCGCAGGTACCAACGGAAAAGGTTCCTGCTCTCATACCCTTGCTGCCATTCTTCAATCAGAAGGATACAAAGTTGGACTCTTTACATCTCCACATCTGGTAGATTTTCGTGAACGTATCCGAGTAAACGGAGAATGCATCAGCGAACAATACATTATCGATTTCGTAGAAAAAGAACGCAGATTCTTCGAACCTCTACATCCATCATTCTTTGAATTGACCACCGCTCTGGCATTCAAGTACTTTGCCGAACAAAAGGTTGATATCGCCATTATCGAAGTAGGACTCGGTGGTCGCTTGGACTGCACCAACATTATCACCCCTATCCTATCTATCATCACTAATATCAGTAAGGATCATACCCAGTTCTTAGGCAACACTTTGGCTGACATCGCAGGCGAAAAAGCAGGCATCATCAAGCCAGGAGTACCAGTCATTATCGGAGAAGATCTGCCAGAAACACGTCCTGTTTTCCTGCAAAAGGCACAGAAAGAAAACTCTCCTATCATTTTCGCCCAAGATGAAAACCAGCAGGAAGTCCAGAAAGCAGAACATATTAATGGAAAAATGGAATACACTACCCGTACATGGGGTAAGCTGACAGGAGAACTCTGTGGCGATTATCAGGCCAAGAATATGAACACCATCCTTAATGCCGTCAAGTATCTTACACTTGTCAAGAACAAAGGAACATCCATCAAATATGGAATTTCCCATGTAACAGAACTGACAGGATTGATGGGTAGATGGCAGAAGATACAAGACAAGCCTTTGGTAATCTGCGATACAGGTCATAATGTAGGCGGATGGCAATATCTGGCTCCTCAGATCAAGGCACAAGCATGCAGACAGCTTCGCATCGTTTTTGGCATGGTAGATGACAAAGATGTCACAACTGTGATGAAAATGCTTCCAAAGAACGCAATTTACTATTGGACACAAGCAACTACAAAAAGAGCCATAAAAGTGGAAAAAATCGCGGAATTAGGCACTTCGTTAGGACTCAACGGAAACGTGTATTCTTCTGTTAATAAAGCATTTAAAGCAGCACAGGCAGACGCTGCTGAAGATGATTTTATCTTCGTTGGAGGGTCAAGTTACATTGTAGCCGATTTCCTTTCATAAGTTATTTTTTGTTTTTTTAAATCAATAAATTGCTAA
Organism: Segatella hominis; assembly: GCF_004535825.1. GTDB lineage: Bacteria > Bacteroidota > Bacteroidia > Bacteroidales > Bacteroidaceae > Prevotella > Prevotella hominis. The sequence continues at coordinate 55,524 of NZ_SGVY01000020.1, read as the reverse complement.
AATATTTGTAATAATCATTTTTTTTTAGTTACTTTGCAGTAGATAATAACTTAAACGATAAAGTAACTAAAAAATTAGGATATTATGAGCGCAAAAGTAGAAAACCTCTGTGGTCTGAAAAGAGAAGATTTTCAGACCACTGTAAATGGAAAGCAGACCGACCTCTTCATCTTGAAGAATAGTCAGGGCAATGAAGTTGCAGTAACAAACTACGGCGGTGCAATTGTGGCTATCATGATGCCAGACAAAGATGGCAATTATGCTAACCTCATCCAGGGTCATGACAACATCCAGGATGTTATCAATTCACCAGAGCCTTTCCTAAGCGTACTCATCGGTCGCTATGGAAACCGTATTTGTGACGGTAAGTTCACATTACACGGCAAAGAATACCAGTTGGCTCGCAACAATGGCAAGAATCACTTGCATGGCGGTCCTACCGGTTTCCACACACATGTTTGGGATGCAACCCGCATGAGCGAGAATGCTGTCGTATTAAAATATACCAGCCCTTACGGAGAAGAAGGTTTTACTGGAGAAATGGATGTTTGGGTGGCTTACACCTTGACTGACGATAACGAGTTGGTTATCAAGTATCAGGCTACAACCAACAAGTTGACTATCGTGAACCTGACAAACCACGGTTTCTTCTCAATCCAAGGTATCGGCAACCCTACACCAACCATTGACAATATCATTTGTGAGGTGAATGCTGATTTCTATTTGCCTATCGATGAGACTTCTATTCCTACAGGTGAGATCTTGAAGGTGGAAGGCACTCCATTTGATTTCCGCACACCGAAACCGATTGGTCAGGATATCAATGCAGACAATGAGCAAATCAAGAATGGTTCAGGATATGATCACAACTACGTACTCAACAAGAAGGAAGAAGGCGAGTTGAGTTTTGCTGCAAGAATCAAGGATCCTGTTAGCTGTCGTACAATGGAAGTTTATACTACCGAACCAGGTTTGCAGATGTATACAGGCAACTTCTTGGAGGGTATCAAGGGTCAGCATGGTGCAACATTCCCACGCAGAAGTGCAGTCTGCTTTGAGGCTCAACACTTCCCAGACTCACCAAACCGCTCATATTTCCCAAGTGTACGCTTGAAACCAGGCGAAACATACACACAGAAAACTATCTATAAGTTTGGTGTTGACAAATAAAAGAAACTTGTATGGTTCAGTCTTATCCTTAAGATAACCTTATTTATAAGATAGACCATACATTTAAACATAGGAGTGGCAGCTCAAAAACTGCCACTCCTTTCCAAGTTTATAAACAAAACATTTAAATATCAACTATTAAAGAAAAAATGGAAAACCAAAAACAAAATGGTAACATCATTGCCATTATCACGATGATGTTCCTCTACGCGATGATTTCATTCGTCACAAACTTAGCTGCTCCTATCGGAGTCATCTGGAAAAACGTATTTGCCGATAGCGGTAGCGCCAACATGATTGGTATGCTCGGTAATGCCATGAACTTCTTGGCTTACCTCTTCATGGGTATCCCTGCTGGTAAATTGTTGACTAAAATTGGTTACAAGAAAACAGCTCTTACTGGTATTGCTACTGGTTTTGTCGGTGTATTCATCCAGTTCCTCTCAGGTAAGTTTGGTGTCGATGTATCAGGCTTCTCTATTTATCTCTTCGGTGCATTCATCTCAGGTTTTGCTGTATGTATTCTGAATACTGTAGTAAACCCTATGTTGAATCTTCTCGGTGGCGGTGGTAACCGCGGTAACCAGTTGAACCTCATTGGGGGTACACTGAATTCTTTATCTGGTACTTTAACTCCAATGCTCGTAGGTGCCCTTATCGGTACAGTAACAGCCAATACCCAGATGGTAGATGTCAACTTGGTACTTTACATCGCTCTCGCAGTATTTGCAGCTGCCTTTGTATGCTTGCTCTTCATCCCTATCAAGGATCCTGAGATGGGTAAGACAACTGACAAGACTGTATTCGAGCATTCACCATGGGCATTCCGCCATTTCAACCTCGGCGTTATCGCCATCTTCGTATATGTAGGTGTTGAGGTAGGTATCCCAGGAACTTTGAATTTCTACATTTCAGACACAACAGCCAATGGTGGTGGCTTCATCAACGGCGCAGCCTTGGCAAACGCAGCAGCTATCGGTGGTTTCGTAGCAGGAACATACTGGTTGCTCATGTTGGTGGGCCGTTTGTGCTCCAGCTTCATTGCCAACAAGGTTTCAAGCCGTTCTATGATGATTGTCGCTAATGGTGCAGGTATGCTGTTCATTCTTTTGGCAGTACTTCTTGGCAAATCAACAACTGTAGATATGCCTGTATTTACAGGTTCTTCATTCCAGTTGGTAACAGTTCCTATCTCAGCCATGTTCTTGGTACTCTGCGGTCTTTGCACCTCTATCATGTGGCCAAGTATCTTCAACCTTGCTACAGAGGGTCTTGGCAAATATACAGCCCAGGCTTCAGGCATCTTCATGATGATGGTAGTAGGTGGTGGTTTGATGCCATTGGTACAGAACTTCATCGCCGATAATGCAGGTTACATGTTGAGCTACATCGTACCTCTCATTTCTATGGGTTACATGTTCTTCTATGCAATCGCTGGTTGCAAGAACATCAACAAGGACATTCCTGTAGAATAATCTTAGGAATACCCTCTATAATGGTTGGCTTTCCATGAGTACAACTCACGGAAAGCCATTTACTAAATAAAGCAAATCTTTTAAATATTTAAATATTAACAATCTAAACTATAAGAATTATGGATATCGAAAAAGTAAGAAGCCGCTTCATCAAGCACTTTGATGGTAAAACAGGTAATATTTATATGTCTCCAGGCCGCATCAACCTTATCGGTGAGCACACCGACTACAATGGTGGATTCGTATTCCCAGGTGCAGTAGATAAGGGTATTATGGCAGAGATTCGTCCTAACGGCACAGATACAGTAATGCTCTACTCTATCGACTTGAAAGACCGTGTAGAATTCAAGGTGAATGATCCTGAAGGTCCTCGTGCTTCTTGGGCACGCTACATCTATGGTATCTGCCAGGAAATGAAGGCATTGGGTGTTGAAGTTAAAGGTTTCAATGCAGCATTCTATGGTGATGTACCTCTCGGTGCTGGTATGTCTTCTTCTGCTGCTCTTGAGAGCTGCTTCGCATTTGCTTTGAACGATCTCTTCGGTGACAACAAGGTTTCTAAGTGGGATCTCGTATTGGCCGGTCAGGCTACTGAGCACAAGTATATCGGTGTAAACTGCGGTATCATGGACCAGTTTGCTTCTGTATTCGGCAAGGAAGGTAAATTGATGCGCCTCGATTGCAACAGCCGCGAGTTTGAGTACTTCCCATTCAACCCTCAGGGCTACAAGCTCTGCTTGGTAAACTCTAAGGTAAAGCATGAGTTGGCTGGTTCTCCATACAACGACCGTCGCAACTCTTGTGAGAATGTGGTTAAACACATCGCCGCTAAACATCCAGAGGCTAAGTTCGAAACCCTCCGTGATTGCACATGGGAGCAGTTGGAAGAGGTTCGTGCAGAAGTTGGCGAAGAGGATTACAGCCGCGCTCACTTTGTATTGGGCGAGAAAGACCGTGTATTGGCAGTCTGCGATGCGCTCGAAAAGGGTGACTACGAGACTGTAGGTCAGAAGATGTATGAGACTCACTATGGTTTGAGCAAGGAATATGAGGTAAGTTGCGAGGAGCTCGACTTCTTGAACGACTTAGCTAAGGAGAATGGTGTTACTGGTAGCCGTATCATGGGTGGCGGCTTCGGTGGCTGCACCATCAACTTGGTAAAGGATGACATCTATGACAAGTTCGTAGAAGATGTTACCGCTAAGTTCACAGCTAAGTATGGTCATGCTCCAGAGATTTACCCTGTAGTTATCTCAGAGGGTTCTCACAAGGTTTGCTAATATACATTATAATATATTATATAACTAATACACATGATATGCTATATCAAGTATAATATATAATGTATCAGAAAAACAAGTCCACGAAAACTAATAAAAGGTTAGTTTTTCGTGGGCTTTTCTTATTTCCAGCATGTCACACACAAACAGACTATTTTAAGCTATTTTATCCCTGTTACCGCCCACGATAATACAAATAGTGTTAAAAACACACTTTAGAACAAAAATAATGAGGAAAAAGTATTGTACTTTCGAGATAAAGTATTAATTTTACACCCAAATAATAAAGTTTCTAATAATCAACCTAAAAAATGAAAGATATCAAAAATCTAATTTTGGGAGCTGGCTTAGTAACAGTCATGCTTTCTGCATGTGAGAATTCAAACCTCACACAGTCTGGTTTAAATCCTGCTGATTTCGACTCAACTGTCCTCGGCAAGAAAACGGAGTTGATTACCCTCAAGAACAATCAGGGTATGGAAGTTTGTCTTACCAATTATGGTGGACGCGTAGTTTCCATTTCTGTGCCAAACAAGGATGGTAAGCCTACAGACGTTGTATTGGGTTATGACAATATTCACCAGTATGCCGACACCCTCAACTCACCATCAGACTATGGTTCTTCTGTAGGTCGTTATGCCAACCGCATCAAGGACTCCAAATTACAGTTGAATGGTCAGACCTATCAGTTGAAGGCAAACGACAATGGCAACTGTCTGCATGGTGGCGGTGCCACAGGCTGGTTGAACCAGGTTTACGACGTAACAGCCAAAAACGATTCATCCGTTACATTCACTATCCATGCTAAGGATGGCGAGAATGGTTTCCCTGGTAATGTAACAGCAACAGCCACCTATACTGTCAAGAGCGACAACACCCTTGATATCGTATTTGGAGCAACAACAGATAAGGAGACTGTCATCAATATGACCAACCATTCCTACTTCAATCTCAACGGCGATCCTTCCAAGGAAGGTTTCGACCAGATTATGTATGTGAATGCCGACAAGTTCACTCCTTCAGACAAACTCTATATTCCTACAGGAGAAATCAAGGATGTGACAGGTACTCCTATGGACTTCCGCACTCCTACAGAAATTGGTAAGAAGGTGGATTACAACTTTGAGCAGATTAAAAATGCTACAGGTTATGACCACAACTGGTGCCTGAACACATACAAGAATGGCAAGGGCGATGACAAGACTGTTTGCGCCAGCCTCTACTCTCCTAAGAGTGGAATCCTGCTTGAAGTATTCACCAATGAACCAGGTATTCAAGTCTATACCGGTAACTTCCAGGGCACAGGCATCTCTTGCAAGCATGGCATCAAGTATCCTAAGCATGTAAGTGTATGCTTCGAGAGCCAGAAATATCCAGACTCTCCTACCAAGATTTCACAGGGAGTGAAGGATTGGACTGACGCAACCTTAAAACCAGGCGAGAAATACTACTCTCACCTTGCTTATAAATTTAGCGTAAAGAAATAAGACTCCTCTTATCAAAGCCTTTTCCTTATTCATTTAAGGAAAGGCTCTGAAAACTCAACAAAGAGAAGAAAACTCTATAAAAGGGAAAGATAAAACTATTAATAATAAACACAACAATCTTATAGTAAAATTATGAATTGGAATTCAACAGAATTCGTATGGCTGGATTGGACAGTACTCGCCATTGGTGTAGTTGGCGTTATTTGGGCAGTATGGCATGCGATTGTGAAAGACAGAAAGGCTCAGAAGGGCGAAGACTCTTCTGCTTACCTCTTCGGTAAGGGCGAGCCATGGTATGTTATCGGTATGGCTATCTTCGCTGCCAATATCGGTTCAGAGCACCTCGTGGGTCTTGCTGGTACTGGCGCCAAGAGCGGTGTAGGTATGGCTCACTGGGAGATGCAGGGTTGGATGATCCTCATCCTCGGTTGGTTATTCGTACCTTTCTATCAGTTGCTCATCAACAAGATGGGTAAGATCATCACCATGCCTGACTTTCTGAAGTTCCGCTATACTCAGCGTACAGGTTCATGGCTCTCTATCATCACACTCGTTGCTTACATTCTCACCAAGGTGAGCGTTACCGCACTTACAGGCGGTATTTTCTTCGAGTATCTCTGGGGCTTGAACTTCTGGGTTGGTGCTATCGGTTTGATCATCCTCACCACCATCTTCACCGTATTCGGCGGAATGAAGGGTGTAATGACTCTGTCAACCATCCAGACTCCTATCCTCGTCATCGGTTCATTCCTCGTGCTCTTCCTCGGTCTCTCTACCCTTGGCGGTGGAAGCGTCTCTGCAGGTTGGGCAGATATGATGGACTACTGCGGCAAGTTGAACAACGGCTACGGAACAACCCACATGTTCCACTGGGAGGCAGGTGACTCAATGTATCAGGAGTATCCAGGTTTCGTAGTATTTATCGGTGCAACCATCATTGGTTTCTGGTACTGGTGTACTGACCAGCATATCGTTCAGCGTGTACTCGGTCAGGTTCCTGGCGAAAGCAACGTAGAGGTAATGAAGCGTGCCCGCCGCGGTACTATCGCAGCCGGTTTCTTCAAGGTTCTCCCTTGCTTCATGTTCCTCATTCCAGGTATGATTGCAGCAGCCTTGGCTCAGAAGGGCGCAATCCAGATGAACGAGACTGATGCAGCCTTCGCCATCATGGTAAAAACCGTACTTCCTGCAGGTATCAAGGGAATCGTAACTATCGGTTTCATTTGTGCATTGGTTGCTTCATTGGCAGCATTCTTCAATAGTTGTGCTACCCTCTTCACCGAGGACTTCTACAAGCCATTGAAGAAGGGAATGTCTGAGGCTCACTACGTACTCGTTGGCCGTATCGCTACCGTAGTAGTTGTAGTTCTCGGTTTCGCATGGTTGCCAATCATGATGAAGATGGATACATTGTACAATTATCTCCAGGGTATCCAGTCACTTCTGGCTCCAGCTATGGTAGCCGTATTTGCGATGGGTATTTTCTTCAAGAAGATTACTCCAAAGGCAGGCGAATACACCATGATTACCGGTTTCCTCATCGGTATGCTCCGCCTCGTTACCAACGTCATTACCGATACTGGTAAGGCAACAATGGATGGTGCGTTCTGGGATTATACCGCATGGTTCTGGCAGACCAACTGGCTCGTATTCGAGTGCTGGTTGCTCGTCTTCCTCATCATCTTCATGGTAGTAGTGAGCTGCTTCACACCAGCTCCAAGCAAGGAACAGGTAGAGGCAATCACCTTCACATCCGACTTCAAGAAGTCTATTCGTGAAAGCTGGGGTGCGTTCGATATCATCGGTACACTCGTAGTTATCGGTCTCTGTGCAGCATTCTACGCATATTTCTGGTAAAAAAATCGTCAGGCTTACACTGGCGAATAATACAAATATCACACAAGTCTGTCTCCTTATAGGCAAGTTCTGAAGGAGGCAGACTTGAACAAAAAAAGCAACCACTTTTTACTCTTCAAAAAGACATTCAAAGAAATAAAGGCTGTAAAAAGCCAAACGATAATAATCATCAAAAATCAAAACATCATGACACAATTTTATAACGAACATTCCAAAGTTCTCGTTTCTGTTGACTGTATCATTTTCGGTTTCAACGGAAGCCAGTTACAATTGCTCATCGGCAAACGCCAGATGGATCCAGGTCGTGGGGAATGGTCTCTCTATGGAGGCTTCGTAGGTCAGAACGAAAATCTGGAAGATGCAGCCAATCGTGTCATTCTGGATTTGACAGGTATGAAGGGATTATACATCCGCCAAGTAGGTGCATTCGGTCGTATTGACCGTGACCCGGGCGAGCGTGTCATTTCTATCGCCTATTGCACTCTCATCAACGTAAAAGATTATGATGATTCTCTCAGAATAAGATATGGTTTGGAATGGGTAAATCTGAATGAACTCCCTAAGTTGTATTCCGACCACAACCAGATGATTCAAAATGCCATATCACAAATTCGCCGCCGCATCAACAATGAGCCATTGAGTTTTAAATTGCTTCCAGAACTGTTCACCCTTACACAGTTGCAGCATGTTTTTGAGACCGTGATGGGTGAAGAAATCGATAAGCGCAACTTCCGTAAGCGTATCAAGGATATCGACTTCATAGAGAAGACCGAACTTATCGACAAGATATCCTCTAAAAGAGGAGCTGCTCTCTATCGCTTCAACAAGAAAGCATACGAACAAGATCCGTATTTCAACCTGAAGTAATAGAAAGCCATTAAGATAGAAAATTATTTGCAACTAAATATAACAACAATTAATAAAAAGGACATAAAACTATGTTAGAAGAATTGAAAGAAAAAGTGTTCAAGGCTAATCTTGACCTTGTAAAGCACAACCTCGTGCTCTTTACATGGGGAAATGTGAGCGGAATCGACCGTGAGAAGGGTCTGGTTGTCATCAAGCCATCAGGTGTAAGTTATGACAATATGAAAGCCAGCGACATGGTAGTAGTTGACTTGGAAACAGGCAAAGTAGTAGAAGGCGATCTGAATCCTTCATCTGATACCCCTACCCATTTGGTTCTCTACCGTGCTTTCCCTAAGTTGGGCGGTGTGGTACATACACATTCAACTTATGCTACAGCTTGGGCTCAGGCTGGCATGGATATTCCTAACATCGGTACTACCCACGCAGACTATTTCCACGACTGCATCCCTTGCACTGAGGCCATGACCGAAGACATGATGGCTGAGTATGAGCATAATACAGGCGTAGTGATCGTTGACCGTTTCAAGAAGGACAATATCAACCCGGTTCATACTCCAGGTGTACTGGTGAAGAACCACGGTCCATTCACATGGGGTAAAGATGCAGACGAAGCAGTTTACCACGCAGTAGTAGCAGAGCAGGTAGCCAAGATGGCGTTCATCTCTTTCAGCGTGAACCCAAATACAACCATGAATCCGCTGCTCGTAGAGAAGCACTTCAGCCGCAAGCATGGTCCTAACGCCTACTACGGTCAGAAAAAGAAAAAGTAATTCCGAAGAAAGAAAAATTCCAAAGAAAGAAGAAAGATAATAATAATAAACTAACAATATAAAAACAACAACAATCATGATTAAAGCATTTGAAAATTTAGAGGTTTGGTTTGTAACTGGTGCACAACTTCTTTACGGAGGTGAGACAGTTAAGATAGTAGATGGTCACTCAAAGGACATGGTAGATGGTCTCAACAACAGTGGCATCATCCCAATCAAGGTAGTTTACAAAGGCACAGCAAACTCTTCTGCAGAGGTAGAGGCTGTGATGAAGGCTGCCAACAACGACAACAAGTGTGTAGGTATCATCACATGGATGCATACCTTCTCTCCTGCCAAGATGTGGATCAAGGGCTTGCAGGCTCTCGAGAAGCCACTCCTCCACTTCCATACACAATATAACGCAGAACTCCCTTGGGATTCTATCGATATGGACTTCATGAACCTCAACCAGTCTGCTCACGGCGATATCGAGTTCGGCCATATCTGCACTCGTATGCGCATTCCAAGAAAGGTAGTAGTAGGTTACTGGAAGAGCGAAGAGGCTCAGAAGCAGATTGCTACATGGGCTCGCGTAGCAGCAGGTGTTGCTGATGCTCACAACGTACGCTGCTTGATGTTCGGTATGAATATGAACAACGTAGCCGTAACAGATGGCGACCGCGTAGAGTTCGAGCAGCGCATGGGTTACCACGTAGATTACTACCCTGTATCTTCACTCATGGAGTACTACAAGAAGGTAACTGATGCAGAGGCTGATGCTCTCGTTGAGGAGTACAAGAAGGAATACACCATCAAGATCGATGAGTCTGGCGAGGAAGTATATTGGGAGAAGGTGAAGAACGCTGCTAAGGCAGAAATCGCTCTCCGCCGCGTATTGAAGGATGAGAACGCAGTAGCATTCACCACCAACTTCGATGACCTCGGCGATGCAGATGTAAACGATCCTAACTTCTGCGGTTTCGACCAGATTCCAGGTTTGGCTTCACAGCGCCTGATGGCAGAGGGTTATGGTTTCGGTGCAGAGGGTGACTGGAAGACAGCTTGCCTCTACCGCACACTCTGGGTAATGAATCAGGGCTTAGAGAAGGGCTGTTCATTCCTTGAGGACTATACACTCAACTTTGCTGAAGACCGCACATCAAGCCTCCAGAGCCACATGCTCGAGGTTTGCCCATTGATCGCTACAGACAAGCCAAAGCTCGAGGTTCACTTCCTCGGCATCGGTATCCGCAAGCAGCAGACCGCTCGTCTCGTATTCACATCTAAGACCGGTAAGGGTGTAAAGGCAACTGTAGTTGACCTCGGCAACCGTTTCCGTCTCATCGCAAGTGAGGTAGAGTGCATCGAACCAAAGGCTATGCCTAAGCTCCCTGTAGCTTCTGCTCTCTGGGTTCCACAGCCAACCTTCGAGATTGGTGCAGGTGCTTGGATTCTCGCTGGTGGTACACACCACAGTGCATTCTCTTACGATATTACTGCTGAGTACTGGGAAGATTTCTGCGAGATCTTAGGTATTGAGTTCGTCAACATCGATAAGAACACAACAATCAGCAGCTTCAAGCAGCAGCTCCGCAACAACGAGATTTACTACATGCTCAACAAAGCATTGAGATAATTTAAGTGAATAGTGAAGAACGAAGAGTGAAGAATTCAAATGATTTTCAAGGCTTTACCCTTTGTTCTTTACATTAAAGAATGAAAGAACAATGAGCGCAAAAACTATTATAGAATCAGGTAAAGCCATTCTCGGTATCGAGTTTGGCTCTACCCGAATCAAGGCTGTCTTGATCGACACCGACAACAACCCTATCGCACAGGGTAGCTTTGAGTGGGAAAACCAGTTGGTTGATGGTCTCTGGACTTACAGCATCGATACCATCTGGAAAGGCTTGCAGGATTGCTATGCTGACCTCCGCAAGAACGTAAAGGCTGAGTACGACTGCGAAATCGAGCAGTTGGCTGCCATCGGTATCTCTGCGATGATGCACGGCTACATGGCTTTCGGCAAGGATGAGAACATCCTCGTTCCTTTCCGCACCTGGCGCAATACCAACACTGCCAAGGCTGCAGCCGAGCTTTCAGAGCTCTTCCACTTCAATATTCCATTGCGTTGGAGCATCTCTCACGTATATCAGGCTATCCTGAATGGTGAGGAGCACATCGATAAGATTGACTTCATGACCACTCTCGCCGGTTATATCCACTGGCAGTTGACAGGCAAGAAGGTGCTTGGCGTAGGCGATGCTTCAGGTATGCTCCCTATCGATTCCAACACCAACAACTACGATGCAGAGATGGTGGCTAAGTTCGATAAGCTCATCGAGCCAAAGAACTTGGGCTGGAAGATTCTTGACATTCTCCCAGAGGTATTGAATGCAGGCGAAGACGCTGGTGTTCTTACAGAAGAAGGTGCAAAGAAGCTCGATCCATCTGGCACTTTGAAGGCTGGTACTCCTCTCTGTCCTCCAGAGGGTGATGCAGGTACGGGTATGGTAGCTACCAATGCAGTTCGTCAGCGCACAGGTAATGTCAGTGCTGGTACATCTTCTTTCTCTATGATTGTATTGGAGAAAGCATTGAGCCAACCATACGAGGTCATCGACATGGTGACAACACCTGACGGCAGTCCTGTAGCCATGGTTCACTGCAACAACTGTACTTCCGACCTCAATGCATGGGTAGGACTGTTCAAGCAGTACCAGGAGTTGCTCGGTGTTCCGGTAGATATGAACGAGGTATTCGGCAAACTCTACAACCACGCTCTCGAGGGCGATGCTGATTGTGGAGGCCTGATTGCATACAACTATATCTCAGGTGAGCCTGTAACAGGTTTGGCAGAAGGTCGCCCTATGTTCGTTCGCTCTGCCAACGACAAATTCAACCTTGCCAACTTCATGCGTGCCAACCTTTACGCTTCTGTAGCAGTATTGAAGATTGGTAACGACGTATTGTTCAAGGATGAGAAGGTACAGGTAGATCGCATCACAGGTCACGGCGGTTTGTTCAAGACTAAGGGTGTAGGTCAGCGCATCCTCGCAGCAGCTATCAACTCCCCTATCTCTGTGATGGAGACTGCTGGTGAAGGTGGTGCATGGGGTATCGCCCTGCTCGCAGGTTACCTGGTTAATAATGAGGAGAAATTGAGCCTTGCAGACTACCTCGACAAGAAGGTATTCGCAGGAAATACTGGTGTAGAAATTGCACCTACAGCAGAAGACGTAGCTGGTTTCGATGCATATATTGAGACCTATAAGGCAGGGCTTGCCATCGAACAGGCAGCTGTAGCCAATAAGAAATAAAATGAGTTTGTGGGGGATTTTTCCCTCACAAACGTATTTTTTTAAAAGCATCTTATCGCAAGATGAGATTCTTTTTAATAAGATAAGGAAATATACCTTATTATATATAGGAGATAATATCATATATGGAAACCTAAAAAATTAAAACAAAAAAACGATGATGAACAGACTTATTGCAACCACGTTATTATCAACAGCCGTTGCGTTCTCTGCCCAGGCTCAGGATGTGACAGGTACCATACATGCCAATCAGGGCACCCAGAAGATTTACAAGGAAATCTACGGTCAGTTTGCCGAGCATCTCGGTAGCTGTATCTATGGTGGACTTTGGGTGGGTCCTGATTCTAAGATTCCCAACACTCAGGGTTATCGTAACGACGTACTCCAAGCCTTGAAGGACCTGAAGGTTCCTGTATTGAGATGGCCAGGAGGATGCTTCGCTGATGAATATCACTGGATGGATGGTATCGGTCCACGTGAGAAACGCCCTAAGATGCAAAACAACAACTGGGGTGGAACCATCGAGGACAATTCTTTCGGTACACACGAGTTTCTGAATCTCTGCGAGATGATCGGCTGCGAACCTTATATCAGCGGAAACGTTGGTTCGGGTACGGTCGAGGAATTAGCAAAGTGGGTAGAATACATGACCAGCGATGGTGATACTCCAATGGCAAAACTCCGCCGCCAGAACGGTCGCGATAAAGCCTGGAAAGTAAAATACCTCGGAGTGGGCAACGAGAGTTGGGGATGCGGTGGAAACATGCGCCCAGAGTACTACTCAGACCTCTACCGCCGCTACTCTGTATATTGCCGCAATTATGATGGCAACGAACTCTACAAGATTGCATCAGGTGCCAGCGACTACGATTACAACTGGACCAAAGTCTTGATGGACCGTGTTGGTCATCGTGCCAACGGAATCTCACTTCATTATTATACCGTCACAGGTTGGAGTGGCAGCAAAGGCTCTGCTACCAAATTTAATAACGATGATTTCTATTGGACCATGGGCAAGTGTCTTGGCATCGAGGATGTCATCAAAAAGCACGAGGCCATCATGGACAAGGCTGACCCTAAAAAGCAAATTGGTCTTCTGGTCGATGAGTGGGGAACCTGGTGGGATGAGGAACCGGGCACAATCAAGGGCCATCTCTATCAGCAGAACAGTATGCGCGATGCCTTTGTAGCAGCGCTCTCTCTGAATGTTTTTCATCGTCATTGCGACCGAATCCGCATGACCAATATCGCCCAGGTAGTCAACGTTCTCCAATCAATGATCCTGACAGATACGAAGGGTACAGGTCACATGGTACTCACTCCGACCTACCACGTATTCAATATGTATAAGGATTTCCAGGAAGCAACCTACCTTCCGATGGATGTGAAATGTGATTCTATGGACGTTCGTGGTGACAGCCATGCCAAGAATGGTCGCAAGATTCCTGTAGTTTCCACTTCAGCAGCCAAGAAGACAGACGGAACCATCGTCGTTTCACTTGCCAACGTAAGCCTGGACAAGGCTCAGGAGATAGAATTTGCCCTCGACGGAGTACAGGCAAAAACCGTGGCAGGTAAAATTCTCACTTGCAAGAAAGTAAGCGACTTCAATGACTTCGAACATCCAGAAGTAGTGAAGCCAACCACATTTAAGGACGCGAAATTGAAGAAAAACGCCCTAAAAGTAAAGATTCCTGCAAAATCTATTGTTGTTTTAAAAATAAAATAGTATTTTTGTAGGGTATAAAAAGGCCAGAGCCTGTTTTTTCATTAAAAGGCTCTGGAACCTATAGTTTCAGCAGAAGTTTTAACACATAAAAATTATAATTCTATTATGAACGACATTAAAGTAATGAATCATGCAGCAGATAATATCCGCATCTTGGCTGCTTCAATGGTAGAAAAGGCAAACTCAGGTCACCCAGGTGGTGCTATGGGTGGTTCTGACTTCATCAACGTGCTCTTCTCAGAGTACTTGGTATATGATCCAGCAGATCCAACATGGACTGGTCGTGACCGCTTCTTCCTCGACCCAGGTCACATGAGCCCAATGCTCTATGCTGGTTTGGCTTTGCGTGGTTTCTTCTCAATGGAAGACCTCAAGCAGTTCCGCCAGTGGGGTTCAGTAACTCCAGGTCACCCAGAGCTCGACCTTGAGCGTGGTATTGAGAACTCATCAGGTCCTCTCGGTCAGGGTCACGCCCTCGCAGCTGGTGCAGCTGTTGCAGAGAAGTTCCTCGAGGCTCGTCTGGGTTCTACTATGATGCAGCACAAGATTTATGCATACATTTCTGATGGTGCTGTAGAGGAGGAAATCTCTCAGGGTGTTGGTCGTATCGCTGGTAACCTCGGTTTGAACAACCTTATCATGTTCTACGATTCTAACGACATCCAGCTCTCTACAGAGTGTGGTGTTGTCATGAACGAGGATACAGAGATGAAGTACAAGGCTTGGGGCTGGAATGTCATCAAGATCAATGGTAACGACGTGGCTCAGATCCGTGAGGCGCTCGATGCTGCCCAGAAGGAGCAGGATCGCCCTACCCTCATCATCGGTAAGACCGTAATGGGCAAGGGTGCCCTCCGTGCTGATGGCACAAGCTACGAGGCTTGCATCAATACTCACGGTGCTCCTCTCGGTGGCGATGCTTACGTAAATACTATCAAGCACCTCGGTGGTGATCCAGAAAATGCATTCGTTATCTTCGACGATGTGAAGGAAATCTACGCTAAGCGTGCTGAGGAGTTGAAGAAGATCGTTGCTGAGCGCAAGGCTGCAGAGGCTGAGTGGCGCAAGGCTAACCCAGAGAAGGCTGCTCAGATGGATGAGTGGTTCAGCGGCAAGGCTCCTAAGGTAGATTGGAGCAAGGTTGAGCAGAAGGCTGGTTCAGCTACACGTGCTGCATCTGCTGCTTGTCTCGGTGTTTTGGCAGAGCAGGTTCCTAACATGATCTGTGCATCTGCTGACCTTTCTAACTCAGATAAGACAGATGGTTTCTTGAAGAAGACCAAGAGCATCGTTCGTGGTGATTTCTCAGGTGCTTTCTTCCAGGCAGGTGTTGCTGAGTTGACAATGGCTGATATGTGTATCGGTATGATGCTCCACGGTGGTGTGGTTGCAGCAATGGGTACATTCTTCGTATTCTCTGATTATATGAAGCCAGCTGTTCGTATCGCTGCCCTGATGCAGGTTCCTGTTAAGTTTATCTGGACTCACGATGCATTCCGCGTTGGTGAGGATGGACCTACTCACGAGCCAGTTGAGCAGGAGGCACAGATCCGCTTGATGGAGAAGTTGAAGAACCACGCTGGCAAGGATAGCGTTCGCGTATTCCGTCCTGCTGATGCTGACGAGACTACCGTTTGCTGGAAGCTCGCTATGGAGAATGTTGAGACTCCTACAGCTTTGATCTTCTCTCGCCAGGGCATCGCTAAGTTGCCAGAGGGAACAGATTACGAGCAGGCTGCTAAGGGTGCTTACATCGTAGCAGGCAGCGACGAGAATCCAGACGTTATCCTCGTAGCAAGCGGTTCTGAGGTTTCTACATTGGAGGCTGGTTGCGAGGCTTTGCGTGCCGACGGCATCAAGGTTCGCGTGGTAAGTGCTCCATCTGAGGGTTTGTTCCGTGGTCAGAGCAAGGAGTATCAGGAGAGCGTATTGCCAAAGAACGCTAAGATCTTCGGTATGACTGCCGGTCTTCCTGTAACTCTCGAGGGTCTCGTAGGCGCCAACGGTAAGGTTTGGGGTATGGAGAGCTTCGGTTTCTCTGCTCCTTACAAGGTACTCGATGAGAAACTCGGTTACACAGGCGAGAATGTTTACAAGCAGGTAAAGGCATTCTTGGCTGAGGCATAAAGAATACAAAAAGGAGTAAGAAGTGAAGGAGTTGGAGGGTTTCAGACTACCCTTTTTCTCCTTCACCTGACTCCTTTTTTTCATATAAATAAGTTCTAACCTTTAAATTTTAACGATTATGGAAGTAAAGACAGTAGGAGTTGCATGCGATCACGCAGGTTTCCCAATGAAACAATTTGTATTGCAGTATTTGGAGAAGAAAGGTTATCCTGTAAAGGATTATGGTACATATAGCGACGAAAGCGTTGACTACCCAGACTTCGGTCATGCACTTGGTGAGGGTATCGAGAGTGGCGAGGTTTATCCTGGTATCGGTATCTGCGGTAGTGGCGAGGGTATCTCCATGACCTTGAACAAGCATCAGGGTGTACGTGCTGGTTTGGCATGGAACAAGGAGATTGCTCATCTCATCCGTCAGCATAATGATGCTAATGTCTTGGTACTTCCAGGCCGTTTCATCGACAACAAGACTGCAGAGGCTATCATGGACGAGTTCTTCTCTGCTTCCTTTGAAGGTGGCCGCCACGAGCGTCGTGTCAAGAAGATTCCTCTTCAGAAGTAAGTCTTGCAACTGATTCTTTAGAAAATGAACAGAAAGAACCAGTAAACCTATAGAAAATGTGCTTATCTCACCTATTGGGAATAAGCACATTTTTTTTTGCAATTTTTGCTTGGTCATCTCATGATTTTGATGTACCTTTGCAACGATTAAGACAAATCAACATAATCAACAAAACGACAATGAAAAAAATCATTTTTGGAATTGCTCTATTGCTCTCTTCTTCATTGGCAATGGTAGCACAGGAAAACAAGAAAGCCTGCTGTAAGCCCCAGTCTTCATGCAGCAAGAATGCAAAAGGTTATTATACCCAGTATTACGGCAACAACCCTCAACTCATCAAGGAGGCAGAGGCATGGGCTGCATCTGGTACCTGGCAAAATGGCTTTACCAAAGCCCGCCCTCATCACAGCGTCAATCTCGTGGATTTCTATCTCCAGTATCAGAAGAATCCAGAACAGTGGAAAGCTCTCTTCGACTACCTTGCCAAGACCGATTTGCTCAGTATTCCTGGCGGCAAGCACAAGATTCCTGGTTCATCACTCACCATCAGCGTAGAGGACAGCAAGAACGATCCGTTGGAAAAGCGCGGTTCTGAAAGCCACAACCATCACATTGATTTCCAGTATGTCGTCAAGGGCGTGGAGCGTTTCGGCATCATCGACCACTATACCAGTACGCCCAACTGCAAGTACCGTCCTGATGTCATTCATTACGACTACAAGAAGTGCCGTACCAAGTTCTACGACAGCACTCCAGATGAATTCTTCATCTTTTTCCCTCGCGACTGGCACATCGCCAAAGTAGCCAATGATACCGACAATCAAGACATCAGAGTACTTGTCATCAAAGTGGATTATAAAGATTGATTAGCAGAATGAAACAATTGAAAGAAAACAAAGGAATAGAGCGCAGTTTGTTGCTGACGATGGCTGTTATAGCGGGCCTCACAGTAGCAAACTGCTACTATAATCAACCGCTCTTAGAGATGATTCGCCATGACATGGGCGTGAGTCAGCATGATGCTAATCTCATAACCGTTGTCACACAGATAGGCTATGCGCTGGGCTTATGTTTCCTGATTCCTATGGGTGACCTCTACTCGCGTCGCCGCATCATCGTCATCAATATGTCCGTAGCAGCCGTCATGGCCGTTTTCATAGCTTTTTCCCAAAGGGTATGGATTGTTTGGGGTGCCTCTCTCCTGCTGGGAGCCTGCTCAGTCATTCCACAATTCTTCATTCCTATAGCAGGACAATATTCCGAAAAGAAAAATAAAGGCAGAAACATGGGCATTGTCCTGTCGGGACTGCTTACGGGCATTCTTGCCTCCAGAGTGGTCAGCGGTTACGTGGGCGAATGGTTGGGCTGGCGCGAGATGTTTATCATAGCAGCCCTCATCATGATAGTCTGCCTGATTCTCACGCTCAAGATTATGCCGCAGATAGACAGCAACTATGTAGGAACATATAGGGGGCTGATGAAAAGTGTCTTCCACATTGTAGCAAGCAATGCTCGCATACGTCTCTATGCCATCCGTGCAGCTTTCAGTTTTGGTAGTATGATGGCTATCTGGTCTTGTCTCGCCTTTCGCTTGGCACAAACCCCATTCTTTTCGGGTAGCGAGATGGTGGGCACCTTAGGTATGTGCGGTATAGCTGGAGCATTAGCAGCAAGCGGATTGGGTAAACTTGTGAACCAATGGGGCATTAGAAAGTTAAGCCTTTATGGTGCCTGCCTGCAACTTGTAGCATGGACCACAGCTTATCTCTTTGGCGATACCTATATGGGACTTATTGTGGCTATTATTCTGGTTGACATCGGTTTACAATGTCTGCAACTAAGTAATCAGAGTGGTTGCATTCAGGAAATGCCTGAAGCATCAAACAGGGCCAACACCATTTTCATGACCACCTATTTTATTGGTGGCTCCTTTGGCACATATTGTGCCGGATTAGCCTGGACACATGAAGGCTGGATGGGTGTATGTGCAGTAGGAGCAGTCTTGGCAGCCATATCGCTCAGCATCACTATTTGCAATAAAAAGATTAGCTGTTAAAGGTATTCTTTGTATCTTTGCCGACAATTATTGCTTTAACATCAAGAAAATCTATATACACGAGAATATGGCATTGTTATTATGTGCTATTCAGTTAGTTTTTGTCTCTTCACAGAGGCTGGACGTGACAGATAGGCTTGCCTTCGGTGCTTTGGCATCGAGGGCTTTTTAATATTTAATCCTCTTCTTCCCAAAGACTATGATGCCGTTTAGAGAAGGCTTCTGTGTTGTCAGGATTAAAGTGATTTATTTCATCGCCATTTCCTACACCGCCACCACTTCCAGACAACAGGGAATCTATATTCACCATCTGCTTTTTGATGGATGGAGTTTTATATGCTTTTTTCATTTCAATTTTTTATTTGATGATTTTGCTTATTTAATAATGAACTTTTTGCCATTTCTGATATATATTCCCTTGAATGGACTGCTTACCCGCTGTCCGTTCAGGTTGTAGATGATACCTTTCTCTTGCAGATTCTTATCTTTGTTCGAAATACCCATCAGACCTGTGGTTTCGGTAAAGTCCAATGAGAATCCTTTGGCAGATGCTATTTGATCTGAAACTTTCAGGATGGCAATGCCAGGTTTTACAGTAAAACCAAATTTTCCTCCATCGTTGGATCCCCAATAAAAGCCAAGTCCCTTTTGGGTTGCTGCATCTGAATAGGTCATGCGATAATATTTGTATCCAGCATCCCAGCTGATATTTTCTGAGGCAACCAGACAATTACCTGCCGCTTTCTCCACTTCGGTGGAAAGAACCGTAGCTGTGACTTCAGATGAAGTAGATTCGATGAGTACACCTTCGCCCTTGGAAATCTTACCATCTATACGTTCTGTTCTTTTCAGAATCTTTCCATTCTCTACTCCAAGTGTATAGACCTTAACTTCTTCACCACTGGCAGCTATGATTTGGATGTCCTGCTTCAGGTTACTGTAGGTGGCATAGAATTTTCCATTGCTTATAGCAGGCAGATGTAGGACTGTCCCAGCAGGTTTACCTGCCACATATACTACCATCTTGAGTGCGCTGAGCGTATAGCTGCTTGCTTCATCCACACACCAAAGTTTATAGCTTGGCAATGATGTAGGAATAGTAATGGTATTCATGCCGGTTTCATCGTATGTCCAAAGTTCAGATATAATGTTTTTACTTCCCGCTTCGTTTGGTGAAATGGCTCTGGTAATAGTGGTAACCTGACCTTCTCCTGGAATATGGATGGTTTGCATTTCAGAAGGATACATATTATTTACACCTATGCCGCATTGCAAGGTTGTTGATCCGCCGTCGTTTTGTATTTCATAAGAGAATATTACCTTGTCGTCATCCACTCTCGGCGCTTTTACCCTGTCTTTTCCATAGTAGGCATTTTCTGTTTCGTATGCATCGGGAGTAGCATTGTTCCAGGTTTTAACGATGGAAAGTACAGGCTCGGAAGAGGTGTTCAGTGTAAACTGCTTGCCATCTACCAGTATATTTCCCTTATAATCAGTAATCCACAGATAGAAATTCTTTCCTGAAGGTGTCAGTTCTATCTTTCTTGAAATCGTGGAATGAGCTGGTACTGCAACATACAGTTTCTCATCTGCGTTTTCTGGTTTATTGGAAGTCATGCTGGAATATATGTCCAGATAACCAAGGTATTCCTGGTCACCTTCATTGGTTACAGACACATCAAATATACTCTTTACGCCACTTGTCAGATTGCCTTCTGCTGAAACTTCCGAATTCAGTTGGGTTTGTACGATAGAAAGAGTCGTTTCCATAGCTTCCACTACGTAAGGTTGCATTCCCTTATAGGCACATGGAAGCCATGTGTATCCATTGGTACTATAAATGGCATAAATGGTAGTTTGTCCTATTGGAAATGCATAATCCACGGCTAAATCTCTAACTTGTCCTATAGAGAAAGAGCCATCAGAGCCAAGTGCTGCCATATTTAATCTTGATGAATATTTACCGATAGGCTGATAAGTGCCATCAGCTTTTTTGATACCAAATTTCAGTCTGATGCCATAGACATCATTTAGGGATTGGTTTGTAAAATCGTTGGAGATTTTTAAGCTGAAAGTTTCTGATGCACTCGTGCGACTTGCCTTGGCAAGTTCTAATTTGCTGTTATTCTGATCGTAGGTCATTACGACGGAAGGAACATTTACCAGTGCATTATCTTTCTGGCCATTGTCTGGTGTAATACCAATCAGCATACCGCATCCTACATTGTAGTCGTCAGCAGCATTACTTGAGTTTTCTCCTTCCTGGTAAGGATTGAGAATCGTCAGGTCAAAATATCCATTCTGCTGTCCGCCCCATCCCCAGTTGATATGATAGAGTCCATTGCCATCTGATCCATCGCATACAAACTCATGGCCGCCTTCTTGGGAAGATGTTCCGGAATAAAGAATCGGTCGCCCGGCAGAGAGTTCATTGTCTATCATTTGAATCCATTCAGTTAACGTAAATGAGTAGCGGAAAACTTTCTGCATCAGATCTGCATCGTAGC
The DNA here is from genome assembly GCF_004535825.1 of Segatella hominis. Classification (GTDB taxonomy): domain Bacteria; phylum Bacteroidota; class Bacteroidia; order Bacteroidales; family Bacteroidaceae; genus Prevotella; species Prevotella hominis. The sequence goes on along the minus strand of NZ_SGVY01000020.1, from coordinate 34,332 downwards.
CAAAATATTTAGCAAAAGGAATAGGTGAAGCAAAAGAACCCGATACGCTTCCATAGCCCATCTGCAGGGCTGCACCGCAGTGATAAACCAATTTAGCTACGGCATCGGCTTGTGTCTGATCAAACTGTCCATTGGTATATTTGGGCAAAATATTGTCCCAATCATACGTTCCTTCTACTTTGCTGATAGCAGGAATTGTAGTCTCATATCCGTTCCATGACTTAGAATATCCTGGTATATCTTCTATGAGTTGCTTAGGATGTTTATAGTGAGCCATTACCTGTGCCATTGCAGTTGCTACGCATCCTGTAGCAGCATGGTTTATGCCATCGTAAAGAGGACACATATTATTGAATGGTGCAAACTGGCTCCACTCGATATCACCAAGTAGAGGGGTTACTGCAACTTTAGCGGTTTGGCTGGAGCGATAGCTGTTGATTTCAGCAAGATCCTGCTGGGCCTGTTTGTCACCTTGGGTTATCTTTTCTGCCAATTTCTGATAGGCCTTCATGAAATTGACATAATTTTTCGGCAAGGAAGTTTCGTTGTAGGTTCCTTGATCCGAATAGCCTATGATTTCCGGCAAACAGTCATCTCCCGAAACAATGGTAAATCCCCTATCTTCCCCATTGGAGAAAACATAATAGGCAGGAGTTTGATCAGCAGGAATTTCTCTGCTCACTGATTTTACTTGTGAGCCAACTTTAACGTTAGCAGATTTTGCTAACGTTACCTCAGAATTATCTTTGATGATGCCATGTTCTGTAGCATGTCTTTCTGCTATTTTTTTTGGCTTGTTGAAAACTGCGTGGACCTGCAAAAAGGGTTAATGGAATTGCTAAGATAGTTAGCAATGGTAGTTTTACTTTATTCATTGTATTCATTTTTATCACAAAGATATGCATTTTTGCACAAAATTCTATGGTTTTTACATTTTTTTGCTATATTTTGTTTGTAAGTTTCATCTTTTTATTCTACCTTTGCAGCAGATAATTGTATTTCTACACTAAACGGAAGATAATTTATCAAGTCTAAAAAAATAGACATCGCTTCAATTTTTCAAGATAAAAATAACTTATAAATATTAAATTGTAAACCTAAAAAAATGAGAAGAAAACTATTCTGTATCGCCATGATGCTGACGGCCATGGTATCTCAGGCTTATGCCCAGATGACTATGTCGTTCCCTAGCATTAGTGGGGGGGGGTATCAACAAAAACACTTAGTACAGGCTGCACGCTTGTAGAGTTTCCTGTGGGAACGGACTTAAAGACCATTATGTCCAAGGCATCCTTTACTGTAGATGGCAGCCCAGTGGATGCTTCCAGTATTATTCCGAATCCTGCTACACTTTCCCTGCAGGATGACCAGTCCGTAACTTTTCTCTACAAAGGAAAGGCTTATGGTTTCAAGTTCTCTGAAGGAAAGTATTTTACAGCTGTATTCTTGTCCGATCCGCATATTGGGCAAAATGACCATGACGGAACATCGGTGGCTGATATGCAGAAATACGTAGAAAAAATCGTGAATATGGGTAAGGAATCGGGGGCCATCTTTGGATTTGATGCTCTGCCGGGTTATGTTCCTACCTGTGACATTGCTTTCTCTACAGGAGATATGGATGCTGATAATTCCAAAAGTCATAATGACTTTAAGTCTGCTCATGCAGGGTTTGATGAAGCAGGTATTCCTTTTATATCCATGTGCGGAAATCATGATTTGGTTCCTGATTATTGGACAGGAGAAAACCCAAAAAAGGGTTTGACCTATGGTATAGGGAATGAAGGTGGCATGAATTCAAATAAGCTATCCATTAATTTGATTACTGAATACCGAAATAACTTAAGCAAATATGGTATCACTGATGTTAGCCTGATTACTGATGGAACCAAGCACACTCAATTTAATCCTTATTCATTTACTTTCAACGGAGTACGCTTTTATGTAGGACAGACCTATTGGTTTCAAAAGCCTTATAAGGACCCTTCGCTTTTTTCTTCTGCAACATATTATGCTCCTGATGGCGTGATTTCTGCCTTGGAGAATTTTGTAAGCAATCATTCCACAGAACCATCTGTATGGATGCAGCATTATCCGTTCCTGGCAGGTAGTGACTGTGATCGCTGGTGGCTTGACCAGAATGATGTGGGCAAATATATCAAGACATCAAATGCGTCAGACTATGGAACCCATGATGATGTGGCAGTTTATACCGAAGCCAGTGCAAAAGCCGTGGCAAAAAAGAAGAAGGACAAACTCGCAGAAATCATAGGTAAGACCCGAAATCCTGTTCATTTTTCTGGTCATACGCACCAGTTCTCAGTAAATACCTATAACGGTATCAAGGACTACACCACTGCAGCCTCTGGTTATGCAGCTTCTAAAGGTGCTGCCTACATTGTATTGATGAAAGGCAATAAGGGCGTGGTGGAAGTGAAACAGGTCTTGTTTTTATCGGATTTCATGTCGGGAGTCACTGACAGAAAGATGGACTTGTTGCCTGATGACGCAAACGCTGTAGCGGTGAAGTTGCAGGAATCCCTTTCTCATCTTGGTACTGATGTTACGGCTCAATCAAAAGCATTGGAATCTGCTGGCAATGAGGCTGATGTTACGGGTGCCGTTCAATCCATGGAAAAAGCTTTTGATTCCTATATCCAGCAGCAAGGTGGCAAGGATGTGGATGTGACTAAGTTACTTGGAGAAAACACGGACTTTGAAACCCAACAGGATAATGCCAATAGCGAATATACCGGAATCTATCCTCAGGCAGGTTGGAACAGTTACGTAGAATCGTTTTCTAATGCGGGTAACAAACTTTATATCAAATTACAGCAGTCTGATGTCAAGGGTTCATCTCAGAGCAGCAAGAGCCTGTATCTCAGAGCAAAATGGCAGGATCGGACAGGAAAGGTTCAGATTATGAAGCAGTGTGCATTGCCTGCTGGTATTTACAAACTCAAATATTATGCATCTTGTGTTGGCAATCCTACACAGAATCTGAATTACATGGTTTTGGATGGAAAGAAACAGATGCTTACTGTACCTGCAGCATCAGCTCCTGAGTTGCAGGAAACTACGTTTACATTGGATCATCCATCCGTCATCAACCTCAGTTTTGGATTTACAGGTGGAAAGGGTGGTACGGAAAATGACGTAAGAATCGATGATATTACCCTTACTTATCAGGGAAGCAAAATAGCACCAAATACGGACATGACTTCACTGATTCAAAATGTGGGATTTACCGAAGGCACAACCTCACGTCCAGTACAGGGAAGTGGCGGAGTGGTGCAAATTCCTAATCATTGGGATTTCCAGTACACTTATGATGGATGGAACGATACCAAACTTTTAGATGGTTCATTCAATGCCTGGGCCAGTACTATCAAGCGGGCAGAACTTTCCCAGAAAGTCAATCTGCCAAATGGTGCTTATCTTCTTACTGCAGATGTAAAGACGGACATGAACCCGAATGCATCTACCATCGCTCTTTATGGTGTAGGTGGAAATGGTAATGTGGGCAGATCTGAAGAAGTGGGCAAAGGTAATGGTGGTTTCAATAGCTATTCCTGCTATTTTGATGTTACAGACAACACAGCCACCATCGGTATCCGCTCAGACAAGGCTTATTATCAGATTAAGAATATCAAGCTTACTTATGTGGGAGAAAGTGCAGATGAGCAGACAGCTAACTCTTATCTCAGACAAGACTATTACTGGAAAGGAAGAAACGCGCAGGAGTTTGATGCCACTGGCGAAAAATATGCTAAGGCAAGGAATGTGGTAGTTTATCCGCAGGTAAAGAATCAGCTCATTAGTGCTGCTTCCATAGACCAGTTCAGCAATACCTCTAACAAGATTGTGAATGGTATTTGTAAGAAATTGGAGATAACTGATCAGGAGAAGTTCGTCTCAAGCAAGGATTTCGTGGCAGAGGAGGCAGTTTTTGACAGAGTATTCAAAGTGGGTCAGAAATCCACCGTCTGTCTGCCATTCGGACCTTCCACAGAGAAAGGCAAGTTCTATCGTTTGTCCAAGGAAAGTGGCAGCATCCTGATTTTTGATGAGGTTTCTTCTCCAGAGGGTAATACACCATATATTTATGTGGCATCTGAAGAGGGTACGCTTCATGCATCTCAGGCAAATGTCAAGGCTACTCCTGAAACCATGAATAGTACATCTACTGAAAGCGGTTTTCATCTGGTGGGTGTATATCAAACCACAGAAGTGAACAATATCTATGGATTCAGTGTGGATGGAGAGTTACTCAAGGCAAGTTATGCCACGATGAATCCTTTCCGTTCCTTCATCCAGTCACCAGTGGATGTATCAGGAGCCAAAGTATGGAAAGCTTCTTTTGATGGAGAAATGACAGGTATTGAGGGTATTGTTTCTGACGGTGCAATGTTAGTGGATGTTCTCAATCTTAATGGTATCTTGCTCAAAAAGCAGGTAAAGCGTCAGGAGGCTCTTGATGTTCTGGAGCCAGGCATCTATCTTTTAAGGGACGGAAATCAGTGTTTTAAAGTCAAGAAGTAATCATGAGTTCAGAAAACCGAAGATAAAATCATAACAAGAAAAAATATACCAATCAAATCAATCATGAAAAAAAAATATATAGAGCCAACTGTAAAGAGTATGAGTCTGGCAGAAGATACTTATATTCTGGCCAGTCTTTCCATCGATACTAATAAAGATCCTGGTAACGGTACTGGAAATAATAACTGGGGGTCCAAAGAACACACTTTCGGGGAAGAAGAATGGCCGGATGAAGAGTGGGGAGATATTTAGAAAGTTCCTCTGCTGATGATATGATATAATTCACTTGCTTGTTGAATTCGCAAATCATATTTTCCCCCAGTAAAATTTAATAAGGTGACACATCAAATGAGATGCGTCACCTTTATTTTCTTATAAGCCTTTCAGCATCAGATAATACTGAAAGACAATGATACTTATTCTGCGTATGGTCCATTTTCACGTTTATCAAGCAAAAAACTGATAAACTCATCAGAGATATTAGAGATTTCTCCTTTATCATAGATTGTCAACAAATCAATGATGATGGAATCTTCTTCCTGATAAAGATTATAAGTGATGACCCTTGCACCACCACTCTTACCTTTACCCTTACTAGCTATTGCCATTCTTACCTTTCTGACACCTTTGCCAAGACTAGTACCTTGGTAAGGATCCTGTTCTAAGCCTGTAAGAAAAGCATCATAGTCATCAAGCATTGAACGATATTTCTTGGAAAGCTTTCTAAGTTGTCGCTCAAATTCTTTTTCCGTATAAATCTTAACCTTCATACTACGCCTCCTCTTCCCGAAGTCTTCTCAACAAATCACGAGCATCCATCGGCTTAGTCCCATTCTTCTTATGAGCTTCCATTTCATCAAGAGCACGGTTGAGACTTTCTGCCACATAGGCTTCCTGCTCTGCCTGGCTCATGAATCTTTCCTGGTAACTATTTTCTGATTTGGAGATAGAACTGGCTAATTTTTCAGCATAGTCTTTGAGCTTAGCGACAAATTCGTCAAGCGTATATTGACCTGTAGAAGGTACTTGAAACTGAATATTAATCGTTTCCATCTTATTCCTTTCTTTTAAATTAACGCCACAAAAATAACGAAAAGAATTAGAAATGCCAAAGAAAAGAGCGACTTTCTTCATTTTAAGATACAAAAAAGCCTTTCAGTATCAAAAATACCAAAAGGCTCTATTGTCCTATCTCGATTTCACTTCAAAAACATTCAATTTATTCCTTCAACCATAAGTTCATAATTACCACCATATTCTCGCCACTCGTTATCTTACTGATGATTCTTTCTGCTTCCTTTTCTCTATCGCAGAAATATTCGGGCTTGATATACCCCGTTATGATAAAAGGATTCTCCATATTGCACACCATTTTAGAATGTTACTTTCGACTGCAAAGATAATTATTTATTTCGAATTATGCAAATTGCATAATTCATATTGATTTTTCCTATTACAGAGGTAAAGTATCCTTCAAATCCTACAACTTTCCGTCAAAATATATAACCATATTTCATACACCTACAAGTTTTGAATCTAACGACAAAAACAAGGGGGATTGAGAGACTGAAACACCCTATTTTCTGCTCTCTATTAGGAACAAGACCTATAGTTGTACGACTATAGATTTTCCTCCACGCCATCATCCTGTCAAAATACACACAATTATCTGATTACCAGTACATTTTTCCATCTTCTTCATATTTACGATATTCTCAAAGAAAACAGAAGCGTCTGAAAATACGAGAACCTCAGCCAAGCTAATGTAAAGAAGATTCATTCTTTATATTGCCATCACACTTCATCTGTAATCTGCTGATTTTCAAGAACATAACTTGTTGAAAATCTACATGACCTAACGATGCGCATCATTAACACCTAACGATGCGCATCATTAACACCTAATAAAGCGCTTCGTTAGCACCTAATAAAGCGCATCATTAGACCTCAATAAAACGCATCATTAGACTATGATGGATAATGAAGGGTGAGAAAATAGCTTAGGCACGGCAACTTTGCGCCCTGACTATGGCATTTTTGTGCCCTCTAAGGAGCAATTTTCCGTATGCAATGATACCTGCTCGGCAGCAATATCCACGATCTTCTTTCTACGAGCTACACCTATTATATAATGGGCATCCTTAGCACTGCAATGGAAATACTTCTTCACAGCAACTACCAGGTCTCCCTTCTTTACAGAAGTGACACCCTCAGGATAAGCACTACGGACAGCCTTCTCGATGTCCGACATCTTAAACTCTATGTGCTTCTTGTGGTGGTATAATGAAAATGCCAGCAGCATGACCACTACAAAGAAAACCAAAACAAATGTAACTTGAGTCATGGTATAAAATATTTATGTTAGATAATCTTTCACTATAAGATTTCGCAAATATAATACTTTATTTTTAAAAGACCAACCTTTTGCATCATTTTTTTTCAGATAAAGATACTTTTTGTAATTTTTCTCAGTATTTGATGAATATTTCTATCTAATATTTTGTTATGTCGGAAATATTGCGTACATTTGCCAACAAAATCCATAAAAAACATAGAGAAAATGCAAGAAACCGTCAAAAAAGTTTTGAGCAGCGACTTCAATCGCAAGAAGGCTCTGATGTTTGCCATCACCGCCCTGCTCACCGCACTAGTTTGGAATCTGCCCATCGACAGCTTTGGCATCGAGGGGCTGACAGTCGTTCAGCAACGCGTCATCGCCATCTTCGTCATGGCGGTCATGCTATGGCTCACCGAAGCCATTCCTGCCTGGGCAACATCAGTAGTCATCATCTTCGTATTGCTGTTCGGTGTATCCGACTCGGCCTTCAATATCATGCAAGGTTCCGAAGGCGAATACGGCAACCTCCTGGAGTATCAGGGTATTATGGCCTGCTTTGCCGACCCTACCATCATCCTCTTCCTCGGTGGTTTCGTGATGGCCATCGCTGCCACCAAGAGTGGACTCGATGTACTGATGGCTAAGACCCTCATCGCTCCTTTCGGCAAGAAATCAGAAAATGTACTATTGGGCTTCATGCTCATCACCGGCATCTTCTCCATGTTTATCTCCAATACTGCCACCGCAGCCATGATGCTTACCTTCCTGACTCCTGTGTTCAAGGCACTTCCTGCCAACGGAAAGGGAAGAATAGCACTCACCATGGCCATCCCTATCGGAGCCAACCTCGGCGGTATGGGAACGCCTATCGGAACACCTCCTAATGCTTTCGCATACAAGGTTCTTACAGCACCAGACGGACTCAATCTCGACATCGGTTTCGGTGACTGGATGATGATTATGTGCCCGATGGTACTCGTTATGCTGGTATTGGCATGGTTCATTATCCGCAAGATGTTCCCTTTCTCACAGAAGACTATCGAACTGCAGATCAAGGGAGACATCCAGTTCAACTGGCGTACCATCGTAGTGGCAGCCACCTTCATCCTGACCATCGTACTCTGGGTATTCGGTAAGAAATATTTCGGTATCAATGCCAATACCGTAGCCATGTTACCTATCGCCGTATTTGCATTTACCGGTGTGCTCACAGCCGACGACCTGAAGGAAATCGACTGGGCTGTCATCTGGATGGTAGCCGGTGGTTTTGCCTTGGGTCTTGCCATGAATGGTACGGGGTTAGCAGAGAATGCCGTGAAGAGTATTCCATTCGACACGTTCAACCCGATAGTCATCATGATCGTTTCAGGACTCGTCTGCTTTGCATTGAGTAACTTCATCTCCAACACCGCTACTGCAGCCCTCCTGATTCCTATCCTGACCGTTGTATGTGCCGGTATGGGCAATTCACTCGAAAGCATCGGTGGAACCTCTACTATTATTATAGGTGTAGCCGTGGCTGCTTCCTGCGCCATGTCGCTTCCTATTTCCACCCCTCCAAATGCCATCGCCTACTCTACCGGACTCATCCAACAGACCGATATGGTGAAGGCTGGCCTGACCATCGGTCTCATCAGTATGATTCTCGGATATGGTGTGCTCATCACTTTCTGTAAGATGGGTGTACTCTAAAAAACTCAAAAACAATATATCTCTAAAATGAAAAAAATAGTAATTGGTATCGACGTAGGTATCTCCACCACCAAGATTGTGGGCATTGACGAAGACGGAATCGTAGTAAGTCCCATCCGTATCAAGGCTACAGACCCGATCACATCTCTGTATGGAGCATTCGGAAAATACCTGCACGACAACCAGATCAGCCTCTCTGAGGTGGAACATGTGATGCTTACCGGCGTAGGCTCTGCTTATATAGACGAGCCAATCTATGGACTTCCTACCTCCAAGAGCGAGGAATTCGTAGCCGACGGACTTGGTGCCAAATATGAAAGCAAGCTCGACAGGATGATTGTAGTAAGCATGGGAACGGGTACATCACTCGTAAAATGCGAAGGCGACAACATACGCCACATCGGAGGTATCGGCATCGGAGGCGGCACCTTAGCCGGACTGAGCCGCATCATGCTCAAGACCGACGACGTGAAGCAGATAGCCTATCTGGCAAAAGATGGTGATGTTTCCAAGATCAACCTGCTCATAGGCGATATCAGTGCCAAACCATTGCCAGGACTGCCAATGAATGCCGTGGCATCTCTGTTCAGCAACGCCAAGGCAAACGCATCTCGCGAAGATATTGCCAAAGGCCTCATCTGGATGGTACTGCAATGTATCGGTTCTGCCACAATCCTTTCCTCCTTAGAGTCGGGAATCAAGGATTTCGTACTCATCGGAAACCTGACCCTCATGCCTCAGTGCCGGGAAGTATTCCCTGCCATGGAGAAACTCTACAATGTCAGGTTCCGCATACCTAAATATTCAGAATTCTGCACGGCAATAGGTGCAGCGCTTGACTATAAAAGGAATCAGAAATAAGCTCAGATTTCTGCAAGTGAGGTGCAGAAAGCCCATATATAAAGGGATTATCGACTAAAGTATCCGAATAAGCAATAATTAACATTTCGGGGCAAAAATCGCATAACTCTTTGATGCATAAGCAATTAATCGTTTTGGAAAACAACAAAATACAAAAGTTTTCCAAAACGATTTTTTAATTGCCTGATTATCAGCTACTTAATATTTTTTAACCAAAGAAAAGTTGTCCAAAAGAGAAAACTTTCAAATATTTTTTGTATCTTTGCAATGTCAAAATCGAGGTTCCTACTGCCTCTTTTTTGCGTAAAATGTTAATAATAAGCTAATTAAATATCAATCTTAAAGTAAAGCTAGAAATGATACAAACTGTAGTAAAGCGTGACGGACGCATTGTTGGTTTCAATCAACAGAAAATCATGGCTGCCATACGTAAAGCCATGTTGCACACAGACAAGGGTGAAGATGAAACTCTTATTGAGAAAATCACTGATCATGTAAGCTATCGTGGCAAAAACCAGATGAGCGTAGAAGCCATTCAGGATGCCATCGAGATGGAGCTCATGAAGAGTGCCCGCAAGGACGTGGCACAGAAGTACATCGCATACCGCAACCAGCGTAACATTGCCCGCAAGGCAAAGACACGCGATGTGTTCATGAGCATCGTGAATGCCAAGAACAATGACATCACCCGTGAAAACGCCAACATGAATGCCGACACTCCTGCCGGCATGATGATGAAATTTGCTTCTGAAACTACAAAACCATTCGTTGACGACTACCTCCTCAGCGAGGAAGTTCGTGACGCCGTCCTGCACAACTACATTCATATACACGACAAAGATTATTATCCTACCAAGAGTCTGACTTGCGTACAGCATCCGCTCGACGTCATCCTGAAGCATGGTTTCACAGCTGGCCATGGTTCCAGCCGTCCAGCCAAGCGTATTGAGACAGCAGCCGTACTGGCTTGCATCTCTCTGGAAACCTGTCAGAACGAGATGCATGGTGGTCAGGCTATTCCTGCTTTCGACTTCTACCTGGCTCCATACGTAAGAATGTCTTACCAGGAGGAAGTGAAAAACTTGGAGAAGCTCTCTGGAGAAGATCTCAAGGATCTTTATGAGGCGCCTATCGATGACTATATCGAGAAGCCACTCGACAATCTTCAGGGAAGAGCACGCCTGGAGCAGCACGCCATCAACAAGACCGTAAACCGTGTACATCAGGCAATGGAGGCTTTCATCCACAATATGAACACCATCCACTCCCGTGGCGGTAACCAGGTGGTTTTCTCTTCTATCAATTATGGTACAGATACCAGTGCTGAAGGCCGTTGCATCATGCGCGAGATTCTGAAGAGTACTTACGATGGCGTAGGAAATGGCGAAACTGCCATCTTCCCTATCCAGATCTGGAAAAAGAAACGTGGCGTCAACTTCTTGCCAGAGGACCGCAACTACGACCTCTACCAGTTGGCTTGCAAGGTAACAGCCCGCCGTTTCTTCCCTAACTTCCTCAACCTCGATGCCACATTCAATCAGAACGAGAAGTGGCGTGCTGACGATCCTGAGCGCTACAAATGGGAAATCGCCACTATGGGTTGCCGTACACGTGTATTCGAAGACCGTTGGGGAGAGAAGACCAGTATCGCACGCGGTAACTTGAGTTTCACTACGATTAATATCGTAAAGTTGGCCATCGAGTGCATGGGTATCGAGAACAAGGAATTGCGAATCAAGACTTTCTTCGAGAAGCTTGACAATATCCTCGATATCACAGCCAAGCAGCTCGACGAGCGCTTCCAGTTCCAGAAGACCGCTATGGCTAAACAGTTCCCATTGCTGATGAAATATCTCTGGGTAGGCGCCGAGAACCTGAAGCCAGAGGAGACCATCGAGAGCGTAATCAATCACGGAACGTTGGGTATCGGTTTCATCGGACTCGCAGAATGTCTGGTTGCCCTCATCGGTCATCACCACGGCGAGAGCGAAGAGGCACAGGAATTGGGTCTGAAGATTGTTACCTTCATGAAGGAACATGCTGACGAATACAGCGAGCAGTATCACCACAACTACTCCATCCTCGCTACTCCAGCAGAGGGCTTGAGCGGTAAGTTCACCAAGAAAGACCGCAAGCAGTTTGGTATCATCCCGGGCGTTACTGACCGAGATTACTATACCAACTCAAACCACGTACCTGTATATTACAAGTGTACTGCCATGAAGAAGGCACAGGTGGAGGCTCCTTATCACGATCTGACTCGTGGTGGACACATCTTCTATGTTGAGATTGACGGCGATGCTACCCACAACCCTTCTGTCATTGCCAGTGTGGTTGACATGATGGATAAGTACAATATGGGATACGGTTCTGTAAACCACAACCGCAACCGCTGTCTGGACTGTGGCTACGAGAATGCAGAGGCCAATCTGGAAGTTTGTCCTAAGTGCGGAAGTCATCACATCGACAAGTTGCAGCGCATCACTGGTTACCTCGTAGGTACTACCGACCGCTGGAACAGTGGCAAGTTGGCTGAGCTTCACGACCGTGTAACTCATATCGACACTCCACAAAAGTAAGATAAGGATAAGCTGGGAAGAAATCATGATAAGCGTTCTTAGCGTAATCCACGACACGATGGTGGATGGTCCTGGTTTCAGGACCTCTATCTATTGTGCAGGTTGCCCCAATCATTGTCCTGAATGCCATAATCCGCAGTCGTGGGACATCAACAATGGTACGATGACATCAACCGAAGACCTGCTGAAGGAAATCATGAGCGATCCGTTCGCCAACGTTACCTTCTCAGGAGGTGATCCGATGTTTCAGGCTGAGGGATTTGCCGAGTTAGCTCGTGCCATCCGCAAGGAAAGCAGCAAGGATATCTGGTGCTTTACGGGTTATAAATATGAGAATCTCCTGAAGAACCCGGCACAGAGAGCACTGCTTGAACAGATAGATGTCCTGGTAGATGGTCCGTTCATAAAGGCACTCGCCGATAAGGACCTGTTTTTCAGGGGAAGCAGCAACCAGCGACTCATCAATGTAAAGAAGTCGCTTGCCACAGGAGAGGTGGTAGAACTGCACCTCACCAAAGACAACCCTACACCGGTTTTATAAGGCATTAAAACGATAAGACATCATAACTTTACTCACCAGCATCGGGAGAAATCCTGATGCTGGTGAAATATAAAAATCCTCTTGATTCAGCTTTATCAGCCTGATCAAGAGGATTTTTATTGTATCGTCCATTCCGTATTCTATAACTCCCTATAAGTCTGTGAAATTATCAGAATGCCCATTGCATCTCCTGCAGCAACAGGCGGATATAATCCCTTTCCCAGTCCTGTTCACGCAACCGGACTGTACCCCACTGCAAAAGATCGAGATCCAATCTGATGATATTCCTCATTTTTTCCTCCCGAGTTCTTCCACATTCTTTCTCTACCTGTTTCAATATCCGTTCCACTTCCTCCTGCTCCTTATCCGTATCGGCTAAGGCAAGGGCATTTACGAATCGGTCAGACGCGATGCCTATCGGTTCGGTCCATAACATTCTCGAAAAGGAGATGCTGGGGAAAAAGCTGTGCAGACGCTCCATTGCGAAAGCCACATTCTTCTCTTGCTCATGATTAGAGCCTAAAGCTATCAATATCCTAACGCTCATTTTTTTCCTGCAAAAATAATCAAATAATATCGAAAAAGCATACAAAAAGTGAAAAATAAAAAATAAATAAGAGAAAACAAGCGAAAATGAACTATTTTTTATATTTTTGCAGTATGAATAGAATCAAAGCAAATATCATAGGTCTGGCTCTTCTGCTCTGCACCCTTCCTTCGGGCGCACAGATGAAGTGGAACCAGACTTATCAGACATATATCAACCAGTACAAGGATCTTGCTATCGAGCAGATGCTCAAATATCGGATACCAGCCAGTATCACGCTGGCACAAGGTCTCTTCGAGAGCGCTGCAGGCAGAAGCAGTCTGGTAAGACAGGGCAATAATCATTTCGGCATCAAATGCCACACTTCATGGACTGGCCCTACGCAATACCACGACGATGACGCCCGTGGTGAATGTTTCCGTGTATATAGCGATGCCAGGGAAAGCTACGAAGACCATAGCCGCTTTCTGGCACGGCAACAGCGATATGCCCGGCTTTTCTCACTGAACAGCAACGACTACAAAGGATGGGCAAGAGGACTGAAACAATGTGGCTATGCTACCAATCCGCAGTATGCCAACAAACTGATACAGATTATCGAACTGTACAAGCTCCATGATTATGACAAGGCAAAACGCTACGACAAATTCATGGCAGAACATAGTGGCACAGATCAGCCGGTCAACGCACAAGGACTTCTGCACCCTATCCACATCTTCAACGACAACTATTATCTGTATGCCAGAGAGGGAGAAACCTTCAAGAGCATCGGAAAGGAAGTGGGTATCAGTTGGAGAAAATTGGCTAAGTACAATGAAAGAGACAAACACGATATCCTGCACAAGGGAGATGTCATCTATCTGAAGAAAAAGCGCAAGAAAGCGCCTAAGCAGTTCAAGAAACGCCCTCATATCGTACAACCGGGCGAGAGCATGTACAGCATTTCACAGAAATATGGCATCAGACTGAAGAGTCTCTATTCCAAGAATCACCTTGATCCAGACTTCAAGATATACCCTGGAGCCAGACTGAAAGTAAGATAAAGAAATAAAGAAAAGAAAATGAAGAAGAAAACACTGATCATTGCAGCTCTTGCTATGCTCATGATGCCAGGCAAACTCCTGGCACAAAACTTCAACGACTATTTCGTTGACAAAACCCTGCGAGTAGATTATACCTTCGTAGGAAATGCAAAGCAACAGATGATTGCAGTAGATGAACTGAACGTCATGCCCCGCTGGTATGGTAAAAAGCAGCGACTGGGCGAAGTGCCTGTAGAAGGAAACGGACAAATCACAGTTCGTGCCCACAAGACAGGTGAGGTCATCTATCGCAACTCTTTCTCTACCCTCTTCCAGGAATGGCTTTCCTACCCGGAGGCTAAGAAGAATACACAGAGTTTTGAGAATGTATTCCTCGTACCGATGCCAAAAGACACGGTGGACATCACCCTGTCGCTCTTCAACAACCGCCGTGAGGTTACTGCATCACTCACCCATCAGGTAGTGCCTACCGACATCCTCATCCACCACAAGGGAGAGAAGCCGACAGCATACGAAACCATCCAGCAGGCAGCCGATACAACTCGCTGCATCCATATTGCTTACGTAGCAGAGGGATACACAGATGCAGAGATGGACACTTTCATCAAAGACGTAAAGGATGCCAACGAAGCGCTCTTCAATCATGAGCCATTCAAGAAAATGCGTGACAGATTCAATGTCATCGCCGTAAAATCACCATCTGAAGAAAGCGGAACGAGCGAACCAGCCAAAGGAATCTGGAAGAATACTGCACTCCACTCTCATTTTGATACATTCTATAGCGACAGATACCTGACCACACTCCATCTGAAGGACCTGCACAACTGGTTGGCTGGTACCCCATACGAGCATATCATTGTACTGGTAAATTCCAAGAAATATGGTGGAGGCGGAATCCTCAATTCATACAACCTGACCTCTACCCACCACAAGTGGTACAAGCCAGTAGTAGTACATGAGTTCGGGCATTCCTTTGCTGGTCTCGCAGACGAATACGCCTACGATTTCGAAGAGATTCCGATGTATCCACACGACGTAGAACCTTGGGAGCCGAACATCACCACGCTGGTCAACTTCTCCAGTAAGTGGAAAGACATGGTTAAGAAGGGAACACCTATCCCTACCCCTCTCTCAGAGAATACCAAGGTGGCAGAAAGCAAGGTGGGAGTCTTTGAAGGTGCCGGCTACAGCACCAAGGGAGTATATCGTGGCGTTCAGGATTGCCGCATGCGCATCAATGACACGCCAGAATTCTGCCCTGTCTGCAAGAGAGCTATCACAAACCTAATAGATTTCTATACCAAATAGTCTTCTATATAAACTTCAAGAATAAAAAAATAACTGAAACCTATTTTCAGTAGAAATAGGTTTCAGTTATCTGTTACAAAACCAAAACTCCTTAGAACTATGAAAGAAAGAAAAATTGAAATTGAATACCAGTTTGCACAATTGGAAGAATTGAGCCAGGAAGAACAAAACCTGGTGAAAAAAGCTATTGCTGCTACCCAGAATTCATACGCCAACTACAGTCACTTCTATGTAGGAGCCTCCTGTCTTCTGGAAGACGGTAGCATCGTCATCGGTGCCAACCAGGAAAATGCAGCCTTCCCATCAGGACTCTGTGCTGAAAGAACGGCAGTCTTTGCAGCACAGGCAAACCATCCGGAATTGTCCATCAAGACCATTGCCATCGCTGCAAGAAATGCCAACGGATTTCTCAAGGATCCGATTTCCCCATGTGGAGCTTGCCGTCAGGTCATCCTCGAAATAGAAGACCGCTACAAGCAACCAGTACGCATTCTTCTCTATGGCACAGAGGGCATCTATTGCTTCAGAAGCATCAAGGACCTGCTTCCTTTCTCTTTCGTAGATGCCAATATGAGATAACTACTTCAGCAGATCGCTGATTACAATGCCTATCACCTTAGGCTTCAATCCATCCAACATGTGGCTGACCTGTATGATACGGGCCTGCATGTCGGGTGTGTCCCTATATTTCTGATAAGCATCCTGAGCCTTAAGAAATTCATTCCATGCACCCACCCAGTTTTCCATAAACAGATGACAGAAACCTAAGCGGTAATAGGCATCCGGCTTTTCATTCTCATAGCACAACGGCAACATTGCCTCATACATAGGGATGGCCTCCTTGTACTTCTGCAGATAGAAAAGACTTTCTGCATTTGCCCAATAATAGAACGACCGTTCATGAGGGGAAAACAGAGCCAACTGGGGTATCGCCTCCGTCAGATACTTATTAGCATGTTCATAATCCCATTCATAATAATAGCAGACACCTAAATAGGCCTTGTATCTGGGATTGAGCCGATATTGCTTCTCCAAGTCCTGCATAATCATCAGGCACTCATGATATTTTTGAGAAGTAAAATACTCCAAAGCTTTGCCCAACCGCTCGGTAGCCTCATCATTGCG
The DNA here is from genome assembly GCF_004535825.1 of Segatella hominis. GTDB lineage: Bacteria > Bacteroidota > Bacteroidia > Bacteroidales > Bacteroidaceae > Prevotella > Prevotella hominis. The sequence continues at coordinate 17,756 of NZ_SGVY01000020.1, read as the reverse complement.
CTGGGCAAAAACCAAAGAAGGGACAAACATCAAGTTCATCCCCAAAAAGCACAAGACCCATTTTCTATATGTACTCATCTTCATAAGCTACATTTCTCCTGATAAGTCATAAAAGAAAAACTACTCTTCTTTTTTCTCCTCCCGATACAGGAAACATCCTGCATCAGCCTTGTCTTCTTCGCGCTTGAGACCATTGCGATCATAAGGCAAAGCGGTCTTTGGATCGGCTGCACCAATGGCAGCAGACTTGGCAGACAAGTGGAAATCATAAATCAGATTTTCAGTATCGAAAACTGAGAAATGCTTCTCGCCATACATGGTGGTATCCTTCACATCTTCATAGACAACATGGGTAAAACGGAGACTGTCCTCCGTCATCATCTTCTCGGTACGCAACACACAATGGTCGAAACTGAACTTGAGCGGTTCTTCCTCTACTGGCGTCCACAGTACCTCATCATTACCATATCCCGTAACGAGAGAATTTCTGACGTCCAATGTATCTATAGGAGCCTTGAAACCGATTGCAGAACGTCGATTGCCATTAAACGGATAGAACTGTGCAATTGTACTATTGTTGACATCCACATGACCACCCTCTACATAGAGACAATGATTGAGCGTATTTGAAATCTGCGTATTATAAACCTGTACCTTGGCATAAGAAATCGCTAAGCCATAGCCTTGGCAGTTATGGATAGTAGAATTTTCTACCAGCAATTTCTGGGTAGCAAGATCGCAGGAATCCACTACAATACCATGATAAGCACTATGGAGATCAGTATATTTCAGTTCATTATCAGCAGAAGCCTCTCTCAATCGGATGCCCTGCCATTGTCCGGGAGTACGGTCGTATGGCAGATAGTCAAACATCCGGTCGATACGGTCGCCCCTCATCGTAACCGGTTTTTCGGCAGTACCTGCAGCCTTCAGTTTACCATATACATCAATACCAGCATTCTCATGGAAATAAAGCGTAGCACCCTCTCTGATAGTGAGTGTGCCTAAGCTATCTACCTTGATTCCGCCATAGATAACGATTGGTTTCTGGTAGCCGCTTTCATCCGGTTCACCCAGAACAGTTTCCTCACCTTTCTTCACTTCCAGACCGTTGTGCATCTCTGCATCCCATGAAAAGGCACGCAGATTAATCTTCTGCCGCACCCCACTTTCTAAGGTAAAGACAAGGTCGTCCTCCACCAACTGCGGTTCATTTTTCTCCTGCAGAGCAGAAGTCAATTCCACGAATACACGGATGCTGTCTCCCTTACGGATCTCGACATCACTTGTCTGAAAACCAGCAGCCTGTCCGAGAAACGTACCATCCACATTCACTCTGAAACCTTCCTGATTACCACCTTCCAGACGGATATTGCTACATCTGATACCTTTTCCAGAACGGTTGTAAACCCACATCGTTTTAGTTGGTGTCGGCACATTCGAGAAGGTAGTATCCAACCTTACCGTATCAGTAGAAAAAGTCAGCAAGTCTGCCCGGGATGAAGAAAAATCCTCATCATCCATACAGGAAGACAAACTTACGATTCCTAATAAACCTATAAAATATAATATAACCGAATTCTTACTCATACTTATAATAACGCAAGAACTTGCAAATTATTCTATATTTTATCAACCATCTTTCTGATAAAATGAAAAGTTCGCCCAGTTTCCTGATGACTCTTGATGGCAAGCCACTTGAGACAACGGTAAGGCAGACGATGGTGATTCATCTTTCTGACCGTATAATAGAAGCCAACAGTATTGAGGAGTCCGATGCCGAACACAACGAGGAACTGTCCTGTAGGTCCCATACCAAACAGGTAAACCACAAACCAGCAGGCAACCACCAGTACATTGATGAAAATGATAGATACAGTGGTGCCGATATGAGAAAAACCTATCTCGACAAAAAGATGGTGCAGATGACTCTTGTCGGGACGGAAAGGCGATACACCCTTAAAGATTCTGCCTATCATCACCCTCAACGTGTCGAAAACCGGCACACTCAGTACACTCAGGCAGAAGGCTACCACACCTATTCTCGGATGATGCCACTGAACCAAAGAGGCATTGTCTATCAGTCGCATACAGAAGATACTCATCAGCATACCCATCATCAGCGTACCGGCATCTCCGATAAACATCTTGCTTTTAAGTCCGAACACATTGTGAAGGAAGAAAGGGATAAGCGCACCTGCCGAGAGGGAAGCCATGGTAGACATTGTGCCTTCGAAGGAAGAACAGAACACCAGTCCGAAGCACAGACAGGCGAAGATACAATATCCGCTGCTGAGACCATCCACACCATCTATCAGATTGATGGAATTGATGATTCCGCAACAAGCGATAAAGGACAAAGGTAAGGAAACATAGACGGGCAACTGCCAGATTCCGAACACTCCATGTAGATCATTGATACTCGTCCGGTCCATCTTGATGATAAAAGCCACCATCGCCAACTGCAGAACTAACCTCAGCACGGGACTCAGTCCTATCATATCATCCAGCATACCAATATACATCATCATCGTCAGAGTAATGATGCAGGTGAACAGGGCATACGTATTAAAAAAGGTGGAAGTGGCACCTGCTCCCATCACGATACCGAAGAATACCGCCATACCTCCCATGACAGGAATCGGTGTACGCTGCAGTTTGCGTCCGTCAGGTTCATCAACCATGTTTCTGCTCTTTGCCATCCTGACGATGAAAGGATGGATAAAGGCAGTAATAGCCAAAGCTAAGACGAATGGCAAGATGATACCAAAGAGCCACAACTTAGGAGTCATGTACGCGAACATGCCGTCCGTGGAAGTTTTCAAATTTTCTAAAATGTTCATTTTACTAAAATGTTCAACTATTTTTAGCACACAATCTGTGCATATATGAGTGGTTATTTATCTTCCGAAAATCTGCCATTTAGAGTATTTCAAGAAACAATAGACAGCTTCAGCAGGGAATATCTTTCCTACTCGCCAATATACAGGGAACTGTCCGAAGGCTGTATGTAGTTTCTTCACCCACTTATTCGTATCCTTCGACAACTGCTTAGCTTTCTGCAAGGCGCCGAAATTTCCCGTTTTGAAGATGGCATCCATCAAGGTATCTGCTTTCCGGTTCCATCGAGCATCATAAAAAGGCATTTTCTTCTCAGGGAAACCGAGTTGCATCACTGCCAGGGAGGCAAAAGCCTGCCAGAACTTCATGATTCCCAAGAAATTCAAATCATCCTCAAGAACTTTCATATCTAACTTATCGAAATAAGCATTGACAAACATCATCCAGTCAGAAATCTGTCGAAGTCCCACTCCACCGGTCATGAAATGATTGAGCATGTGGGTAAAGATGAATACGGCATCAAACTGCAAGGAAGGCAGAATAAGTCCCTGTTCCACTCTCACCTCCTGATTGCGCTTGGCATTCCACTCAATCAATCTGTCAGTAACCTTCCGATTGATGATAAAACTGTACTTACCATGCAATTCCACGACAAATCCCATAGCCTGAAATTCTGCATGCGGACTCTTTTCATCCCATTTACAAGAGTTAGAGATAATCTCCATCAGGCGACATCCTTTCAAGAATTGCTGGTCGTCGAGAATCAGCAAGTCGATATCTCCACTTTGTCGGTGAAACGGACGGAGATAGCACATTGCCACTCCCTGTCCTTTCAGCAATCTCGAATTCACATCTTTCTGTTTCAGCTTTTCCATAAGCACAAGTGCGAAATCATTCATTCGCTTGTTTGCATCCTCAATATCAGATGTTTGCGAGATTGCATTGAGGTATATTTTCTTGGAAGGTCTCAGTTCTGCCGGCAAGAAAGTCAGAGCGTCCGTGACGACACCCATAGAAGTCTGCAAGTTAGCCAAATCCATGACCGCATCCCATTCCTCATCCTTCATTTTTTCCAGCAGTCGGATATCATCCTGCGACAATCCACCCTGCTTCTTCTCCCACAATCCCAATCTAATGAGTAAAAGAAAAACCTTCTGAATATCAGTCATTGCATTCATTATTTTCTCAACATTTTCTTATATATCAATCCGCGCACCCAGTTTGGCATAACACGAACGGTATATACCCCATATTAATTCAGTTCATAACATCTTTCACCTAATCTTTTGATTTTACCCTGTCGAGCCGCCTTTTCAAGAAGATAATTTATATTCTCTACCTCTGCAACTATACATATCGTACCATCATTTCGATGACGAGAAAGAACACGCAGCAATCCTGCAGAATCTTTTTTTTCTATTTCTAATGTAAAATAGCAATCTATATTTCGATGATCTTTTATCAACTTACCAAAACTATCACCATGTTGGTGTTTATTTCTTCTCATTATCCATCCATCTTCCATTAAGAGATTAACAAACCAGCTACATTCAGACCAAGATAATAATAAAAGATTATAAGATTTACCTTTCAATAACTCATAAGCTTCTCGCCTATATGACTCTTTCCTTTGCTTATGGCTATAAATATAAAATGGATAAAAAAGATTACCTGAAGCCAACATAAATTCGTCTTCTGTAGGAATCAATTGACCTGCACCTATGCCAAATTGAGGACGATAAACACTATTTCTGTTTTCTGCTAACAATACAAAAGGACCAATATGTGCTTCTGATTTTTTCTCATTTCTCCATGGCCTATCTGGGAAATCAATACGTATAGAAAATATTAAGAAAAATAATATACCACAATATATTCCATATTTTAGAAAATTACTCTTTAGATTCAATATTACTCGAAGTCCTATGGAATAAATTACAGCGACAAATGGTAATAAATAAAGATAATGTTTAGTTGCACATCCTGTATTACGAAACATATAATGTAGCAAAAGGATTGGCAGCAAACAGAGGAACAACAGTTTATAATGTTTCGTCTTCACAATATTAACTACCCCTAAAGGAAGTAACAAGACTCCCAAAGCGGTATAAAACGTAAATACAGCAAATTTAACTTCTGGCGTGAAAACAAGATTATTATTCATTGAATTATAAGAAGCTAATGATTCTATTGGATTAGCTTTCATCAACCAACATCCTAAACATACAAAGGTAATAACAGCTAATGCATAAATTACACTTATAGTCATAGCCTTTTTCCAATTATATCCTTGATAAATAAATAAAGCGAAAATCGTTGGATATACAATTACAACATCCACCCTAAACAAAGGAGCTATACAAAACAACAGACCTGCTAACAACCATCTTGTTTCTTTCAAGAAAAGCAACCCCCAAATAAATAAAGAAGCAGCCAGAGTTGTAGAATTAGGATAATAAGCGCAGGCATATGTTTCTGGTATAAGAATTAGAGACAAAAGCATATACTCTTTATTCAATCCTATCACTTTATTACCAAAGAAGAAACATCCTCCAGCAAAAAATAAAGCAGCAATAGCTGTCAATAGACAGTAAATTTGTTCACAACTTAAAAAAGAAAACAAATATTTTAAACCAACAACTAACACCGTTACAAGTGGTTGCATATTGTATTCATATGAATAATTAGGGGGTAACAAATCACCGCCACCTGCAATATAATTGTTACATCCTGCAATAATGTGCATGCTATCACTTTCATAGCATGACAAAGGCCAAACACCCACTGCTGCCCATATAAGAAATAATGAGCAGATAATCTGAAATCGATATTTTTTAAAAAAACTCATAACAATTATCACGTAAAATAAAAAAATATAATCAAGATTTAATCTCTTAAAAACAAGTCTAAAACTAATTAAACAATAAAACCTTCTGAATATCAGTCATTGCATTCAATATTTTCTCAACATTTTCTTATATATCAATCCGCGCACCCAATTTGGCATAACACGAACGGTAAAACGGATAGCAACATTCATCATCATACGAGGCAAAGAAATAAAACCCAAACAGAAGATATTCCATTGGGTGATAGCCTCATCACAAGCATATTTCCATCCTCCACGTCGCATAAAAGTCTGCGGATCATAACGGAACCAGAGCAAACTCTCTTGGATGTTATACACCTGGCAACCATTCATCAGCATTTTAATCCACAGGAAATAATCTTCCGGAAAATACTTAGTCTGATATCCGCCAACCTTGAGCACTTCGCTCTTTCGGAACATAACGGTAGGATGGTTGACAGGGCATCGCTTCTTTGCATATTCACGAACCTCTTTAGGCATCTCCGGCAATTTCCTGACCGAGGTAACATGCTCTTTTGTGGTGATAAACTCATCTATCCACGAACTAATCATTCCATATTCCGGATGAGCCTCCATCACCTGCACTTGTTTTTCCATACGTTCCGGTTTGGCGATATCATCCGTATCCATACGAGCCACAATTTCGTTTTTACACTCCAGTATGCCGTCATTGAGTGCAAATCCTAACCCCCTATTCTTTTCAAACCGAACGACATGCAACTCTGGATATTTATTTTCATATTCCCTCACCACCAGTTCTAGTTCTTCGCCCAGCGTTCCATCTTCCACAAGGACGACGTCATTGCTCCTACAGGTTTGTGAGAATATGGAATCCAGCGCTTCTCGCAGATGCAGAGGACTCTCCTTGAAATATAACGAAATGAGGACAGAATAATTGTTCATGACGAGTAATATATAGATTTTATTTCAACGGGTTATGCTCGCTCTTATACCACTCCACGAGTTTCCCTATTCCCTCATGTAAAGAGATATGTGGCTTGTAACCAACCTCTTTCTCGAGTTTAGTTGTATCAGCATACGTTTTATAAACATCACCTGGCTGCATTGGCATAAAGTTTTTCTTAGCCTCTTTGCCTACAGCTAACTCTACTTCATTAATAAAATCCATTAATTTCACAGGATCACTACATCCAATATTATATATGGTAAAAGGTACTTTATTAGGACAATTCTCCGGATCTGGTTCTTTATCTATCACCTGTAATGTACCATTAACAATATCATCTATATATGTAAAGTCTCGACTCAAATTACCATTATTGAATACATTGATTGGTTCATCATTCATAATCAATTTGGTAAACTTAAAAGGAGCCATATCAGGTCTTCCCCAAGGTCCATAAACCGTAAAATATCTCAATCCAGTAGCTTTCAGACCGTAAAGTTTACAATAGGCATGAGCCATCAGTTCATTAGCTCGCTTACTTGCTGCATAAAGACTGACAGGAGTACCCACATGATCATCCTCAGAAAAAGGAACTTTCTCGTTCATTCCATAAACACTGGAAGATGATGCAAAGATCAAGTATTTCACATGATAATTACGACAACATTCCAGAATATTCATGAAACCAACCATGTTAGAATTCATATAACTATACGGATTCTGAATAGAATATCTCACACCAGCCTGTGCTGCCAGATTCATTACTTTATCAAACTTTTCCTCATTGAATAGGTTTTCCATTGCAACACGGTCATCAATAGCCATGCGCATAAATTTGAAATTAGGAAGTTTTTTACTATGATAATAAACTCCAAACGGCAAGTCGGAATATGGAGTCAAACTATCATTTCCATTTATTTGTACAGAATGACCAACACCCAGCAACTCACAAAGTCGTCCATATTTCAGCCGAACATCGTAATACTCGTTGATATTATCAACGCCAATTACCTCATCACCTCGTTCTGCCAGCATCATTGCTGTTTTGCTGCCAATAAATCCAGCAGCACCAGTTACTAATATCTTCATCTTTCCCAAAATTATAATTAATCATTATGTTAGTCTTAGTAAGAGTACACTATCTTTTAACAGACAAAAGAATCAGTTTCTCCCATTTTTTGACGATAGAATCAATTTTAAAAATAGGAGACATCGCCAAGCATTTGTCCGCAAATTGCTTTTGCAAATTTTCATCTCCCAAAAGGCGATTAAAAGCTTGTGCAAGACCATCTATATCTCCCAAGTCCACTAAAAGACCATTTTCACCATCATTTATCAATTCATCCGTACCTGAAACCTTGGTAGAAATTACAGGAGTTCCCAAACACATTGCCTCAATCATAGCATTACTCATGCCTTCGTAGTCACTAGACAGACAAAATACTTTCGAACGTTTTACCTCCTCTAAAATCTTAGTAGTAGTACCAGGAAGATCTACTCTGCCAACAAGTCCCAAATCCGCAATCAACTTCTCCAATTCAGAACGAAGATATCCTTCCCCATAAATCACCAATTTATAAGAAGGAAATGTATCCTTTACTTTTGCAAAAGCACGGATAAGCATCTGCTGATTTTTTTGAGGATAAAGTCTTCCTACAGAAATAATTCTATCATCACGCTCAACATTTGGCATATCAAATACCTTCTCATTTACTGGATTATAGATAATATGCGTTTTCTTGCGAACGATAGCATTATAGAAGTCTTTAATCTTCTGTGTTTGTACAACATGAGCTGTGGCTGTTGGCAGGAAAATCCATCTCAAGAACTTACGCAGTGGTCCCAACGTTGTGGGATCCTTTCTTTCTGAAGAAATCACAGGAATACTTAACCCCAGCAATGCAATCAACACAAATTCATAGACCGCTTCCATGAAAGCTATGACGCAATCGGGTTGTTCTTTCTTTATATACTTTCTGAACCACATCAAACGTTTAAACAAGCTATGGCCTGCAACATCTTCTGCATGGATAAGTTTTACTCCCTCATCCACTTTATAATAATCTTCTTTCAGGTTTGTAAGACAAATCATCTCCACTTCATTACCTTTACGATAGAATTCATTGGCAAGAAGAGAAATGACACGCTCTGCACCTCCCGAAGTCAAAGTCGAAGTTACAAAAATCAGTTTCATCGTTTATAATTGAGAAAAAATAGAGAATCTATTAATCAATAGGAGGAAGTTTCAGCAAATCACCAAGTTTGCTGTCCCATTTTTCAGGATGTATTGGAGTGAGTCCACTATTATGGAAAAACGTCAATTCGCCAAAATAAACAACGTGATTAATGATATAAAAATCTACACGTAAAAAAGGTATTCCTGTACATAGCTTTCTCGCATACTCTCTCATTTCCTCGAATTCCTTAGGTTTCACAGGTAATTCTTTGGAATTTGGATCCTTCATTCGTATTGGCAAACGTTTATAATCCATATCAAAGAAATCAGTAGTTGCTTGCTCTGCATTATCGTGGGAAACATACATCATAAATGGTTCCCCATTAAAACAGAAAAATTTGTAATCCGTAAGATTCTCTCCACTTTCATCCTGCATGAATTTTTCTGCCATTATCTTTCTTGGAACATTTTTATAAGGCCATTCACGATTAGTCATATAATAATCCTGATTAATCCCCTTCTTCAAGTTATTCGTAACTTTACTTATATTCAGTTTTCCTTTGTCTTTACAAATACACATTCCCAAACCTGAGTTGTGATTACATTTTAAGACAAAACTTTGAGGCAATTTATCAAAATCTATTTCTTCTGGATTATTCCATATTTTCAAAGTTGGAATAATATGTTCATCCCCTATGATTTTTGCAACATATTCTTTGGCTTTCACCTTATCTACCATAATTGTATATTCAGGCTTTCGATTATACAATTTCAGCCATTGCAATTTTTCATTAAAAGTCTTAGGATTTTTTAAATTCAACCTCTTTCCTATAGACAACAAATATACTATTTTCAAATACAATTCATCACTTTTTATAAAGCGTGAAAGTTTATGCACAATTGCCAAACAAGCGTATTGTGGATTTACTAAAGCCTTAATAATTCTCTTATCCATCTTTATTATAAAATTATTGATTCAATATATTTTTCCCAAAGGAGAATAATATTAGAAACAGAATAAAATTTTGCACGTTTAATGGCATTTTGTTGAAGTGATATACGATATTCATCGTCATCAAGTAATTGTTTCAAAGCTAAAGTAATTTCTTCTACATTATTCGTAGAACACAACATTCCTTCCATTTCATTACGAATAATTTCCCGCTGACGACCTTTATAGTCACAAGCTATACAAGCACAACCTTGACTCATTGCCTCTATCAATACCAACCCAAAACCTTCATATCTTGAACTTAAGACAAATATTGAAGACTTTTTATAATTTTCAAGTAGGTTTTCCCGAAATCCCAGAAACTCAACTTGTGAAGAGATTTCATTCTCACTGACTATCTTATTTAAAACAGCCATAGAATCCTTATTATTAAAATCACCAGCTATCTGTAGTTTCCAAGTTGGATATTCTTTAGCTAAATTACCCCAAGCTCTTAAAAGCAAATCAAATCCTTTACAATACCAAGCATCAATACGTCCAGCTGCTAATATTATTTTTTCCTTTTTTATTGTATTTTTTTCTTCTAAAGGTAAATATAGCGGATTGGGCATAACTGTAACATTCTTTAAACGGTTTCCGATACAATCAATATCAGCCTTTGTCAAAACGGTAACATGCTTATAAATTTTATTCAAAGAAAATTTTGAAAATTTCTCCATCCATGAAAACGAAGCACCATTAGGACGTTCAAAACTATTATGCTCAGTAGCTATGACTGGAACCTTTAATCCAATTGTTGCAACTCTTGCCATAAAAGAGCATAATTCCATGATACCTATAATAACGTCAGGATTATATTCTTTTATATATTTTCTTAAAGCATAAATCGCATATCCCCATTTTAGAATTCTATTATTATACTTCCCTACAAAATTTTGAAGCTTTATTTTAGAATCTAAAGAATACATTGCCTTTTCATGAGTATTCGTCAAAACAAATACAGAATGCCCCCTTTCCGAAAAACCATTGGCTAAAGTAGCAGCAACCCTCTCTGCTCCTCCATTTCTTAAACACGAAGTCACAATAAATATTTTCATTTACCTATCTATTTGAATTGCCTGTTGAACTTCCATATCTGACAACTGAATCGGTTTCCAATTCTGTATAAAAAAAAACGAATATAAAACAACTAGTACACAAAGATATATTTTTTGAAAAATTCCTCTAAAAGCTAAAATTAAGGAGGGAACTATTACCATCTCATAAGTAGCAAAGATTGTAGATGTTCGACCTGCAACAATAGCATAGTCATACAATACTATTAATAATACCGTAGAATAAAAATATCCAAACCTAATCAAATCATAACACTTAACATAATTTCTAAGCTTTTTTTCATAAATAGTAAATAGCAACAAAAAGCAACATTGATAATAAATCATAGGATTTGCAAGAGTGGCAGAATATTTTTTTATGCTATCATCATTTATATAACTGCTTGCTAAGTCTTGAATAAAACTTGAAGAAGACATAAAGTGCTTAATAGTATTTCCACCCCAAATAGCTACAATAAAAGCTAATAAAAGTCCTATAATAACATGTGCTTTTTGTAGTTTAAAATAATTAGCCAAATATAAAGGCAAAGCAATTATCATACTATGATGCAAACAATATCCTAAGAAAATAGTTATTAAAAACTTAAGTATTTTTTTTTCTTGCACATATTTTGTACCCAAGAACAAAACTAAAGGAATGGCTAATCCTGCACGTATTTGCATATTATTTCTACCTGCTAAAAAACGGGCCATATATACAGCAAAAGCCAATATCGGAAACAGGCAATAAGCCCTATTGAATTTGTACAAGAAGAAAAATGACAAACCTGATACTGTCAAAAAGAAAAAATGGGTATTATCTTTTATGGTCTTAATACAAGAAGTTAAAAGATAAAATCCCTTTTCACGATAACCCACAGGGGATTCTTCAAAGGAAAAATCTTTTAATAAAGGAGCATTTTGAAAAGAAAAGGCATATACACCAGAATCTGCCCAATCAGAATAATTACGTAAACCTACCATAAAAGTTACTACAATAAATGATAATAAGATATATTTCTTTTTATTATCAGATTTAATATTTGCACGCTCGACAAAGATTGCAAATATAATATAAAATATAAATAATGTAAAATAAAGCATACTTTATTTCTCTAAAATTATTTTTTCCCACAAATCTACAATAGAATTTAACTCAAACTTTTTGCTTTGTAATATTGCATTTTGTGCCATCGAAGATTGCAACTTGTCATCATTCATCAAATGCATTAAAGCATCTGCATATTTAGTGATACTAGTAGATTCTAATATAATTCCATTAATACCATTAGAAATAATATCAGACAAAGATGAAAAACTTCTTATCGCAATAGGTACACAACCAAATTGCTGCGCCTCCGTCAATGTTAGTCCCCAACCCTCATAAGCAGAAGTCATTATAAAAATGCGACTCTGCTTATAATATGTTAATGGATTTTGTCGACCACAAAATTCAACTCTTTCCAAATTCAATTGGGATACAAGTTTTTTATAAAAACCTGTATCATTACCATGTCCCACAATTTTCAAATTCCAATCTTTAAATTGAGTATGGTTCTCAATAATCCTCCAAACTTTGAGAGCAATTGATAATCGTTTTTGAGTTTCATTAAGTCTTGCAACTATTAATACTTGTTTTTTCTTAATACTAATATCATCCAAAGACAAAAATTGATCGTAAGACAAAGCATTTGGAATAATTGTCAACCGATCAATGTCTTTTAAACTTGCATAACTCTTATATTCAGTTAAAAAACTTTTTGACAATAATATTGTTTTATCTGAATATTGGTAAACCGTCCTATATAATTGCTTATTTCTTAAAGGGTATAAGATTTTATACAGAGGATACCCTACTATCCTTAAAATATTTTTAATATTTTCTTTTTGAGATTGACCTTTTTTCAGTTCATTATAGAAGTTTTTAAACTTTAAGGCTTTTTCCTCATAACCAGGATTAAAATGTAATACTGACAAAATTTTACAGCTTAAATGATTTTCTGTGATAAAACTTCTTATTTTTACAATATCACGCGTCATTTTTTGCATAATAATGACATCGATATGATTCATTTTTATATAATCAAACAAAGATGCTTCAGTAACATTAATCTCTCCGTCACATGGATTAATAGGAAAATCCGAATTAATCTCTGATTTATAAGCAGAAAATATTTTATACCCTTTCTGCCGTAACCCATTACTGAGCCGTGCGGTAATTCTTTCGGTACCACCTTTCTGCTCTGATACACGAGACGTAGTACAAAAAAGTATATTCATTTTTTCAATTTCCGTTTAATATGTCTTATAAAGAAATATAAATGAGGAGATAAAAACAATAATCTCTGATAAAAGCTAAATTGTACAATATCCTCATTTTGTTTAAAAAACAGCAAAAAATCAACCATTGCTTTTTTTTGTTGCTGATAGCCTGAATAATTACAAAGATTATTCAAGCAAAACATAGTAGAATCTATAACATTGGGAATCGTTTTCTGGACTATTTCCGAATAATTTTGTTTCATAAAATCATATCGTTGCCGAACTGCAAAATACCAATCTATAGCATCCTTTGCTTTCATTTTTTTGCCTAAGATACTATCAGAACGTTTTAAATAATTATAAGTGATTCCACTAGCTAAGTAGATGGTATTTGCTTTATCAAACAAAAGATAAGTCGTTGCAATATCTTCATATAACCTTCCATTTGGATACCGCACTGTTTTAAATAATGACGACTTATATATTTTATTCCAAGCAAAACTAAGCAATCTCCCTCCATGAAGTTCCAATAAAGCTTCCTTGCGAGAAAACTTATACTCTTTACCCACGCTTTGCTCTTCGACTCTATCTGTATATATATCCCGATATCCGAAAACCACAATGTCAGAATCTGTATCTATTGCTTTTTGTAACGCATAAGAGCAGAAATTTGTATCAACGAAATCATCACTATCCACAAACATAAAATAGTCACCTTTGGCTACTTTTATTCCTGCATTTCGTGCCGCTGACAGTCCTGCATTCTGTTGATGAATAGCAAGAATTCTCTCATCTTTAGCTGCATATTCATCAACCATTTTCCCACAAGAATCAGGACTCCCATCATCAACCAATATTATTTCTATATGTTGATAATCTTGTGACAACAAACTATCTACACAATGCCTTAAATATCGTTCAACCTTATATATTGGAACTATAATCGAAATTAAAACATTCATAACTCGAATTAAAAAAATTTCTTTATCAAACCAAAACTGATATAATCATAGTATTTTGGAAAAAGAAGAATTGTCAAGCATCGAAGACAACCAATCAACGAGAATTTACTTTTTGTAAAGAAATGAACATAACCTTTTTTCCACTCCTTTTTATGTTTTAAATATTCCATATATACTTCTGATTTTTTATCAGCCTTTTGAAAGGACAATAATCTAGCGTAAATAGTCATAAAGTATCGACTAACAAATACCCAATCGTCTGCACTACATACATTCTTCTTACAGAATTCATCCCAAACCAGAATTGTTTTTTTGGCAGCATCAACCATTTTCATTGTTGCAAACATATTTAAAGTTGTAACGCTACCTGGACGATACAACGTATATAAATAATGCGCAAAAGGGATATAATATATTTTCTTAGCATGAAAAAACAACCTCATGAAGAACTCATTGTCTTCATTGATAATTCCTTCAGTTAAAAATAAATTATAATTAAGCAAATATTCTCTTCGATAAACTAATAGCCAAAGAACTGCCGAACGAATTCTACTACCACATTCTTCACGAGTCAAAGGCTTATGATATAAATTTCGATGGAATATACCCCAATATCTATCATTTAATGTTTTCCAATAACTTTCAGTCTTCTTTTCAAGATCTAACTGCCTGCAATCAAAGACCAAGAACTCTGCATCAGAATACTGCTGAACATAATGCAATATTGTCTCAATACTATTCTCAGAGATTGCATCATCACTATCAACAAACCAAATATAATCACCTTTAGCTTTTCTTATCCCGGCATTACGAGCTGCACTTGCACCTGAATTCTGTTGTGAAATAATAGTCAAATTATTGTAATTTAATACATATTCTTTCACAATTTGTAACGTACTATCAGTAGACCCATCATCAACAAGTATAACCTCAAACGTAGTTTTATTAACTTTTTGCGAATATATAGTATCAAGGCAACGTTGAATGTACTGCTCAACATTATAAGCAGGAATTATGATCGATATTAAACAAGAACTCATAAAAACTACCTTTTATCATATTTTAAATGAGAAACATAAGCTAATAATTTTAAGAACAAAGATGGTTTCCACAATCTTAAAGATTCTTTACAAACATCGGCTGTTGTATATTTATTTTCATATAAGATTTTATAGATGAAACATTTTTGAAGCCTAACTTTATTTATCAATGATAAATGATAGTTAGATATTATAAAATCATATATTTTTTTATCTTCAACATCTTCCATTCCATTCATACGCATGAAGTTTGTGGTGTTTTTAGAATATATCCTATAATAATTTAGAGGTTCAGAGATCACTGCAACATCTCCTTTTTCTGCCATTTCTATCCAAAATAGCCAATCACCAGCTCCTCTAAAATCCATATATTGCTTATTTACTGTTAATGCATTGGACTTTCTGAAAACAACAGAACTCGCATTCCAAACTTTATTACCCCATATCAGAAATTTCATATTAAACTCCTTACCATTTAATCGAACGTCAGAAGCAAACATTGGCTGCAATATATTACCCTTATTGCCGTTTTCATCTATCTTAATGGAACGAGAAAATGCAAATGATAAATTCGAATTTCTTTCAAATTCTGCTACTACATTTTCTAAAAAAGTTGGTTCACAACAATCATCACTTTCTGCAATCCATATCAGGTCACCTTTTGCATATTGAAAACCACGATTCCATTGTATGAAAGGCGAACCACTATTAGTCTTATTACAAATAATATGAGAAATATGAACGTCTTTTTCATAACGTTTAATAATTTCTTTACTATTGTCAATAGAATTATCATCCAAAATAATAATCTCAAAATCAGTATATGTTTGAGCTAAAATACTTTTCAAACGAATATCCAAGTATTGAGCATGATTATAATTTGGAACTATTACAGAAACTAAATTGCTCATTATACTTTGAATTGTTTAATAATTCTTGCTGGAGAACCAGCTACTAACGTATATGGTGGCACATCGTGCGTTACAACAGAATTAGCCCCAAGTACAGATCCTTTTCCTATATGAACTCCAGGGCAGATTGTCACTTTATCCGCAATCCAGACATCATCTTCTATCACAACAGGTCCTTTAGATGTTATCTTGCGTTCAGAAGGATGTTGCAATAAAAACTCTAAGCAAATGTTACCATGAGAATTATCTACAATGGTAACTCGTCTTCCCATAAGAACGTGATTTCCTATAGTTATCGAATTAGTACATGCTAAATTCAGATAATCATGAATATGACAAAAATCTCCAATTTTTACCATTGGATTAAATTTATCACCATTCATATAATCAATTGCCATCAAATTGGCATGAGAACGAAGTATCGTATGTTCCCCTATTGTAATATACTTGCCACCAATAAGATTTGCTCCTCGCCAAATATTACAACTTCGTGCTGCATTGGGAATATTGTGCTTTATCCAGGAAGAATATAAAATGTTTAGTAAACATTGAAATTTTTGGTGTAACTTCAATGGATATAACACAACTAATATTTTTATTAATAGTCTAAACATATTTATTTTTTTATTTTGTTTTCAATAATCCTGTAAACTTCGTTTAACTCACTCATCTTGAGAATATATGCTATCAATATATAAATTGTAAATCCTACTATAATCGACAACAAAATAGCGATCCAATCTATGCTTATATATCTTACCATTTGAGACATTATAAATCCTATCAAAACAGAAATAATCAAAAATGGTACTATATCCTTTATTAATGATAAGACTTTTAAGCATAAAAGATTTCCTACATAATAAGTATTTACGAAATATGTAATGAAAGAACTAATTACTATACCTATACATAACCCACTTATACCAAAATGAATAGAAATAAAAAAAATGCACAGGAAACAAATCGTATTAATTATTCTTAGCTTAAATACTAAATCTGTTCTATTTAAAGTTTCCAATATGTTTTTATTCAAAGACAAAATAGGCGCTAACATAAAAGAAAAACACAAAATTTGTAAATATGGAATACTTAGCGCCCATTTTTCTGTATAAACCAATATAATTAAAGGGCGGGCTACAGCAGACAAAGTTACTAATAAAGGAAAAGTCAAAAAAGCCGTCATTCTTACCAGACGCCTATAATTCCTAATCAGCTGAACTTTATTATCTTGCATTTTGCTTAACAAAGGATAACTAACACTTAAAACAGTCTTATCTATCATAGATGAAGGAAGAGATGATAATGTTGATGCTTTAGTGTAATATCCCAATGAAGTCGCTGAGAAAACCTTTCCAATAACAAGATTATTGATATTACTAACTGTGGTAGAAACTATTCCATCAAAAAGTAGCTTATAGCTGAAATTTAATATATATTTGAAGGACTGAATTGAAAACGTCCATGAAGGTCTCCACGAAGAATTTTTCCAATACATGATTACAGCTATCAAAGTAACAGAAACATACATAAAAATTAAAGACCAAACTCCCCACCCACAGAAAGCAAGAATAACAGCAATTATATTTGCTATAAAATTACTAAGTATGTTTATAACCTTAATTCCGCAACACTATAGTTTAACATTATTTATAAGTGCCTGAGCAACAAAAAGTTGCCCAGGATTTTGCCATGTCAGAATTTTCACTTACCTTAGTGTTGCGAAAAGAAGACAAGCAAA
This sequence comes from Segatella hominis, assembly GCF_004535825.1. Lineage (GTDB taxonomy): Bacteria > Bacteroidota > Bacteroidia > Bacteroidales > Bacteroidaceae > Prevotella > Prevotella hominis. Next base: position 1 of record NZ_SGVY01000020.1, on the reverse strand, counting down.
A
>NZ_SGVY01000001.1 GCF_004535825.1 Segatella hominis | reverse complement strand
AGTTCAATGACAGGCGAAAGTTCACTGCGGAACTATGTGAGAAGATTCGTAAGCGCATAGCGTCAAAGATGGATGGTGCAGAAGAATATTTCTGCATAGATTCCAAACCAATAGAGGTGTGTCGCTTATCCAGAGGCTTGCGTTGCAAGATGAAAGGAACAGACGTAACAAACTCTCCTGCATTTGGCTATTGCGCTACTCAGAAGATATACTACTTTGGGTATAAACTCCACGCTGTCTGTGGGTTAAGTGGAGTTATCCACTCGTATGACCTGAGTCCAGCTAATGTTCATGACATTCATTTTCTTAAAGATGTAAAGTTTCAATTCCATGACTGTTGCATCCTTGGCGATCGAGCTTACCTCAGTGCGGAACTACAGCAAGACTTGTTTTCTTCTGTAGGCATCAAGTTGGAAGTTCCATATCGCTTGAACATGAAGAATTGGCGACCAACATTTAAGCCTTATGCTAAGGCGAGGAAGAGAATCGAGACAAATTTCTCTCAACTTTGTGATCACTTCATGCTCTTCCGAAACTATGCTAAGCAAACACTAGGACTGTTTACCCGAATCATCGGGAAAATCAGCGCATTTACAGTCTTGCAATATATTAATTATGTAAACAACAGACCGGTTGGCAGGGTTAAGTATGCGCTAAATTAATTCCGCCAACGGGTTATCGTTTGTACAGGACAAATGTTTGTATACCCAAAATTATGGGGAATGGAGCATATCTGTTCCTGCTCAATTAAAGGGAAAACTGAATATCTCAGATAAGCTGACTTATTTAAACTTAGGTCCTCAGCAGTATCCGGGTGTAACGTCCTTGCACTTGAGCAAGTCGGTTAATGACATGGAATTATGGTATTCGACAAGTCAGTTTCCATCGCTTCTGTCTATCTCTGTAGATGCAGAAAATACCTCTTTCAGTACTGATCCAGAAGGAGTGATGCTGATTAAAAATTCAGAGGTGCAGTTCTTTTGTGCCGGTGTCAGTTCCATCAATGTTCCTGAGGGTGTGACTTCTTGCACTCTTTATTATGGCAGTTATCCAAATCTGAAACAGATTACGTTGCCTTCTACCGTCACGAATTTTAGTGTTCAGGATGCTCCTAATTTGGAGAAATTTGTCATGCCGGTAGCCAATAGCAAGTATAAGGTAGTTGATGGAGTCTTGTTTGATTTGAATAATAATGATTTTATATTGCCTAAAAAAGCGAAAGTGCTCGATCTGGCAGCTGCTGGTTGTCCGATGACTGATATCAATCTGACAGATTATCCATACTTGCAGAAATTGGTGACAAATGACAATGTAGAATCTATTTCTCTCTCTAATCTGCCAGGTCTGCAGACATTGGTAATGGGTAAGAATGTCAAATCTTTTGGTTTCAGGGATACGTATAACATCGCTGATTTTGAGATTAGCAGCGGGAATGAAACATTTTTCAAGGATGCCAATGGTGTCGTCATGGAACGTGACAAAAACTGGGAACCCGAGCGTCAAAACCTTTGCTATATTCCTGCTACGGTAAGCAGCTATTGTATTCCAAAGGATGAGGATATAAGTGAAGTAACATATGCAAGATGGCCAAATTTGAAGACGCTGACCATGGAAGAGCGTGAGCAGACTGATAATTATCAGCGTTATTTTATCAAGAATAATATTCTTTATAAGTCTTATTACGGTAATGGTGCCATTGCCATTGATGCACCTGGTGGAATTACAGATCTGACTTTCTGTAAGGAGATGGATCAAGTATATGACGTCTATGGGGAATCATGGCTCAATTTATTGTCTAAGGTACAGCGTATCAGTGTAGAGGAAGGTAACACTACCTTTAGTGTAGTGGGCGATTACTTATGTCAGAAAAAATATATGTACGGCTACACTGGAGAGAATGAGGGGGATCCTTATCAGTTGAAATTGGTCATGGCTAAGCCATTTACAGGAACCACGTTGTCCTTATTCACTACCTTGCCTGAAGGTTTCAGTACAGATTATCCATTTATGGGTATTTCTATCGGTAGTTATCTTTATGACAAAAACGCTCACATCAAAGAACTTATCATTGGAGAATATGTTATAGAGTCAGACCAGTGCTGTTTCAATGAATGTAAAAATTTAGAGAAGGTTACATTCTCAGGATATCAATTTACGCTTGGACACATGTCTTTCTACGGTTGTTCAAAGTTGAGTGATATTACTTTCCCTGAACAGTTGATCATGCCACATCCAAGTGCATTCTACAATACTGCCTGGTGGAGAAATCAGGAAGGCGATATGCGTTATGCCGGCAATACCCTTTATTATGTAAGCAATCAGGTAACAGACATAGATATTCCTCAGGGAACCTACTGCGTTTCTCAGGATGCTCTTAGAAATGCTTCTGAGGCCAAGAGTATTACGATTCCTGCTTCTGTGGGGCATTGGTATGATGAAAGCAGCATGCAGAAGGTAGAGGAGTTAACTATCAATGCTGATTACTTCGAAAATCTTGTCGATCGAGCATTTGTAAATTATTCTGGTCTAAAGAGGGTTATTTCGTCCCGCCCTTCTCCTATGTATTTTAAAGAAGAGAAAATCAACAATGTCTTCCCTTATGACCTTTCACAAGTGGAATTGATTGTACCGGATGATCATTATGAGATTGACGAGAAGACAGGAGAAAAGTATTGGGTTACTCCAAAAGCCGACTATTCTAAAGCTAATGAATGGAGCCGCTTCGGTAAGATTGTAGATAATACTACTTCCGGTATTGGTTCTGTTACTGCGGATAAGCCATTTTTGGCTGAAACTCGCTTTGCAGTACGTGGCAATGAGGTGGATGTCCTGACCAAGGGTGCTTGGAGTATTTTCTCTATGGCTGGCCAGCTTGTCAAGAGCGGTAGCGGAAATGGTTCTACGGTTCTGCCTTCTGGCATGTATGTCATCAAGGGCGCAGGTAAGGCTGCTAAGTTTATCGTAAAGTAATTTTTAATGAGAAATTAGAAATTAGAAATGAAAAATAAAAAAGAGGGTGTGTCATGGACTTTGACACATCCTCTTTTCATTTCTTATTCATTTCTCATTTCTCATTTCTCATTACTAATTTAGGCTTCCATGAACTTCTTGGCAGCTCTGAGCTGGTGTCTCATCACGCTCAGGAATTCCTGACTCTCCTGGAGAATGTTGAGATAAACCAAGGAAATCTGCATCAAACTATTATCCTTCATGTTCTGCAAGCGGTCGATGTGTTTCTTGCGAAGCACTGAAAGTTCATCCTTGCAGGCATCAGCCTCGGCGAGAATCTCACGATAGTTCTCATATCGGTTGGTCTCAATCTGTTCGCAACTCATCTTCATCAGGTCATTGATCTTCTGACGTACAGGAGCAAACTCGTTGATGTATTCAGCTGGCAAAGGATTGAAGTTGTTGTCCACGTGCTCCTTCACAGGGTCGAGCATACGGCGGAGAGAGTAGATGAACTGCTGGTTGCTGTTGGCGCCCAGATGGAACCAGGTGTTGCGCTCGATGGCAATCTCCATAGGAGAGCGTTTCAGACCGAGCATCTCCTGGCGGCGGAATTTCTTCAGCATGTCCTGCTCCTTCTTCAGTTCCTTGTTGGCATGGCGAAGATCACGGGCACTCTCGCTTGCAAGACCATCTACGATGAGATTGAACTCGTTCAGGGCGAATTTGCAAACGAAGCTCTGGGTGCGAGATACCTGGCGACGAAGCAAATCCCATACAATCTCTGGGTCGTGGGAGCGCATCATCAGCTGGAAGGTGGTGCCCTTGCTTTCCTGCTTAGCCTTCTTGTTGTACTTGATATTGCTGCGGATGAGCAAGAAGATAACAAGAATCATGAAAGCACTCTGAACGAGGATGCCACCGAAATGCATGGTGAGACAAACGATGGCGCAGGCTGCGAAAGCAACACCGGCTGTGATAAACCATCCACCGATCACACTCAATACACCAGTAACACGGAATACGGCACTCTCACGGCTCCAGGCTCTATCGGCAAGTGAAGAACCCATTGCCACCATGAAGGTAACGTAAGTGGTAGAAAGAGGCAACTTGAGGTTGGTACCGATGGTGATGAGCATAGAAGCAAGTACCAGGTTGACTGCAGCACGAACTACATCGAAAGCAGCACTCTCTTCGAGTTCTACTGCATTCTTATCAAAACGGGAATTGATCCATCTTTTCAAGGAATTTGGCAGATACTTGTTGAGCCAAGAATCTGTAGCCTGACAGTTGCGCACGATGACACGGGCAACAGAAGAACTGCCAAACATCTCATCGCCTTCATCCTGACGGCTCAAATCTACAGAAGTCTTGATCACATTCTGTGCCTTCTTAGAGGTTGCCATTGCAACAATCATCACGAAACCGGCAGCGAGAAGATAGACAGGAGTGGTCTTGGCACTCTCCATCAATGAGGTCATCATAAAGCTGTCAGGTGCAGCTCCGTTGGCATTTGCCATATAGTCGTTGTAAGAAGAAAGACCAGCCAGAGGCACACCGATGAAGTTGACAAGGTCGTTACCTGCGAATGCCATAGCCAGGGCAAAGGTACCCATCAGAACGGTGAACTTGAAGATATTGACGCGGCAGAGGTGGAGAAATTCCATCACGATGGCAGAAACCACGAAGGTAATGACAAGCAGCAACCCGATGTTCTGGTCGATAAAGTCGCGCCACTCACTTGGCAGATACGGACTCTTGCCAAGACCCTTCATGAAGATGAAGTAGGAGAGGGCAGTGAAGGCGATTCCACCAAAGATAGCGATGGAATAGCGGGAATGTTTTCTGTAGTTGAACGTAAAGACGATACGGGAAATCCACATCACGAGCGCACCGAAAACAAAGGCGATGATGACAGACGAGAAGATACCCATGATAACCTCCAGAGCCTTGTCGCTGTTGAGCAGAATGCCATAGTTGAGGCTGTCGTCACCGATCATCTTGAGGGTGGCAAGGATGAAAGCACCTCCTAACAGCTCGAATACCAATGACACGGTAGTAGAGGTAGGCATACCTAAGGTGTTGAACACATCCAGTACGATGACATCAGTTACCATAACAGCCAGGAAGAGCGTCATCACTTCTTCAAAGGTAAAGTGGTCCGGACTCATGATGCCATGACGGGCGATGTCCATCATTCCTGATGACATGATAGCACCGAGAACCACACCGCAGGAAGCGATGATCAGCACCGTGCGAAACTTAGCCACCTTAGCTCCGATGGCAGATTGCAGAAAGTTGACAGCATCATTGCTGACTCCCACAAAAAGATCAAACACTGCCAGACAGAGCAGGAAGATCACAATACATAAATAAATTGTACCCATATCTAATTTCTCATTTGTAATTTCTCATTTGTCATTTCTAATTTCTCATAGAGTCCATCCACGATACTGTCGGCAAGTGAGATGTTCGGCACCATGATGGTGTCGCATTCCAGATACTCGCATGCCTGGATGAAGATTTCGGCAGCAGGAATGATGACATCGGCACGGTCTTCCTTCAGCGAGAAGGAAATCTCACGTTCTTCGATGCTCAGCGGCTGCATCATCAGGTAGAGGCGCTTCAGTTCGCTGATTGACAGTTCCTTGCCATTCGTCTTGTTGTGGCGGGCCAACTTGTTGAGCTTGTTGATGTTTCCACCAGAACCGATGATGCGGATATTGCCATATTCCTTGGCATATCTGCAGAGGTTTTCCTTAAACTGTTTTTCAGTATCAGCCGTCACCTTCCCGCTCAGCATTCTCAGCGTACCCATGTTGTAGGAGAAACTTTCAGCCAGCGTTCCGTCGTGGATGATGGAAACCTCGGTGCTTCCACCGCCCACGTCGATATAGGCAAAGTTGCCCTCGTTGGAGTCGGTCTTCTCCACCAGGTTGTTGTAGAGCAGTTTCGCCTCCTCCTGTCCTTTGATAATCTCGAGTTTGATGCCGGTCTGCTTTTCTATTTTCTTCAGCACCTTCTTGCCGTTTTCTGCATCTCGCATGGCAGAAGTGGCACAGGCACGGAAGGCATCCACATCGTTGAGCTTCATGAATTGCTTGAATCCCTTCATCATGTGGAGCATCATCTTCTCCCTTTCCTTGGAAACCTTGCCGAGGGTAAACACATCCTTACCCAGGCGCAGCGGAATGCGGATGAACATGATTTTCTTGATGCGGTCTTCCTCGCGTGGTGCTTCCGGATCAAATCGCTTGATGAGTAGTCTGGCTCCGTTGGAACCAATATCGATAGCTGCTAATGTTGTCATTACAATTACTTTTTATGATTCTTTTATTTCCTCCTGATAGGCTTTATATAATTCCTCCTGGCTTCTGAATTCAGGACCTTCTACGAACTCGTTGTTTCCCTTGCCGTCCACGATGCGGCCGTTTGCGGTATCTCTCATGCCGTATGATACGGTGCGGAGCAGGTCTGCCTGCATATCCTCGTCATATACTGGGGTGAGCACCTCGATGCGGTTGAGGAGGTTTCTCGGCATCCAGTCGGCAGAACCGATGAAATATCTTGGTTTTCCGCCATTAGCGAAGATGAGGATACGGCTGTGCTCCAGGTATCTGTCGATGATGCCCACGCAGTGAATGTTCTCGCTGAGGTTGGCGATGCCCGGCACGAGCGAACAGTTGCCACGTATCACGATGTCTATCTTCACTCCAGCCTTGGAAGCCTGATAGAGTTTTGCCACCATGTCGGTATCGGTGATGTGGTTGATTTTCATCTTCACCCAGGCCTCCTTGCCCTCGTTGGCATTCTTGATTTCCGTATCCAGCATTCTGAGGATGCGGCTCTTCATGGAGTTAGGAGAAACGAGCAGTTCGTTGAAACGGAAAGGCGAGAAAGGACGGTCGATGAAGTCGAACACCTTAGCCACCTCATTCACGATTTTCTGACGTGCCGTCATCATCAGATAGTCAGTATATATCCTGGCATTTCCCTCGTGGAAGTTACCCGTTCCGATGCAGGCGATATTGCCCTTCTTGGATTCGATATAGAGCAGTTTGGAGTGAATCTTCAATCCCTCCACACCGAAGATAACGTTGACGCCTTCCTCCTGCATGCGCTTGCTCCACTTGATGTTGCTCTCCTCGTCGAAGCGGGCGAGAAGCTCCACCACGGCAGTTACCTTCTTGCCGTTGCGTGCCGCAGTAATCAGGGCCTTCACCACCTTGGAGTCCTTGGCCAGACGGTAGAGTGTAGTCTTGATGGCTTTCACCTCTGGCTTGATGGCAGCCTCGCGCAGCACACGGATGTAGCCGTTGAAACTGTGGTAAGGCACGTGGATATAACGGTCTTTCTGACGGATCTGGTCGAGAATGCTCTCGTTGGAGAGGAACTCCGGTTTCATGATAGGCGTCCACTTCTCATATTTCAGTTCCTTGTGTCCGCAGTCCGGGAAAGACATCAGGTCCTTGTGGTTCTGGTATCTTCCGCCCGCAAGCGAAGCATCCAGCTCTTTGGTGTTCAGCCGCTCTCGCAGTTTCTTCTGCAAGTCCTTCGGCATTTCCCGGTCGTAGATCACGCGCACGGCTTCCCCCTTCTTTCGGCTGTTTACACCCAAGGCAATCTTCTCCATCGTACCGAAGTCAGCATCATTGTCCATCTCCATTTCCGCATCCTTGGTAAACTTGAAGGAATAAGCACGGTAAGAACTCTCCTTGAATCCGAGGAAAACTAAGGGCAGACAGTAGCGAATCACGTCGTCCAGATACATGATGTTGTCGAATCCGTCGCTTGAAGGAATCTTCACCCATCGGCCATACACACGGTCAGGCACCTTCACCACGGCATATTTCTTCTTGCCCTTCTTGTCGTCTTTCTTTTTCTTGCCCTTTTCTTCCTCGTCATTATTTTCCATTTCTGTCTTTTCGATGGCGAGGTAGATGCGGTTGTCCTCCAGGGTGGAGAGGTCGTCTATCTCGTTGAGCCAGATAGGATTGACAGAGCCGTTGAGCTTGTCGTAGAAGAACTGTGTGAGGAAGTTCTTCTGCTCATCGTTGAGATTGGCTTCGGTGACAAGTCGAACTTTGTGAACTTCAAGTTCGCGGAAAACCTGATCCACCGCTTCAGTGTATTCTTTCGAGTAAGATTCATTGAGTTTATTGATCGTTTTGAGAGACTTTTTGATTTGCGCTTCCATATCCTTGGTGAGGTTGCGGTCGGTCATGCGGTTGAGCGAAGCCACACGTACACGGAAGAACTCATCGAGGTTGTTGGAATAAATGCCGAGGAAGGAGAGACGTTCGAGCAATGGAACAAATTCCTTCTTGGCTTCCTGCAGAATGCGGTGGTTGAAGTACATCCAGCTCACGTCGCGTTCTACGTATGCTTTTTTAATAATTTCTTCTTTGGTCATAAACTTTTGGGTCGATATTGTTTTATGATACTATGTATGATAATAAGTTAGTGAGAGAAATATCAGGCTTTTACCTTCTTCTTCTCAGGCTCTTTGGAATTTTTCTTTTCTGCCATTTCAGTAACGACGAAATCAGTATCCCCATCGATGAAGTGGAGAGCCTTGCGGAAAGTTTTGCTGGCACCGGCAGGCACAATGATATCGTGGAGAAGATCGCAGTCATCAAAAGCATGACGGCTCAGTTTGGCAGGAACGCCGGCAAAAGTCACCTTCTTGAGTTTGTCGCATTCTGCAAAAGCATATCCCCTTACTTCCTTGACACCGGCAGGGATATAAACGTTATCCAGTTCATCACAATCATAGAAAGCATCGTGCTCTATTTCCTTCACGGAGTTGGCTATGATGACATTCTTGAGTTGTTTCTTGCCACGGAAAGCCATTTCACCAATGACGGTCACACCCTCAGGAACGGTGAAACTTGCCTCATTACTCATGCAATAGATGAGTCGCTTCTTGTCTGCAGTATAAACAGCCTCTCCATCATAGTCGAAGTCATCACTGTCAATCTTCTGAAGGGCGAGGTTGAGCACTAAGCTCTCAAACTTATCGTCCTTCTTGCCTTCTTTCTTGGAACTCTTTTTCTTGAGAATCTCCAGAATTGCTTTCTTGTTCTCTTTCATTTCATTATAATGTTAAGTATGAATGCCTTCTCTTGTTTCTATTGTGCCAACAAGCAGGAAACATATATTTCTTTTCGGGTGCAAAGGTACGACGATATTTTGAAAGTGGTGGTGCAAAGCGCATTACGTGTTTGTGACGATTATGTTACAAGGTAGTATTGTATGTTACAGATAGGTTACAAAGAGGTCGGGGGGATAAAAAAATCCGGTTAGAACCCCATGAGTTCCAACCGGATCTGTTCATTATATAGTTAGGATTATTATCTAAACCGTATTTTCATCTCTGTTTAGATGAAGATATATTTCAGCACGAAGAGGATAGCCAATACCCACATGGTGATGCTCAGCCTCTTGAAGTTTCCGCAGCAGGCGTTGATGGCCACATAACTGATCATACCGCAGAGAATACCATCAGAAATACTGTAGGTGAGCGGCATCATGATGATGGTGATGAAAGCAGGGATAGACTCTGCATAGTCGTTCAGGTCGATGTCTTTGATAGGCGACATCATATACAGACCCACGATGACGAGCACAGGAGTAGTTGCTGCAGAAGGAACTGACAGGAACAGTGGTGCGAAGAACAGGGCCACTAAGAAGCACATGGCAGTAATGAAGGCAGTAAGACCCGTACGACCGCCCTGGGCAACACCCGAAGCGCTCTCCACATAGGTGGTAGTGGTACTTGTTCCGAAGCAGGCACCAGCCACGGTAGCCACGGCATCCGCCATGAACGCCTTGTTGAGTCCATGGATTCTTCCGTCCGGTTTCATCATGCCCGCTTTGGTGCAGACGCCCACGAGTGTGCCCATCGTATCAAACATATCGATGAAGAGGAAGGTGAAGACGATGATCACCATATCGATGGAGAAGACCTTGGAAAAATCAAACTGGCAGAAGATAGGTGAAACCGAAGGTGGCACATCTACCAGTCCGTGTATTTCCGTGATGCCCATAGGAATGCCGATGAGCGTAGTAGCGAGAATGCCGATGAGCAGGTTGCCAGGCACTTTCTTGATGACGAGCACGCTGGTCAGGATGATGCCGATAACGCCGAGCAGGGCAGAGCCTTCGGTGATCTTACCGATGGTGACGAAAGTAGCCTCATTGGCAGCCACGATACCTGCATTCTTCAGACCGATGAAGGCGATGAAGAGGCCGATACCAGCACCGATGGCACGTTTCAGGGAAGCCGGAATAGCATCCACCATCATCGAGCGGATACCGGTAGCGGAGAGGATGATGAAGATGAAACCTTCGATGAGAACAGCCGTGAGTGCCATCTGCCAGGGATAGCCCATAGTGAGACAGACCGTGAATACGAAGAAGGCGTTCAGACCCATGCCAGGAGCCAGTCCGAAAGGTTTCTTGGCATAGACCGCCATCACGAGTGTACCCACAATGGCAGCCAGTACGGTGGCGGTGAACACTGCGTGTGTATCCATGCCCTGAGCGGCGAGATGACTGAAGATGTTAGGATTAACGGCCAGGATATAGGCCATGGTGAGGAAGGTGGTGATACCCGCAGCCACCTCCGTTTTCAGTTTGTTTTGAGCTGGGTCAAAACCGAATAACTTTTGCAACATGTTGTTAAAAATTAATATGTGTTTAGAAATTTGCTGCGAAATTACAAATAAAAACTGAAAATCGTATAAAATTATTGGGGAATTTTATCAAAAAAAAGAATGTCGGAGACTTTCGAGAACGATAGAAAGTGATTTGGCGGTAATTTGGCGGTAATTTGGCGGTAATTTGGCGGTAATGAAAAACTCTTATAGCGAACCATGTATTTTGTTTTATAAGTTGAGGAATAATAACCTTTCTTTATAATATCGTAAATGATTTTGACCTTAGTGTAACGAAAAAAGAGGGTGTGTCACAGACTTATGACACACCCTCATCTTTATATAAATCTCTCTCTATTTCTAGAGTGATTCATGTATATATATATTATGTATTGTTCTATTCTTACTTGCTCAAGCTAACAGAATGGCTCATGTCAGTCATTTCTGGAATTGAGTTTACTACGTGTTTCAAGAACATGCCCATGCAAAGAACCATACCAGAAAACATAACTGCAGCGAAAGCCATTGTAAAAATAGTCATCATAATTATTAACCTTTTTAAAATTTATTATTTGTTATTCCTTAAATACGAGTGCAAAGTTAACACTTTTTTATCGAATAACGGCATCTTTTGCCGAGAAATATTATTGCAATATGTTTTTCTTGATATGGGTCAACCACTTGTTTTTAGCCTTGAAAATGACATTTTGCTATCGAATATGTTGTTTTTGTGACAATAATTTATATATATCATTTTTCTCGCTTTGTTGTGTGTGTAATAAGATAGGGCTTCCTGTCAGATGATAAGAAAAGAGGGTGCGTCACAGACTTATGACACACCCTCATTTTGTCATGTCAGAAATTTCACTTATCTTAGTGTTGTAAAATAAATAACAAATAAAACTCTGAATGACATGGCAAAATACAAATAAACTCTGAAAAACTCACTCCTTTTGGAGGAATTTTTTCTATTATGGAGCAATTTGATGCTCTTTTGGCTCAAACCATAGATTCCACTTTGGTGAGATGCTACAATGGTTATTATTGTGATAAAACTCTCAAGCATCCAAATTTGCGTATTTTCAAAGGATTTTCAATATAAATTTACGTATTTTCGTATATTTCATGGAAATAAATTTGCGTATTTTCAATATCATTCGTATCCTTGCACTGCGTAAGTATCAAATAGTCAGTAACTTTTATATAAAAAATAAAGAAAATAATATATGAATAGAATATTTAAGCGCAAATGGCCTAAGGATGCTACTCACAATTATGAGATAGACTTTTTTGGTGTCTTAAACTTAAATTCTTTGTGTGTTTCACATGAGGTTAATTTCCCTTCTACAGTTCGTTATCCTCGCCGCTGCCGTCCTGTCCTGCGTCACCCTTATTGCCACCGCTTGGGTTAGAGCCACCGCCATCTGAACCGTCGCTAGGAGTAGTTGGAGTGCTGATGTCCACGTTGGCTTTGCCCTCCTTGATGGCCTTGATGACTGCAGCCTGAGCGCTACGGCTGGCTACGAGGTTGAACTCTGCATCGGAATGAGGTTACTATTCACTGAGCGCATGGTAATACTGTAGTTAATCATACTTTTGTGTGTGTTTAGATGGTTGATATTTCAATTCCCCAGAAGCCCCGTTTCTTGCCCTTCTTTGGGTCGTTATTGATGTCCGGCGCCTGACATCAATAACGACTCCAATGTGTCGTCTGTAAAGACCGACTTTCGGTACAAGAGAAGCTTTCTTTCGATTGCTGGTGCAAAGGTACAACAATTTGGAGTTGAAAACAAATTTTTGGGCTACAGATTTTTTAGGGGTGTCTGTAAGTGTCTGACTGATAGTGCTTTACAATGATATTTTGAAAATCAATTGCTGCATTTTGATAGAATTGGAAGAAAATGAAGGAAGCGGCTCAGAATTTTAGAAAAGCGGTCATAAAGGTCAATGTCATTGTTGGTCAAAATCCTTCGGGGGATGGGTCAAAAAGCCTATAGTATAATATAAATATTATTTATATTATACTATAGAAAAAAATGACCAATACTTCTTATAAATTGACCAACAATGACATTGACCTTTTTGACCAGAATGCTACTTGATAAGGGATTATTTTTAATCGTTATGATTGCTTATGTTGTTGGCTATCAATAAGTTATGTAATCTGAACTATTTTGCTCGCGACACATTTATAAGTGCAATAAAGATAAAATATACTAACAATCAGCATCTGCCTCTATTGTCGTTCCTATTCAATTCTGTAAAATATTCAGCCCAAAACAGCAAATGGAGGGCTTTTTCTTGTCTCTAAAATGGATGTTTTGCCATCAAAATTGGACTTCTTATACCCCCAAAATAGCTATTTTCTACTTTTACGATAAAAAAAATAATAAAATTCGATATTATATAAAAGATTTATTATCTTTGCCAAAAGATATGAAATACGGAACATTTTAGATGCTGATAAACATATAGAGCGAATTAGAATTACCCCCAAGTGGCGGAGTTAAGTACTTTATTATGAGTGACTTATAAATCCTAACTCATGGAAGTAGAATCAACCATAGGCAGTAATACGTAAATTCGGGAGGGAACAATTATTGTGTATTTATACTATGATAAGAAATCCCTATTTATGGAGCGTTTTTCGGCTTATTCTTTCACTTAAGAGCTCAAAAATGCGGATTTTTTCACTAAAACCCCTTATTTTTAAGCTCAAATATATAGGTTTTCAGGAGCGAAATCGTGATGTATAGTAAAATTGTCGAACAAAAATAAATATATTGAAGAAAAAGAAGTAGAATTTAATGAGATTAATCATGCTATCAGTGAAATCAAATATTATTCTGAAAAGCACATTCACATTGATTACCTCTTTTGTATATATCAGACTTTGTCTATAGAAATATGCTAAGGTTATTACCTATGATATTATACAGCTTTGTCCGAAAGAAATGGTATCATCTGGATTAAAGCTATCATTGGATAATTTGCTTACCTACATCGACCAGAAGGCTGCCCTGCTGGATCTCATCGGTCAGCTGAAGGAGGAATTCCCTCACGCCACCATCCACGGTCACAACGAGTTTTCCGCCAAGGCCTGTCCCTGCTTCGATGTGAAGAAGGAATTAGATCCCTATTTTGATAAAGGGGGTGGGGAATAAATAAACAAGGGTACGTTCCTTGTTTGATATAGAGAATATAAAAGCGTGGTTACAAGGAGGCTTTAGTCATCGTTTGTAGCCACGCTTATTTACTCTTGTATGCAAGATAATAAGGTTTGCCATCATCCACTACCTTTGAGTCTATATAGTCGAGCAAGGCATCAGGCTTTCTCAACCGCCTGTTTCGGAAATCATCAAGTTGTATTTCGATGATGTGATTATCAGTCACCCCATGTTCCAACAGCCAGTTATGCCAGATATCAAACAGCAGGAAAGACTCCCACATCGTCTGACACCTGTTATAACCTTCACAAGACCGTTTCCACGTCCTGCGATAAGTTCATCCAAGTATTTCTTACGTTCAAATATCATATTAGAGTACTTTTTTGATATTGGTATCACATTTTACACCGCAAAGAGAATGATTTTATCCCAAAAGCCAGCACAATCAATGGAAAAACTGCGTTTACCAAGTAAAAACAGTAAAACGTAGCATCGTAAACTACGCAAACTTCCATTCACCACATTATGGGGTCGGTTAAAACCGCCCCTCCCAACCCTTATTTCGTGATTTTGTAGAGGATACGCATAGCCGCATAGGCTAGTTTCAATTCCATAAAGGTACGATTAAAACCTTACTCGTGTAGATGAGAATGGCGTGACTATCACATTTCAATTCCATAAAGGTACGATTAAAACAAACCTTCAGTTTCCTCTGTGACGAGACGGTCACTTAATTTCAATTCCATAAAGGTACGATTAAAACAGGACACTCTCGATTGGCTATCAGGAGATATATTATTTCAATTCCATAAAGGTACGATTAAAACTGCTGATAACGTCAAACAGTCGTATGACTTTGTTAATTTCAATTCCATAAAGGTACGATTAAAACACCATTTCAGCTCTGGTAGCTTGATGTTCACCCATATTTCAATTCCATAAAGGTACGATTAAAACAAACCACCGTCGATTGTCGTAGAACCTTGCGTAAATTTCAATTCCATAAAGGTACGATTAAAACTTTTTTATAATGAGGACTCCCGAACAGGCTATGTACATTTCAATTCCATAAAGGTACGATTAAAACTGAGTATGATTCATATAGCTAATAAATTTGTATCATTTCAATTCCATAAAGGTACGATTAAAACGAAGCCATCGCAAAGCAGGCGCAGGCAGCAGCCGAATTTCAATTCCATAAAGGTACGATTAAAACTCGTTTGTGTCATTTTTCCTTTAAAGGACAAGACCAAATTTCAATTCCATAAAGGTACGATTAAAACCTAACGGCTGACCAAATTTTGCATACAAAGCCTTTGATTTCAATTCCATAAAGGTACGATTAAAACCCGTTAAGTCTAAGGCATACACCCCCGAAGACTCTATAGGTTTGCGGGTGCAAAGATACAAAAAAATCTTCAGAAAAATGTCGATGCCTAAAGATATTTTTTCTGCGGTCTTACGACAACCTGCCTATTTATGGAGGTTTCAATAAGTCAAAGAACACTTTCGGAGGTTTTGCCGAACTCAAAACGGCAAAATAGAACCACATCGACAACTCTTTATAAGAAATTATCGGTAGACATTCGTTCTTTTCCAAGAATCTGCTTGCTCATATTATATCCCATTTTATTGGTGAAAACTATAACGCTATCCTCAGATTCATCAATAATAGCTTTCATTTTCATTTGTAATTCACGAAGTTTGGCTTCAGATAATTCTCCCTCCAAAACTGAGTTCTGAATCCAACACAAATACTGGCGGCAAAGCTTCAACATTTTGCCTACTCGCTTCTCACCAACATCATAAACTATAATCACATACATATCACCAATACATTTTAAAAGGTTTATATTCTTCTATTCCCAAAATATCTTTCAGTAGCTTATAGCATTCCAACTTTATAAGATGCTTATAGCTTACATTACGTCCTAAAGAACGATGACGGAACGTCTCGTCATATCGCTCTTCCATAGCCTTTACAAAAATCTTCTTTCCCTTTTCGTTCAAAAGACATTTGTTGAGTTTCTTATCAAAATGACTGGTGCTTAAAGCATGCTTATTGAGTACCTTGAAGATGACTCTATCCACGATAATAGGTTTGAAAATCTCGGATATATCCAGACATAACGAAAAACGCCTTTCTCCTGGAGTATGCAGAAAGCTTATCGTTGGATTGAGCTGAGTTTGATGAACTGCCCGGAGAGTTTCAGTATAACACATCATGTTGCCAAAAGAAATGAGAGCATTTACCTCGTTCTCTGGCGGTTGCTTGGTTCTTGATCCCATGTTGAAATCATCGAGAATGATATCGAATGCAGCATAATATGCCTGTCTGATATTTCCCTCAATTCCCATTATCTCATCCACAGCCTTGGCATCTGGTAAAGTATTACTCAATCTTTTAATAGTATCGATAATATCTTGCAGGTCTTTTCCTCTACGATTATAATAGTTGAGGTTCATAACCATATTCCAAGCTGCTCCCTGAATGAACTTTCGTGCCAATTCTACTCTTTTTTTCTTGTTTTGGTATGCAGATGTTTGTGCCAACAATGCCTTGCCAGAAAGAAGACTTTCACGTGGCATGAAGCTTCCGGTATAGTTCTCATAATAGTCGAAGAAGTGGACAGGAATACCTTTCTGCCCCAGAAAGTTGAACAAAGCACTATTTGCCCGCAGACTTCCAAAGGCATACAGTTCCGCAACATCCTCAATAGGAATGTATCGAGGTTGCTGCTTGATTTCTTCATTATCTTCATTCACGATAACAGGCGTGAACTTCAGCGTATTGTCCCTTCTTTCCATAATGCCTGGATTGAACAGATAAAAACTTCTTTTCATTCTTCTTCCTCCAACTCGTTTATATAACAAAAATCGAAATAACTACAATTCTTACAGATGCCTTTCTTGACCTTAGATGGGCAAACATCTTGAGAGATGATCTTAATGATGTCTTTAGATATAACCTGAATGTCATCTCTATCAACATCTGTCAAGATTACTTCTTTTGTCTTTCTCAAAAGAGGATATTCCAAGATGCCCTTCACGCCATCAATTCCATGTTGCTCGAAAACATACATGTAATATTTCAGTTGCCATTCATGAGCTTTATCCACCTTATTAGATTTCTTTATCTCATGGATGACCTTGTTCTTGGCATCATAGTAATCTACTTTGATACCATCAATCTCCACTTCCTCATACTTTGATGTACGTTGTGGATAACTTGATTCATGCACCAGCTTTCCTTCATAGACCAAGTCTGATTCTTGTTCCATGTTGATACCATTGGCAAACAGCCATAGTTTGCGATGGCAAAGCTGGTAATAGTTGAAATGAGTGCCAGTTATTGTCATAAGTAATTATCTCCATCAATTATAATACCAGTATCAAAATTATAACATTTAGTAGATATTTTATAAAGGCCATTATAATCTTCACCTGAAGATGTAATTGGTTTTGATTGATTTGGCTTTATCCTTATTTGTACAATCCGATTGGCCATCTTTTTTAATTGGTTGCTTAATTTTCTCTTATGGCATCGTATGATAGATATCTTGTCATCATGTAAAAGAGATTCTTTTAAATTCTTCTGGTACTTCAGAAGTAATTCAAAGTTATTATCATCACCATTACGAGGTACATAGTACAAACATTCCTCACCAAATATATTATTGTCAACAAGTGAGAATTTTCCCACTTTTTCATACATGCATTGGCTTATATCCTCCATTAAATTATTTTTCAGTTTCTCTCCATAGGCTCCAAATATAAGTTGATCACATATTTTCTCAAAGAAGGCTTTCTGTATGTTTAGCATATCCTTCTCTTCGCAATTTCCTGATTCATAGAAAGATTCTCTTGAGAAATTTATCAACTCTTTATCAGGGCCTCGATAAATCAGGCTTGAACGTTCCCCTTGATTCGTTCCCAACCTAACTACAACAACTTTTCCTTTTTCAGCATTTTTTCCATTTCTATTGCAGCGACCAGCAGATTGTACAATACTTGAAATGGTAGCAAAATCCCTATAAAGTACTGGAAAATCAATATCAACTCCCGCTTCAATAAGCTGAGTAGAGATAAGAACAACCTTATCACCTTGACATAGTTTCTCCTTAGCAATATATATTTTCTGGCTTCGGTCGCTTGGAGTAAAATGTGTATTAAGAAGCAACACATTTGTGTCATCCATATTTTTTCTGATGAAATTGTATAAGTCTTTTGTATCCTGAATAGTATTCAAGATAACAAGCACCGATTTCTCCTCCTGTAAAACTTGATGCCCCAACTGTTCTATATCTATAATTGACTTTTGTACTTCTACTGTATACCTGTTAAAAACAGGATTCTCATAATGAGAAAGTGACAACAATTTAAATGGTTGTTCATAATCCAGAAAGAATTCCTTTGCTTCTTTATTGTCATCAGGCAATCGAAGAGCTGGCTGTGTAGCTGTAGAAACTATTGCAAAACTACCTGTTAGTTTACAGAATTTATCTAAGTAAGCAACAAAAAATCCATACAATCTTGGAGGCAAAGACTGTATCTCGTCCAAGAGAAAGACACAATTGGAAAAATTAGGCAATTTCATAAGCTCATGATTCTTATTTCCCAATAGTGTCTCAAATATACGTACGAAAGTTGTAATTATGAATGGATAGCCAAAAGTATCATCTTGAAACTCTAAAGCCTCTAATTCCTGTAACAACTTTTCAGAAGGATTATCATCCAGTTCCTTCTGAATTTCATCAAAGCGAGTATTTGTAGATTTCGAGTCTATACGCTGAACAAAACATTCGTAACCTTTCAATATTTTCAACACTTCTGATTCAACTTGTTCTGTTATCGACAAGAATGGCAATCCATAAATAATTCTTTTAGCCCCCTTCGCCTTTATGATTTCGGAAGCTAAAGATAACAACATTAGCGTTTTTCCGGAACCAGTCGGAGCCGTCAATTCGAAAATCTGTTTTCCTTCTTCTAAACCTTTTTTAATACTATTAATACTTTCCAGACGTATTTTAGTTCTCTCTACATTAAGTAAAGTTTGAGAATTAAGATTGTCAAGATACCCCTGTAATATATCTGGATAGATATGAGAAAAGCTATTCAGATTTTGTTCATTCTCATCAAGCATGGATATCATATTACCAGCATCACTTTTGTCAGCTTTTACCAATGCAGAGAAAATGCTTTGTATTTCTAAATAGAATCGTAAAGCAACATTATAATCATTTGGCTTATTTACTATTCTTTTAAAAAATAATCTAATTCTATCTTCTTCTATTGATGATGGCATAGATGGCTCATTGCCTAATAACTCAGAAAAGACATTACCAAAAGATATATGCTCCTTATCAAGAAAGGCATAAAGATTGCTTACTTCATAGCCCGAAAGAATAGGATTGCCATCATTTGGTATCATATTAGGTAAGTCCCCATGATGTTTCGCAACAACAGTTATTAAAGATGTTAAGAAATTGTGCGAATTAAACTCATGTGGAACTTTAAACTTATCTGGATTTTTAATCAGAAACATGAGAAAAGCATACGCAGACAAATAGGCATGGTGATCATATCCTTTCGGACATAATCCATTTAATTTCTCTTGAAAATTAGGATTAACCTTTCCTATATCATGGAAGAGAGATACCAATCCTGCTGCATCAGAACTGGTAATTCTCTTTGACAATAAAGCTACATTTTCAAGATATACTTTTGATAATAAAGCCACATTTTCAAGATGTACTTTCAAAAGTTTTCCTGGATGTGAATAACAATTATTTAAATCAAAACCCATTGTTCAATCTCTTTATCATGAATATATTCCCAATAATCTCCTTCTACTTTAAGCATATAAGAGCATTCTGGGTATATGACGTTTACATATTTTTCTGGCAAATTCCAAAAATCATTATTCTGATATGTCGGAAGTTTGTCAAAACCAATTCGAAAGTCATCGCCAACTATTTTCAACTTATGCTCATTCGCTATAACGAAACCTTTGGTCTTAAAATCACCATTCCGCATCGTTATGAATTCTCCTTTACTAATGGAAGTCAATTCTGCTGGACAGTTAGCAATACCCAAATAAGGGTCATAGACAGCATATCCTTCTAAAATTGCATTCTGAAAATCATCGAATATACTTTGAGAGCGTTCACCATTGAGTCCCACACAAATCTTGTAGCTAACATCACGCAGCATTTCAAAAGCTTTGGGTGATTTAATAGCTGTAGGGTTTATGGCCGTGTGAGACGTAAATCCACATGATGCTTTTTTTACAGGCTTTAGCAATTCAACACCATACAACAAGTCTTCAGACAACTGAGGGAAAAGAGATTTCATCTTCTCGCGTTCAATTCCTAAAACTGCACCAATCATTCCGATTAATGCCGTTTTAGGAATAAGGTCATGAGACAATGGATTGTTGTTGGTCTCTGGCTTTTTAAAATGAGCCCAATTACCATCTATCTTGAATTGAAAACCTTTCATAAGCTCATCTCTTCAAACTTCTCACCATTAAGCTCATTCTTAATCTTATCTATCTCTGTATAGAATCTGATTTTTTCAATCTTGTCATTCTTGGCAAGATCCTTGAGTTTACTGAAATCGAGAGTATAGTCCTCCATACTACGAATTTGCTCGTCTTTCAAGCTTTCATTCGGCACAAGTTTTATGGTTCTGTCAACTCCATAAAGTTTGTCAAAATTCTCTTTGTAGTCTATGATTAACAACAAAAGCGAATCTTGTCCGACTTTTGAACGAGAGAAAGAGCTTCCTTCCCCGCCTGTTCCATACCATAAAGCTTTAAACATTTTCTGCAAATCATTTTCTTTCAAATCTGTGTTTTTAGCAACAGTTGGATTAATCCATCCGTGAATTTGAACAACAGAATAAGGAACCAAAGTTGTTGTAGCAATGGCACCTTGCGCTTTATCTCCTTTAGATGTAAAATGTGACGTGTTCTGGTGCATTCTCAAGTTGACACGATTCAAAGAAGGGTTAAGGGAAGCAAATTGCACAGGTCCCGTAAATTGCACATGCCCATTTGTAAAGTCTGTCTTACCAACTTTCATATTTTTTTCTAGCGTTGATATACCACCAAACAATCTTACATCAATGAGTTCTTTCATTATTTCAGCGATGTCGGTCTTTTGATTGGAATTCCAATTCTCAATGATCCAAGTTAATACACCTTTAGAATCTGTTTTGCCAGCTCCAGTCTTGTCTGAGACATAGATGTGCTCACCTTCGATATCCTCAAGGTATGTACGAATAAATCTTTTAATTCGAACATCACTAACAAGGATTCTCTTCGTTTCCTCATCGTAACGTTGTTCTCCTGTAAATGGATCCCCATTGGGGATGTTGTATGATGTTTCATACAAAAACAAAATTTCTGATTTCTTCATATCTTTAATTTTTATGGTTTATTTCATCAACTATCAAGTTAAGTTTACTAACTTCATCTTTTAAATCTTCATTGCCAGAATAATCAGCCAAGATTCTTTCTAAACGTTTCTGAAAATCTTTTTTCTTATCCGTCGGCTCATATTTGAAATAGCCATCCAAGAATCCGAAAGACAATTCATCCTTGTCATATTCAGATTCTGATAGATTTGCCAAGTCATCACAAACTTCAGCACACATTGTTGCCCACATTCCGTCATGCATTACAAGTTTCTGACTAATATCAGATATAAACCTGATGCAATCATCTTTTGTTGACACCCTTCTTGAAAGCAAGCCCACATAGTTCTTTTCAAAAGAACCAATAGCCTTCTTCAATGGCTTGGCCATTTTCCCTATTTTAACGCCAAGCATAAAACTTGCAGAATTAATAATTTCCATAAATTTATTTTGTTTATTATTTTGTATTGATAATATGAACATCAAATCATATTTCAAAATCTCATACCAAAACTGACCACCACCTAAACGTATAGCGGACTCTACATTAGTTACAAACGAATGGAGTAAAGACGGGTCATTATAATAATCTCCTTTATATATTAAAGGAAGCACTTTGAGAATATGACTTTCATATTTTTTCGATGCGGCTATTTTTACTTTTCCCGTTGAATCCAATTGCACATCTCCCAATAGATTGGAAAATGATTTACAACAGATAGAAAGAGACATATCTACCTTTATCTCTTTATTTCTTCCTGCGTACACTTGATACGCCTTTTTACAAATTCTTGATGTTACACGATTCAGATTACTCCGTGTTATATTTGAAATTTCCATCAGATAAGTATCATCTGGCTTGGTTCTTTCTTTTCTTGCAAAAATGAAATCAAAGAATGTAAAAGTTGAACTGTCTTCTAAAATTGACGAAATCAAATCATCCTTATATTCATTGGCAGATACTATTGCTGGTTCATTTCTCTTCTCTTGAAAGAGTTTCAAATCCTCGGCTTTCAAATTATCTCCACACGGCAAAACTATAAGTTTATAATTAGAATCAGAAAAATTCTTACCATTCTTCGCAGCATAGGTAACTCCATAAAAAAGATCTTCTATCTCTGATTCTGTAAAAGCTCTTGTCTTGTATCTATTTTCCAAATCAAAATTTGGAAATTGTATGTCATTTTTCTTATCACCAGAACATATTGTAGGCCAGCAGCTCTTTTTCAGCACAAGTCTTTCCTTGTTTTCTTTAATATCCTCAACATACTTCTTATGCATTTCTCGAATGACAAGTTCTAACGTGTTGGAAAAATCATACCAACTCTTTTCATCCCCATTACCATCTTCATAAGAGAAATGTAAAAAGATTGACGCAGAATTTAACATAAGCAATTCTTCGTCACTTTTAGCCTCACTTAATTTCTCCAGTTTTTTTTTGTTGTTTTCTTTATTTATAGTGCAACAAATATTCTTTAAGTTATCTTCATTCTCAATATATTCCTTAAAGGACGAAACGTTTACATTTTCAAAGTATTTTATAATAGCAGGAGCATATTTGAGGATTCGTTCTATCAGTATCTGTTCTTTTGCGAGTCCTGTTCTTATCTGTTGAAACTCATCTATTCCTTCAGGAGAAAAACCAGATAAAGAACAGATTTCGTTACATGTTGCAGTACCTTTATCAAAGGAACTTGGAGATTCTACTAATCTATAATTTCCACCTTCAACTGGTTTATTTATGGAGCCATTCTTGCCCAATGTACCTTTGAAAGAATAATAAATATCACCATATATATATCTACAAACAGTATCACTAGTTGAAGTTTTGTACATTAGATAATATAGACTGTTTCTTCTATTCTCAGGAACTTCTGATACCTTATCAAAAATAATATTAAAGTCTTTGTCTACTGGAAGAGAAAGACAAAAAGGCCAACATCCTTTATTGTCTTTAGGACAAGATCCAATAGCATTTGAGAAACTCATTTTCTCTTTTGAATTTCTCAAAATATTTCCGATTTTTAAGACTGTATCTAAACTCATAATTCTATATTCTTTATAAATCCAAAACCCTGTGAACATTGTTCTCCTACTCCTCCTTCATAAGCAATCTTCATCAACTCTAAAGGTGCTTTCATACGGAAGGAGCAGAGAGATCCACGTACTCTTGATTCGTATGGAGTATTGGCTTTTATTGTTATCAACTTCGACTTGACCTTATTGTCTGTCAATTCGAATGAAAACTCCTTGTCATTCATATCAAATGGTTGCCCATGAATGCTCTCATATCTTGCTTTCAATCCCTTTAATATGCCGTCAGCAAACATGGGATTATCTGGTGACAAATATTGCGTTTTGTAGTCTTCATGCAACTTGACACAAATAGGAGACATAGCTTGGAAAGCCATCTGTTCTGTCAATTGTGGCATAGGCATAGCCTCTACTCCAATAACATCAAAAGCAACACGATGTTCCTTATTGCCAATAGTAAAGCTTTGATGGGCAAATATTCCTTGAATGAATTCAAAGGTGCTTTTCTCTGGTATAAAGCTAATGTACCATACCACTTTTTCGCCAATGATATTCAAGCACCCCGCTTCAGGCAAAGGTCTTACTTTCTCAAAGATGAAGGGTGAATAACAAAATAGCTTAAACCTCTTTCTTTCATGTAAGAGATAGCCATTTTCATGAAGCCATGATGAATATTGCGTATCAGCTTGCGCCAATATGCGATAAATGACTGCCGACTGCTCGTACTGATAATTAAAGGGCAGCAAGTCACCAAATTTCCTATTTATTTTTAATGTGATTTTAAACTTCATCTTTTTTGTATTTTATTATTGTTTCCACTCTTTTTTCTCTACCTATCGTTTCTGGATAAGCGTAATGTCCTAAGCCCGATTCCCATGGATTATCTTCCAGATACTCTGCATACCACCATCGTTTGTATTCTGTTTCTATGATGCCAAAGTCACGAGCACTGAGAATCAAAGCACGAAGTGATAAACCATAGACATTTTTAAGATCTATCATTTCTTCCAAGGATATATTCGTCCTTTGGGTTCCTCCCATCTCTTCTATATATGTCTTCTTGGGGAGAATAAAGTAACCTGCAAACAAATCACAACGTTTCTCCAAAGATAATGAAGGATTGTCGGGAAATGAAAAGAGCAAATGAGCCAACTCATGCATGGCTGTATAACGAAGCTTTTCTACTGTAGTCTTGCTTGATCTCATATCAAGTACGATCAGAGGATATCTGTGATTTGCCCAGGTGCTTAATCCATAAACGGATTCTGGCAATTCTGCTGACATCACTTTGATTTCTTTTCTTTCTAATAAACGAAGAACACTGGCTATAGGACCGTCACCACAACACCATTTCTCTCGTAAAAGGTCTGCTGCCTGTATGGCATCCTCCAAAGTTGAGATTTTCGTCCCTAAAACGGGATTCTTAAAGGTGGAACTGAAACCTGCCTTATGCTCCTTCTCTAAATATTGCTCTGCCCAAAAAGAAAGTTTGGCTTCCAATGCCAACAGTTCTTTTTCTGAAATTTTGCCATTGGCATTTGTTCGTAACGTAGGCATATCTATGTCTATATTGGTTCCCCAAAAATATTTTTCACTGATGCGCAGGGCATTAGCCAAGGCCAACAATGCCGGTCTCTTTGGGCGCATGATGCCTCTTTCATACCGAGATATACTCTGCTTGGTGATGGCTCCGCCTGTTCGCTCTACCAGCTTATCCATGCTTAGTCCCATCATCATTCTTGCTTCATGTAATCGAATTGGAAATTGGTCTTTTGTCATTATGATTCTTTTTTTTGATGACAAATATACAAATTATCTCTTAAAGTGTAACTTTTTGATAACGTTATTTAACTAAAAATATAGATATTAGGTTCAGTTGCTATAAATCACCAAAACGTCTCTTGACAATGCATACTACGATCGGTCATTTGGTCAAAGTCATTTCTGGGCAAAATTATTCCCCGTATTCACTATCCACGTCCACAACGAGTTTTCCACCAAAGCCTGTCCTTGTTTCGATGTGAAGAAGGAATTAGATTCCTATTTTGAGAAAGGGGGTGGGGAATAAAATAAACAAGGCGTACGTTCCCTCGTTCAGAGGAGCGTACGCCTTGTGATTATTTCACTTCCTCGCAAACCACCATTTCCGTGCTTTTATACACTATGATAATCTTGTGTAGCTGCGTGGTCTTGATTGCAGAAGTTACTACTTCGCTTTCTGCATATCTATTCACTTGCCTGATGGCATCCTGCTTGAGTTGTTCTATATGCGCAGCGGTATCCTTAGACTTGGCATATTTGAACTCTACAATGTAGGAATGCTGCATATCGCTGAAGTTGTCAACAAGCGGACAGAGGAAGATATCGGCATAGCCTTCCTGGGTGTCCTTTTCGGATATCGGACGGTAGAACTTGTTGTCGCAAGTCATGGCAAGCGTGAATCCGTGCACGAAATATTCCCCCTTCTGATGATCTCTCTGGGATGAATATTTATGCAGACTGTCGGCGATATATTCAAAATAAGGCTTCCATTCTCCACAATATGCCAAGGCACTTTCTAAGTTTCCTTTTTCGTAGGAATCGTATTGCAAGTCGTTCTCCTTGTATGTGTCGAGAAGGTATTTGAACAGCTGCTCTCGCACCACCTCATTTGGTATCACGAACTTGGTCTTTCCCTGATAATTTCCTGCGATGGTAACCATGCCGAAGTAGTAGAGCAGACTCACGAAATTATCCGGGTCGCCTATCTGCTCGGCAGGAAAGCCGGTCTTGAGCTCGCCAGCCACAAAGCCGTTTTCTACCAGTTGCTGGATGATAGAGGCATCGTGGGCAAACTCCTTGTCCTTGCGGATGAGCATACGGAGCTTGTTGTAATCCAGTCGGATGTTTTCCTCTATCATATTCTTAGGAAGTCTTCCTCGGTTTCTGATATAATTATCGATGAAATAGAGCACCATGTTGGAATTGTACATGGTGGTTTCGCCGTATGAATCCTTTGCAAAACAATAGTTATCGTACCATGGTTTCATCAGGTCTATCAATTCATCCACGGTGTAGTTGTGGAGATGGAGGGTTTCGGTATAGTAAGTGAGCATTTCGCGCACCTCTTCTTCCGTGAAGCCCGTCATCTCGTTGAATTCGTATGAAAGGGAATAGTTGGTGCCGATGTTGAAACCGCTGGTCAGATCGTCCATGGTAACAGGACTGACGCCCGTTACGAAAACCCGCTCTAAGGTGGAATCGGTAGCCGACTTGATGGTGTCGAAGAACTTACGGAGATAACCCATGCCATGAGTTTCTGCCTGATAATTGTTGAGACAGTCTGGTTCTGCCAGGATAGTATTCGTGAAATGGTCGTACTCATCAATAAAGAGATACACTTTCTGTCCTGTCTTCTTACATTCCTTGCAAAGATAGTCCAACTGTTCTACTGCGCCATCCTTCCTGTTCATCTCTTCTTTGATGTTGGCAGGCAGATATTGTGCATACACATCGCAGAAGTAGTTAAACTCTGTGTTGCAATGTGCATCGAGTCCCTTCTTGTAATTCTCAAGATTGGCATCCACCACGGCAAAGTTGAGCGAGATAATCAGATAGGTATTATGCTCAGGTGTAGGATTCTCGCCGATATACAATCCTCCAAACAGTTCCTCAAACCTATCAGCCATATTGATGTCGTAATACTGTTTGAGCATGGAGAGGGTAAGGCTCTTGCCGAAACGACGAGGGCGGATATAGAAGAAATACATGTTGGATCTTTCTATTTCTTCTATAAAATCTGTCTTATCTACATAATAGCAGTCGTCTCTTCTCACGGTAACGAAGTTCATGATTCCGTAAGGGATGCGCTTGCGATAAATGTATTCGCGCTTGGCATTTTTCTTCTTTGTGATATTACTATCCATGAGCGATTCTCCTTATATATTTTTATTTTGTCGCAAAGTTAGTATAAATATTTGGAATAAGCATGTTTGGGTACTCCAATTTCACCATTATGTATAAGCTTCTATCTTCCAATCCGTGATATTATGCGAAGCGACATCAAAGTTGACGCCTACCTTTACGATTGGCAAGCCACATAGAGCAAAACGTTTAGGATATTCCTTGAGGTCAATCTGCTTCATCGCTGCAGCTGCATCCTTATTGAGTTTCAACTCAAAGAGATAGAGATGCGTAGCAGTTCTCAGTACCATATCCACTCTTCCTGACGGAGTGCGAACTTCTACGTCCACGTAATTATCAAGAATAGAGAATATCACATACATCATCTGCTGATAATGCCCCTCTGAATCCGCATTGTTGCAATACGGAACCGTGGCAAGAAAAGCTTGAAGCATCTGCAAAGCCCCATTCATATCATTACGGCGAATAAGAGCCGACATCTTTGCGATGGTGGTTGCTCCCTTAGGCGTAGTCATACCTATATAATTAGGTAAGAGACTACGATATAAACCAACACGGATTTCTTTGTTTGGGATATCAAGCGTGAAAAGCTCAGTTTCAGGGTCGTATCCTTTTATAGTTATATAACCACTTTGATACAGTAAAGGCATGATGGACACCATCATTTCGGTCGGTGCGTCAAAGTCTGATTTGTCTGCCTCGCAACTTCCAATTTCCGAAGGCATTACCTGGAATTTCTTAAGCATTTCTATCAGATAGGTAGGTGTGCCTGAAGTAAACCAATAATAATCCAACTTACTTTTAGCCATAGCATTCAGCAGACTATAGGGGTTGAAAATATCTGGTGACTGAGCTGCAAAATGATAACCGTCATAAAACTCTCGCAATGCATCAAGAGTCTGAGTTCGGGTTAGATTCATCTTAACTGCTAATGCATCAACATCTGCTGACATCTGAGTCTCCAATTCCTCCTTGGTAATACCGCAGATTCCAGCGTACTCATGATCCATGCTAATATTGGTGATATTATTGAGTTCACTGAAGATGCTCATCTGCGAAAATTTAGTGATGCCAGTCAGGAAAACAAAGCGAAGCATAGGTTCGCAATCCTTCAAAGGACTATAGAAATTACGCATCACATTGCGCAAATCTTTCAAATGAGCATCTTCATGCACAACATCAAGTAGAGGGGCGTCATACTCATCAATGAGTACTACCACCTGCTTGCCAGTCTTTTCGTAAGCAGTCTGAATGAGTGCGATGAGACGGTCGTTCGCATCAACAGCGGGAGTCTTGATTCCCCATACTTTTTCTTGTTCTGCAAGCCGGTTTCCCAAGTATCTTTCCTGCTGGTCCTTCTCCATGTGTTTACCGCCAGCCATGCTGAAATGCAGGACAGGATATTCCGTCCAGTCCTTTTCCAACTTTTCGATGGCAAGCCCTTTGAAGAGTTCCTTCTTTCCCAGAAAATAACTCTTTAAGGTAGAAACCAACAATGACTTTCCGAAACGGCGTGGACGGCTTAAGAAGAAATGTTTGCCACCGCTATGAGTCATGCGATAGACATATTCCGTCTTATCTACGTACAGCAGATTTCGGGTGATGATTTCCTCGAAAGTCTGGATTCCTACTGGATATAATTTCAATTCTGCCATGGTTTTTTCTTTTAAGTTTCTGGTGATAATATCTTATCAGACTCTTTGCATCTGCAAAACTAATCATTTTATTTGAAATAACAAAGGGAAAAGGCAAAAATGTATCGGTAACGTTTCATATCATGGAATGTCTGGAATATATGATTTGGGCTTTCTTCATCATTTTGTAACATCCGTGTCGTAAGAAAGAAATATATTCTTCGTATCTTTGCACCCGAATAAAGGCTATGGCCTCATGATGTGTGCTAATATATTAATAATGTGAATATGAAGAAGAAGACAATGGCCCTGCTGCTCTGCACTATGCTGTCTGCAGCGGTGTTTGCTCAGGATGAAAAGAAGGAGGTTGACCGTACTCCGAAGATTGGCGGTACGATACGCTCGAAGTACGAATTCCAGACCGAGGAAGGGGAGGGACGCTTCGAAGTGAGAACTGCCCGCATCTATGTTGCTGGTAATGTGACCAAAGAGGTGAGCTACAAGGCGGAAATCGACCTCTGCGATGAGGGCAAAATCAAGATGCTCGATGCTTATACCCGTATCAAACCATGGAGTACGCTCCAGTTTACTATCGGTCAGGAACGTGTGCCTTTCACCATCGATGCGCACCGCTCGCCTCATCAGCAGTATTTCGCCAACCGCTCGTTTATCGCCAAGCAGGTGGGTAATGTGCGTGATGTCGGTGCTGAGGTGGGTTATACCTGGAACGTGGGGTTCCCTATCATCGTGAATGCGGGTGTGTTCAACGGCTCTGGTCTTACCAACCAGAAGGATTACTGGACCAAAGGCATCAACTATTCTGCCAAGGCGCAGTTCCTCTTCCCGAATGTGAATCTCGTGCTGAGTACGCAGAAAATCAAGCCTTCTGATGTCACTGTCAATATGTATGATGCGGGTGTTACCTTCCATCGTGGCGGTCTGATCGCTGAGGTGGAATACCTCTTCAAGCATTATTCCAAGAATGCGTTTCATGATGTGCACGCCTTTGACGGTTTTGTATGCTATGATATTCCAGTGGCCAACCAGAAGAGTCTGATCAGGAAGGTTTCTCCATTGGTAAGATATGATTTCATGAGCGACCACAGTGATGGCACCCGGTATGGGGCTACGGATGAGGACCCTGGCGTGTTGAAAATCAACGACTATAAGCGCCATCGTGTGACTGGTGGTGTGACGCTCAGT
Source organism: Segatella hominis (assembly GCF_004535825.1). Classification (GTDB taxonomy): domain Bacteria; phylum Bacteroidota; class Bacteroidia; order Bacteroidales; family Bacteroidaceae; genus Prevotella; species Prevotella hominis. The sequence goes on along the minus strand of NZ_SGVY01000001.1, from coordinate 158,659 downwards.
CTTGCCAAGCCTTTCATCTCTGACATCCGTATCAACTACGAGAAGTATTTCTATCGCAACGGTGGTGTGGCAAAGACTTCTGAGAAGGACAAGATTGTAGTAGAGTTTATGACTCGTTTCTAAAAAGAGATCATATTCTGATATAAATAATAACTTTTGGTTCTGAAAAGTAATTCTCTATTAAGATTGAATGAATGACGGACGTGCAGCAGTCGCTTTTTGCAGATTGTTGCGCGTTTTTCTTTGTCAGTTCGGGGAAAAGTATTATTTTTGCAGATGGGGTTCTTATATAATGAGAAATTACAAATTAGAAATGAGAAATGAAAAATGAGAAATATGAAAAAACTGGATCATATCAAGGCAATCGCTTTTGATGCCGACGACACCCTCTGGGCCTTGCAGACTTACTTCGAGGAAGTGGAGGCTGAGTACTGTGACTTGCTTTCTGACTATGGAAGCAAGGAGGAAATCTCTGCTGCACTCTTTGAGACGGAAGGGGGAAACATGGAGGACTTGGGATATGGCGTCAAGGCGTTCACCATCTCATTAGTGGAAAATGCCATCAAGGTGAGCGACGGAAAGGTGCCTGCCCGCGTGATAGGGAGAGCGGTGGAATTGGGAAAGACGCTGCTGAGACTGGATGCCAAACCGCTCGAAGAGGTGGAGGAGACTTTGGCAAAACTCAGAAAGACGGAATATAAGTTGGCGGTCTTTACCAAGGGCGAACTGCAGGATCAGGAGAATAAACTCTGGCGATCGGGACTGCAGCGATATTTTGACGTGGTGAGCATCGTGAGCGACAAGAAACCGGAGGCTTATCGCCGACTTTGTCGTGAGTTGGGCGTGCTGCCGGAGGAATTGGTGATGGTGGGCAACAGTTTCAAGAGCGACATTGCACCTGCCCTCAAGATAGGGGCTTCTGCCATTCATATCCCATTTCATACGATATGGGCGCATGAAAAAACGGAGGAGTTCGAACATGAACGCCTCCGTCGTATTACTCATTTTTCGGAAATTCTCCATCTCGTTTAGTCTTGTTTCAAGGATTTCTCTCAGATTTCAAGCGATGAACGCATAAACTTTATTTGAGTTCTTCCTTGAATTTTTCCGCTGCTTTCTGGGCTGCTTTCTGGGCTGCGGCATTGGCAGTCCGCGCATTGGCCTTGCGGTGATAGCTCTGGATATTGCCCCGGGAATCACGGAGAGCGAGCGAATCATCCTTCATATAGACGAAAGAAAGCGTGTCGTAGGTGGTCTTCTCGTTGAAAACGACATTGTTAAACTCGTATCTTCCTTTCACTAAGATCAGCTTGCCGTTGTAGGCGTGCCACTCTGTGTAAAGGGGAACTTTAGGATATTCCACAGGACTGTCATCCTCTACCGAACTGTTGGTCGCCACCATTCCCACGGAGCGTGCTTCTCCCATTCGCTTGAGCGTAAATCCGTATTCGCGCGGAATCATGTAGGTTTCCACGATGCTGTCGGGCATATTGGCGAGAATGCGCTGCTGCTGCCTCTTGGAGAGGTGGGTGACATCTCTGAGATGAGGCATCACCTGATAGGTCCAGGTGGCTTTCAGTTTGTCGAGGTCGATGACCATGCTTGCCTTATTCTTTTCCTTGGCAGGGATGATGCAGATCCAGTCGCCCACTTCGATATTGCCAAATACCTGACGGTTGCGGTTGGCTTCGAGAATATTATATTTTACAGGATCGCCGCCCTGATTGGGGAGCATGATTACTACGGAGTCTGTGCATCCCATGCAGGCAAGTCCGTAAATAGCTTTGTCGCCCTTGGCTGGTTTTGACATGCTGATGGGCAAGTTCTGCTGAGATACCGGTGGCTTGGGACCACGATGGCAGGAAAGCATGGCCAAGGTGGCAAATCCGATGATTAAAAATGTCTTGATTTTCATTATGTTTATTCCTTTTGTAGTGCAAAGATACATCAAATTGCGATAAATACAAAATAAATCCCTAAAACTTTTTATTCTTTGAGAGAAAAATCGTAATTTTGCACGGAGAAAATAATAACTTAAATTTTTGATGTAAAAATGTTGAGTAAGGATAGTAAGATTTACATTGCTGGGCATCATGGCTTGGTGGGTTCCGCTATTTGGAACAATTTGAAGAAACGTGGTTACAATAACTTAGTGGGCCGTTCGCATAAAGAACTGGACCTGACCGACCAATATGCCGTTCAGAAATTCTTCGATGAGGAGCGTCCGGATGCTGTGGTCTTAGCTGCAGCTTTCGTGGGCGGCATCATGGCCAATTCGCTCTACCGCGCCGACTTCATCATGCAGAACATGAAGATGCAATGTAATGTCATCAGCAATGCTTACAGTCATGGTGTGAAGAAGCTGCTCTTCTTAGGCTCTACCTGTATCTATCCGAAGGATGCACCACAGCCTATGAAGGAGGATGTGCTCCTTACTTCTCCTCTGGAATATACCAACGAGGAGTATGCCATTGCCAAGATTGCCGGACTGAAGATGTGCGAGAGCTACAATCTGCAGTATGGCACCAACTATATCGCTGTGATGCCTACCAACCTCTATGGTCCGAATGATAATTTCCACTTGGAAAACAGTCATGTGATGCCTGCGATGATGCGCAAGATCTACTTAGCTAAACTGATTCATGAGGGCGACTGGCACAGTATTGAGGTGGATATGAACAAGCGTCCGATCAACCCTACTGATAAACTGCGCGAACTCATCGGCGAGGGCAACGTGGATGGTCATAACGACCATGAGCGTATCCTGAAAGCCCTGGAGTTCTATGGTATATATAATAATAAGGTGGTGCTCTGGGGTACAGGTACTCCGCTGCGTGAGTTCCTCTGGAGCGAGGATATGGCGGATGCCAGCGTTCACGTGCTCCTGAATGTAGATTTCAAGGACATCATCGGTATCGAGAAATACAGTTCTGTTTTCTATGGTGCCAAGGTGGACGGAGCCGTTGACCGTAACAATTCTGAGGGTCGTGGCGGTGCTATTCCTTCGCTCGGTGAAATCCGCAACTGCCACATCAATGTGGGTACTGGTAAGGAACTTACTATCCGTGAACTTTCTGAACTGATCGTGAAGACGGTGGGCTTCGAGGGTACGGTGGAGTTTGATGCTTCTAAGCCAGACGGAACTCCAAGAAAGTTGATTGATGTAAGCAAGTTGCACTCGCTCGGTTGGACCCATCAGGTGGAAATCGAGGATGGTGTGAAGAAACTTTATGAATGGTACCAGAACAGTTTAAAGGACTAAGATATGGAAGTAATCAAAACTGATATTGATGGCGTGCTCATCATTGAGCCTCGCATCTTCAAGGATGCCCGTGGCTATTTCTTCGAGAGTTTCTCTCAGCGTGAATTTGACGAGAAGGTGGCTCCGATACTGGGCCATCCTATCCATTTCTGCCAGGACAACGAGAGTATGTCGTCCTATGGCGTGATGCGCGGACTTCATTTCCAGCGCCCTCCATTCACCCAGTCTAAATTAGTGCGCTGCGTGAAGGGTGCCGTGCTCGATGTGGCAGTGGATATTCGCAAGGGTTCTCCTACCTATGGCAAGCATGTGGCTGTGGAACTGACCGAGGATAATCATCGCCAGTTCTTTATTCCACGTGGTTTTGCCCATGGCTTTGCCGTACTCAGCGAAACTGCCGTGTTCCAGTATAAGTGCGATGAGTTCTATCATCCTGAGGCTGACGGGGGAATCTCTATCCTCGACGAGAGCTTGGGCATCGACTGGAAGATTCCTACAGAGCATGCTATTCTCTCTGAGAAGGATACTAAGCATGATATGCTGAAAGACTTTGAGAGTCCTTTTTAAAGGTAAAAAGGTAAAAAAGTAAAAAGGTAAAAAGAACGTTCTTGCTTTTAAAGGTAAAAAGGGCTTGGAAGGGGCCTGAAAGGGCTTTGGAAAATGCTGATAAAAGTGGGTCTAATTGTAAAATATAAATAGAAATGAATATATTAGTTACGGGTGCCAACGGTCAGCTCGGAAATGAGATGCGTATCGTTAGCAAGAATACTACTGATCATTATATCTTTACGGATGTCAATCAGGTGGAGGGTCTGGAGACTACTTATCTGGATATTACGGATATGGATGCCATCCGAAAGATGGTGAAGGACAATGAGGTGCAGGCTATCGTCAACTGTGCTGCCTGGACCAATGTGGATGCTTGTGAAACCGATGAAAAGTTGGCTGCACTGGCTGAGAAACTGAATGCGGATGCACCAGAAAATCTTGCTAAGGCAATGAAGGAGGTGGATGGTCTGCTCGTTCAGATTTCTACGGATTATGTGTTTGGTAAGGAACCTTATAATGTGCCTTGCAATCCTGAACAGAAGGGCACTCCTACGGGCGTTTATGGTACTACTAAGCTCCACGGCGAACAGAAAATCATCGCCAGCGGCTGCAAGTATGTCATCATCCGCACCGCTTGGCTCTATTCTGAGTTTGGCAAGAATTTCTGCAAGACTATGCTCAACCTGACTGCCACCAAACCGCAGTTGAAGGTGGTGTTCGACCAGTGCGGTACTCCTACTTATGCGCTGGATCTGGCTTATGCCATCGAGACCATCTTAGAGAAGATGAAGACGGCGGAAGCGCAGGAGAAACTGGTAGGAATCTATCATTTCTCCAACGAGGGAGTTTGCTCCTGGTATGATTTCACCCAGATGATAGCAAGAATCTCAGGACATACGGATTGCGACATCCAACCATGTTACAGTTCTGAATATCCGTCTCCGGTAACCCGTCCGGCTTACTCTGTGCTCGACAAGCGTTCCATCAAGGAGACCTTCGGCGTGAAAGTGCCTTACTGGGTGGATTCACTTGAGAAATGTATTGCTAATCTGGAGGCTGCCAAGTAATATCCGGAACAGAAAGTAGCTAATTGAAATTATATACTAAAAACATATAGAAATGAAGAATATCATCATAACGGGCGGTGCTGGTTTCATCGGCTCACATGTCGTAAGACTTTTTGTGAACAAGTATCCTGAGTATCATATCATCAACCTCGACAAGTTGACATACGCAGGTAACTTAGCTAACCTCAAGGATGTTGAGGACAAGCCAAACTATACCTTCGTGAAGGGTGACATTTGTGACTTCGACCTGATGCTGAAACTGATGAAGGAGTATCAGGTGGACGGTATTATCCATCTGGCTGCAGAGAGTCATGTGGATCGCAGTATCAAGGATCCTTTCACTTTCGCTCAGACCAATGTGATGGGTACCCTGTCTTTGCTCCAGGCTGCCAAAATCTATTGGGAAAGTCTGCCAGAGGGTTATGAGGGCAAGCGCTTCTATCATATCTCTACCGACGAGGTGTATGGTGCCCTGCAGATGACTCATCCAGAGGGCATTCCTGCGCCTTTCACAACCAAGGCTTCCAGCGATAAGAACCACGAGGCTTATGGCGAGGAATTCTTCCTGGAGACTACCAAGTATAATCCTCATTCTCCATACTCGGCTTCCAAGGCAAGCTCTGACCATTTCGTACGTGCCTTCCACGATACATACGGAATGCCTACCATCGTGACCAACTGTTCCAACAACTATGGTCCATATCAGTTCCCTGAGAAGTTGATTCCATTGTTCATCAACAATATCCGTCATCGCAAGCCATTGCCAGTATATGGTAAGGGTGAGAATGTGAGAGACTGGTTGTATGTAGTGGATCATGCCCGTGCCATCGATATGATTTTCCACAAGGGAAAGGTGGCTGAGACTTACAATATCGGCGGTTTCAATGAGTGGAAGAATATTGACATCATCAAGGTGGTGATCAAGACCGTAGATCGTCTGCTCGGACGCAAGGAAGGTGAGGACCTTGACCTGATCACCTACGTGACCGACCGCAAGGGACATGATATGCGCTATGCGATTGATTCACGTAAGCTCCAGAAGGAGTTGGGATGGGAACCAAGTCTGCAGTTTGAGGAAGGTATCGAGGAAACCGTGAAATGGTATCTCGACAACCAGGAATGGATGGACAACGTGACCAGCGGTGACTATCAGAAATATTACGAGAACATGTATAAAGACAGATAATAAAAAACATTTAAATACGAAGGATGACAGTAAACACAACTCACACACAACCGGTGTGGACAGAAATCGAATATACAGCATTATGCAAAAATCCGTATCTATCTACACCATTCTATGTACCCAAGGAATCAAAGGTGTTCCAATGCAAGGAAGATGGTAGCCGCAAGGAAGCGAGAATGCTCTATCTCGTGTTTAAGGCAGCCAATGCTCCTGAAGATGCTGAATGGGAAGACGACCCTATGCCGGGAGAAATCCTGGTGGGAGTGCTGGATGATGACGATGAAGTCATAGAACCAGCCAAGGCAGTTTTCCTGGGTATGGATCTGGAAGATTTCATTGAGGTAACTGATGAGGATGAAAATACCATTACTTTCGACCTTTTCTGGCGTCATGGCGATGTAAAGGTGGAAAAGGCGGAAAAGACAAGAGACGGTTTTGTCTGCAAGAAGGAAGATTTCGGCGATGAAGGTCTGCTGGTCACTTTGACTCCGAAGAAGGAGGGTGCTCCTGTCACCATGCGCCTACAGATACCTTATCTCGGATTCTCGCTTTATGACAAGAGTGGCAACAAGATGCACGGTGATGTGGAAATCCCACACGAGAAGGTGGATGATTATCGCTATGAATTTGTGGGCGATGATAGCAACGACCGTTTCTCCCTGCATCTGGACAATGATAGGTTCATCTATATGTGTGTGCTTCGCCAGCATGAGGGCAAGTTGGTTGTGCGCGATCAGCGTGATCGCCTGTCTGTGGTGGATGAACTGCCAAGCGAAGGTAAACTGTCTGAACTGATGATGAATGCCCATGAAGCATTGATCAAGAACAAGAACTACCGTTGGCGTATTACCTTGGGAGGCAGTACGATGGATGAAGGAAGCGGGGAGGAATTTGTATTGGAACCTACTGTCTTGGGCAATTATGCCTATGAGCAGTTCCGGAAGGCTGACGGCAAAATGGACGAATTGGGCGGTCATCTCATTTCTCTGGAACAGAAATATGCTTTCCAGTGGTTCTGGCTGAATGATGAGGACTGGCGTCATGATGACCCTATGTTTGAAATGTTCATGAAGCAGCTGTTGGCATTCTCCTATATCAATCAGAAACCTATACAGGGTGACCAGTTGCAGGCACGCAACAACAAGCGCAAGATACGTCGCTGCGCCAAGATGATATTGGCTCATCGCGCTGGTGAACTGAATCTCTGGGATGAGGAGGAAGAGGCACGCAAGGAAATCCTGCGTCTCTTCAGCACTTTCCATAAGGAGTTTACCGAGGAACTGGAAAAGGGTGATGCGGAATAGGAAAACTTCGTAAGAGAAACATTCAGATTCGTAATGAAATGACAAAGGTTCTATCGGTGAAAATCGGTAGAACCTTTATAAAATAATGCAATATTTGCAAAAAAATAGCTGAATAGGCTGATAATTGGATTTTTTTGTCTAATTTTGCACCTTGGTAAATTATGCGTTGCCAGGAAGGGGCTTTCGGGCCTGTTTGATGGCAGCCGTTACTGGATGGAAAATCAATTGCAAAAAATAGATTTGTCAATCATTAGAATATAATACATTAATAAATAATGAAGAAGAAAATTCAGTTCAGTCTCGTTTATCGAGACATGTGGCAGAGCTCTGGTAAGTTCCAGCCACGTAAAGATCAGTTGGCTAAGATTGCCCCAGTTATTATCGAAATGGGCTGCTTTAGCCGTGTTGAGACGAATGGTGGTGCCTTCGAACAGGTAAATCTCCTCGCAGGCGAAAATCCTAACGAGGCAGTTCGCGCTTTCTGTAAGCCTTTCAATGAGGTAGGTATCAAGACTCACATGCTCGACCGTGGTCTGAACGCTCTTCGTATGTATCCTGTGCCTGATGATGTACGTGCATTGATGTACAAGGTGAAGGCTAAGCAGGGTACTAACATCACCCGTATCTTCGATGGTCTGAACGATGTGCGCAACATCATTCCTTCTATCAAGTGGGCTAAGGAAGGTGGCATGACTCCACAGTGTGCGCTCTGTATCACCAATTCTCCTGTTCACACGCTCGATTATTATATGAATATCGCTGATCAGCTCATCGCTGCCGGCGCAGAGGAAATCTGCTTGAAGGATATGGCTGGTATCGGTCAGCCTGCTTTCCTCGGTAAGTTGACTAAGATGATCAAGGACAAGTATCCTGAGATTATCATCCAGTATCACGGCCACTCTGGTCCTGGTCTCTCTATGGCTTCTATCCTCGAGGTCTGCAACAATGGTGCCGACATCATCGATACTGCTATCGAGCCATTGTCTTGGGGTAAGGTTCACCCAGACGTCATCTCTGTCATCAGCATGTTGAAGAACGAGGGCTTTGAGGTGCCTGAAATCAATATGAGCGCTTACATGAAGGCTCGTGCCATGACTCAGGAATTCATCGACGAGTGGCTCGGTTACTTCATCAACCCAGGCAATAAGATCATGTCTTCTCTGTTGCTCGGTTGCGGTCTTCCTGGCGGTATGATGGGTAGTATGATGGCAGACCTCGGTGGTATGCGTCAGACAATCAACAATATCCGTAAGAAGAAGGGTGAGGAAGAATTGTCTATGGACGACCTCCTGATCAAGCTCTTCGACGAGGTTGAGTATGTATGGCCACGCGTGGGTTATCCTCCATTGGTAACTCCATTCAGCCAGTATGTGAAGAACATCTCTTTGATGAACCTCCTCACCATGGAGCAGGGCAAGGGCCGTTTCGTGATGATGGACGACTCTATGTGGGGTATGATCCTCGGTAAGAGTGGTAAGATTCCTGGAACCATCGATCCAGAACTCGTAGAACTTGCCAAGAAGCAGGGCCGTGAGTTCACAGACGTAGATGCTCATACATTGCTTTCTAACGCTCTCGATGACTTCAAGAAGGAGATGGACGAGAACGGTTGGGATTACGGTCAGGACGATGAGGAACTCTTCGAGCTCGCCATGCACCCAGAGCAGTATCGCAACTACAAGAGCGGACAGGCAAAGAAGAACTTCCTGGCTGATCTCCAGAAGGCTAAGGATGCTAAGCTCGGCAGCACCTTGACTCCAGCTCAGCTCGCAGAATTCAAGCACGCTAAGGCTGATGCAATCGTAGCACCAGTAGCAGGTCAGATCTTCTGGGAGTTCCAGGGCGAGGGTGAGTGCCAGCCTGCAGTAGAGCCATTCATCGGCAAGGAATATAAGGAAGGTGATGCATTCTGCTACATTCTTGCTCCTTGGGGTGAATTTGAGACTGTTCCTGCAGCTCTTGGTGGTAAACTCGTAGAAATCAATGCTAAGCAGGGTAGCAAAATCCGCAAGGGTGATGTGATCGCTTACATTGAGCGCAACGCTGAATAATGATGGATTATCAAGCAATTATAGATAAGTATTATCCTGAGGATAATGAACTTCGTCATATCCTCATTACACATAGTCAATCTGTAGCGCGAAAAGCGCTACAGATTGTTTCGTATCATCCTGAATTGAAGTTGGATGCCCAGTTTGTCGAGGAAGCTGCTATGCTCCACGACTTGGGAATCTTCCTGACGGATGCTCCGGGCATACAGTGTTTTGGGTCTCATCCATACATCTGTCATGGTCGTATGGGAGCTGAAATCCTGCGCAAAGAAGGATATGAACGCCATGCACGGGTATGCGAACGACATACGGGGGCTGGCATTACATGTAAGCAAATCGTAGAGCAGAATCTGCCGCTGCCTCATCAGGATTTCCTTCCCGAAACAATGGAGGAAAAGGTGATTTGCTATGCTGATAAGTTTTTCAGCAAAACCCATCTCGACGAGGAAAAGTCGATAGAAAAGGCAGAGAAAAGTCTCGCTAAATTTGGCGAAGAAGGAGTGAAACGCTTCCAGGAATGGGAGAAATTGTTTGAAATATAACTTCTCAAAAGATATTGAATGAGAAAACAATCAACTATAGCTGTACTGCTCTTTGCTGCTGTCTGCATGATGGTGGCCAATCCGGGTATGCCTTCTAAGAAAAAGAAGAAGACTATGGCTGATTCTACCGCTTTGGCTGTGGGAGACTCTGTATGGGTGGATTCCTTAGGCAATGAAGTCAAGGTGGATGCTGCTAATGATACCCTGCAGATGGATTCGCTGCAGAAGGCTATATGGAAACATAATAAAGTGGTCGATGACAGTATCCGACTGGATAGCTTGAATCGCAAGAAAGCCGGTGGCGTGGATGCCCCGGTGCAATATACGGCGGAGGATTCGCTCGTCTATGATGCTCCCCATAAAGTGGCGCATCTCTATGGTAATTCCAATGTGAAATATACCAACATGGACCTTACGAGCGACAAGATTTCCATGGACATCGACAAGAGTAATGTGAAGGCTACGGGTACCGCCGATTCTACTGCTGAAGGTGGTGTCAAGGGTAAACCGGTCTTCAAGATGGGCTCTGATACCTACGATACGGATACGATTGCCTTTAATTTCAAGAGTAAGAAGGCACTTATTAATAATGTATATACAGAGCAGCAGGATGGATTCCTGACGGGTGCCCGATCAAAACGTGATTCTACTGGAGCTATCTATCTGCAACATGGTAGATATACGACCTGTGATGATCCTCATCCCGACTTCTATATTTCTCTTTCCAGAGCGAAAGTGAGACCGGGTAAGGATGTGGTTTTCGGACCGGCTTATCTCGTGGTGTGCGATGTGCCGATGCCTTTGGCAATCCCTTACGGATTCTTCCCATTTACCAAGAGCTACAGTAGTGGTTTCATCATGCCTACCTATGGTGATGAAAGCGACCGTGGCTTCTATCTCAGAGATGGTGGATATTATTTTGCCGTCAATGACAAGTGGGACTTGAAACTCCTGGGGGAAATCTACACGAAGGGCTCCTGGGGTATTTCTGCTGCAAGTAATTACCGCAAACGCTATAAGTACTCGGGAAGTTTCTTCTTCAGTTACCAGGATACGAAGACGGGTGACAAGGGAATGCCTGACTTTGCTGAGCAGGAGAGTTTCAAGGTGCAGTGGAGTCATCGACAGGACTCGAAGGCCAATCCTTTCAGCTCGTTGTCGGCAAGTGTCAACTTTGCCACATCCAGCTATGAGCGCAACAATCTCAACTCGCTCTATAATCCGCAGACGATGACGCAGAGTACGCGTACCTCTTCTGTGAGCTGGAGTACAGGATTCTCAAGTATTGGTCTGTCGCTCAGTGCTACTGCCAACCTTTCGCAGAATATGCGTTATTCCAGTTTGGCTGTGACACTTCCTGACCTCAATATTTCCATTGCCCGTTTCTATCCTTTCCGCCGAAAGAAGATGGTGGGTGATGAGAAATGGTATGAGAAGATTGCGATGAGTTATACTGGACATATCAGTAACTCAATCAATACGAAGGAAGACCAGTTCATGAAGAGTAATCTCATCAAGGACTGGAGAAATGCATGGCAGCATCAGATTCCAGTGAGTGCTTCGTTCACGCTCTTCAAGTACATCAACATCAATCCAAGTTTCAACTTCTCTGACCGTATGTACACCAATAAGGTGACAAAGTCATGGGATGAACAGAAGCAGACTGAGGTTTGCGATACAACCTATGGATTCCATAATGTCTATAATTGGAACATGAGTGTGGGTATGTCCACCAAGCTCTATGGATTCTGGGTGCCTAATCGCAAGATATTCGGTGATAAGATACAGGCCATCCGCCATGTCATCACGCCAACTGTAAGCTTCAGTTATGCGCCTGACTTTGGTGCTTCCCGCTATGGTTATTGGGAAACTTATCAGAAGACGGATGCCGATGGTAATGTTTCGCTCGTCAGCTATTCTCCATACCAGAATTCACTTTATGGTGTGCCTGGTAAGGGAAAGACAGGAAGTCTCTCTTTCACTTTAGGCAACAACCTGGAAATGAAGGTCAAGAGCGATAAGGATTCTACCGGTTTCAAGAAAATCAGTCTGATTGATGCGTTTGACATCAATATGAGCTACAATATGGCGGCGAAGGTAAGACCTTGGAGCGATATGAATATCAAACTGCGTCTGAAATGGTGGAAGAACTATACGTTCAATATGAATGCGGTCTTTGCTACCTATGCTTATGATCTGGACGAACAGGGAAATCCATACGTCGGTACTCATACTGAGTGGAGTAGAGGTCGATTCGGTCGATTCCAGGGTATGTCGCAGAACCTGTCTTTCACGCTGACACCTGAGAAACTTGCAAAACTCTTTGGTGGAAAGAGTGATGATGATGAGAAGGACAGTAAGCGTAAGGACCAGGACGAGGATGGACTGGATACTGATATAGAAAGTAATGTGGACGATACCTTGGAGAAGGGAAAGACTGCTGCCAAGAAGAAGGGTGGCAAGGCTAAGACCGATTCGGATGGTTATATGGCTTTCAAGATGCCTTGGTCGCTGACCTTCGGTTATGGTGTTACCATGCGTGAGGATACGCGCAAGGAAAAGTTCAACAAGGAGTCTATGCGCTATCCATACAAGTTTACTCAGACATTGAATATGAGTGGTAACGTAAGACTGAGTGATGGCTGGAATATCAGTTTTTCATCCGGTTATGATTTCGACAATCATAAAATGAGTATGACTACTGCAAGCTTGCAGCGTGATCTCCACTGTTTCAATATGAGTTGTTCGGTGGTGCTTTCGCCTTATACAAGTTATAATTTCACCTTCCGTTGTAATGCTTCTACATTGACGGATGCCTTGAAATATGATAAGCGCAGTGGCTATTCTAATGCTGTGCAATGGTATTAGAATATCTCTGAAATCTAAGAAAAATACAATCAATGAAATAGGGTGTGTCATGGAGTTCATGACACACCTTTTTCGTTTCTTCATTTTTTTCATCGGATTTCACGGATGAATCGAAGGCATTCTTGCTTATCGGATTTCTTACGGAATTTCGCGGAACTTTGGCCGCTGGCCAATGGCTCGCGCCCGATATGTGCTCCTGTTGTTTTTGTCACGCAGATTTCGCAGATGACGCAGATTTTTCTTCGTGGGGATTATTTTGTCCCACAGATTTCACAGATATACACAGATTTTTCTTTGTGGGGATTATTTCGTCCCACAGATTTCACAGATGACACAGATTTTTCTTTGTGGGACTTTTTCCAACCTCAGGGGGTATCTGCACCGACCGGACAGGTCGCCTCTGCGAAAATCCGTGAGTAATCGCCTCCGCCGGAAAACCTCCGAATAAATTCCGTGTCATCCGATGAATAAAAAATCTGCGTCATCTGCGAAATCTGCGTGACAAAAAAACGTCCCAAGAAAAATCTGTGTATATCTGTGAAATCTGTGGGACTTTTTCCAACCTCAGTGGGTATCTGCACCGACCGAATAGGTCGCCTCTGCGAAAATCCGTGAGTAATCGCCTCATCAAGAATACCTCCGAATAAATTCCGTGTCATCCGATGAATAAACTCATAATCCGTTATGACACATCTTCTAAAATAAAGTAAGATCCGGTTTTTTAGAAGATTTAATTCAAAAGATTTGGAAAGTTCTAATAAAATCCGTATTTTTGTCCCATTGGAATTATTAATAACTATAACCTAATGATATTCATAAGTATGAGAAAAATGTTAGCACTTTCCTTCATGCTCCTGTGTTCGCCAACTTTGTTCGCACAGACAGTAGCCAACATGGATAGCCTGAAGGCAGAAAAGAAAACAACGGCGATTTCCTTGAAGTTGACGGGCAACCTGACCACTCAAGGTAATTCAGATTTCCGGCAAATGAGAGATCTTTGCTGGCAACTCAGAAATGTAGATTTGAGTGAAGCTACTTGTCCCGTCATCCCTAAGAATGCTTTTCATTCTCGCCATCATCTGCAAAAAATCTTGCTGCCTCAAAGAGTGCTGCAGATTGGTTCGCAGGCTTTCTTTGCCTGTGATAACTTGCAGGAGCTTCATCTTCCGATGAGTTTAAGGCAGGTAGATGCTGCTGCCTTTTCGGGTTGTAAAAACTTGAAACATATCGTCATCGAAGGAACTCCACAGTTGGCTGAATATGCTTTTGCCCATTTATCGGGTTTACAGACCGTGAAGGTGAATTCCAAGATTCCTCCTCGTGCTGACGTCACGACTTTCTATGGCATCCATCGCAGTCAATGTAGGTTAATCGTTCCAAAGGGGAGCGAGAAGGCTTACCGGAAGGCACCGGGCTGGAGCCTGTTCTATGCTGACATGAAGCAGGCAAAGGAAACATGCGACCCGATGAAATGCCTGATTCCAGTGCCTATGGACTTGCAGGTAAAGAAAGATGCCCGCCTACTTCAGGTGCATGGAATTTGGAATATCGTGGCTGCTGATGGTCTTGCGAATGAAAAGGAACAGGCCGAAAGAATCCTTTCTGAACGGGACTGTTTGACAAACAATAACACTCAGGAGGGAATTTCCAGACAGAAAGCGAACGTAAAGGGTGGAAGCAAAGAACAGTTGACTTTAACGATGGAAATAGATCCTTCTCTTGCTGACGTTGAAGCTTACACTCTTGAAGTTTTGCAGCGAGGAGTAACGATTAAGGGAAAAACGGCAGCTGGTGTATTTTATGGTTTAATGACCTTTGACCAGTTGCTGCGTGGTAATGGGGCAAAGAACTGTTGTGATGCGATTCCTCAACTGGCGCTTTCAGACCAGCCACGTACTCATGTCAGAGAACTGATGGTGGATCCTTGCCGTACTTTTATCCCTTATGAGCAGTTGAAGGCTTTCATTCCTGAGATGGCCCGCTACAAACTGAATGCCATCCATCTGCATCTGGTGGATGATCAGGCTTGGCGTATCGAGATCAAGAAGTATCCTCGTTTGACGGCTGAAGCAAGCAGCAGATGGGGAATGGATGACATGAATATGCCTATCAAAGGCTATTATACGCAAGAGCAGATGCGGGATTTGGTAAGTTTTGCTGCAAAATATCATGTGCAGGTGGTTCCTGAAATCGAAATGCCTGGTCATGAAGTGGCTGCTATCAGCGTTTATCCTGAATTGACTTGTCATGGCGTGCAGGTGCCAATCCGAACGACTTGTGGTGTTTCTGATGAATTACTTTGTCCGGGTAATGAGTTCACTTACGAGTTCTTAGGAAATGTTTTCAAGGAATTGGCAGACGTATTCCCTTCTCCTTATATTCATTTAGGTGGAGATGAGGCAGGTAATCCGGCATTGGATTGTTGGACCAATTGTCCTAAATGTCAGGCGCTGAAGAAAAAAATAGGTATTACCACGACCGACCGTTCTGAGAATTGGAAATTGCAAGGTTATCTCTTCGACCGCATGATAGAACTCTTGCGCAACCGGTATCATAAGACTCCGATGTTCTGGTATGAACTGGATTTCAAGAAAATTCAACCGGGATGCGTTACCTTTGCCTGGCGTTCGGGTCTGACAGAGGAAGCTTTGAAGGCAGCCGTAGAAAACAATGCCCGTATTATGCTTTGCCCAGGTGAACATTGTTATTTTGATTATCCTATGGCGAAGGGAGATATGCCGGAAGTGAATTGGGGAATGCCTGTCACCACTCTGAAAGATACGTATCGTCTTGATCCGGGTTGGGGAATGGGTAAAGATTTTGAAAACAATAATCTTTTTGGTGTGGCTGGTACGCTATGGAGTGAGTGCATTAATACGCCTGAACGAATCTATTACCAGGCTTATCCTCGTGCCTTGGCTTTGGCAGAGGCGGGCTGGAGTATGCAAAAGAACCGTTCATGGGAAGGCTTTATCCTTCGTATGAAGCCAACTTTGGAGGATATGATGCGTCGTGGCATCACTTTCTCTATGGAATTTTAGGGAAAAAATCTATATTTTTGGTAAAAGAGGCTTTTGCAACCAAGTTGCAAAAGCCTTTTCGTAATTTTGCAGCAGAATAAAGAAAGTAATTGAAGTAGTAACTAAATGTATTGTAAAATTATGGAAGAAATGAAGCATCATCATCATTGCGATTGCCACGGTGAACATAATCATCATCATTGTGATTGCCACGGTGAACACGAGCATCATCACGAGGAAGGAAATTTAAAATCCAAACTGATTCAGATAGCTGTAACTGTCATTTTATTGGTAGTTGCTGTTTTTATTGAGAAAGAATACGATTTGGCAACTTGGCAATTGCTGCTCGTATATCTTGTGCCTTACCTCTTAGTGGGTCATGAGACCTTGGCAGAAGCGGCTGAAGGTATTGCCAAAGGAGATATGTTTAATGAGGACTTCCTCATGGCGATAGCTACTATTGGCGCTCTTTGCATCGGCTTCTTCCCAGGGAGTGAGACTGAATTTCCTGAGGCAGTTTTTGTAATGCTCTTTTTCCAAATCGGAGAACTGTTCGAGGGATATGCTGAGGGTAAAAGCCGGGATAGTATTTCGCACCTGATGAATATCCGTCCTGATGTGGCGAATGTTGAAAGAAATGGAAAGGTGGAGCTCGTTTCGCCGGAAGAGGTGGAAGTGGGGGAGATCATCGTGATTAAGCCTGGTGAGAAAGTGCCGCTTGATGGTGTGGTAATAGAGGGAAACTCTGCCTTGAATACCATTGCGCTGACGGGCGAAAGTATGCCACGGGATTTGAATGAAGGCGACCATATCATGTCAGGATGTGTCAACTTAACCGGATTGATCCGTGTTCGTACTACCAAGAGCTTTGGAGAGAGTACGGTTTCCAAGATTATTAATCTGGTAGAGAGTGCAGACCAGAATAAGTCAAAAAGTGAGGCTTTTATCACGCGTTTTGCCCGTGTTTATACTCCTATCGTTGTTTTTGCCGCACTTGCTTTGGCTGTGATTCCTCCTATGTTGGGAGGAATGGGGATTGCATCAGAATGGTTGGGCAATGGTTCTTTCGGTGATCATTTCCCATTATGGCTCAATCGCGCCTTGATATTCTTAGTGGTGTCTTGTCCTTGTGCCTTGGTCATCAGCGTTCCCCTTACTTTCTTCGGAGGCATTGGCGGCGCTTCCCGCAATGGCATTCTTATCAAGGGCAGCAACTATATGGATGCACTTGCCAAGGTGGGTACTGTCGTTTTCGATAAAACGGGCACATTGACTCATGGAGAGTTTGCTGTGGAGGCTGTTCATGTGGGTGATTCCTGCTCTTGCGGTTCATCCGCAGGCGCTCATCATGTGCATGTTGGCGAATATTCAGATCAGGAGAAAATTCTTCTTCATCTGGCAGCCCATGCCGAACATTTTACAAATCATCCGATAGGTGCAGCGCTCCGTTCCGCTTTTCCTGATGAAGCTACGGATAACTGCGTGGTTTCTGATATAAAGGAAATCGCAGGTTATGGTATTCGTGCCCAGGTGAATGGAAAGGAGGTTTGTGTGGGAAACAAGAAGATGATGGCTTCTATCGGGGCAAAATGGCATGATTGTTCTCATGTGGGTACTATCATTCATGTGGCTATAGATGGCAAATATGTGGGGCATATTGTCATTAATGATCAAATCAAGGAGGGTAGTGCGGAAGCCATTGCACAGCTCAAGGCCTTAGGTGTAGGGAAAACGGTGATGCTGACTGGCGACCGTCATGAAGTGGCTGAAAAGGTGGCGCAACAGATAGGACTTGATGTATGTCGTTCAGAACTCTTGCCAACAGATAAAGTTGTAGAAGTGGAAAAATTACTTCAAGAAAAAGAAGCGGGCAAGACCTTGGCTTATGTGGGGGATGGCATCAATGATGCTCCTGTATTGAAACGGGCTGATGTCGGCATTGCCATGGGTGGCTTGGGTAGTGATGCTGCCATAGAAGCTGCTGATGTGGTTTTGATGGATGATGAACCGCGAAAGATTGCTCTTGCTGTCAGAATCGCTCGTCGCACCATTCATATAGCCCATGAGAATGTAGCCTTCGCAATTGGAGTGAAAGTGGCAGTTCTGATTCTGGCAACTGTTGGCTTGGGAACCATGTGGATGGCTGTCTTTGCAGACGTGGGTGTTACGGTTTTGGCAGTACTGAATGCAATGAGAGCCTTGAAGAAATGCCAATAAAGGTATAGAATATAAATAAAATAATGGAGAAGGCTAAGCCCTCTCCATTATTTTTTGCAAGTCGCTTTCTTCTCCTACGATCCAAAGGATATCTCCTTTTTCAAATGTACGGGTAGGAGCTATTTTCGTTAAGTTCTCTTGTCCTTCTTCCAATCCCACAACCATACAGTTGTATTTATCGCGGATTCCACTTTCAAGAAGTGATTTCCCGCAGAATTCACTTTTACCGCTGATGATGAGTTGTCGTAGTTTCATCTCCCGTTTCTCTATTTCCAGGTCTTCTGGTATGAGATCCGTACTGAGAGCGGTTGCAAATTTCTGCAATTGGTCGTCATTGCCAATGACTTGTAATTTATCTCCTGGGAATATGACCGTATCTCCGTTAGGAATATTCAGACGTTGTGAACCACGCATGATACTGCTCATATCTACACCAAACCGTTCACGGAGATGCAGTTCTTTGAGCGTTTTCCCTCCCCATGACGAATCTTCCGGCACGTCAAAATCACTGATGTGGATGTCTCGGTCCAATAAATGTCCTTCGTAGAGCGGTTTCTTCTCGCCGTTTACCTGTGCCATAATGTCCCTTGAACGCAGGTTGTGAATGAAGAGTCTTTCCATCTTGATGCTTCGCTTCTTGGTCCATCTTGATGCTATCATCAGGGAAACGACTGCAATGCCGATGATGATCATGAGCGCATCGGTGAAACGTGTCAGATAATTGCAGATATAGAAGATGAAAGCCAATGCAATAACAAATCTCACGACGATGGTGAAGAGAAGCGGAATCCTGTTGATGCTGCTTTCTACCCATAGGCGTTTCCACTCATTGCTATGGTTCTTTTTCATGATGATGGCACGCAGGAATGGTGCTATCAGCACGAGGGTCAATATGCCTGTGATGGCGTTAGCATACCAATGCAACTTCCAGCCAGGGAAAAGACTTCGGGTGAATGGAAGTACGAAGGTAAACATCAATGCGATGACTGCTGCAGTAAGGATGGAATAGGCTACGGTGTTGATGAGCATTTGTCTGAGAAGAGACTTCCATTTGCTCTGCTGGGTCGTAGAGGGATGGCTCATCGCAAAATGATTCAGTATGTTGATGAGTCGCTTCGGCAGATGCTTCTCCATTACCTGATACGTCGGTGTGGCAAGGCGAATCATATAAGGAGTAAGGAAGGTCGTGATGACGGATACGGCAACAACTACTGGATAGAGATAGTTGCTGATAACGCCTAATGACAGACCTAAGGAAGCGATGATGAAAGAAAACTCACCAATCTGTGCCATGGAAAATCCACAGCGCATAGCTGATTTCAGAGATTCTCCACCGAGCATGAAGCCGAAGGTACCGAATATGGCTTGTCCTATGAGTATGCTACCTACTAATGCCAGAATAGGAATGGCATATTCTATCAGAATCTTAGGGTCAACGAGCATACCTACGGAAACAAAGAAGATGGCTCCAAACAGGTTCTTTACGGGTTCCACCAGTTTGATAATCTTTTCTGCTTCGATGGTTTCTGCTAAGATGCTGCCCATGACGAAAGCGCCAAAAGCACTGGAGAATCCTACCTTGGTGGAGAGTACTGCCATGCCGCAACAGAGTCCTAATGCTACAATCAGAAGGGTTTCGTTGTTGATAAGTTTGCGTACAGAACGGAGGAAAAGTGGGATGGCAAAGATGCCTACTATAAACCAAAGGATAAGGAAGAAGGTAATCTTTATCACAGAACCGATCATCTGTTCTCCATCAGGATTGTTGCCTCCTGCAATGGCCGACAGCATCACCATCATGACAATGGCAAGTATGTCTTCCAGTATCAGAACGCTCATCACCATGCCCGCAAACTTCTGTTGTCGCAGCCCCATATCATCAAAAGCCTTGTAAATAATGGTGGTGGAACTCATGGCAAGCATACCGCCCAGGAAAATACAGTCCATCTTGCTCCACCCAAAGCCATGTCCTATGCTGATGCCGAGCATCATCATGGAGAACACGATGACTATGGTTGCAATGATAGGGGAGGCTCCCATTTTTACGATTTTCTTGAAAGAGAAGTCAAGACCGAGTGAGAATAGGGTAAAGATAACTCCGATGTCAGCCCAAGTCTTGATATCTGTTTCATCAATGACCGACATGGTATATGGCATGTGTGGTGAAACAAGAAAACCAGCAACGATGTATCCTAACACAAGGGGTTGCTTGAGCTTCTTGAAAATGATGGTTACGATGCCTGCAACCATCAGTATGAGTGCCAAATCTTTTACTAAAAATGGAATTTCTGCCATTCGAAAGAAAATTAAGTTTGATATGTAAGTGAAAACAGTTTATCGTCTATTGGAGTATCAGGTCATAATATGAAAATAATCTATAGTCCCATCAGCATTCATGCTTTCTGGGATTATAGATTATTATGATTGATACGAAGCTTAGTCGTTGTATTCTGCTGTGATTTCTGCAATCTTCACGATGGTCTGTACTACTTTCTCCATTACCTGGATGCTGACAAACTCATGTGGGCCATGGAAATTGACGCCGCCTGCAAAGATGTTTGGACAAGGAAGTCCCTTGAAACTCAACTGTGCTCCATCGGTACCGCCACGGATAGGTTCTACGCGTGGAGGAACGCCATTTTCCTGCATCGCTCTCAAGACGATGTCGATGACATGCATGTTAGGGTCGATTTTCTCTTTCATGTTGTAGTACTGATCGTAAATCTCAGCCCCACATGTTCCTTCGCCATATTTCTCGTTGATTTTCTTCACGCAGTCAGCAATGAATGCTTTGCGATCTTCAAATTTATCACGGTCGTGGTCGCGAATGATATAAGCCAACTTAGCTTCTTCACAGTGGCTTTCAATGCCCAGCAAGTGGTAGAAGCCCTGATAACCTTCTGTGGTTTCAGGAAGGTCGGTCTCTGGTATCATGTTTTGGAATTCCACTGCAAGTCTGCTTGCGTTGATCATCTTACCCTTAGCATAACCCGTATGTACACTCACACCTTTGATGCGGATCTTGGCAGCTGCGGCATTGAAGTTTTCGTATTCCAAATCGCCGAGGTCGCCTCCGTCGATGGTGTAAGCCCAGTCGCAGCTAAATTTTTCAACATCAAAGTGGTGAGCACCCATTCCGATTTCTTCGTCAGGGTTGAAACCTACACGTATATCTCCGTGCTTGATTTCATCATGGTCTCTGAGATAGCACATAGCCTGTACGATTTCAGCAATTCCTGCTTTATCGTCTGCACCAAGAAGGGTCGTGCCATCAGTTACGATGATGTCCTCGCCTTTGTGAGCTTTTAATTCTGGGAATTTATCGACTCTGGAGAAGATGCCTGGACTCAATTCAATATCTTCGCCATCATAGTTGCGGATGACGCGTGCCTTGATGTCTTTGCCACTTGCATCTGGACTGGTGTCCATGTGAGATATAAATCCGATGGTAGGTGTCTTTTTCTTGGTATTGCCTTTCAATGTAGCGTAGATGTAACCCATATCGTCCATCTCTACATCGCTAAGCCCCTCCTCTTCCAATTCGTGTTTAAGATACTTGGCGAACTCTAACTGTTTCGCCGTACTAGGCACACTGTCGGAATCTTCGCTCGACTGTGTGTCAAATTTTGTGTAGTTTATAAAACGTTCTACTAAGTCCATGTTTTTAACTAAATAATGTGATAATTCTCTGATTCAGGATGATATTCCGTTTCTGAGGGAAGTGTATTCCCTGGATAGAGAATGTGTGATCTCGGTGGGACTCAAACCCACGACCTTTTGAACCGGAATCAAACGCTCTATTCAACTAAGCTACGAGACCAAGATATTCATACCTTATTATATATATGCAAAATCTCTTCCATATATACAGTTTGCAGATACGTTTGCAAAATTACTGATTTTATTTGAAATAACCAAATATTTGAGTAAAAAAACTTATTGAGAGGCGTAGGGAAGACTTTTTATTTAGGATAATAAAGAGAAAATGATACGAAAATAGTGCAAATAGATAGTGAAATATTAAAAATCCTATCATTTTGAAAAATAAAATAGAAAAACGCTTGCAGATTAATAATAATTTAGTACCTTTGCACCGTCAAATAGAAAACAGGCGTACTAACCTGCATTTCATTTGTCCCTAAATACATAAAAACAAAGAAAAAATATATATATTATGAGTAATGTAATAAAACCAGTAGGCTATAAGGCACTTCTTGATATGCGCCAAACCGAAATGGGAATCAAACTGATTAAGGAGTTCTTTCAGGCAAATCTTTCCACAGAACTTCGTTTGCGTCGTGTGACTGCTCCTCTTTTCGTATTGAAAGGTTTGGGTATTAATGATGATCTCAATGGAGTGGAACGTCCTGTAACTTTCCCTATCAAAGATTTGGGAGATGCTAAAGCAGAAGTGGTTCATTCTCTGGCAAAATGGAAGAGATTGACATTGGCTGAATATAAAATAGAACCTGGATATGGCGTCTATACCGATATGAATGCTATTCGTGCTGACGAAGAACTCGATAATCTCCACTCTCTGTATGTTGACCAGTGGGATTGGGAGGCTGTGATTGAAAAGAAAGATCGCAACTTGGCATTCTTGGAAGGCGTGGTGCGTCGCATTTATGCTGCTATCCGCCGTACTGAATATCTCACCTGTGAGCATTATCCACAGTTGAAGCCTTTCTTGCCAGAACAGATTCATTTTGTTCATGCGCAAGATTTGCTTGACATGTATCCTGATAAGACTCCTAAAGAGCGAGAGGATGCTATCTGCAAGAAATATGGCGCAGTATTCGTAGAGGGTATTGGTGGTAAGTTGAGTGATGGTAAGAAGCATGATGGACGTGCTCCTGACTATGACGATTGGAGTACTATTGCCGAGAATGGAAAGATGGGCCTTAATGGTGATATTCTGATCTGGTATCCGGTTCTGGAGCGTAGTTTTGAGTTGAGTTCCATGGGTATTCGTGTGGATAAGGAAAGCTTGCTTCGTCAGTTAAAACTTGAAGGTAAGGAAGATCGCGAGAAACTCTATTTCCACCAGCAACTCTTAAATGATAAGTTGCCTTTGAGTATCGGTGGTGGTATAGGACAAAGCCGCCTCTGCATGGTCTTGCTTCATAAGGCGCATATTGGTGAAATACAGGCAAGTATCTGGCCTGATGAAATGCGCAAGGAATGTGAGGAAAATGGTATGACTCTGATCTAAAATAAAAATCCTATGGATGTAGCTCGATATGCTTTATCCATAGGATTTTTTAGTTTATCTTAAAAAATAGTTTCTCGTTTTTTTAAATTATTGTTTTGAAAAATCTGCCATAGCTGAATTATGCCATGACTAATTTGAATTCCTGTACCAATTTGTCAAGTGCAGGATTTTTCTTTTTCATGTCATCGAAGATTTCCCGTTTATTACGTATCTTTCCGATTTCTTCTTGCTTGGCTACACGGTAATTGATAATGATGTCGTCATTGTTCAATCCTAATACGAGTGTACTTCTGATGCGGTTTTTGATTTTTCCGATTTGATCAAGAAGTATCGGATTATCAATGATGATTTCCACCGAAGGATAATCTGTGATTTTGGGAGTTAGCATTTTCAGGCGTTGTGACAAACCATACAGTTCGTTGATACCTTGCATTCTCATACACATACTCATCCATTGACCGTATAAAAGCTCATTATCGAAAGGTTGCTTTTTATCTTCGGCTATTGACGCAGTTTCTGTTGTGTCGCTGATGGCAGAATAATTGTTTTTGTCTTCTTCTTTGTGTTTCTTAAGATTCTTGAACGTCATGCCGATACTGCCAAGTTTGATACTTCCCTTTGGCTTGTTGCTTGTTGTAGAAGTATCTTTCGCTGAGGCAGTTTCATTAGTCTCGGATTTTTGGGCAATAGAATGCCCGACAGCAGGAACGGCTTCAACCTTCTTGCTGTCAACTTGCTCTTTACCTGCACCCTGAGAAGCAGGTTTAAGGGGAGCAATCAATTTCTGAAACAGGGATTTTAATCTATGGGGCGTACGCCCCGCACCTGGCACATCTTGATCTTCTGGTTGCGTTATCTGACCTACTTGGATGAGGGTCAGTTCTACCAGCAGGCGCTTGTTTGAACTCTGGCGGTATTGAACATCGCAGTCGTTCATGATTTTTAGTGCCTTATATAAGAAAGGTGTAGGGGCTTTTTGAGCCTGTGCCTGGAATTTGGCCTTTTGCTCTTCACTGGTTTCCAAGAGTGGCAGAGTCTGGGGATCTTTTGCCATCATGACATTACGCACATGTTGGGCAAGACCTTGGACAAGAATGCCTCCGTCGAAACCTTTGTTGAGAATATTGTTCAGCAGCACCATCATCTCGCTCACTTTGTTGGAGAGAGCGAGGTCAACCAAGTTGAAATAGTTGTCGCTATCCAGAACGTTCAGGTCCTCGATTACCTTTTTATAAGTGATGTCGCCTTGACAGAAACTGGCAGCCTGGTCAAAGATAGAGAGTGCATCGCGCATACCGCCATCGGCTTTTTCTGCGATGACGGCCAAAGCCTGTTCCTCATATTTGATTCCTTCTTTTTCTGCTACCATAGCCAGATGCTTGATCGTGTTAGGAACGGTCATTCGCTCGAAATCGTAAATCTGACATCTACTGAGAATGGTAGGCAGAATCTTGTGCTTCTCCGTGGTCGCCAGGATAAAGATGACATGCGATGGTGGCTCCTCCAATGTCTTGAGGAATGCATTGAAGGCAGCAGAACTCAGCATGTGTACCTCATCGATGATAAACACTTTGTACTTGCCAATCTGTGGCGGGATGCGGGTTTGCTCCATGAGAGCCTTGATTTGCTCTACACCATTATTGCTGGCGGCATCAAGCTCAAAGATGTTGAATGAGCGCTGCTCGTTGAAAGCTGTGCAACTTTCGCACTCATTGCAGGCTTCTCCGTCTTCACGGGGATGCTCGCAATTGATAGCCTTGGCAAAAATACGGGCACAGGTAGTCTTTCCGACACCACGAGGACCGCAAAAAAGGTATGCGTGAGCGAGCTTTCCACTCTTCACCGCATTCTTTAAAGTTGTTGTCAAAGCACTCTGTCCAACCACCGTATCGAAGGTCATCGGACGGTACTTTCTTGCAGAAACAATATATTCTTCCATTATTTTTTCTTAAATGATGATGCAAAGATAACAAAAAAATATTATCTTTGCAAACAAATATCGAAATAAATGAGTAAACAATTAGGTGTAATATGGGGCTATCTCTCTCATTATAAGTATCTTATAGTGATTGTAGTGGGTGTTTTGGTAGTAGGTGCAATTGATGACAATAGTATCTACCAGCATGTGAAATACCAGATTCAGATCAATAATTTGCGTTCTGAGATAAAAAAATATACTGCGCGTTATCAGGCAGACACCAAACTGCTGAGGGAAATGCGCGTGGATCCGAAGGCTTATCAGAAAATAGCCAGAGAAAACTATTTCATGAAGGCAGACGATGAGGATATCTTCGTCTTGAGCACCGATTTGCCTAATAATAATAACGAAGAAGATTTAGAAAATGAAACAGTTGAGTAAAATTCAGAGTGCCATATTCCTCTTGGGTGGCGTGCTGATGGTTGTCGGTGCAGGTTGCTATGCGTTTGGATTTATCTATCCTAAAATGTTGCTTTATACCTGTTGGGTATTCTTAGTAGGTACGGTGCTTTTTAGTGTGATACAAGCCATGCAGTTATACGAAGGAAAATCGTTTGTCATTCATCGTCTGAAGCGCATACAGGCAATGGCGGATATTTGTTTTATATTGTCGGGCATTTCTATGGTTGATACGGTATATGCTTTTGCCCGTAATTGGTTTTCCAACTATGAGACGTATATCACCTACTTTTATAATAAGTGGGTGCTTCTGCTGCTTATCGCAGCTTTGTTGGAATTATATACGACACATCGTATTTCCCGTGAACTGGAGAAGGAATAATGCCAAAAAATACTAAATACAGACGATATTCAATTAAATAGCATAAATTTATTTCCGTACTTCAATTTAAGATTGTACTTTTGTTACCCGAAATACAGACAGATTATGAATAAGATACTTTATGCATTTATCACCTTGTTGGCAATGACATCGTGTGCCAATAGCTACAATATCCAAGGTACGTCTAATGTAAGTACATTGGATGGAAGGATGCTATACCTGAAAATCCTGAAAAACAATGATTTTAAAAATATTGATTCCTGTGATGTTGTGCATGGTCAATTCCATTTTGACGGAAATCTGGATTCTGTGAGAATGGCTAATATCTTCATGGATGATGAGGCTGTCCTCCCATTGGTGCTGGAGAGCGGTGACATTAATGTGAAATTAGATGATGCTCAACAGATAGTTAGCGGCACTCCTTTGAATGATAAACTGTTTAAATTCTTCAAGAAATACCAGCAGTTGCAGAACCAGCAGATGGAATTGGTGCATAAGCATGACCAGGCTATCATGAATGGTAGTGATATGGAGATGGTAACAAGAAAACTGAACGAGGAAGCTATTCAGTTGGCTGATCAGGAAGATAAACTGGTCACTTCTTTCGTGACCGAGAATTTTGATAATGTCTTGGGTCCTGGAGTATTCTTCATGGTAACCATGAGAAATCAATACCCGATGCTTTCTCCTTGGATTGAGGATATCATGAGTAAGGCTACTGAGCATTTCAAGAATGATCCATACGTGAAGGATTATTATCAGAAGGCTCAGGAAAATGAGCAGATTATGAATGGTACAAGAGATGCAGGACAGGATGCTTCTGCAATGCAAGCACCTCAAGTGGATCCGAATGCAGCTCCGGCTCCAACTGCTAATGATCTGGCTAAACCTACTATTCCGGAGAATCAGGCTGCGGAAGGTAATGGCTTCGGTAATTAATCTGTAGAATTATGATGAGAACATTAATAAAAAACGGAACTATTGTCAATGAAGGACGCTCTTTCTTGGGCGACCTTGTTGTCAATGGTGAACAAATTGAAGAAATATATGAAGGTAAGGCACCTCGTGGAATCTATGATCAAGTCATTGATGCCTCGGGGTGTTTTGTTTTGCCTGGTGTGATAGATGATCATGTGCATTTCCGTGAACCGGGTTTGACACGTAAGGCTGATATTGAGAGCGAGAGTAGAGCTGCCGCCTTTGGTGGTGTGACTTCTTACTTCGAAATGCCTAATACCAATCCTCAAACTACGACTTTGGAGGCTTTGGAGGATAAGTTTGCATTAGGTGCTCAGAAAAGTCATGTTAACTATAGTTTCTTTTTTGGTGCAACCAATGATAATGTAGATTCATTTGATAGATTGGATGTTCATCGTATTCCGGGTATTAAACTCTTTATGGGTTCCAGCACGGGCAATATGCTGGTGGATAAGTATGAGTCTTTGCAACAGATATTTGTTAAAGCCAAGAAATTGGGACTGCCTGTGATGACTCATTGCGAGGATACTGACATCATCAATCGCAATATGGCTGCCTATCAGAAAAAATATGGTGAAGATCCTGATGTGAAATTCCATCCGGAAATCCGTAGTGCTGAGGCTTGTTACGAAAGTAGTAGCCTGGCTGTTAAATTGGCAAAGGAGTCTGGGGCTCATCTGCATATTGCGCATGTGACTACCGCTCGTGAACTTGAATTCTTCGGAAAAGATGAGAATATTACGGGTGAAGCTGTCATTGCGCATCTTTATTTCTCGGATGAGGATTATGCAGACAAGAAAGCTTTCATCAAATGTAATCCTGCTATTAAGACAGTGAAAGATAGGCAGGCATTACGTGAGGCTTTGGCTGATGGACGAATTTCGGTTGTTGGCACTGATCATGCTCCTCATGAATGGAAAGACAAGCAGGGTGGTTGTGCCAAGGCTGCTTCGGGTATGCCGATGGTGCAATTCTCGTTGGTAAGTATGTTGGAATTGGTGGACGAAGGCGTTCTTTCTATTGAAAGAATGGTAGAGGTGATGTCTCATTGTCCTGCCAAACTCTTTCATGTGGACAAACGTGGCTTTTTGCGTCCGGGCTATCAGGCAGATATTGTCATTGTTCGCCCTCATACTGCTTGGACTGTTCAGAAAGAAATCATCCAAAGTAAATGCGGGTGGAGTCCTATGGAGGGACATGAATACCAATGGCAAGTGGAGCAAACGATCTGTAATGGACACCTTATATATAATAAGGGAGAGTTTGATGAGGCTTATCGTGGTGAAGAACTTACTTTTAGAAAATCATAAATTCTAAGATTTTGAAAAAGGTTTTGACATACGATATTGCGGATATAGTACCGTATATCAATTGGCTCTATTTCTTTCATGCTTGGGGACTGAGTGGTAAGCCTGCAGGCGAAAAAGAAAAAATGAAACAGGAGGCGCTTCTGATGTTGAAGTCTTGGTATGGTAAATATCATACTCATGCTTTGTTTCGATTGATGAAAGCCTGTAGTGATGGGGATGATATCGTCTTAATCGATGATTTGAATGATCAAACCAACGGTCAGACCATTCGCTCGGAGGTTCGTATTCCCATGCTCCGTCAGCAAAAGGTTTCTGCGGATGGGCAACCTAATTTGTGTCTGTCAGATTTCTTGCGCCCCATCTATATGGAAAAGACGGATTGCTTGGGTATCTTTTGTGCTACGGTTGATGCGGAAATTGTGGAGTTGTATCGTCATGATGATTATCAGTCGATGTTGGCACAAACGCTTAGTGACCGGTTGGCAGAAGCTACAGCTGAGCGTATGCATCAGGAAGTTAGAACTACTTTCTGGGGATATGCTGCAGATGAAAAGTTGACGATGGAGCAGCTCCTTAGAGAGGACTATCAGGGTATTCGCCCTGCAGTGGGCTATCCTTCCATGCCGGATACCAGTATCAATTTTCTCCTGGATGAAATTCTTGGGATGAAAGAGGTTGGTATCAGACTTACTGAAAGTGGTATGATGACGCCCCATGCCAGTGTGTCGGGCTTGATGTTTTCTCATCCAAAGGCACATTATTTTGAACTGGGAAAGATAGGGGAGGATCAGTTGAGAGATTATGCAAATAGACGTGGTATTCCAGTGGAACTCATGCGGCGATTCTTGCAATCAAGTTTGATGAAAAAATGATATATAGAATACTTATACCCATTATATTGGGTACTATGTTGCCTTATTTATGGATATTCAAGACTGAATTCCAGAAGGTAACTGGTAGAAAAAGGTTTCTGTTGTGGATTCCTGCTATGATAGTTTTGGGATATAGTGTATATTTGGCTTTTCTGCCAAACTTTGTACCGAAAAATCCCTTGCTGGTTGATATCTGGTTCGCTCTGATGGCGGTCTGTGCTGTGCCGGAGTTTGTCTTTGCTTTCTGCAGTTCCTTAGGATGGTGCTGCAAAAGATATTTTCATTTAGAGAAGAATTGGGGACGAACGGTTGGACTCGTTTTGGCTATTGTGGCTTTCGTGACGTTTGTCTATGGATTTACTTTAGGCTTCCGTAAGCTGGAAGTGAAACAAGTTACCATATATCTGTCTGATTTACCAAAGAACTTCGATGGGTATAGAATAGTCCTGTTTAGTGATTTCCATCTCGGCTCCTATTATGGTTGGAGATCGGATATTCCTCAGCGGGATATTGACAGCATTCAGGCACAGCATCCTGACATGATTTGCTTTACGGGTGATTTGCAAAATGCACATCCTTCAGAATTAGTACCTTATTATCAGATGCTTCGTTCGTTGAAAGCAAAGGATGGAGTTTATAGTATCTTGGGCAATCACGATTATAGTTATTATGTTGATGCAGATCCTGATGAACAGGTTGAAATAGAGAAAAGGGTACAGGATTTTGAGCGAAGTTTAGGATGGCAACTGCTGAATAATGAACATCGGGTGGTGTATAGAGGACAGGATTCCATCTATATAGCTGGAACGGAAAATTATGATAAACCGAAGCGGACAAGTGTGGCGAAATCACTTGAATCCATCAAACCGGGAAATTTTATCTTGATGCTCCAGCATATACCAACGCAGTGGAAAGATATGGTTCCTTCTAAAATTAATGAGGTGTATGGATCTAAAGATACGGTTTTAGTGGCACCACAATTGACATTCAGCGGTCATACTCATGCAGGACAAGTTGAGGTCTTGGGCATCCGACCAACCATGTTTGCCAGTTATGACTATGGTTTGTATGAGCGTGAAGGTTGCCAGCTCTTTACGACTGCCGGATTGGGTGGCGTGATTCCTATTCGTATAGGAGCTACCGCCGAGATCGTAGTTGTCACATTAAAGAGAAAATAAGAATTACCATATAAAAGTATTATCAGCGTAAAAAATATTGAGATTATGAAATATTTATATCGTTTATACCAATTATTGGTGTGCTTGCCTATCTTGGTATTGGCAAGTATTATTACGAGTATTACCACAGTTGTGGGGTGTATGTTAGGTAATGGTCATTTCTGGGGATATTATCCTGGTAAGATCTGGTCACAGTTGTGGATACGTATTCTCCTGTTGCCTGTAAAGGTAGAAGGACGTGAAAATTTGGAGAAAAAGCAGAGCTATGTTTTTGTAGCCAATCATCAGGGAGCCTTTGATATTTTCCTGATATATGGTTTTTTGGGACGTAATTTCAAGTGGATGATGAAGAAAGGTCTTCGTAAGATTCCTTTGGTAGGAGTGGCTTGCGAGTATGCTCATCATATCTTCGTAGATAAGAGCGGACCTTCCAAAATCCGTGCTTCCTATGACAAGGCTCGTGAAGAACTCAAGGAGGGAATGTCATTAGTGGTGTTCCCTGAAGGTGCCAGAACTTTTACCGGTCATATGGGTGTTTTCCGTCGAGGTGCTTTTATGTTGGCAGACGAACTGCAGTTGCCGGTTTGTCCTCTTACCATCAATGGAAGTTTTCAGGTGAAGCCGCGTATGAAAGATATTTTTTGGGTGTTTTGGCATCCGTTGAAGTTGACTATACATAAGCCAATAGCTCCTATAGGCAGAGGTGCTGACAATATTAAGCATCAGATGACGGAGAGTTATGAGGCAATTATGAATGGTTTAGACAAGGAATATCAGGGTTTTGTAGAAAATCCTGACCAATAAATGAAAAAATAATCAAAAATATAGTGGAATTGTGATAAAAGTCGTATCTTTGCATATCATATTTAACTATAAGAATTATTGGTACTTGATTAATAAAAACTATTATGAAGAGCGATAGCATAGTAATCATTCCTACTTATAATGAGAAGGAAAACATAGAGAAGATCATTCGGGCAGTCTTTGGGCTCGAAAAGCAATTTGATATTCTTGTGATTGACGATGGAAGTCCTGATGGTACGGCTGCTATTGTCAAGAATCTGATGGCGGGTGAGTTTAATGGACGTCTTCATATCTTGGAGCGTTCTGGTAAATTAGGTTTAGGCACTGCTTATATCACAGGCTTTAAGTGGGCGCTCCAACAGGGATATGATTTTATCTTTGAAATGGATGCTGACTTTAGTCATGATCCTAATGATTTGCCACGTCTTTATGCTGCTACTCATGATGAAGGATATGATGTTGCAGTAGGTTCTCGTTATGTTTCGGGCGTCAATGTGGTTAATTGGCCTATCGGTCGTGTCCTTATGAGTTATTTCGCATCCAAGTATGTTCGTCTGGTTACAGGATTCAAGGTGCACGATACAACGGCAGGATTCGTTTGCTATCGTCGCAAGGTGTTGGAAACCATCGAATTGGATAAAATTCGTTTCAAAGGATATGCTTTCCAAATCGAGATGAAGTTCACTTCTCATAAGATAGGATTTAAGATCAAAGAGGTACCTGTTATCTTCGTCAACCGTCGCGAGGGTGTGAGCAAGATGAATGGAGGTATCTTTGGAGAGGCTTTCTTTGGTGTAATGCGCCTTCGTTTGGATGGCTGGTTTAAGAAGTATCCTAAGAAAAACTAAAAAGCGTGACCATACAAGAGATTGAAAATATTTACGGGCATTCGTCACAGACGAAGGCCCTTTTGGATTTATTGGGGAAAAAACAGGTTAAAATGATTTCCCTTAAGGGATTGGTGTGTTCTTCTGCACCAATCTTTTTTGCGTCTGTATATCAGCAATTAGGACAAACCGTACTTTTTGTTTTGGATGATGCTGATGAGGCTGGCTATTTTTATCACGACCTGACACAAATGATGGGACAGGAAAATGTGTTTTTCTTTCCTTCCAGCTATCGTCGTGCTATCAAGTATGGGCAAAAAGATGCTGCCAATGAAATTCTTCGAACGGAAGTCTTGGCTCGTTTATCGCAAAATAGAAATTTATTTATAGTTTCTTATCCTGATGCCTTGGCAGAATTGGTTGTTACCAAAAAGAAACTGGATGAGCGCATACTTAAACTTTCTGTTTCTCAAGAGATTGCCTTGAGCAATATTGTGCATACGCTGAGAGATTTTGGCTTTGAGGAGACTGATTATGTTTATGAACCAGGACAATTTGCTGTCCGTGGTAGTATTCTGGATGTATATTCTTATAGTTGTGAATTTCCTTTTCGTATAGATTTCTTCGGAGATGAGATCGATTCCATCCGTACCTTTGATGTGGAAAGTCAGTTGTCGAAAGTTAAGAGGGAATGTATAGAGATTGTGCCTGAATTATCTTCTCTTGAAAGTGAAAAACAACCGATATTTTCTTTTTTGGGTGAGGATACAATTGTTGCCATGAAGGATTTCGTCTTTCTTCATGATCGTATCGAACAGATTTATCATGATGGTTTCTCAGCTCAAAGTTTGGCAGAACAGCTGGAAGGGGCTACAGAAATGGAGGCTGAGCAAATCAGACAGCGGATGAAGAAAGAGTTGAATCTCTGTACTACGACTCAGTTGAAAGAGGGATTGGCGGAAAGAGTGCGCATAGAAATGGGGCATGTGGATAAAAATCCAAATGCTTTGGAGGGAGAAGGTAAGTCTTCTGCTTGCATTCATTTTAATATCCAGCCACAACCTTTATTCCATAAGAATTTTGAATTGTTGGCTAAAACTCTTGAGGATTATCTCCTTCAGAAATATACTTTATATATTTTAGCTGACAGTCAGAAACAGCAGCAAAGATTGAAGGATATTTTTGATAGTGAAGATTTGCAACGTTATCAGATTTCTTTTGTTCCTGTAGATAAAACCATTCACGAAGGGTTTGTGGATTCTGACAAAAAATGCTGTTTCTTTACAGATCATCAGATTTTTGACCGTTTTCATAAATACAACTTGCGTTCTGATTCTGCTCGTGCTGGTAAAATGGCGCTTACGATGAAGGAGTTGCAGGAAATGGAACCGGGCGACTTTATCGTACATGTGGATTTTGGAATCGGTAAGTTTGGCGGCTTGGTTCGTGTTCCTACTGGTGAAAGCTATCAGGAAATGATACGCATCGTCTATAAGAATAACGATAAAGTGGATGTTTCTATCCATTCGCTCTACAAAATCAGCAAATATAGAAGTGCCGATACCGGTGAACCTCCTCGTCTTTCTACCTTAGGTACTGGTGCCTGGGATAGGATGAAGGAAAAGGCAAAGAAGCGTATCAAGGATATAGCACGCGACCTGATTAAGTTGTATGCTAAGCGTCGTCATGAAAAGGGCTATGCTTTTAGTCTGGATGGATATTTGCAACATGAGTTGGAAGCTTCTTTCCTCTATGAAGATACGCCTGACCAGAATAAGGCTACCATGGAGGTGAAGGCTGATATGGAAAGTTCCCGTCCTATGGACAGACTGGTGTGTGGAGATGTTGGCTTCGGAAAAACGGAGGTAGCCATTCGTGCGGCCTTTAAAGCTGCTTGTGACAGTAAACAGGTGGCAGTACTGGTTCCTACTACCGTTTTGGCATTTCAGCATTATCAGACATTCAAGTCGCGTCTTGAGGGAATGCCTGTGAGGGTAGAATATTTGAGCCGTGCCCGATCTGCAAAGGAAACCCGACAGATTTTGGCTGACTTAAAGGATGGTAAAATAGACATTTTGATAGGTACGCATAAATTGATTTCCAAATCGGTTGTATGGAAAGATTTAGGTTTGCTCATTATTGATGAGGAACAGAAGTTTGGAGTAGGTACAAAGGAGAAACTGCGCCAGATGAAGGTCAACGTGGATACGCTGACCATGAGTGCTACGCCTATTCCTCGTACCCTCCAGTTCTCGCTGATGGGAGCAAGAGATATGAGTATCATGCGTACACCGCCACCTAACCGTTATCCGATCCATACGGAGCTGACCAGTTTTTCTTCAGAAGTGATTGCTGATGCCATCAATTTTGAAATGAGTCGTAATGGACAGGTGTATTTTGTCAATGATCGGATTTCCAAACTTCAGGAGATTAAACTCCTGATAGAGAAACATGTACCTGATTGTCGAGTTGTCATCGGACATGGTCAGATGAAGCCTGAGGAGTTGGAAAAGATTATCATGGGCTTTATCAACTATGACTATGATGTGCTGCTTTCTACAACCATTGTGGAAAATGGTATCGATATTTCCAATGCCAATACGATCATTATCAATGATGCGCATCATTTCGGCTTAAGTGATCTGCACCAGATGAGAGGACGAGTTGGCAGAAGTAACAAAAAGGCGTTTTGCTATTTGTTGGCACCCCCTAAAAGCGTACTGACAATTGAGGCTCGGAGACGTTTGGAGGCGTTGGAAACTTTCAGTGACTTGGGAAGTGGATTTAATCTTGCCATGCAGGATTTAGATATTCGTGGAGCAGGTAACTTGTTGGGTTCTGAACAGAGTGGTTTCATGGAAGATTTGGGATATGAAACCTATCAGAAGATCTTGTCGCAGGCTGTGACCGAGTTGAAGAATGAAGAATTCAATGATTTGTATCAGGAAGACTTGGATCAAAGTAAGGTGCTCACGGGTGACGACTTTGTAGATGACTGTTCTGTGGAGAGCGACTTGGAGATATATTTCCCTGATTCGTATGTTCCTGGTAGTAGTGAACGAATGCTTTTATATCGGGAATTGGATTGTATAGAGAATGATGATGATCTGGCTGCTTATAAAAAGCGATTGATAGATCGTTTCGGTCCAGTGCCTCATGAGGCCGAAGAACTGATGCATGTGGTTACCCTGCGTAGATTGGGCAAGCGTATGGGATGCGAGAAGATGATGCTGAAGCAAAATGTTCTTCAATTACAGTTTGTGAGCAATGTGCAGAGTCCTTTTTACAGGAGTGTCATGTT
Source organism: Segatella hominis (assembly GCF_004535825.1). Lineage (GTDB taxonomy): Bacteria > Bacteroidota > Bacteroidia > Bacteroidales > Bacteroidaceae > Prevotella > Prevotella hominis. The sequence continues at coordinate 123,352 of NZ_SGVY01000001.1, read as the reverse complement.
CTCTAAGGTGTTGGATTATGTAACCAAACATGTGAGGATGTGCAACTTGAAAGAGAAAAGCAACAAGCGCTACTTGCGTATTTCTGGTATCAGGAGTGTAGAGCAAGCTGTATCTATATTGAATGATATTGAGCAATAAACGGGGCATAAATTTATCGTTTGTATGAATTTTGTAGTTTTTTGTATAAGTAAAAGATGATGAATAGCGTTTCACAACGCCTCTTGTTTTAACTGATTTTCTGCCGTTTTACGATATTTTTCAGATAAAAAGCAAAAATATTGCCGTTTTTTCTTTTATCTCAAATGTTTTTTGTAATTTTGTCGCAAAATGAATTTATCTATTAACAAAATGTAAGAAAAGACATAATAATTAATATAAAAATGATATCACATGAGACAGAAGAAATTTATTTTGCAGGAGAGTGAACTCCCAACACAGTGGTATAATATTCAGGCAGATATGCCTAATAAGCCATTGCCTCCATTGAATCCTCAGACTCACCAGCCTCTCAATGCTGATGATCTTTCACATATATTTAATAAGGAATGTTCCAAGCAGGAATTGGATCAGGAGCATGCGTGGATAGATATTCCTGAAGACGTATTGGAAAAATATACTTTCTATCGTTCTACTCCTCTGGTTCGTGCTTATGCTTTGGAAGAGGCTTTAGGTACTCCTGCTCATATCTATTTCAAAAATGAGAGTACCAACCCTTTAGGTTCACATAAGATTAATTCTGCTCTTCCTCAGTGCTACTATTGTAAGCAAGAGGGTGATACGAATGTCACAACAGAAACGGGTGCTGGTCAGTGGGGTGCTGCTTTGTCTTATGCTGCCAAACTCTATGGATTGGAAGCGGCTGTTTATCAGGTAAAGATTACCATGCAGCAAAAACCATATCGTTCCAGTATTATGCGTACCTTTGGTGCTACAGTAGAGGGTTCTCCTTCTATGAGTACAAGAGCTGGTAAAAACATCATTACCCGTGATCCTCATCATCCAGGTTCATTAGGTACTGCCATCAGTGAGGCTGTAGAGTTGGCTACAACAACTCCTGGTTGTAAATATACTTTGGGTTCTGTGTTAAATCACGTGGCTCTTCATCAGACAGTCATTGGTCTGGAGGCAGAAAAGCAGATGGCTATGGCTGGTGAGTATCCTGATACTGTGATAGCTTGTTTTGGTGGTGGTAGTAACTTTGGTGGAATCGCCTTCCCTTTCATGCGTCATAAGATTAAGGATGGAAAGAATACTGAATTTATTGCAGCAGAACCTGAAAGCTGCCCTAAGTTGACTCGTGGTAAGTTTGAATACGACTTTGGTGATGAGGCTGGTTATACACCATTGCTTCCAATGTACACCTTGGGTCATGATTTCAAGCCTGCGAATATCCATGCTGGCGGTTTGCGTTATCATGGTGCCGGTATGATTATTTCTCAGTTGATTAAGGACGGATATATGCATGGTGTAGATATTCCACAGTTGGAGTCATTCAAGTCTGGTATGCTCTTTGCTCGTACCGAGGGTATCATTCCTGCGCCAGAGAGCTGTCATGCGATTGCTGCTACTATTCGCGAGGCGCTCAAGGCTAAGGAGAAAGGCGAGAAGAAGGTTATTCTCTTCTGTCTTTCAGGACATGGTCTTATTGATATGCCTTCATACGACAGTTATATCAATGGTGACTTGCAAAACTATTCTGTCAGCGATGAAGAAATAGAAAAATTCCTCAAGGATGTGCCACAGGTAGAGATGTAGGCCAAGGCGTAAGTGTGCTTATGCTGATTTTTCAATATATATATGTGAGAGAAGGCGCAACTTCATCAGGCAATGATGCGCCTTCTCTTTCTGCTTCTAATAACTTGTTATAACTTGAAATTTTGAATCATTAGACTTATATTTTATGTTTAGTAAAGAAAAGTTACTATTGTTGCTGCTCGTTGTGATGTGCAACTTGGGCAGTCTGTCTGCTGTCCATGCCGCAACAGATCCAACCATGACATCAGCTTTGAAACCATCGGGGACTTTACCCGTCATGTATGTTAACACTCAGGATGCACAGCCTATCACTTCCAAAGAAACTTATGTGTCAGCCACGGCCTATATTGATGCCTTGGGATTGGAGGGATATGAGAATATGGCTTCTGCAGATAAACCAGAAACCTTGATAATTAAAGGACGTGGTAACTGGACGTGGGAAGGGTTTGACAAGAAACCTTATCGCTTGAAGTTTGATAGTAAGGTGAGCCCTGTGGGTATGGTGAAGAGCAAGCACTTCTTGCTCATGGCTGGTGCCGATGATGATTTGGGTTTTCTCCGCAATCTGGTAGGCTATGAATTGAGCCGTCGTGTGGGCTTGCCTTATACCACAGATTCACAACCTGTTGAATTGGTGCTCAATGGAAAATATCAGGGCTTGTATTTCGTAACCGAAAAGATACGGGTTGATAAAAAACGAGTTAACATCGTAGAGCAGGCTGACAAGGCGACTGATCCTGAGGCTATCACGGGCGGATGGCTCGTGGAGATAGACAATTATGATACAGATCCTCATATCAATGTGAAGTTGGGCAGCCAGAACATGGTGCTTACTTATCATACCCCAGAGGCGCTCTCCGCAGAGCAAGAGAACTATTTGCAGACACAGTGGAATGCCATCGCCAAGGCTATCTGTAGCAATAATGAAAACGATACGGAATGGGAAAAGTATGTAGACATCGAGTCTTTGGCAAAGGTGTATATCGTGCGTGAGCTGTTGCAAGATGAGGAGGGATTTCATGGCAGTTGCTATCTCTACAAGCAAAAAGGTGCAGATACCAAGTGGACTTTTGGCCCTGTATGGGACTTTGGTAATGCTTATAATGAAACCAATTTCCGTCATTTTATCTTCCAGGGAGATAAGTTTGAGCAGTTTATCATTGATCGTGCCTGGAATTTTAAGCACTTCCGCGACAAGGTGAAGGAGGTATGGCAGGAGTTTTATGCCAATCAATATGCAGAGATGAACGCTTATATTGATGGTGTGGCGGCAAAGATTTCCGATGCTGCAGCTAACGACTATCTATGTTGGAAGAATAGCAGCAATGTCGCCAAGAACCAAGATGAACTGGCCAAGGCTGCCGTTTTTAAGAACTATATGCGCCAAAAGGCCACATGGCTTGTTGAGCAATGGGGTGGTGGCGAGGCTCCTTCTGACAAGATGAACATCTATGTGACTTGCGACGAGGATCGTGTGCCTTACCTCTTTGCTTGGGGTGAAGGAAACAACGGAGGATGGCCAGGCAATCAACTGACCGATACCAGGATGATAGGTGGCAAACTCTTCTATCATATTTCTTTGCCTTATGGAACCAATATCATCTTCAGCTATGGTGATCAGGAAACGCAGACAGAGGATATCTTGAATGTGTCTCGCGATATCTATTATCGCTTCTATCAAGCTCCAGAGAATGAGCATAAGGAGAAGAAGAATGGCCGTTTCGAGGATATCACACAGAAAGTGCTCACTGGCATCAGTGCAGTAGTTACGTCAAAGCCGCAGCCTGCGAAAGCTGCGATATACAATATGAACGGACTGCGTGTGGATGGTAGCTATCATGGTCTTGTCATCAGCAATGGTCGGAAATATATATCTAAATAGAAAAAGAACGAGGGTGTGTCACAGACTTATGACACACCCTCTTCTTTTTTATCAATATGATTCAGGTGACGCAAAGCAACTGCTATTTAATATGTTTTTTTGTCCCTCTACCCACTTTTATTTTTCCCTGCCCACGGAAAAATTCTTGCGTGGGCAGGGAGAAAATACCTCTTGTAGCGACTTTCACTTCTCATAGCTTTTCACCAGCGGCTATTCATATTGAAAACCTTACTCATTTTAGCTAAAAAACAGCCTAAAAATTTGGAAGTTACTAAATTTCAGAGTATCTTTGCAAAAGTATAAAACGTATCAAGACAAAGAAATCAAAACGTATCCCTGCAAAGGAATAAAATGAAATGCGTATGAGACAGGTAGAAGAAAGATATATCAGCTTGCTGACCGACTTCGGCTTCAAGCGAATTTTTGGAACAGCAATGAACAAGGATTTGCTGATTTGTTTTCTCAACAGCTTGTTTGATGGCAAACAGGTTGTGAAGGATGTATCATATCTGAACCCTGAGCATGTGGGAGATGTCTATACCGACCGCAGAGCCATCTTTGATGTATATTGCGAGGGCGAAAACGGCGAGAAGTTCATCGTAGAAATGCAGAATGCCTATCAGGCATATTTCAAGGACCGTTCCCTGTTCTATTCCACATTCCCAATCCGTGAGCAGGCACCAAAGGGGAAGGATTGGGATTTCAAACTCAACAATGTATATACCGTTGCCCTGCTCAACTTCGACATGAACGAGGAAGCCTTCGAAAAGGAAAAAATCCGCCATAGTGTGCAGTTGTGCGATACCGCCACTCATAAAGTATTCTACGACAAGCTGGAGTTCATCTATGTAGAAATAGCCAAGTTTAACAAATCGCTGGCGGAACTGGAGACGCTTTACGACAAGTGGCTCTATGCGCTGAAGAATCTCTACAAGCTTACCCAGCGCCCTAAGGAGTTATGCGACAAGGTCTTCGACCGCCTCTTCGAGGAAGCCGAGATTGCCAAGTTTACTCCGCAGGAATTGAGAGAGTACGAGGCCAGCAAGATAGCGTATCGCGACATCAAGAATTCCGTAGACACCGCCAAGCGTGAAGGTATTGCTGAAGGAATGGAAAAGGGAATGAAGAAAGGAATGGAAAAGAAAAGCCTTGAGATTGCCAAGAAGATGCTGACAAAGGGCATGGATGAAGCGACTGTGATGGAAATAACGGGACTGACGGCAGAACTGATACAGCAGCTATCCAAAAGTCAAGGCTAAGCACCGCATTAGTTAGAGTGTCGGTAAAAAAACGAGAATGCTACAAGCATTCTCGTTTTTTATTGTTTATATAGCCGTGATTCTTTCAATCAATGCGATAGACTTCTGTTATTTGCTCAGCCATTCTTCAATAGCCTTGGCAATTACTTCAAAGTTAGTGGTAGGCTCAAAACGAGCTACAACCTGACCTTTTTTGTTAATCAGGAATTTAGTAAAATTCCATTTGATGTCATTACTCTCTTTGTAGTTAGGATCAGCTTCGCTGAGCATTTTGTCGAGCACTGGATAGAGAGGATGAGATTCATCCCAACCAGCAAATCCTTTGCTTTCCTTCAGGAATTTGTAAAGAGGAGCAGCGTCATCGCCATTTACCTTTATCTTTTTGAAACGAGAAAATTCTGTACCGTATGTAAGTTTACAGAATTGGTGGATGCTTTCGTCTGTTCCTGGAGCTTGTTGACCAAACTGGTTGCAAGGGAAGTCTAAGACTTCAAAACCCTGAGAGTGATAGGTCTCATATAATTTCTCCAGTTCTTCATACTGTGGAGTAAAACCACATTTTGTGGCTGTGTTGACGATGAGTAATACTTCATTAGCATACTCTTTGAGGGAAACATCCTTTCCCTTTCTGTCCTTGACAGAGAATTCGTAAACAGTTCTCATTTTTGTTTGTATCTATATATTTTATTCTTATTTCTTCTTTTAGAGTGCAAAGATACTATTTTTCTTTTAGAAGAGTAAATTATGACTGATAATTTTTCTAAAAAAGTAATAACTTAGAAAATAAAAAGACCCAGGATTTTCACAAACCCTGGGTTTTTTGAACTTCTGTATGGATAACTACTTGTATCTTAAGAAGTTCACAAAAAATCTATCATTTAACTTTTCTAAGAACTGATGCAAAAGTATAATAAATTTCTTTTTTTATGGTGTATTTTTTGTTTTTTAGGGTATATCAAACTGTTTTTATTTGTTTTTCTCCCTATATTCGCTTGGAATTATACCCATTTCTTTCTTAAACACCTTAGAAAAATATTTCGGATCACTGAAGCCTACAGCGAATGCAATGCTGGTCAGCGTTTCATCAGTATCCCGTAACATCTCGATGGCTTTCATAATTTTGATGTGGCGGACGAAATCAATAGGAGTCAATCCTACCGCATTTTTGATTTTTCCATAGAGTACACTGCGACTCATGCCCATGGCCTGTGCAATATCGTCTATCTTCATGTCTGGATCAGAAATGTTTTCCAAGACAAACTTCAGCACTTTCTTGATGGTATGATCCTGTATGCTAATGGTAGATTCGCCAATCGTAATACGTTGAGGCTCCTCTGCTTTGTTTTGAACAGTCGTGTTATGACTCGTTTGCGTTTCGTCTTCAAAATGAATATTTCTGAGCAATTCTTGTTGCAGACTCTTGCGATAGTTGATCGCCGCTTCAATTCTGCCTTTCAGGTAAGTGGCAGAGAATGGTTTGGTCAGATAACCATCGATTCCTTCTTCAAATCCCTTGAGGTGGTCTTCCAGGCTGGCCTTGGCAGAGAGTATGATGATTGGAATATGGGAGATATTGCTGTCTTGTTTGATGTAATGTATCATGGTGATTCCATCCATGATAGGCATGGTAACATCAGTTAAGATGAAGTCTGGTACAAATTTGCGTGCCATTTCAAGACCTCTCTTTCCATTTTCTGCAAGTAATACATTGTAGTCCTTTCTCAGAATTGTATCCAGGAAGGTGCGTAGGTCCGCATTGTCTTCTACCACGAGTATGGTGATATCTTTTTCTCCCTTTTCAAATTCTTCTGCAGAGTCTAAAGCTACATCTTCTATGTAGTTCTTGGCATTTGAGTCTTCTATCTCTCCATTTCCTTGGATTACATGAGAATCTTTGTCAAGACCTCCATCTTCATAGAAATTGCTATTGTTGTCAAACTTCAGCATTTGGTTGACCATCTGGTACGTCTCTCTGGCATTCCTCTGAACCAAAGTCAAGAGGTTTCTGCCTTCTTCTGAGAGTCCTTCTTCATTTTCCAGCACTTCTGTTATTGGACCGCCTATCAGAGAGAGAGGGGTTCTCAATTTGTGTGAAGCATTGCTGAAGAAATGGTTCTTCAGTACACTCATGTCATGGCTGAGTTTTTGTATTTGTCGGTTGTTATACATATAGAATACTAAGCCAAGACCTAAGATGAACAATATGAAAAGAATGACTTTTCCCAATATGCTCTCCCAGAAAGTGGGTTCGATTTCTATCGGGAGTTCTGCGATATATTTACTCCAGACGCCATGTGTATTGGTGGCTTTTACCTTGAGGATGTATTTACCATGAGGAATGCGGTTGAAACCAATCATATTTTGACTTCCTAATGGAATCCATACGCCTTCTGGTGTATGACCTTCCAGACGATATGCATAGTATGTCTGATACTTTCTGGTATAGTCAAGTGCTGCAAAGGTTATGGTCAGATTTCTCTTGTCAGAAGGAATGACTATATTTGACCTATGCAGGATAGGAATGGTATGAGCCTCTCCGTTGAAGTGCAGAGAGGTAAACAGTATTTTCGGTTGATAGGTAGTCTTATTGAGTACCTTCGGATCAAAGGTTATGCTCCCCATAGGGGTACCGAGTGTAATCTTGTCCGTTGAAGGATCATGGAAAGGGCGGCATTCTGTAAACGTCATGTGGAAATCAAAATCGTTTGGTCCAAAAACATCTATTTTTCCTGTGTTTGGATTGAATTTATCGACACTGGATTCCCTGATAATCCAGATATTTCCTGCATTATCTTCTATCATACTCTGTACGATACCTTCGTCCTGGTTGATATTCTTGACGAATTCGACTCTTATATTATTTTCTAATAATGATTTACTGGTTGTAATTTGCAGACAACCACCTAATGTAGAGATATAAGTATCTCCGTTAGAACGAACCAATGTATAGTTGACATCGCTTGCCATGAGGGAAGCTGTATCACCTATAATATGATTAGAATGATAGAATTTAATCTTGGAATAATCCTTGATTTCGTCGGAGAATGTAACAAGTCCGTCGGTTGTTGCTACTAATATGGTACCTTTGTTGGTACATGTAATTCGGCGTAATCTTTGGCAGAGCCCATTCTTGAACCAGTTGAGCTTATTTCTGTTTGAAATGAAGCGATAGGTGCCGTTTACTCTTTCTGCAATAGCCAATCCTCCACAAGTCGCAATCCAGATTCTGTTTTGTCTATCGCTTACAATATCATAGATTCTATCATTAGGCAGAGAGTATGGGTCTGCCGGATTATGGGTGAAATGCTGCAATTCTCCGTCTTTCAAAAGATAGAGCCCGTCTCCCTTTGTTCCTATCCACATGTATTCCTGACTGTCTTCGTAGAGTGCATAGATGCCACAGGTGGAGAACTGGACTGGTGTTTGTGATAATTGACCACTTGGGGTGATGTAGCCAAGCTTCTGATGCTGGTCATTGCTAATCTTTAAATATCCAGAGATAAATCCATCCCAATAGTTACGATTATGGTCAAGTGTGACGGCGCGTACTTCGCTTTCTGTATTTTCAACTTGGCTCAGCGTATATTCATGATATTTGAAGTTGATTTGTGTAAGGTCATGAATACCCGTTGCCCAAAGAATTTTTTGGTCTGAAATTACGTATTTAGTGATTCTTGGAATACTTGCATTGCCTTGAGAGTTGCTTTGCAAAACATAAGGGACTAATTCTTTTTTTGCTCTGTCATAGTAGCTGAATGTACCTCCATTAGGTATCATCCATAGCGTATTGTGTTCATCTTCCATGATGAAATATTTTTCACTGACAGTACGCAAAGCAGGATTTTCCTGGTCTGCAAACAACCATTTCTTTTCCAATGTATTCGGATTGATGATGGTTACACCCATACCGTCAGTAAATGCCCATAGCTGGTCTTTGCTATCTACGTATATCTTCTTGACTTCTGCTACAGGCTGGTTAGGGTTCTGAACACTTACAACTTCAGATTTGAATGTACGTGGATTATAGACTACTACACCGATATTGGTGGCTATCAGGAGTTGATAGCCTGTATTTTTTAATTCATTGATTTTTGTGACTCCTTCCGGCATCGGAATCATGGAGATATGGTTTCTGGTTTCATCAAAGACGGCAACTCTGCCATCTGTTGTAGCCAGGTAAATGGTGTTGCCTACCTGTCGGAACCATTTAAATGGAATTGGAGTGGTGAATTTGGTACCATAGATGTGAGTACCCTTGTCTGTAAAAATCCATTCACGCCCCTTTTTGTCGGCGGTAATATACCAGATATTTCCACTTGGCAGGCTTTTAGTTCCTCCCATGATGAGTTTTGGATTGTCGTCTGTAAATTCTTTTTCTGAAATTCTGATTGCGTATTTGTGGTCAGCTGTAGTTATCCAACTTGCTTTTGGACTTAGGGGGTAAACTTTATCGGCATAAAGATGGATGTTGAACTTCTCGTTGATTTGATCCTCTATGTTTACAAAGTCGCACAAACGGGTATCATATACGTAGAGGCGACGGTCGTATGTAACACACCAAAGGTCATAGTTGGTGCAAGGGAAGATATTGCGAATACGGTTCGTACTGAGGATATCTTGGTTATCAGGTAAGTCGCGGAAGGTGTGGAAAGTATAGCCGTCATAATATGACAGACCATTATAGGTAGCAAACCACATCATGTTGTCTGCTCCCTGACATAAGTCTGATATGTTGTTGGCAGCAAGTCCATCCAGAATAGAGAACTTTCTGATGTCACAATAGGGTGTTCCGCAATATCCGGATATTGATAATAGCCCCAATATAATAATGTGTATGAGTCTTCTGGTCATATTCTTAAGTTAATATTTTTGGCAAAGATAATGCAAACCGAATGCAGAATATCAAGCTTGCTTGAATATTTTGCTGAGATGCAGCTTATCTTCTGCAAAGATAAACAAAAAACTTGTAATTTCCAAATTGTTTAGGGATATTCCATTACATCATAGGGATTTCTCCCTGTTTTTTTCCTAAAAACCCTTTGTTGGTATGATTATTTGGCGTATCTTTGCAGCAAATAAACAAAGAAATGTAATTTAAAGACTTATATAGATATGAAAAATTTAAAGACTCTCTTGACGATGGCTATCGTGGCTTTGATGAGCCTCAGTTTCACATCTTGCGATGAGGACGCTGACATTGGCGATACTTTATATGGCACTTGGAAAGGCTATATGGATATTGGATTGAAGTATGGTGATCATTATTATGCTTCTACCACTTCTGAGATAACGTTTATACCAAGCAACTCTTATTCCGACCACGGAAAGGGGTATTGGATAGACCGATACAGCAATGCTCCTTGGAATTACGTTGCTAATCATATAGAGTGGGCGGTGAGTAATGGTGTCATCAAAATTCACTTCATAGAGGAAAACTCGTATGCTACGATTTATAACTATTCTTTGGATGATGATTATTTCTATGGTACGGTTGAATGTGGAAATAGCAGCGCGGATTTCAGATTGGTGAAGACGGCTTCTCCTAACGGATGGAATTATGACTGGTATGATAGTGATGATTGGTATGATTCCTGGGGATATGGTTGGGCTAAGCCTCATCAGGGAACTTTCGATGATACCCGTGCTTCTTCCTCAGATTCTGATTCTCTGAAATATCTGAGAAGAGTGGTCAATTATAAGAATAAGTAAAGAGACTTGCTGTTTCCTCAGGGAACAGATTAAAAAGAAAGGGACGAGATATGAAATATATAAAATCTTTGTTGATGTTGGCTGCGATAACAGTAGCATCCATGACATTTGTCAGTTGTGACGATGATCCTTGGTATGATGGTTATTGGCACGATCCATACGGCTGGAGCAATAACTATGGTGACTGGCACTGGAATAATGATTATTGGAATCAGGGTGGTAATGGGAACAACCAGGGCGGTGATGAACGTACGGCGATGGCCCAGACTCTCTGTGGAGAATGGGGTGGCGAGATGGATTATTCTTATATCAATGAGGATGGTGAATCGCGTAGCACAGATGTTTATTATACGACCATGAAGTTCTTCCAATATAATCAGAATTCAAAATCTTATAGTGGAGAGGGTGTGGAGACTGATTATCTCTTGGATTCTCAAGGAAATGTCATTGAAGATAAGAGCCAGACCTTGGATTTCTCCTGGTACATAGAGGATAATGGAGATATCTATATCAAGTACAAAAATAGTGGGGCAACCTTTGTGTTAGACTATGGTTCTTCTCAGGTTGGTTTCCATTTAGGGTATGAAGACAAGAAAGGCTATGATACTTTCTTCGGTTATATGATAGGCACGGGAAGCGTTAAGGGCGATGTTATCTATTTTGATTTTGAGCGCTTGAACGATACCAATCATGCCAAGGCTCAGACTCGTGGAGCAGGCGTAACTGAGCATAAATCATTTGGTAAGGCTGCTTATCAGAGTCCGATTAAGGGAACGTCTTCTCGTTTTAATAGCAGAAGATAGACCTTGTGTTGGAGGAAAAGTTAAGAGGATGCATCAAACGAATCGTTCCGATGCATCCTCTTGTTCGTATAGTGAATTGTTGTAAAGTATCAGAGAACTTAGTTTGTTATTTTCCAAACGGTTTGCAAATAGGATGGTGTGATATTCACGTTCTCGATCTGTCTTTCTTCATCATCAGGAAGATTGCAGAAGAAGTCGATACCAGTAAGTTCTTCAAGCTTGGCAATATTGACAATATGTGCGCTCAGTTTTTCTGTTTTAGGATAATCTTTTTTGTGTTCAAACCAGAATCCGATAGCTTTATGACCGGATTTATTTTTGATCATGACTGCTGCAAAGAAGTATTTAGGAACTATAAATCTATTTTTAGTATAGCCCAAAATTTGCTCTGATTTGTCAATGGTTCCACCTTTGCAGACATACATGGTATCATTGGCATACGCAGCTTGCGTGCTCATGTTGTATGTCAGGAAGTTTCTGATTTTAGCTTCCATATCAGCCCAAATACCACCATTGAACTCTCCTATCTGAGGCTGCATATTGGTCATATAGAAAGTCTGTCCATTTACATCCTTGCTGCAGATTCTGTCTTCAGAAGCAACGATATGTCCTCTCTGGAAGTACGTGATTCCTTCGCTTGGCAAACTGGAAGAGCTGAATTCTTTAGTACTTGGTTGCATATTGGCAGGAATTTGGGGATCTATCTGGAAAGGGTCACTTTTCCATGTCTTACCTTCCCAAGATGTTCCATTCCTCCAGTTCTGTCTATTCCATCCTTTCAGGTTGTTACTCTTATAGACAGCATAGCAACTCCATCGCTGTGATTTCTTACTGGTATCAAATTCTGTGCAGAAGTTGACACCATATTGATCAGTTTCGTGAACGATGACTTTACTTGTTCCACCTTTCACCTTTGGAAATTCCAAACGTGTGATTTCGTCAGGCATTCCTGGGGTTACAACATTGATGTTTTTATTCGTATTGACAATTCCACCGCCACCGCCAGTTTCGCCATTGTCAACTCCACCGCCAGGACCGTCATGATCGCTTCCACAGCTACCTACTGTGAGTGCAGCGAGAAGCATCAAAAGGTAAATTTTGATTCGTTTCATAAAAGTCGTGTTAGAATATAATTTGTAATATAAAAATAGTCATTCTCGTAGAAATGTATAAAACCGAAAAAAGTGCGTACCAGCGTATATGCAACTACGCTCGAACGCACTTTTGTATCTTGCGATAATATATCCTTTAAATGAAAAGGTATATTACTTCTTCAACTTACCGTAACGGTTCATGAAGCGGTCAACGCGACCTGCAGTATCAACAAGCTTGCTCTTACCTGTATAGAATGGGTGAGAAGTGCTGGAGATTTCAATCTTTACTACTGGATAAGTCTCGCCTTCGAACTCAACAGTGTCGTTAGTCTTGCATGTTGACTGAGAGAGGAACATGTCGCCATTAGACATATCTTTGAATACTACAGGACGATAGTTCTCTGGATGAATACCTTTTTTCATTTTTCTTTTTTATTTTTATTGGGTTATTAAAAATAGACGTTATGGGGATGTTCTTCGCATCATCTCATGTCCTTTCGGTGCATGCCCATTATAGCCTTTACACTTAACAGGGTGCAAAGTTACGACTTTTTCTTCTTTCTGCCAAATATTTCCTGATGTTTTTCTTTCTTTTACTCTTTTTTTTATTTTTACAGATATATTGCCCAAATTGCGGTTCTCTGTTTGGGCACTCGTTGCCCGCCTCGTGATCCCTTGTTGCTCGTCTCTTGTTCACCAGTTCCCCATCACGTGTTCATCGAGGGACCGCTTGAAGGGCATAGCAGGAACTTCTGGAGGAACCTTCTATTTCCTAGTTAGTATTTACATACATTGTAAACAAAATCCCCATTGCCTGATGCGAGGCAATGGGGAAATATGGATTATTTTTTATAGAATTTACTTAGCGTAGAAAATTTCTATAGTTTGAACACGAAGTTGGACGCCACCACCAGTTGTTCCTGTGAAAATGTTGGTGTAAGTTGCAGTTTTACCTGAGAAGGTAATTGTTGCTGTTTCATTTCCAACGTATTTTGTGCCGCTATAAGAATCGCATTGCATCACGATTTTTGCAATATCCTTTATACCTTCAAATTTAAGAATGCTATTTGCGTATACGCGAACACCCTTTGTTGCAGTGTAAAATTTTGGTGTGTTCTTATTTCCGTTAGCATCAAAAGTGACAGTTGTACCATCAGGTAAAGTGACGGTTTTTATTTCTTGAGCGTTTTCAAATCCTTGATCAGCAAAATTCAATGTTACACTCTCACCAGCAGTAGCTTTGCTGTTTGTCAATGTTACTGTTGTTCCATCGATTGAAACTCCTTCGCCTGCAGAAGGTGTGTCTGGAGTATCTGGCTTTGGAGTAACCTCACCGCCAGTGCCTTCGCCTTCTATCTTGATGATAGTGCTGTTCTTGTCAACCTCCATGATATCGGTACCATTCTTATTGAATGCCTTGATAATACCCTTGATAGTTACCTTTTGACCAACCTTCAAATCATCCTTAGATGTGAAGTCTGCACCATTCAAACCCTTACCAGAATAAACCTGCATGTCCTTGCTCTTACCATCGTCAGAGATGTAGTAAGAAAGGCTCTTGTATTGATCATTGTAATAATCAATTTCAGAAACAGTACCTGTCAAGTAAACCTCGTAGGTAGGAGCGCCTGCCTTGATGGCTGCGATAGCTTCTGCTACGGTGTATGGATCACTTGCAGAACCCTTACCTGTTGAAGGAGTATCTGGAGTAGTGGTTGAACCGCCAGGTTTTGTGCCAAATTCCTTGGCTCCAATCTTAGCATAGGCAACACTCTTCAAACCAGTTGCACCAAAGTAGTTCTCAATATTACCGCAGAGAATCACTTCTTGCTTCAAGTTGCCAGGATTGTCCTTGAGGTTGAGTGCAGTACGAATTGCACCTGCTGGCAACTGGATTGGCATACAGTTAGTTACGTTGGTCTCATCTGCACTTGCAGCAATCAAGATGTTTGTTGGAGCTTTTTCTGCACTTGCAGCATCGCTGAAGATAGCTTCATTCAGGGCCTTGTCAGGTACATAACCTACGATGAAAGCCTTTACGAAAACATTAGTACCCGTAGCAGCAATCTTTGCATCAGCTACTGTATATGGGTTGGCTTCAGTTCCATCTGTTGAAAGTTCTGGAGTCTCTGGCTTAGTAGGCATGTCGTAAGGAGCAGGAACGTCCTCGCAACTGCTGAAAGTAAAGGCTGCCATAGCCAACACAAACAATGAATATATAATCTTTTTCATATTGTTATTCTATTTAAAAATTTCTAATGGATGAATTACTTGATAGAGATGAGGTAGTTTCCGCTGTCAATTTCTGGAGTGCCATTGTACATAGTCAATGCTCCACAGATGACAACCTTCTTTCCTACGGCAAGGGTGCCCTTTGTCTCTTCTGTCCATTTCTGGTTGTCGAGATTGAAGCCGCGGAATACCTTGATCATCTTGCCGGCAACAGCCTTTCCATCTTCAGAGATAGAATATGTTGCATTACCATACGAGCCTGTATCTACGCTACCAACCTCACAGATGATTCCGGTAGTATAAACCTTATCTGTTGTATATTTACCGGCATTGATGAGTTTGAGAGCGTTGGTTACGGTGTAAGGTTCTTCCTTAGTTCCACCAGTAACATTCAGCGCAGTCTCTACATCATTGCTTGTACGGATCAGAATCTGCCAAACATTGTTGAAACGGGTGAAAATACCTGTAATGTTGACAGGATCCTTTGGCAAAGCGACATTGGCAAACTTGGCATAAGCTGAAGTGCGAACCAAGAGGTTGGAAGCACTGATAGGTGTTTTGGTTTCTGCATCAGTCAAGTTGCGGTTCACGCAGTTGGTTTTGTCCTTTTCTGTCTCTGGGGCATAAACGGTCTTACCGTCAGCCTGAGAGAACTGTACATTTTCAATGCGCATCAACTTGCCAGAGCAAGACTTCAGATAGTCAGCATCCTTGATCTTGGTCTTGTCGAACACCTCAACCATACTTTCAGCCTTGGTTGCATCTGGAGAACCCAAAATCTTGAAATGCTTGTTCCACTCGTAGCGGTCAACTTTACCGATAGACTGAGCACCTGTAGTGGTGTTGGTATAGACACCGCCCAATTCTGCCTGAGAACCGTAGCCACCGATATAGAGACCCTTCAGATTGATGAGAATCTGCTGACCAACAGGAAGTTCGCCATAGAGAGCACCCTTGTTGATGCAAACTAAGATACCACCCGTCTCGTCCTGCAGACAAACCTCGTTGTAAAGGTTTCCACCGAGATCATTACCGGTAATGTAACCCTTGATCTGGATGTCCTTGTCTATCTGTTCATATCTCTTATTAGCAATGAGGCTGTTGTAGTCTTCCTTCAGCTGTGCAATTGTGATGACATTCTTCTCCTTGATATTATTGTCACCGACAGGAGCCGCAGGCACCTTAATCGTATTATCAGGATCAGCATAACCATCGCCCATGCAAGATGCAAAAAACATACTGGCAAAAGCCATTGCTATGAATAATATTTTTTTCATATCTTTCCTTTTTATTAGAATCTATAAGAAACCTGGAACATACCGTTTGTCCCGAATACGTAATACTTCTTAGGGTTCTTGGAGAACTTGTAAACGCGCTCCTTGCTGCTATCACCATTACCTGAGAAATCGCTTCGGCTCTGCTCATAACCGCCAGATACGATCTTCTGGTTGTTCAGGATGTTGGTAATCATCAAGTTGAAGTTTAAGCTGCCGTGCTTCAAGCGTACGCTCTTGCCGATGCTGCCGTCAACCATCCAGCCACCATGACCCTTAGCCTGGTCTGTATAACCTGGCATCAGGTTGCCGAAGTTGTCGAATGCGTTGAGACGAGACAACTCAGACTGGGTGCGGTAGATAGGTGCGTATGACAGGTAGATGCGGTCATAGTAGTTGGCATTGAGGTCGATGAACCAGCCACCTGCATGATAGCTCAAACCAAGGCTTCCTACGTTGAGAGGAGTTCCGCTCTCGCGCATACCTTTAATATATGTCATTTCAGTATTCAAGTCGCCTGTGACAGACTCAGAACGTGTAGTCTCAATATCCTTGAGGATTCTGTTGTCGCTCAAAGTACCGATAGCCTTGAAGTTGAGGAAAGATGTGAGTTTGAAGTCGAGACCCAATTCTACACCATAGTATTCCTTCTGCAAGCCAGGAAGGCTGAAATATACGAACGAGTTGTCCATATCGCTATAGAAATTCTGCCACTCCGTAACGTGGTCAAGACGGCTATAGTATGCATTCACGTTGGCGTGCATCCATGAGTTCTGGTATTGGTAAGCGAACTCGCTGCTGAAGATATGCTCATCATGCAAATCTCTCACGAAGTCATTCTGGATCTCAGGAGATACGAATGCAGTGTTAGCCTTAGGTGGCTGCCACTCGTAGCCAACACCTAATTTGAACGCATGACCGCGACCGGCGTCGAAGCTGATGCTACCCTTGGCACCACCTTCGCCCATTCTGGCGATTCCGCTGTTGCCATAAGAGTTTTCTGCAGCCATACCATTGCGCATATAGCCATGACGGCGCATATTGGTCTGACCCAATTTAGCGCTGAACATAGTCTGGAATCTGCCTAATTCTGCAGTGTAAGATGTCCAGAGCAAGCCCTTCATCACCTCAATCTTGTAATCATAACCGAATTTGTCTCCTTCGTTGACTGGGGCGTTAGGACGGTTTAAGTCATACTGAACTCTTGGATCAGTAGCTGGATACTTTCCGAGAGCGTAATTATTGATGTTGTGGAAGAGAGAGCCGCCAAGCATATCCTCCAAAGTCTGGTAGTGGCGGTTGCTGTTGCTGGCAAAGATGAAGCCGCTCACCAGTTTGGAGTTCTTGGTTACCTTTGCAGTAAGCGTAGATGACAAGGTGAGGTTCAAGTTGTCATTATGCTTAGCCTGAATGTAGTACATTGTTTCATTGCCAGCCTTTGCTGCATTTTCGTTAGCATAGTAGAGGCGGTCCCAGTCAATCTGGCGGTTAGCCTTGCTTGCTGTCCAGAAATCGTATGAGTTCTTCCAGCTCTGCCATGTATTAGGGTTGTTGTTGACAGAAGAAGGATTCCAGATGTCATAGTAGCTGCTTGGCATGTTCTTCCAGTAATCTGGCTGTGGGTTTTCTGCATTGTTGTAGTTGAGCTTGGTGCTCTTGTACATAGAGTACTTGGCAAATGCAGAAGTTGTGAGTTTCATTTTATCATTGATGTCCCAGTCCCATGTTGCGATAGCAGAAGGGGAGAAGTCGTTGACAACGCGCGAATTGCGCTTGTGGCCGTTCTGATAACCCCAGTAAGGGTTGTAGTAACGGTCGTTGGCGAGCCAGTAAGCCTCGTCGGTAGAAGCACCCTGGGTAGAGCGCTCGGTAGGGTTGCCCCAGGTAGAGATACTCAGGGAGTGACCATTGTTCCACTTCTTCTGAACACCGATGTAGTAAGATAAAGCATTGTAGAAAGTACCCTCCACATAACCACGGTTGGCCCATCGGTAGGTGAGACCGGCACTGAATGCCCAGCCACGGTCGTTGAAACCGCTGCTGTAAGTGTAGAGACCACGAAGTGTGTAATTTCTGTTGGCAACAGCAACTGAGGCATACTGACCCACTTGCATGCTTCCGGCACGGAAGTCGTAGTTGTTGCTACCAGCCATGCCTGTCATAGAATAGTTATTTCCTTCGAAAGGCAAAGCAAAATCTACATTTCTGGAGAAACGGTTCAAGCCACCGATATTGGAGAAACGGAACTGACCGCTTTCCATGTCGTTGACAGGTGCTCCATTGATGTAAACCTCGTTATACTTTTGATTGAAGCTACGATAACGGTAACGCATAGGAGAGAAGAGGAATCCTGCCTCCGATGCATAAACGTTAGAGGTAGAGTTGAGGATGGTTACATTCTGAGACATGTCATCATCCTCACCCAACTGTGCTTCGGTGAATGTGAATGCGTTCTCGTCCAGGTTGGATGCAGCCTTTTGCTCAACATTCTGTGCAAAAGCCAGCGGACCATAACAGAGCGCAAGCATTGCTAATTTTACCTTTTGTTGCATAGTTTATAGTTTAATTACTAATAATGTCTGCAAAGTAACAAAATATTTTTTAAAATTAAAAGTTTTTTCGTTTAAATTTTGATTAAGTATGCGGTTTTTTCAAATAAAATGCCGATATTTGCATTCTAATAGCGAGTTTTCGCACATTTACTAACTTAAGATTTTTGATAATCTAAATAAAAAAATAAATTTATGAAGAAAAATGTATTGATGTTTGCGGCCTTCCTGATAGTCAGTCTGGCTGCTTTTGCTCAAGGGCAGAAACGATTCAATCTCTATGCAGTAGGTTTTTATAATCAGGAGAATCTCTTCGATACTTGCCATGATGAGGGCAAGAATGATTATGAATATCTTCCTGCCAAGGGATGGAACGGAATGAAATATACCAATAAGTTGCGCAACATGGCCAAGGCTCTTTCCGATATGGGTACGGATAAGTTGCCTAAGGTAGGTTGTGCGTTCATCGGATTGGCTGAGGTGGAAAATCATAAGGTGCTGGACGACCTGATAGAGCAGGCTCCTCTGAAGGCTCGCAATATGAAATACTGTCATATTGAAGGTCCAGACCGTCGTGGCATCGATTGTGCTTTCCTCTACAATCCTTCTCTCTTCTCTGTGAAGAATGTAAAGTTAGTGCCTTATGTTCAGGAGAAGGCGAAGGACAGTGCTTATTATACTCGTGGTTTCCTCACTGTTCGTGGTGAAATGGCTGGTGAGGATGTGGCTGTCATTGTTTGTCACTGGCCAAGCCGTTTCTCTGGTTCTTTCTATCGTGAGTCGGGTGCCCGCCAAACCAAGGCTGTCAAGGATAGTCTGCTTCGCATCAACAAGGATATGAAGGTGTTTGTAATGGGCGATATGAATGATGATCCTACCAATAAGAGTATGCATGAGGTGTTGAGTGCCAAACCGGAGATCAGTCAGGTTGGACCAAACGATATGTACAATCCATGGTATAATATTCTGGCCAAGCAGGGTAAGGGCACCTTATTCTATAATGGCAACTGGAATCTCTTCGATCAGATAGTGATTACGCCAAATCTGCTCAACAAGGATGCTAAGAATAAGGATTTCTCTACATTGAAGTATTTTGCTCACCAGGTTTTCCGCCGCGATTATCTTATCCAGCAGGAAGGTCAGTACAAGGGTGCTCCGCTGCGCACTCAGGCTGGTGGCAGATGGCTCAATGGTTTCAGCGACCACCTGCCTGTAGTCATGTACCTGGTCAAGGAAGTGAAGTGATGATAGAGAGTCATCCTTTCGAACCTTGGTTGCCCAAGAATGCGCATCTCCTGATGCTCGGTACTTTCCCGCCTTCACCCAAGCGCTGGTGCATTCCCTGGTATTATCCTAATTTCCAGAATGATATGTGGCGCATCTTTGGAATTATCTTTTTCGGAGATAAACTTCATTTCGTGGATGTAGAGCATAAGCAATACAGGCTGGAGGCTATCAAGGAATTTCTTGGAGAAAAGGGAGTTGCTCTCTTTGATACGGCGCAGAAAGTGATTCGTACCAAGAATACGGCTTCTGACAAGGATTTGAAAATTGTGGAACAGTCTGATCTGGATGGAATGCTGCGAGCTTTGCCGGAATGTAAAGCGGTGCTGACGGCAGGACAGTTGGCTACCAAGGTGTTTTCTGAACATTATGGTATTACTGAGACTCCTGCCATGGGAGGATACGTGGAGTTTTCTTTCGAGAATCGCACGTTGAGGCTCTATAGAATGCCAAGCAGCAGCCGGGCTTATCCTTTGGCAGTTGAGAAAAAAGCAGATTTCTACAAGAGAATGTTTGATGATATTCTTTGATTTCTGATGAGATCTCTGGGTTTATTCTATATATATAATAAGGTACGCGTACAATAAATTAATATTAACGAATCTATGGAAAAAGATAAAATAACGATTATCGGTATTGCAGGAGGAACCGGTTCGGGCAAGACAACTGTGGTCAAGAAAATCGTGGATGCTTTGCCTCCTCATTATGTGGCTGTGGTTCCTCTGGATTCCTATTATAATGATACGACGGGAATGACGGATGAGGAGCGACATGCTATCAACTTCGATCATCCTGATGCTTTCGACTGGAAATTACTCCATAAGCAGTTGGCTGATTTGCGCAATGGAATTGCTATCGAACAGCCTACTTACAGTTATCTGAAATGTAATCGTGAGAAGGAGACGATCCATGTGGAACCGAAGCCGGTTATCATCATCGAGGGAATCATGACCTTGCTCAACAAGAAGCTGCGTGACCTGATGGACCTGAAGGTTTTCGTGGATGCTGACCCTGACGAGCGACTCATCCGCAATATCCAGCGCGATACAATAGACAGAGGCCGTACGGTTTCGATGGTTGTGGACAGATATCTGAAGGTGCTGAAACCTATGCACGAGCAGTTTATCGAACCCACCAAGCGTTATGCAGACATCATCATTCCGCAGGGTGGTGAAAACGAGAAGGGTATCGGAATCCTTTGCAGTTATGTGACAGGATTGGTGGAGAAACTCGACAAATAAACGCTCTCAGGCAAATTGTCTTAGCAATAAAAATCCTCGTTACGAATCGTTGGGTTCGTAGCGAGGATTTTCTATTTTATCGCAATCGTTTTCTGTTTGCGAGGATTTCTTAGTTGCGATGAATGACAGTGCCGTTTGCCTGATGGGTGGCCAGCACAAGTACTTCAGCTATCTGGACGTGTTCTGGAGCACTGG
Source organism: Segatella hominis (assembly GCF_004535825.1). Classification (GTDB taxonomy): domain Bacteria; phylum Bacteroidota; class Bacteroidia; order Bacteroidales; family Bacteroidaceae; genus Prevotella; species Prevotella hominis. Next base: position 102,074 of record NZ_SGVY01000001.1, on the reverse strand, counting down.
CTGCATAGAAAGCCACATCTGCCACATCATCACCATTGAGCGGTACGATTCCGTCGTAAACTCTGTCGGCACGGGCGTTGTCGCCATGGAAGCGGATGTTGGAGAAATTGGTTTCCACCAATCCTGGTTTTACATTGGTGACGCGCACTTTGGTGTGAGCCACGTCGATACGGAGTCCGTCTGTAATTGCTTTGACGGCAGCCTTGGTGGCACAATAAACATTGCCTCCTGCGTAAGCAGCATCACCGGCAACACTTCCGATATTGATAATGTGTCCATGATTTCTGCTGACCATTCCTGGCACGATGAGGCGGGTCATGGTGAGAAGTCCCTTGATGTTGGTGTCTATCATTTGGTCCCAATCCTCGAAGTCTCCTTCGTATTCAGGTTCCAGTCCACGAGCCAGACCGGCATTGTTGATGAGCACGTCGATATTCTTCATGTGTGAAGGAATATAATCAACGGCTTTCTGGGCAGCTTCACGGTTGCGGACGTCAAAAGCCAATGCAAGGACCATAATGCCGTAAGCATTTTCGAGTTCTTTCTTGATGATTTCCAACTTGCCTGTGTTTCTTCCTGTAAGAATCAGGTCGTATCCGCCTTGGGCAAATCGGCGTGCACATGCTTCACCGATACCGCTGGTAGCTCCTGTAATTAAAGCGATTTTGTTTGCCATAAGAGAGGGTTTTTAAAATGTTAAATGTTAAATGTTAAGTGTTAAGTGTGAATATAGAATCTTCTTCATATAGGATATTGGGTATTCTATAGTTTGGATTCTTCTATATATATAATAAGGTGGGGAATAAAAGCAGATTATAAGATCAGAACTCTTACCTCTGCGTTTCCCATCTTTTCTATCTCGTTCATAGGGCGTTTGAAATATACGCTCTGAATAGCCTTGTTGATAATGCCGTGTCCTACGGCAAGAATAGTTTTGTCGGGATAGGTCACCTTGAGCCAGGTGAGGAAATTCTGTGCGCGTGATTTCATCTTTTCGATAGATTCGATGTTGTCTGGCCAGTCTTTCGGATTTTTGGGAAGACTTGGGATGAACTTACCTGTGAAATCGCCCCAGTCGCGCTCCCGTATCAGTGGGGTTGTAATCATGGCTTGTTGCATGGATTTCTCGTCCTGAAAATGAGGTAGGGCGATTATCTCACAAGTCTGGATGCTGCGGTAGAGATCGCTGGATATGAATACATCGATGTGGTCATTGACCATCTTGCGAGCTACTTCCTCAGCTTGGGCAATGCCGGTGGCGTTTAACTTGCCTGGTGTTTGTCCTTGCATAATCTGGGCTGCATTATCTACAGTCTCACCATGTCTAACTAAATACAATTTTGTCATAATATCCTTAATTTGCCAACAAAATTACAAAAAAAGTTGGATTTATCAAAGATAGTTTGTATTTTTGTAGAAGTTTTTTTTAATAGTTTGTCGAATATTAATCTAAAAAGAAATATGAAAGTAATACATAGTTCATTTTTCCGTGCAATCTGTGCGATTATCGTAGGTGCACTTCTCATTCAGTATCGTGAACAGACGGTTACTTGGATTACCATAGCCATCGGTGTGTTGTTTTTCCTCTCGGGAGTCATTTCCATCGTTACCTATTTCAGTGCCAAGAGGAATTCTGGTAAAGTAGGTGTTGTTTATGATGCTAATGGAAAGCAGCTCACGGGGTTGACTCCTCATTTTCCTATTGTGGGAATAGGCAGTCTCTGTCTGGGTTTGATTTTGGCTCTGATGCCTAATACGTTCATCAACAGTCTGATGTTCATTCTTTCTGTCATTCTGATTATGGGCGCATTGACGCAGTTTATGAATCTTGCTACGGCTCGCAAGTTGGGACGTGTGGGAATAGTTTATTGGATATTTCCTTCCATCATTCTCCTGATTGGTTTGCTTGCCGTCATCAAACCTTCAGCCATAGCCTCTGCACCGCTCTTCATTATCGGCTGGACCATGCTTATCTATGGTGTTGTGGAATGTATCAATGCATTCAAGATAGCTAATAATAAGCGGAAGTGGACGAAGGCAGAAGAAATCAGTTCATCAACTCCTTCTTCTTCGAATGATGTTTCCTATATTGAGGAAATCAAGGAGGATGCGCAAAAATAGAAATAACTTGTGAATCATTTAATGCACATTTAATAGTCATTTGCTGCATGCGTAACTTTATTTACAGCACGCTTAACTGGGCATGGAAAGGAAATCCCCCAATAGTATTTTTCGGAATACTATTGGGGGACAATTGTATTTTTATTTTGCAACTTCCTATGTATGTGAAATAGTTGCAAAATATTCAATATCTATGACTTAGAGGCTGAACTTGTAGCCAAGGGTAAGTTGGAAAACAGAGTTGCAGCCAGCATCATCAATATCTGCAACTTTTGTTACACCAATGTTGTAACGTGCATCCAATACGAAATTCTGGTATTCGTATGAAGCACCAACAGGGATGGCAAAGTCAAAAGTCTTGATCTTGGCTCCTTTTGGGGCATACTTGTCGTAGTCTACGCTGACACCTTGATACTTAACCTTGTTGCTTACATTGAATGCTGGCTGGATACCTGCCTTTAAAGCAAAACCTTTTGCAACGTAGAAGTTCGCCAAGATTGGGATATTAATGTAATCTAAGTTGATTTTGAAATCATCAACATCCTTTGCCTTGCATCCTTGCATCGAGTAGAGGAGACCTCCGCTGATACCAATTAATGGAGATACGTGGTATTCCAATTCCAAACCGCCTACAAAACCAGCTTTGTAATCAGCGTCGTCTTCTGTTAAAGAAGAGCAGTTCAAACCAACTTTTGGCTGGAGAGTGAAATCACCTGCTGAATACTGTGCGAAAGCACCTACTGAAGACAGCACGAGAGCTGCCATTGCAATAATCTTTTTCATAATCTCTAATCTAAATTTAGTTAATACTATTTGTTAAATTTACTTTTTACTTTATATATTAGAATTCTACTATATTTGCTAATAGAGGCAGACGGGGGAGCATTTTGCTAATCCATCTTTTCTGTTGATATAGAAAGCATATTTGCAGGCCGTTTGTTCCTGTTAGCGAGGGCAAAGATATAGTAAAAAACAATAGGATGCAAACTTTTTGATGAGTTTTTTACGTTTTAGGGTAAAATATTTCCTTTTTCTTCCCTTTTGGAATACTATGATGTATATATTTGGAATATAGATACGAAAAATCTCCCACAACTTACAGAAAGTCAAAGTTGTGGGAGATTTAAATTTTAGGAAGAATATCCTACAGTTTGAATTTATAACCGAAAGTCAGAGAGAAAACCTCGTACTTGGACTTGTCGCTATAGTCTCTGTTGTCGTCGCTGAAAACGCAACTTTTATTCCTCTTCCTCCCAGTCTTCGTCTTCAAATCCGAACATGGCTGGGTCCACGAAAGCATCCAGCGCACGTCGTTCCTTCTTAGTAGGACGACCTGTACCTCTGGCTCTGTCCACGAAACCGCTGATGCGGCTCATTTCCAGCAGTTCATACTGCTTAGGGTCGGTTACATTCTTATAGACAGCAAAGAGCATTTTAGCACCAACTCGTTGCTCAATGCAGTCGAGCACTTCAAAAGAGTAGGTGATAGGCGCCTTTTTCACGCTGACCACATCTCCTCTCTTGATCATGTAGGATGGTTTTCTGTTTACGCCGCCCACGGTGACGCGCCCATTCTTGCAGGCATCAGCCGCAATGCTGCGTGTCTTGTAGATTCTGGCAGCCCAGAGCCATTTGTCTATTCTTGCCGTTTCTTTCATTTCTTATTTTTTTCCTAACTTGTTGTATTGATTCATTGTAATGTCAATACCTTGTAGGACGAAACTTTTGATGATGTCCACACCGAGGTCGATGGCAGGTTGCAGTTCCTTCATGTCTTCCTCTGTGTATTTTCCGAGCACCCAGTCCACTTGTCCTCCGCGTGGATATTCGTTTCCGATACCCATGCGCAGTCGGGCGTAGTTCTGTCCGATAAGCTGCTGGATGTGTCCCAGTCCGTTGTGTCCGCCGTTGCTTCCGTTGGCTTTCAGTCTGAAAGCGCCGAGCGGCAGAGCCAGTTCATCGCTGATGACGAGCAGCCTCTTCTGATCTATCTTCTCCTGGTTGAGCCAGTATCTTACGGCGTTGCCGCTGAGGTTCATGAAGGTGGTAGGTTTCAGAAGAAACACCTTACGTCCCTTGATGGAAGTTTCGGCCACGAATCCGTAACGCTTATCCTCAAAATGAATATTGGACGCTTTAGCAAAAGCGTCCAATACCATAAATCCCGTGTTGTGTCTTGTTCCTGCGTATTCATCGCCCGGATTTCCAAGACCACAAATCAAATATTTATCCAATTTGAAAAATCTAAAAAGTTTAAATCTACGGGTTGTCTAAGCAAGATTACTCAGCCTCAGCAGCCTGCTGAGCAGCGAGCTGTGCATTACGAGTCATCTTGATAGAGCAAACTACAACAGCCTTGCTTGTAGCCAACTCAAGACCCTCGAAAGAAAGGTCACCAACCTTGATGCTCTTACCGATCTTCAACTCAGTAACGTCAACATCGAGGTGCTCAGGAATTACCTGGTAAGGAGCAGTTACGTTGATCTTACGGATAGAAAGGTTCATACGACCACCATCACGTACACCCTGTGCGAGACCTACCAACTTCACTGGAATACCGATAGTGATAGGCTTCTGGTCGTTCACCTCGTAGAAGTCAACGTGCAAAGGAGCGTCTGTAGTTGGGTGGAACTGGATCTCCTTCATGATAGCTGTGTGGCTCTCACCGTCGATGATGAGGTTGATAACATATACGTGAGGAGTGTAGATAACCTTACGCAACTCAGCGAAAGGAACAGCGAATGACAATGCCTCTGGAGCACCGTTCTCACCCTTCTTCTCACCATACAAGTTACAAGGAATAAAACCTTCCTTACGCAATGACTTAGAAGCTTTCTTGCCAAGGTCTGTACGCTTCTGACCTGTTACATTAATCTCTTTCATTTGTGTTACTCTAAATTAAGTATTAATAATTAGTGCCTTAACTCGCCATCACACGGATAAGCTTTGCAAAAGCGGGTGCAAAATTACAACAAATATTTGAAATAAGCAAATTTATGAAGAAAAAAATGCTAAAAAGTAATTCTTTGAGGACTCAGAAGGGGGTAAACGGGCTTTCTATCCTTAAAAAAGTAGAAAATATCCACTGGTTTCTTGCATGTTCCATATAAAATATGTATTTTTGCCGTGTCAAATAACGACAGTAATATAAACCTTTAAATTATTAGAGAATGATTAATAGGGATTTAATTAGAAGAAAGATTGTACAGTTAACCTATGCGTACTATCAAAACGGCAATCACAACATGGATAATGCTGAGAAGGAATTGTTGTTTAGTCTTTCTAAAGCGTACGACTTGTATAACTACATGTTGCAACTCATTGTGGCTGTCACTAAAGAGGCTCGCAAGCGTTACGACGTGGAGTTGGCTCGTGCTCAGCGTGAAGGGGCAGAGGCTCTATCGCAGAAATTTGCGTTCAATCGTTTGGCAGTTCAGTTGGAAGAAAACAAAATGTTGGGAGATTGGATTGATGCGAAACATTCTTCATGGGATGATGACATTGAATTCGTGCGTAAGCTCTACACTAACATTACAGCCAGCGAGGCTTTTCAGGAGTACATGGCTTCAGAGGAAGACAACTATGAGGCAGACCGTGAGGCTTGGCGTAAGTTCTACAAGAATTTTGTGATGAACAATGAAGAGCTGGATGCTCTTCTGGAGGAAAAGAGCCTCTATTGGAATGATGACAAAGAAGTGGTTGACACATTTGTGCTCAAAACCATCAAGCGTTTCGAGCAGGAGAATAAGGCCGACCAGGAACTTCTTCCTGAATATAAAGATTTGGAGGACCGTGACTTTGCCCGCAAGCTGTTCCGCTCTACTATTCTCAATTGCGACCAGTATCAGCGCTATATGAGTGATGCTTCCCGCAACTGGGATTTCTCCCGTCTGGCTTACATGGATGTGGTTATTATGCAGATTGCCATTGCAGAGATGGTCAATTTCCCAAATATTCCTGCTTCCGTCACCATCAATGAGTATGTTGACTTGGCCAAGGTATATAGTACTCCTCGAAGCGGCGGATATGTGAACGGAATGCTCGACAATATCGGCAGATTCCTCATCGACCGCGGTATCATTGCCAAGGAATTGCCTCCTCGCAAGGAACATCACAGAAGATAAAGTTCCGTAATGAAAACAGACTGAGGTCGATAGACTGAAGTTGAAAACAGAATATTAATAACATTTTAAATAATAGCAACTATGAATTTATTATTGGTAGCACAAGGTGGTGGTGGTAATATAAGCATCCTCGTTATGATGGTAGCAATTTTTGTTATCATGTGGTTTTTCATGATTCGTCCTCAGCAGAAGAAGCAGAAGGAAATCCGCAAATTCCAGAATTCTCTGCAGGAAGGTTCTAAGGTTGTTACTGGCGGTGGTGTTTATGGCACCGTTAAGCGTATCAACTTGGAGCAGAATACTGTAGATGTTGAGATTGCTCGTGGCGTAGTAATCACTGTAGCTAAGGGCTACGTGTTCGCTGATGCTACTGCTCAGACTCCAAATGCATAATATAGGAAAAATATGGCAAGTGATTAGAAACTTTTTGTTCAGTGCGCTGAACAAGGAGTTTCTGATTTTTTTGTTCTTTCTCTTTCTCAGCGGTGCTTTCTGGTTGATGATGGCGCTCAATGAGACTTATGAGGAAGAATTAAAGGTGCCTGTGCGCCTTGTCAATGTACCCCGTAATGCCGTTGTGACCGACGAACCTGCTGATACAGTGCGGGTTATGGTGAGGGATAAGGGTTTTACATTGGTTACCTACAAATATGGTAAATGGTTTAAGCCGCTCTCGTTCAAGTTTGCTACTTATGCAGATGAGGACCAGGGGCACGGCGTGATTCCCAATGCCGACATGGTGAAGCAGGTGCAGAACCAGCTCTATGGCTCCAGCAAACTTCTGTCTGTAAAGCCTGAAAAGCTGGATTTCTATTTCACATATGGTGCTTCCAAGCAGGTGCCTGTCAAGTTCAGGGGAAAGATTACGACGAGCAAGACTTATTATCTGGCTCATACGGAATTTCTGCCGGGTACGGTGACGGTTTATGCCAACAAGAAACGGCTTGACCAGTTGCGCTATGTGGAGATAGAGCCGTTCAACTATCGCAACTTACAGGATACGATCCACAAGACGGTGCGCTTGCAGAGGATTGTGGGCGTCAAGATAGTTCCGAATACGGTGCGCCTTTCCGTTTATCCTGATGTCCTGACCGAAGAGACAATCGATGTTCCGATTACGGCCATCAATATGCCTCCGGGCATGGTGCTCCGCACATTCCCTTCCCGTGTCACCGTCAGATTTACGATAGGTGCCAGCCTGTTCAGAACCGTCAGTGCCGACCAGTTCAAGGTGGTTGTCGATTACGACGAACTGTCTTCCAATCCGGCTGATAAGTGTACGGTCCAGCTGCGCAGTGTGCCACGAACCGTGAGCAAAGCAATGCTTGAAGTGGAGAAGGTGGATTATCTGCTTGAACAGCAATAGGGAATAGGAGGATCTATAAAAGTAGAATCTGATGAAAATAGCTATTACAGGAGGAATCGGAAGCGGCAAGAGTTTTGTTTGCAGAGAACTTGCCAAGCGTGGAATCGAGGTTTACGACTGCGATGCTGCGGCCAAAAGGCTGATGCGTAGCGATGAGCAGTTGCAGGCTGCACTAAAGCTGCTTGTGGGCAATGAGGTCTATGCGGACGGTGTGCTTCAGAAACCAGTTCTGGCTCAGTTTCTTTTGGCGAGTGAGACCAACAAACTGGCAGTCAATGATGTGGTTCATCCTGCTGTGGCTCGCGATTTCGAACAGAGCGGAAAGAACTGGCTGGAAAGCGCCATTCTCTTTGACAGTGGTTTTGTTCATCGCACCCGTTTCGACTATGTGGTCTGCGTGACGGCTCCACAGGAAGTCCGTCTGCAGCGGATTATGCAGCGCGATCAGATTTCCCGCCAGAAAGCAGAGGAATGGATAAATGCCCAGTTGCCTCAGGCTGATGTCGTTTTGCAGAGTGATTTTGAAATCAGAAATGATGGAAAGGAAGATTTGAATCTGCAGATTGACAGACTCCTGAATCAGGTGAAATAGGACTTCTGCTGAGAAGCGATAGGAGTTTTCCTTCTTCGAATGGGAAGGGGAGATTTCTTTCTTCGAATGAAAGAGGAGAGAATTTTCTTCTTTGAAAAATAAAAGGAAAAAGTAAACAAAGAAATAATAAATAAGAAATAAAAAGAACAATGGAAACAATTCTTTCAATTGCAGGTAAGCCAGGCCTTTATAAACTGGTATCTCGTGGAAACAGAAACCTCATCGTGGAGACTATTGATGAGACTCACAGACGTATTCCAGCTTTCGCTACAGACCGTGTAACAAGTCTTGGCGACATCGCTATGTACACAGATGCTGATGAAATCGCCCTCTGGGAGGTTTTGGAGAGTGTAGGCAAGAAGGAGAACAGTCAGGTAAGCAGCCTCAACTATAAGAAGTGCTCTGCTCAGGAACTTCATGACTATTTCGCAGAGGTTTTGCCTAACTACGACCGTGACCGTGTACACGATAGCGACATCAAGAAGTTGCTCCAGTGGTACAATATCCTCGTGAAGAACGGCATTACTGATTTCAAGGCAACTTTGGCTCCAACAGATGGCGACAATGTAGATGATCGTCAGGAGGAAGCAGCTGCTGAGTAATCCCTATACATTATTATATATATAAGAGGGGTGTGTTATAAGTCACATTCAGTGCGCCCGAAAAATGTCCCACAGATATTACAGATGTTCACAGATTTATTTTTTGTTTCAAAAAATCTGTGTAAATCTGTGAAATCTGTGGGACTATGTATTTTAGGAATTTCAAAAATCCTACATTTCTATGCTAAAATTTGGAGAATTCAGGAAAAAATCGTAATTTTGCAGCCGCTTTTGCATGGTGAACAGATTTCCACCTTGTCAGGAGCAAAATCTGAGTGCTTGGTAAACCTCGTAAAAAACAAGAAAAATGGAAAAGAAAACAACTCAAGTGAGTGTGCTGTTTATGCTTTTCAGCATCCTCTTTTGCGTTTGTCTGATTGCGGCAAACGTGCTCGAAACAAAGCAAATTGCCTTCGGCCCAGTATCTCTGACCGGTGGACTCATTGTATTCCCAGTGAGCTACATTATCAATGATGTCGTTTGTGAAGTGTGGGGTTATCAGAAAGCCCGCCTGCTGATATGGACAGGTTTTGCCATGAATTTCTTCTTCGTGGCTCTCGGCGCCATCTGTGATGTGATTCCTGCAGCACCTTATTGGACCAATGATGCTGGTTTCCACGCCATTTTCGGTCTGGCTCCACGCATCGCTGCCGCTTCCTTCGTAGCCTTCATCGTAGGTTCATTTGCCAATGCCTATGTGATGAGTGTGATGAAGATTCGTGATGGTGGCAAGCATTTCTCAGCCCGTGCTATTCTCAGTACCGTGGCAGGAGAGAGTTGCGACAGTATCATCTTCTTCCCATTGGCATTGGGAGGCGTAGTTCCTGCTTCCGAGTTGCCTTGGCTCATGCTCTGGCAGGTTATTCTCAAGACAGTATATGAAATCATCGTGTTGCCTGTAACCATCCGTGTGGTCAAGGCCATCAAGAAGCATGAGGGTGAGGATGTTTATGACAACAACATCTCTTATAATGTCTTCAAGATATTCAGTCTCAACTAATTACGTAATTCACAAATAAAAATTTTACCAAGACAGTGGATAGAAAACAAGATGGTTTGCAGGCTCTCGGAGCCAAAACCGAATATAGAATGGATTATGCACCTGAGGTGCTGGAGACCTTTGTCAACAAGCATCCGGGCAATGATTACTGGGTACGTTTCAACTGCCCTGAGTTTACATCGCTTTGTCCGATTACCGGTCAGCCCGACTTTGCGGAGATTCGCATCAGTTATATTCCTGATGTGAAGATGGTGGAGAGCAAGAGTTTGAAACTCTATCTTTTCAGTTTCCGCAATCATGGTGATTTTCATGAGGACTGCGTGAACATCATCATGAAGGATCTCATCCGTCTGATGGATCCTAAGTACATTGAGGTGACTGGTATTTTCACTCCTCGTGGCGGTATCAGCATCTGGCCTTATGCCAATTACGGCAAGCCTGGTACTAAGTACGAGAAGCTGGCAGAGCAGCGTTTCGCTACGCATGAATAAGTAAAATGATGATTTTTAAAAGAAGAGCTACATCTTCGGCAGAAATGCTGGAGAATGTAGCTTTTTGGGTTTATATAGCATGGAAAATCCGCTCAGCATCGGTTATCTGATCATCCAGCTATTATAAATGAGAAATGACAAATCAGTTCCCCCTTATTTCCTGCGAGGATAAAAATAAAGAGAAAAAGTCCTTGTTTGAAGTAGGGGAAATTGAAAAAATCACAAAAAATCAAACCAAGTTTGCTTTTTACAAATAATGGTTCGTTTTTTATAAATAACTTCAGCAAAAATCATCGTATCTTTGCAGAAGAAAAGCTGCACTCGGCAATTTGAAAGCAAGCTTTCATTGCGCTCGTTTGCATTTTCTTTGTGTTAGAAACAATAACTAATAGAATAAATACTAACTTAAACGATATAACATGATGGCTGACGAAAAGAAATTCAGAGTAGAGTCTGACCTTTTAGGTGAACTCAAAGTTCCTGCTGACGCACTTTACGGTGTACAAACTCAGCGTGGTATTAACAATTATCATATTTCTCGCAAGACGATGTGTGATTATCCTGATTTCATCATCGCTATTGCATACGTGAAGCTGGCAGCTGCCCAGACCAATCATTCTCTCGGAGTTATCAATGATGAGATTTCCGGAGCAATGGCTGAGGCTTGCCGCGAAATCATAGACGGCAAGTGGCACGAGAATTTCCCTATCGACATGGTACAGGGTGGTGCTGGAACTTCTGTCAATATGAATGCTAATGAGGTGATTGCCAACCGTGCCCTCGAAATCTTAGGACGCGAGAAAGGTGACTATCTGTATGTTTCTCCTAACGACCATTGCAACTGCGGACAGAGTACAAATGATGTTTATCCTACATCCATCCGCCTCGCCCTCATTCGCATGAATGCTCATCTCGTGGGCGCTCTTACCGGACTTATCAGCGCTTTCCGCTACAAGGCTGAGGAGTATTTCGACACCATCAAGATGGGACGTACTCAGTTGCAGGATGCAGTTCCGATGACTATCGGACAGGAGTTCAACGCATACGCCAACAACCTGGAGGAGGAAATCCTCAATCTGGAGCGCAATGTGAAGCTTCTCCACGAAATCAATATGGGTGGTACTGCTATCGGTACAGGTCTGAATGCCGTTCCGGGCTTTGCTAAGCTCTGTGCAGCCAACCTCAGTAAGTTGACCGGTGAGAACTTCGTATCTGCCAGCGACTTGGTGGAGGCTACACCAGATACAGGTGCTTACGTAAGCTATTCTTCAGCTTTGAAGCGCCTGGCTGTGAAACTTTCCAAGATCTGTAACGATCTTCGACTGATGGCTTCAGGTCCACGCTGCGGTCTGAACGAGATCAACCTTCCTCCTAAGGCTCCTGGTTCATCCATCATGCCGGGCAAGGTAAATCCAGTTATCCCAGAGGTGACCAATCAGGTTTGCTTCAAGGTGATTGGTAACGATACAACGATCAGTTTTGCAGCCGAGGCAGGTCAGTTGGAGTTGAATGTGATGGAACCTATCATTACAGAGAGTCTCTTCGAGAGCCTTACCTGGATGAAGAATGCCATCGAAACCCTTACAGAAGAATGTGTATTGGGCATTACTGTCAACAAGGAACGCTGCTATGAGATGGTAAAGAACAGTATCGGTATCGTGACTGCCCTCAATCCGATTATCGGTTATAAGGCCAGCACCAAGGTAGCCAAGGAAGCTCATGCCACAGGCCGCTCAGTCTATGACATCGTGATAGAGCAGGGACTGATGAGCAAGGAGGAGCTCGACAAGGCACTCGACCCTAAGGAAATGCTTCATTCTCATAAGTTCACATTGAAATAAATGTGGGATATGAAGAGTTGAAAAACAAAACTTTCCATAACTAATTGAATCCAAGTATATACATTCTTTTAAAGAAGCCTGCAGGCGAATCCATCTCTCTCTATCGGATTCCGCTTGCAGGCTTTGATTTTTTATTTTGTTTTCCAGAATTTTTCTTATTTCTTTCCCCTATACGCCAATGGCGTCATTCCCGACCGCTGCTTGAAGAAATTGGTCAGGGCGCTCTGGTCGCTGAAGTTCAGATAGTCGGCAATTTCCCCCATTGTCATGTCCGACTGGGTGAGCAGGTTGCATATTTCCTTGTAAACCAGTGATGTAACGTGCTCATTCACCGTAGAACCGCTGATTTCCCTTACCAGTCTTGAGAGATAGGCAGCAGAAACATTCTGCTTGTCGGCATAGAATCTGATCTGTCGCTCCTTGCGGAAGAAGCGGTAGAGGTGGTGTAGGAAAATTTCATACACTTCCTTCTTGTGCCCCAAGTCGTTGGAAACGGAACATTGCTCGTAGGGCAGTTCCTCAATGATGAGTTTGAGCACGTTGAACATACTCTTGATCATCTCAATCTTGTTGATGTGCTGGTGCCTTACAATGTCTCTCACGAAGTGGAAAATATCTGCGATGCTTTTCATCTTTTCAGGTGAAGGCTGGTATCGGTTAGGCTGGTCGGTGAAATGCTCGTCCACCAGAATACATTCCGCCTCAAAGTCGGGTGAAACCTCCTTCAACGCTACGATTTCCTTAGGCGAAGCAATGAGAAATTCGCCCGTTTTCACTTCCAGGGTTTCGTCCTTATTGCTGTTGAAATGCAGCAGGCATTTGCCCTGTTTCAGTAACAGCAGTTTGGTGAAGAGCGTACGTTCCTTCACCATTTCCGCCAGTTCTTCCGAGCTTACGCAGTTGTTTTCCCCGCCGTTGATGGCGAAGTGGGCAGCGTAGGCGCCATAAATGTCTGTCAGATGATATTTGGCAGCAAATTCTTCCAGGTTATAGACTATCTGTTGTTTCATGTTTACTTATACTTCTCATAGAAAAAGTTTACTTCTGGGGCGGTTTTTACCAGATGAGAATCTCCGGTTCTTCCCAGATGAGAATCCCCAGACTCCCTTTTGAGGGATGATTCTACGAGGGCAAAAGTACAAAATATCCTTCAGACATCAAAAATTTTTTTCTAAAAAAATGTTTTCCATTTTCTTCAGTTCCTTCTCAAACCGGTGTTTGTAGAGAAAACCGGCGATGGTGAGACCGAATGGGAAGGCTATCCAAATGCCCAAGATACCGATGCCGCAAGGGAAACCGAGCGTATAGCCCAACGGCAGACAGATGATGAAGTAGGCAATGAAGGCATAGGTCACCATTGGTTTCACGCAGGCAATACCTCTCAGCGCATTGGCAAAAGTATATTGCAGACCGTCGCCAAACTGGTAGAGCATCATCATGATGATGAGCAGGGCCACGTACTGCTGCACCTCCACATTATCATTGAACCATCCGCCTATCTGATGTCTGAGCAGCAACACCGGAATGCCCATGCAGAGAGAGAACAGCAGGTTGAGTCTCCAACCATCGTAGGCGTTTCTCCTGACGGCAGCAAAGTCGTTCTGTCCCACGAAATGGCTCACTCGGATGGCCAGCGCTGCAGCCATACCAGAGAGTACGAGGTAGAACAGTTGGGAGATAGTTATCATCACCTGATGGGCAGCTAATGGAATCGTTCCGAGCCATCCCACCATCACGCAGCTCAGCGTAAAGGCGCCCGATTCCAGCGCCAGTTGCAGCGCCACAGGCCATCCCAGACGGTTCATCTCCCGGAAGTCAGCCCCGTTGATGCGGCTTGCTATGATATTGTTGCGATATTCCCTGTATTCCTTCGTGCCGGCGATGATGCCCACCATAGCCACAGCCATGAGCACACGACTTGCCAAGGTAGAGATTCCGGCACCTAATAATCCCATTTCCGGACAAGGGCCCACACCATAGATGAGCACCCAGTTGCCGAAGATATTGACGATGTTTCCCATGATCATCACCCACATCGCTACCTTGGTATTTCCGATTCCGTCGAGAAACTGCTTCAGGGTATTGAATACGCCCACGAAGAGCACCGAAATGAGGTTGACGATGAAGTAGGGGCGTATGAGCGCGAGTAATTCCTCGGGCTGACCGATGCGATGGAGGTTGAAGTAGAGGATTATCAGAGCGAGCGAGAAAATGACGCCCACCACCATATTGGCGAAGAAGGAATTTTTCACTTTCTGTCCTATTTTGTCCGTTTTCTCCATGCCGTAGAGTTTTCCGATGATAGGGGTGAGACCATAGGAGAATCCCATGTAGGAAACGAGGATGAAGGTGATGATATTGTTGACGAGACCCGCTGCAGCCAGTTCCTCCGTGCTGTGATGTCCGATCATGAGCGTGTCGGCGAATCCCAGAATGATGGTTCCCAACTGTCCGATGATGATAGGAACCCCGATGCATAGGAGTTCTCGATAGTAATGTCTTTTATGTTCCGTGATGGAAGTATTATTGCCCATAGTTAGAAAAATAAACCTAATTGTTTGTAAAAAGCAAAGATGCTGCTTTAGAAAAGTCGTGCAAAGTTACTGCTTTTTTCTGATATAAGCAAGAAATAGGCGTGAAATAAAGGCGTTAAAGAAGAAAAACATAGGTCAAAAGTTTGGTGATTTCATGGAAAATGCTTAATTTTGTCCCATATAACAAGGAAAAGCTTAACAAGAATGAAATATCCGATAGGAATGCAGTCTTTCGACCAAATCATCAATGGTGGTTTCGTCTATGTCGATAAAACGGACTTGGTGTATAAGTTGGCACAAGGTCACGTCTGTTTTCTGGGTCGTCCAAGACGATTTGGAAAGAGCCTTCTTGTCTCTACGTTGGAGAATTATTTCCTTGGTAGGAAAGAACTTTTCAAGGGTTTGGCTATGGAATCCTTGGAGACGAAATGGAAGCAATATCCAGTGTTTCATATAGATTTCAGTGTAGGAAACTATGCTAATGATGGGGCGTTAGAGGAGGCATTGAATGCTATCCTCTCGGATTGGGAAAATCGATATGGAATCCAGTCTGTCAATAAAGACCTCGGCTTGCGTTTCCAGCGAATACTTCGTGCTGCCCATGAGAAGACGGGGCTGGGATGCGTTGTGCTGATAGATGAATACGACAAGCCTATCTTGGATGTTCTCGATCTGGACTATCAGGTGGAACATTTGGGGAAAATGATAACGTTGGAGGAAAAGCATCGCAACATCATGAAGTCTTTCTACACGACCTTCAAGGGAGCAGACGCAGATCTTCGATTTGTTTTCCTGACGGGTGTAACGAAATTCTCTCAGATTAGCATGTTCAGCGGGTTCAATCAGCCTGATGACATCAGCTTAAATCGTAATTATGAGACCATCTGTGGTATTACCAAAGAAGAACTGACGACATATTTCTCTGAGCCAATCAAGGAGTTTGCCGAGAACGAAGACTGTAGTTACGAGGAAATGCTGGATATTCTCAAACGGAAATATGACGGTTATCATTTCGGAAAGCGCCTTGTTGATATTTTCAATCCTTTCAGCATCCTGAATGCTTTCAATCAGATGGACATGGGGAGTTTTTGGTTTAAGAGTGGCACGCCTACTTATCTGGTGCGCTTGCTTTCTCATTTCAATCAGAACCTGAATGAGATGATAGGAAAGTATTATGCAGCCAGCCAGTTTGATGATTATAAGGCTAATGTGGAAATGCCTTTGCCGATGATTTACCAGAGTGGTTACCTTACCATCAAGGATTACGACAAGTTCACGCATTCTTATCTCCTGGATATTCCAAACAATGAAGTGCGTGAGGGGCTGCTTACGATCTTGGCAAACGACTATCTCAAGACAAAGGAAGATTCTGCCTCATGGCTCATTCATTCTGTACATCTTTTGCTTCAAGGCAAATTACAGGAGTTTATGGAGGGGATGACAGCTTTCTTGTCGGGTATTCCATATAGTGTGCGTCGCAGAAATGACGAACGTGAGTACGAACGTTATTTCGGCTATACTTTCTTCCTCTTGTTGAGGATGTTGAGTTGTTACTTGGTGTATCGTGAAAAGGAAACGAGTCAAGGCAGGGCAGACTGTGTGTATGAGACTCCGAATGACGTGTATATTTTTGAATTCAAATTGGATGGTTCTGTGGATGCAGCATTGAAGCAAATAGAAGACAAGGGATATGCGAGGGAATATGCCGGAGATTCTCGCAAAATCCATTTGGTAGGAGTCAATTTTTCATCAGAGAAGGGGACGATAGATGGCTGGAAAGAAGTGATTGGAATAAAAGTTTTGTAAAAGAATCAATAAGTGAAGCAATATGGCAAGAAAATTATATCCTTTGGGGATACAGACATTCTCACGTATCCGCATGGAGGATAACCTCTATGTAGATAAGACGGAATACGTATATCGTATGACCCATACGAGCGGAAAGTATTTCTTCTTGAGCCGACCACGCCGTTTCGGCAAGTCATTGCTGGTTTCCACGCTCCGCAGTTATTTTGAGGGCAAGAAAGAACTTTTCGAGGGACTTGCCATTTCCAAAATGGAAAAGGAGTGGAAAGAATATCCGGTGCTTCACTTCAGCATGGCAGGTGGCAAGCACATGGAGAAAGAGCAGTTGGAGCGTTACCTTCTTTATATATTACAAGATAATGAGGAGCGTTTCGGAATCGAGTGTGATGCGCCTGATCCCAACGTGAGATTGCTTAATCTGATAAAGACCGTCAATCTGCAGACTGGCAAGCAGGTGGTGGTGCTCATTGACGAGTATGATGCGCCATTGCTCGATGTGGCTCATGACGAGGAAAACTTAGATGTTCTTCGCAACACTATGCGCAATTTCTATTCGCCGCTGAAGGACTGTGAGCCTTTGTTGCGCTTTGTCTTCCTTGCCGGCATTACCAAGTTCTCCCAGCTCAGCATCTTCAGCGAGTTGAATAATATCAGGAATGTAAGTATGGATGAGCCATATGGAGCCATCTGCGGTATTACCAAGGAAGAACTGTTGACCCAGATGAGCGATGACATAGACGAACTGGCCCAGCATCTCGAACTGAATAGGGAAGAGACTGTCCTGGAATTGAAAAAACATTATGACGGCTATCATTTCTGTTGGCCATCCCCAGATGTGTTCAATCCTTACAGTTTGCTGAATTGTTTTGCAGATGGAAAAATCGACGACTACTGGTTTGGTTCGGGCACACCTACCTATCTCATCAATATGATGCGTAAGTATGCATTCCTGCCTTCAGACTTAGGAGAAACTATTTTTGCGGGCAAGAAAGACTTCGATGCAGCTACAGAGACGATGACCACCATCATGCCTTTGCTCTACCAGAGTGGCTATATGACCATTAAGGGCTACGACAAGATGAGTAAACTCTATGAGTTGGCCTTGCCTAATCAGGAGATTAAAGTCGGTTTGTTCGGCAGTCTGCTTCCGCATTATCTGGAGCGTCACACCACCAGTGGCAATACCGCCATTGCCCGTATGTCGGTACAGATACGTCTGGGCAACATAGAGGGTGCCTTGCAGTTGCTGAAGGACTTTCTGGAGACCGTGCCTTATTGCGACAATACCCATTACGAGGGTCATTACCAGCAGATGTTCTACATCATTTTCGCCCTGCTCAGCAATTATAGCATCATTGTGGAGCCTCACACCGCCAAGGGTAGGCTTGATGTGATGATGGAGACAAGGGAAACAATCTATGTGATGGAAATGAAGTTTGATAAGAGTGCAGATGAGGCTTTGCAGCAGATCAACGACCGCAAGTATGCCGATAGCTTTGCCCATAGAGGAAAGCCAGTGGTAAAGGTCGGTTTGAACTTCCTGCAGAAGGGCGGAGTGAGCAGTTTGGAGTGGAAGATAGAATAGTGCAGCTTGATTTTTACGAAAGAATTCATCCACGATACACAATTGATGACAGGCGCCGCTCATCAATAACGGCCAAAATATGGGCAAAGCCTACGTTTTCCATCGGTATCTATCTGCGTGTACTCTATGCTCTTAGTTGGATGATAACATATTGCTCTTTGGCGAGGGATGATAAACTCGGAAGGGCATTACAGGATATGGGACTGAAGAATCGGCACATTCCACCTCTTCGGTCGTGTCAAGTTGCGTCTGATATAGTATAAAAAAATAAAACCTCCAGCTTCACAGTTGGGGGCTTTTTAGAGAGTACCGGGGAAATTCCCCGGAATGATTAACTTACATACGCAAAAACTCTAAGTAGAGTTTCTGCCTGTTCTCACTTCTCTCACGAGAAATTAAACAACTTGTTTCCAAATATAATATGCAAAGGTAGTATATTTCTCCCGAACCACCCAATTATCTCTGATTATTTTCACAACATTAACATTAGCGTGTATTCCCAGTGATATTCACACATAAAGAAGTAAAGTTCCGAAAGTTTTTCACTACCGTAACAAGAGCTTTCGAGAATAGACAAAAAAGTTTTTGACGGCAGTCAAAAACTCTTTTTACGATTGTGACAAAGTTTGGGAAGATATACTTTTTCTCCCGAACCATCCAATTATCTCTGTTTATTTTCACAACATTAACATTAGCGTGTGTTCCCCGTCTCTGTACCCACTTTTATTTTTCCCTGCCCACGGAAAAATTCTTGCGTGGGCAGGGAGAAAAAAATACCCGGGCAGAGAAGGGTATTTGAAAGAGAATTTTGGGGAAATGGAAGTGTCATTGAAAAAGAGTTGGTTTAACGTTATTGTAGAAAAATAGAGATACATATGAAATTGGTAAAATCTTCGAGAAAAGGTGTCATTAAGGGTAGGTGTCATTAAGTGTCATTAAGGTTTTCGGAATTCTCCCTATCCCATAATAATTGTTTTTTTAGGATGCGAAGATATGAAAAATAAGCGGAAAAGTGAAGTATATGAATTCTTTTTTGTATTTTTGCAAGCAAATTGTACAGGCTTATGAAATCGAGATTTTTAACTAATTATACCGAGACATCTTTTCTGTCAACCATTCAGATGAATTTACGACGTTGTAAATCATTTGATTTCTCAGTCAGCTTTATCAAGAAAGCTGGCTTAGTACTTTTGGCGAAAGACATCAAGGCTGCTTTGGAACGTGGAGCTAAAGGCAGAATCATAACTTCTACCTATCAGAACTTCACGGATGTGGAATCTTTGAACTTTTTTATGAGCTTAACGCAATTTCCTCATTTCGAATGCCATCTGGATGATGAATGCTTCCATGATGAGAAAAACTATTCTACCAATGGATTTCATTCCAAAGGCTATATTTTCGAGCTGGAAGATAATAGGGTAGAAATGGTTGTGGGATCATCCAATATCACTCGTTATGCTTTGCTGAAAAACATAGAATGGGATTTGGTGGTGGATTGCGAGCGAGATGCAGAGGCCTATCTTGATGCGATGGCTGAGTTTGAAAAGCTATGGAGCAAGACTTATGAATTGTCTCAGGACAGAATCAAGACTTATGCCACCAAACTCAACTTTGCCATTGAACGCTGGGATATGGATTATGATATGGCTAACTCTGACATCAAGCCCAACTATATGCAGCGCAAAGCACTCAGAGAATTGAATCGCTATCGTGCCATCGGACAGGAGCGTGCATTGGTAATTTCTGCTACGGGGTCGGGAAAGACTTATTTGGCAGCTTTCGATGCGCTCAATTTCAATCCAGACAGATTGCTCTATATCGTTCATGAAAGCTCTATCCTGAAGAAATCATTAGAAACCTTCCAAAAGGTATTTGGTGGCGCTAAGACTTGCGGATTGTATAATGCAGAGGCTAAGGAGTCTGGTGAGGATTTCCTGTTTTCTACCAATGTCTCCATGTGCCGTTCGCTCGAACTCTTTGACAAGAAAGAATTTGATTATATCATTATCGATGAGTGTCATCATGCTGTGGCGGATAGTTATCGCAAGATTATCGACTATTTTGAACCAGAGTTCTTGCTGGGCTTGACAGCTACAGAAAATCGTATGGACAATCAGGATGTGGTAGAAATCTTCGGCAATAATATCCCTTATGAGTTGAGGCTCCGAGATGCAATCATCAACGACCTGATTGTGCCTTTCCATTATTATGGTATTCGTGATGAATTGGTAGATTATGGCTTGACCTCTTCAGGTGAACGCCGATTAATATCGCAAATCTCTATGCCTGAAAACTGCGAGTTTATCCATCAGCAGATAGAGAAACATCGTATGGAGGGGCAGAAACTGAAGGCATTGGCTTTTTGTCGCAATATACAGCATGCAAGGATGATGGCTGATAACTTAGGCGATTATTATCATACAGCATTCTTGAGTGGGAAGAACAAAACTGGTGAACGTATTCGTGCTTACAATGATTTGCAAGATGAAAATCAGAAATTAGAAATCCTCTTTGCTGTAGATATTCTGAATGAGGGTGTGGATATTCCGGGTGTCAATATGGTGCTCTTTTTGCGCCCTACGGAGTCGAGTACTATCTTCTTACAACAATTGGGTCGAGGCCTTCGTAAATATACCAATAAGCCCTACGTCACGATACTCGACTTTATCGGAAATAGCTATAAGCGCAGCGTTCATATCGCTTTGGCGCTGGGTAGTCTTTCCCGTAATTCCATATTAGAGAAGAAACTCCTGAAGTTTATGGTGAGGAATGATTTCAAAAGTTTGGGCTTGAGTGATTATGGTGTAGAAATCCACATCGACGATCTTTCAAAAGAGGAAATCATCGATAAAATAGAGAGCGAGAATTTTAATCGCATCAACTATCTGAAGATGGATTATCAGAATTTCAAGGCATATCTGAAGACTCCATCTTATCCATCGCACATGGATTATATGAATAGTGATTATGCTCCTAATCTCTTGAAATTCATGAAGATAAAGATTGGCTCCAAGAAAACCAATTCTTATTATGGCTTCTTGAAAGGTATAGAAGAAGAGGGACTGCCTGTATTCTCTGATGAGCAAATAGCTTGCATCAATTATCTGTCGAGTCTTTTGCCATTGGTAAGAGAGCATGAGTTTTTGGTGGTAAAGAGTTTGCTGGATGGTGAGAATTCATTGACTCGTATAGAAATGAATGTGCGGAATGAAATCTCTGATTTCAAGCATGAGCAGTTGGAGCACGCATTGCGCTTCCTGGAAGATGGTGGTGCAGTAAAGATAAAGGATGGTAATGTGTATCTGTGTGGAGAAAGTGAACAGGAATATGAGCTTTATCTGCAAGATTTACTCAACTATGGTTTGACGCAATATGAGGCAAGATATGCAGACGCGCAAGATGATTTCTTGTTGTGGCAGGATTATCGTCAGGATCAGGTGCTCTTGAAGATACTGGAGAATCCGAAGCACAATCAGTATGGCACATACTATAAAAATGGCAATATGTATGTATTTGCTGGTTTGAAGAAGGATGCCTCGCTGGATGAACATTTGAAGTATAATGACAAGTTCTTGTCTCCAGATGTTTTCCAGTGGGAAAGTATTGCCCGTATTTCTGCCAAGGATGAGGCTTTGCAGCGGGCGGCCAAAAGGGTATTGGTATTTGTGAGAAAGGTGAGTGCCGAGAATGGAATTACTCTACCTTATACATATATAGGTACTGGTCACTTGGAGAATGCAAGAAAGGGTGTGACGAAGAATGGATCTATATTATATGATATTCACATGGACAATCCTTTGCCACCTGAACTGCAAGAGGATTTCCAATGGATGGAGTAAATGATATTTTAAATTGAGTAGATGATATTTTAAGTTGTTAAGTTGATAAGACAATGATACATTATAATGTGGTAGCAGCCGTTGTTTGCCATAATGGCAAGTACCTCTGCATGCAGAAAGGCAAGACGAAGTTTGAATATACCAGCTATAAATGGGAGTTTCCTGGTGGCAAGATTGAACCTGGGGAAACTCCCCAACAGGCATTGGCTCGTGAGTTGATGGAGGAAATGGAGTACCCTGTAGAAGTAGGAGAGGAGTTGGTAACCGTGAATCACGAATATCCCGATTTCTCAATAACAATGACTGCTTTTCTGTGTACTCCAAAAGCTGAGGCTGATGGGTTCAAGAGAAGGGAGCATGCTGATAGCAAGTGGTGCAGCCAAGAAGAGCTGAAGGGGCTCGACTGGGCAGCAGCGGATGTTGATGTAGTTAGAATTTTGCTATAAAATACTCGATGGCTGCTAACAAATCATCGAGATTGTTCTTGATGACATCTAACACTATATCCCCGTCTATATTAAAGTAACCATGTGCAATATGGTTACGTATGCCAATAACATCTTGCCATGGTATTTCTGGACGTTCAATTAATAGGCGAGATTGAGTTAATCTGTCAATTTGCTTGACTCCTTCTCCAATTGCCTCTATAAGCATACAACTAGCTGCAAGATTCTTCATTCCCTCAGGCGTACTATAGTAATCATCAACAACCTGTACATCTCTGTTCCAATCTTGCAATTGTTTGATAGCTTCCTTAATTTGTATTAAGGTGCCAACTATTCTATTTGATGATGTATATTCCGTCATGTTCTATTTCTTTAAGAAGGAATGGATTTATATGCTTGTGCATTCTTACTATATCAACAGAGCATTCTAATAAGTTTTCTAAAAAACGCTTTAATCTAACCACAAGGAACATTTTGGGTTCCATATCTACACATATATCAACATCACTACCTTCTTTCTGTTCATTTCTGGAAACTGAGCCAAAAAGGCGCAATGACTTTACTCCGAAGTTCTTTTTCAGCTCTTCGGCATGAGATAAAATCAGTGATATATAGTATTCCTTTGACTTCATAATCATCATTTTTGTTTCTACCGCAAAGATAAGATAAAAACTTGAAACTACCAAGCATAAGCCTTCTTTTTTATGAATTATTACACGATTATAGATTTGATTCTATGTGATATTCGATTTTGGGATATCCGATAAAAGAATATATATTTGCGCCTAAAAATAAAGTAAAAATGGACAAGAGCATACATTCACATTTATATCACCAAGTCATTGGTCGCTTGCGCAGCAAGCGCGAAATGGGGGGGTAACACAGGCTCAACTCGCTGAACTACTGAAAGTTAATCAGGCGTTTATAAGCAAGATTGAGACTTGTGAACGCCGCCTTGATATCATAGAACTTCATCATATTTGCCAGGTTTTAGGCATCTCGTTTGTCGACTTCATTCAGGAAGTCGATAGGGATATACTGTGCAAAAGAGAAGAAGAAAGTTACATAACTATTAAAGATTTTAAAAAAATAAGGTATGGAAAAAATTAATAAAAAAGAATTTCATACCTTTACTTTTGTGGATTTATTTGCAGGTATCGGTGGTTTTCATACGGCTATGCATAGTGTGGGAGCTCATTGCGTTTTTGCAAGTGAATGGGATAAATATGCGCGTATATCCTATGAGGCAAATTATAAAGATATAGAGCCAAATCTTTTTAAAAAAGATTCATTGGGAAATTATAAATATTTTAATGAAGATATAACAAAGGCAAATCCTGCAGATATTCCTGATTTTGATGTTTGTTGTGGTGGATTTCCTTGTCAGCCGTTTTCCGTAGCCGGACTCAAAAGAGGTTTCGAAGACACCAGAGGAACCTTGTTTTTCAATATAGCAAATATTGTAAAATACAAAATAGAGCATGGTTGTCCTCCAAAGGTCTTGTTTTTAGAAAATGTTAGAGGTTTGAAGAGTCATGATAAAGGTAATACTTTAAAGGTAATTCTTGCAACCTTGGAAGAGTTAGGCTATGGTGTTTCATATACAGTACTTAATGCTAAATATTTCGGTGTTCCTCAGAACAGGGAAAGATTATTCATCATTGCATGGTATAAAAAAGCAATCAATGTAGAAATGTTTAAGTTCCCTTATGGTATTGACGCAAATGGTAATACTATATATGACAAATCAAAATTAAAGGAAGGAACTATGCCTACTAGGGTTTCTGATATATTCGAACCTGATGATGCTGTGGCAGACTTTACTATTTCTGATAGAATGTGGGAAGGTCACCAGAGACGTAAGGAACGCAATATGGCAAATGGCAAAGGTTTCGGTTATCGTAAATTCTTTGGTGATAGTGAATACTGTAGTACGATTTCAGCAAGATATTGGAAAGATGGCAGTGAAATATTAATAGATCAGGCAGATAAAAATCCTCGTACGCTATCACCTGTAGAAGCAGGAAGATTACAGGGGTATAGGATTATAGGAAATGGATGGAAATATTCTGAATGTGCTGATAATCAGAATTATAATTCTTCTAATCCAGAATTCCGAATAGTAGTTTCAAAGAAAGAAGCTTATCATCAATTTGGGAATAGTGTAGCTGTGCCTGTGATAAAAAGGTTAGCACAAGAAATAGTCAATCAATTATTAAATAAGTCATAGTATGGACGAATTGTTAGATTTAGGTATACTGAAAACAAGTTTGAGTGAGCTCATTGCTCATTCAAATATAGATGACTGTGTTTTGCCTAATGAGTTTAAGGCAAAATTTAATGCCTTTGGTGATTATAAGATTGAACACTACAACCTGTATACATTGCAGGTAAGTTCAAAAAAATCTTTATTGGTAATCCCTAATCAATGGGTTTATATTGCTGCATGCTGTTGCCAGTATTATGTAGAATTGATTAAGTATAAGGACAAGTTAGATGCTTTGGGCTTTACGTCCGACATGTATGAGGCTTGTCATCCTAGCAAAGATAATAGTAGTATTCCAGAGGACCAGAAAACTAAAGATGCTTGCAAGGAAAAGGCAGAGCAATTTCTCGAATCCTATGATGGCGCAGATAAAGAGCTTCTGGTAAATTTTTTATGGAATTATGAATCTTGGGGTGGTGGTAAAAACATAAAGCGTTCAAATGATTTTACTGATTCTCCTGTTCTTAATATTGCAAATACAATTAATGCTTCTAGTAGCTTGATTGGTTCTATTGCTAAGGGGCTGGCAAATCAAGATTGCCTTAACTTGCTTCTTGAATCGACGGAATGGAAGTCTTTTTCTGTTCCTCAAAAACGTTTTGACCTTAGTGACAAGAAAACTCTCCAGCAAATCTTCTATGGTGCCCCTGGTACTGGTAAAAGTCATGCAATAAATGAACTGACAACTGGTAAGGATGTAATTCGTACAACGTTCCATCCTGATACGGATTATTCCACTTTTGTAGGTGCATATAAGCCTACCACTAAGTCTGTGCCGGTAACAACTGTTATTGGTACTGAAGCCGTTCCTGTGAAGGGCAAGGATGGCAAGGAAATGAAGGAAGACAAAATCGTCTATGAGTTTGTGAGCCAGGCTTTCATGCAGGCTTATGTTGAGGCGTGGAAGAAATATTGTACCGTGCAAGAGGGTGAAGAGCCAGTGGATGAATATTTGGTTATTGAAGAGATTAACCGAGGCAACTGCGCCCAGATATTTGGCGATCTCTTTCAGCTGCTTGATCGTGGAGATGAAGGATTCTCTGAATATCCAATCAAGGCTGATTCTGACATGAAAAAACAACTTAAAAAAGAATTTGCAGGGTTGGAAATCAAGAATAAAGTAAGTATTAATGATCTCTTTAAAGGAAAGGATATTGTAGCTCAAGTATTGGAGGGCGAAGTTTTATTATTGCCAAATAACCTTTATATTTGGGCTACTATGAACACCAGCGATCAAAGCCTCTTTCCTATAGATTCTGCTTTCAAACGCCGTTGGGATTGGTATTATGTGCCAATAAGCAATGCAGAAAAGAACTGGACTATTGAAGTAAATGGAGCCAAGTACGATTGGTGGAACTTTCTTCAAGCCATCAATGATAGGGTCTATGATGCAACTTATTCGGAAGACAAGAAACTCGGATATTTCTTCTGCAAGGCTGATGATGGTATTATAAGTTCCAGCAAGTTTGTCAGCAAAGTAATCTTCTATCTTTGGAATGATGTTTTCAAAGATTCTGAATTTGAGGGCAGTGCTTTCAGAGATGAAAATGGTGAAAAACTTTCGTTTGACAAATTCTATTCTGTAGATAATGGTAAAGTCAAAGTGAATGAGGAAAAAGTTGAATTGTTTCTCAAAAATTTGGAATTAGAGCCTGTCTCTGAGAATGATGAAGACAACAGTGAAGATGGATTTGAAACCGAAGGGGATAAGACACTCCCAAGATCTCCAAAGGTGTTTGTAGTTACATTCCCTGACGGAACTGTCATAAACGAGGCTAATAAGTTTGAAACCTATCATAAGGTGCTTTCAAAAATCGGAATAGAAAAGGTAGAGAATATTGCGGCAGAAATGAAATATCATCGCCATCATACGCCTCTGGTGACAAAGAGTAAACATGAGGCGATATTGAATGATTCTACCTATAATTATATTCAAGAGGGCAATTATTATGTTGTTAAAGGTATCAACCAGATTACTATGTATCGCATGGTAATGTTGTTGAACGAACGCTTAAACTTGCAGCTGAAAGTACAATATGAATAAACCTTTTATCTGCAAATAAACTTTCAAAAAGAAGGAAAATGAGAATTCTTATAGAAGAATATCAATACAATGTGTCTGAGGTGCATGATGCCTTGTACGGCATAGATGCAATGGAGAACATTGAGGGCAAAGTGTCAATCCATTATGTAGGGTATTATTATAATGCCCTATTAGGCGACTGTGTATTTATTCTTCCTAAAGTGTTGTTGCGTGATGTTGATGGCAAGGAACTTGCTTTTGGCAAGTACCTGCCATGCGAGATTATCAACCCTGAAGGTCAGGAAAAAATGACAAAAGAGGAGCGTGATTTTCTATATGGCTTTGCTGTATGGATATACAGAGCTATTGTGGTGTATAAGAACGACAAGAGCAACGACTCTACCATCGTATATCAGAAGATGATTAATCAGGTGGGTGGTAGTAGCAAACGAAAGAGCAACACATTTCTTGATATTCTTCTTTCGCTGATCCAGTTTAATAAGGATAATAAGAGTTTCTTCTTCTTCGTGTTGAAGAACCTTTATTCTGGTTTGAATAAGATTAACTGGACCCGTACCATCAGTACTACTTCTGCTATTATACAAGATGGGAATGCTATCTATTTAAGTCCAGTTAACAAGAAACGTAAGATTAACTTTGATGAAGAACTGCTTGTTATCTTCTTCTCGATTCTCAATTATATAGGTGATACATACGGATTTCCTAAAGAGATAAACTGCAATTTCGACTTGATAAAGGGCAAGCTGTTTGAGAAATACAGAAACGGATATGGCAAAGTACGTTTGAGTCAAATTAAGTATAAGTATTTTTCAGACAAAGCGTTACAGCTTTGGAAGCTCTGTTATGCATTCTTTGATAAGTCACATCAGATATTCGTAAGTACTAGTCAGAAAGAGTACCTGCTTGTCAAGAGTTTCCATATCGTGTTTGAAGCGATTATTGATGCCTTAGTGGGGGATAATCCACTTCCAGACGGCATGGAAAAGAAACAGGAAGATGGTAAGATTGTTGACCATCTCTTTACGGCAAAGAGCCTGATAGAAGGCGAATCAAGTAATACTTATTATATAGGTGACAGTAAATATTATAAGATGGGCAATGAACTTGGCAAAGAGTCCGTCTATAAACAATACACTTATGCGAGAAATGTTATACAGTGGAATCTGGATATTTTCAATGATGGTAAAGTACCACCATCGGGTATTAAACTTCGTGATGATGAAACTGAAGGATACAATATTATTCCTAATTTCTTCATTTCGGCATCGATGGATGAGAAATATCGTTATTCTATTGATGGTATTAAGGAAACTGACAGAAAGAATAATAGGTATATGTCGAAGCAGTTCCAAAACAGGTTGTTTGACCGAGACACCTTGTTGTTGTTTCATTACGATGTAAATTTCCTGTTTGTCCTCTCGCTCTATGCGAGGAATAATAAGGATGAGCAGTATCAGTGGAAGGAGAATATCAGGTCTAAATTCTGTACGGAGATTCGAAACTGGCTCCAGCAGGATTTTGATTTCTACGCAATGCGCCCGCTCCCTACTGTAAACGTGAAGGAATATGTGGAAACACATTTTAGGCAAGTACTCGGTAAAGTATATACGCCATTTAGCGAAGAAAACATCTTCTCGCTTGCTCTCGACAAAAAAGAAGAAAAAGACAATGAGGCTCTGCTTGCTGAACTTAGGAAAAGTTTTATAGTAAAGGGGTGCAGTTTGGGTACTGACCCACATGATGTCTTGCCTGAAGAAAGTGTTTATGAGTATGTAAAGGATGCTATCCCTCAAAAAGAATTGGTATATAGAGCCGAAAACGTGTTTGTATTAGCTGTCGATAGAGATTCTTACGACGATTATGAGCATAACAGGCTTTCTGTAGAAATCCCTCTGGACATCAATAACGGTATGTTCAAGATAGATTCTATCGACTATTTTATGTTTATAGTAGAAAATGCATCTGAAGGATATTATCGGGTGGCAAATTCCAGACTTAAAATAAAGGATGGTAAACTGATCTTAGCCATGTCGCTAACAGATTATCAGAGCTTCGAGTTTGGTTTCAAGGAGGTTGCTGAGTGCGATACGAAAACTATCGTTTCTTTGCAGGATCTGATGAATGTAAGATAAGGAAGGTAGGTAATGTTTAATCCTCAAACGGAAGTTCTGTTGCATTTCTTGCAATCCATCTGTAGAAATCAAGAAATAATACTCTTTTCTGCAAGTTTTTGTTTTTTTCTTTTGGGTTTTGAGAATAAAATAATAATTTTGCGGATGAAAAGTTATGATGGGATTGAAGAAATCCATTTTAAAAAAGATAGAGTAAAATGTCAGACCGTTTAACCATAGAACAGCGCCACAACAATATGGCGGCAATAAGGGGCAGGGATACCAAGCCGGAGATTCTTGTCAGGAAATTTCTGTGGTCGCAGGGTTTCAGATACAGGCTCAACCATCCACGCTTGCCAGGAAAACCTGACATCGTGCTGCGCAAATACCGCACCTGCATCTTCGTGAACGGATGCTTCTGGCACGGACATGAAGGCTGCAAATACTACGTCGTGCCGAAATCTAATACCAAGTTCTGGCAGGATAAGATTCTGCGCAATCAGCAGCGGGATCTTGAGGTAATGCACAAACTGGCTGAAATGGGCTGGCACACGATCGTGGTATGGGAATGCGAACTGAAACCTGCCGTCAGGGAACAAACCCTGGAATCGCTTGCCTTCACTCTCAACCATATTTTCCTACAAGACTGCAGCGTCAGGCATTATGAACTGTCCGAAGAAGACTCGGCTATGGCGGCGGAGCCGGAACCGAAGCATCGGGAATAGTCTGCAATAATCTCTTCAGGTGTCATTAAGGGTGGGTGTCATTAAGGTTTTCGGATGATGATTTTTTCTTCTTATCCTCGAAAAAGTGTATGATTTAACATTTGTTATCATCGAAAAAGTGTGTTGTTCTCTTGTTTTTATCCTCGAAAAAATGTATCTTTGCAGCGCAAATATTTAAATTACAGATAGTTATGAAAAGAAAGATATATAATCAACTCCTGAAATGGAAAGAAAACAAGGACAGAAAGCCCTTGATGTTATTGGGCGCCAGACAGGTGGGGAAGACTTGGATTATGCAACACTTTGGAGAAAAAGAATATAAAAATGTAGCTTATATCAACTGCGACGATGAGCCAAGAATGAAACAACTCTTTGAACTTGACTACAACATAGACAGAATCCTCATTACCATCCAAGCTATTACTGGTGTCAAGATTACTCCTGCAGATACTCTCATCATCATGGATGAAATACAGGAGGTTCCAAGAGGACTCCATAGTTTGAAGTACTTTTGCGAAAAAGCTCCAGAATACCATGTCATGGTAGCAGGTTCTCTCCTTGGAGTTACGCTGGGAAAAGGAGAATCGTTCCCGGTAGGAAAAGTAGATATGCTTACCATGTACCCAATGGATTTTGAGGAATATCTTGAGGCAACTGGCAATGAGGGCTGGATAGAATTACTCCATTCTAAAGACTGGGGACTTATCGACATTATGAAACCTAAAATGACGGAATTGCTCCGGCAGTATTACTTTGTGGGAGGAATGCCTGGTGTGGTAAGCAAATTCATAGAAAATAAAGACTTGAAGCAGGTTAGAAAACTGCAGCGTGAAATACTGGAAGCCTATCGCAGAGATATTTCCAAACATACTTCTGCTGCAGAATCCACAAGAATCCGGGAGGTGCTGGATTCGCTACCTTCTCAGCTGGCACGTGAAAACAAAAAGTTCATCTATGGAGCTGTGCGCAAGGGTAGTAGAGCCAAAGATTTTGAACTGGCCATACAATGGCTGGTAGATGCTGGTATTGTATATAAAGTGAGCCGCATCAAGGAGCCTAAAATGCCTCTCAAGTTTTATGAAGATATGGAGGCCTTCAAACTTTTCCTATTAGACTGTGGACTCTTAGCTTGTATGACAGATGCTTCGGCAGACCAGATGCTGATAGGCGACAATGTTTTTACTGAGTTCAAAGGTGCATTTACAGAGCAATATGTTCTCCAACAACTATTGGCATTGGGATTAAAGCCCTATTACTGGAGTAATGCCAAGACTCCTTCTGAAATAGATTTCATCATTCAGGGCAACCAGAGGATTATACCTATCGAGGTAAAAGCTGAGGAAAATGTACGTGCCCGTTCCCTGGCTCAATTCATCAAAGACAACCCTGAGTTGAAAGGATTACGCATCTCTATGAAAGGATATGTGGATCAAGACTGGATGGAAAATATCCCTCTCATAGCCATTGATACATATTTTGAGCGGTGATTTCCGGTCGTGGTCATTATTTCTGATGACCCCTCACTTTTCCCAAAATCATTATTTGTAAGTATTGCGAATCTGTCTAAATAGTAGTACCTTTGCAACTCAATTTTATATCAGTGATTCATTAATTTATAACAATTTACTATTTAGACTTTTAAGAATGGAAATGAAGAATTTGTATTGGGGAAAGACCATCGGATCTATCCTCATCATCCTGCTCCTGATGCCGCTCGGACATGCGCTCATGATCATCATGGAACATACGCTCGAACCTACCACGCTGCACTACTCGGCTTTCGCGATGGGTTTTGTGGGACTCATCGTCGCCATCTGCGGCGTGTTCGTGAAAGGGGATACGAAACAGACTTGCTATGGAATGACAGGTGCACTGCTCTTCTGGACCGGATGGGTGGAATTCCTCTTCGCCTACTACGCTCAGAGATACGGCGTGCACTGCGACCTGGTGGGCAACGGTATCGTGCAGACGGCTACGGAATATGTGAATGGTGTAGGGGTTCATCATACTTATACGCTCAATGGTACTCCCATCGAGGAATTCGGACGTGCGGAACTTAAAGAAATACGTGGCTCCAGACCTGAATACCTCATCATGCCTGCCTCTTTCGGTATGTGGATGATGTTTATCGTGATGTACGTGTTCTGCACCAAAACGGGCTGCGATTTCATCCGTTGGATTCAAAACCACTGTGGCGTGAAAGAACGTGTGGAACTGCGTCCGATGGCTCATCATCCTGCCATCGTCACCTTCATGGAATGGAACATCATGATGTGGGGTTTGTATCTGCTGCTCATGTTCTGCTACGACCCTGTCTTCCTCGGTTCTACTCATCCTATTACCTACGCCGTGGGCATTCTCTGCCTGATAGGTTCGGGCATGATATTCAAGAAGGAACTGCACATTAAGAGCTGGGGCAGAAACCTGAGAATGGCGCTTGCCAACGTGATCGTGCTCTGGTCGGCTGTGGAGATTGCTGCACGCAACGGCTTCTTCAAGGAGATATGGGTGGACCCGGGAAATCACGTCGTGGAGATGGTGGGAATCCTGGTGGTTTTCGTCGGTCTGATAGCCGGCTTCTGGTTCTACAGCGGCAAAGACCAAACTGCTGAAATCGTGGATTAGAATTTTAGAGATATTCCGTCTAATACCTACAAATGGGGATTAGGCGGAATACATATTTTTAGGTATTGCACATTCCGGAGAAACCTTGTATCTTTGCACCCCGAAAAGGAACTGGAGGCCTGTGACGGGCTGCCGATTCCTCTGTTCTTCCCCATCAAGGGAACAACTCAATAAAAGGTAATAGATTAGTAATTTAAACGAAAGATTGTATAAAATGAAGAAATTCTTTACGCTTATTTTTGCCACTATGTTGGCTTCCTCTATGTCGGCTCAGATGCATGGTGCTCTGAAGTTTTCCGGTGCTTCTGAAATGGCTGTGATGGGCCAGAATACTCCTTGCGAGAGCGATACGGTGAAATTTGAAATGGTCAGCATGTCGGCTGGCAACATCACGTTCCCTGCTATGGAAGGTATGGCTACCATCCCTTCGTTCACTATCGAGAATGTGACGTTTACTAAGGGCGAAAATCATGTCATTACGATGGCTGAACAGACTTTCAGCGCCAAGGTGACTGTGAATAATGAGGAGAAATCCATCACCGGTTCTTCGCTTACCGGTACTTATAATATGGCTGACAATTCGCTCACGCTGAAAGTGGTGTTCAAATATGGCAAGATGCCTTTACCGCTCACCTACAGCATCAAGTCTTACTACATCAAGGAAGTGAGCAGTCCGATAGCTGTGAGCATTGGCGGTATGATGAATTATGAGAATGCGGGCGTTACTTATCAGGTGCGCAAGTATATGGATGGCGAGACGCAGAAGATGGACGTGACCGTGCCTACCTATACGCTTGACAATACTGTGATGGGCAATATGACTCTCGGCACTTACACCATCAAGGGGCTTATCTACGATGAGGCGAAGGGTGGTTTCTATCGTGACTACAAGAACGACGGTCTGAAATTCCACGTTGTCTGCAAGGGCGGAAGCATGAATATGGACAATGATTATAGCTTCAACGCCGAGAAGGACAATAATATCCTCGTGAAGTATGAAGGCAGCAAGGTGAGCGACATCATCAACAGATTCCAGATGGGGGCTATGCCTTTCTATATCTCAACCAACTTCAAGGCGGTGACCAACGGCATCGGTGCAGTGAAGAGCCAGACGGCTAAGGGCAAAGGAAAGATGTACAACCTGCAGGGTCAGCTGGTAGGTGACAACTACAAGGGTGTGGTCATCATCAACGGTAAGAAATTCCTAAAAAAATAATTTTGATAAACTTGTTTAGCAGATGATATTTCATTCAATCATGAATCATCTCAAAATGACCGTTGCTGGAGTGGGAATCCTGATGCTCACTTCCTGCAACGGTATTTTTGACGATATCTACGACCAGCCGAAGGAGATAGTGCCGGCGAAAGGTCAGCTTCTGATAGATGCTACCAGTTGGACAGACTGGTATTATGTGGACCTGAACCTGCTGCAGCGACTCACTGAGGCGGGGGATGAGGAGGCGCTGATGAAGGCGCAGACGGAATTTGCGGCTTACCCGATTCCGATGACTGCCACCGGCGAGAAGGACGAGTCGGAGGCGGGACATGAGGCGGCTACACAGGGCAGAAAGGCGGGACAATATATGTACTGGTTTGATGTCTTCGGAGAGGGAATCAAGAAGAACACCTTCTCTTATTATACGCCTACTGAGGGGCAGGAGGAGCCTGAGGAATGGACCTTGGCCGTACACCGTAACAATGTGAGAACCAACGGCGGGGCGGTGCTGGAGACTTCCTATACTTCGATGGACGAACTGCCGGAGAGCAGCGAGGCTTTCAGAAACATGAACTTCCAGGAGGATGAATGGAGCGAGAACCTGGTGTGGGACAGTCAGGACCTGATGCTGATGGGCTACGTGCCTTCGCAGGGCATCTGCGTGAACAAGGTGCTCTCATCATGGCTCAGCATGAAAATTCCACCTATGCCGCCTGCCTTCAGCATGAACAATCATGTGTTTATCCTGCGCCTCAAGGATGGTACTTATGCTGCCCTGCAGCTGGAAAACTATCTGTCGCAGGAGGGAAAGAAGTGTTTTCTCACCATCAACTACAAGTATCCTTATTAGTAAATGCAACGGGTTTCCGATGCAATCCTGATTTTTAGAAATAACAATGAAGAAATATATTTTATTCTCCATGCTCATGGCTGGGACGGCGCCGGCTGCGGCTGCGATGGACTCGGATGATGCTTACGTGGACTCCGTTTGTCGCCAGTTCGACCTCAACGAGGTGGTGGTGACAGGCACTCGTACGCCTAAATTCCTGAAGAACACGCCGATTCAGACGCGCGTGATCAATGCACGCGAACTTGCCCGACTGGATGCTACCAATGTGCAGGACTTGCTGCAACAGGAATTGCCGGGCGTGGAATTCTCGTATGCGATGAACCAGCAGACCCATCTCAACTTCTCCGGTTTCGGAGGACAGGGTGTGCTCTTTCTCGTGGACGGCGAGAGACTGGCGGGAGAGACGATGGACGATGTGGATTTCACCCGTCTGAACATGGATAATGTGGAACGTATCGAGATCGTGAAGGGTGCGGCTTCGGCGCTCTACGGCAGCAATGCTACGGGCGGCGTGATCAACATCATCACCAAGCGCAACCGACAGCCCTGGACGCTCAACGTGAATGCCCGATATGCTAAGCACAACGAGCAGCGATATGGGGCTACGTGGGGGCTGAACTCCAAACACTGGAACAATATGCTCTCTGCCCACTTCAACCGCATGGACAATTACGATGTGCACAGTGCGGCGAATCCCGTGACCCGCATCATCTCTACGGTGTATGGGGATAAGACGGTCAATCTGAAGGAGCAGTTGACGTGGAGTCCTGCCAGCAACTTCAGTCTGACGGGGCGTGCGGGATATTTCTTCCGTGAAACAGTGAGGTCGGCCGACCAGCCTGAGCGCTACCGTGACTTCTCGGGCGGTCTGCGCATGAACTGGCAGATTTCGGATGCTGACGACCTGCAGGCAAGTTATGCGTTCGACCAGTATGACAAGTCGGACTATCAGCGCATCACCCGTCTGGACATCCGTGACTACAGTAATGTGCAGAATTCCTTCCGCCTGCTCTACAATCATACTTTTGGGGGTGGCGACGTGCTGACCGTGGGTTCCGACCTGCTGCACGACTATCTCTACAACACCAATCTGGAGGGAGAAACCAGGAAGCAGGACAGTTGGGATCTCTTTGCTCAGTACGACTGGCGCCTCAACGACCAGTGGGAACTGGTGGGTGCGCTGCGCTACGACTATTTCTCCGATGGCAAGGATTCTCATCTCACGCCGAAGCTGAACGTTTGTTACAAGCCATTGCGCAATCTTGCCATCCGTGCCGGCTATGGTATGGGATTCAGGGCGCCTACGCTGAAGGAGAAGTACTACAACTTCGATATGTCGGGCATCTGGATCGTGGAGGGCAACGAGCATCTGAAATCGGAGGTGAGCCACAACTTCAATCTCTCGGCCGAATATACTAAGGGCCACTACAACTATACGGCCTCTATATATTATAATAAGGTGAAGAACAAACTTTCTACGGCGGCTCCTTATTTCAAGACGGCGGAAGACAAGCTGCCTTACCTGCCTTATTCTAATCTGGACGACTACAGCGTGTGTGGTGGTGAAGTAGGGGCACAGGCGAAATGGAACAATGGTCTGGGTGCTCGCATCACTTATGCTTATACGAAGGAGCAGCTGGCGAAGGACAAGGACGGGAATTCCATCAACAACCAGTATATTCCTGCCCGTGAGCATGCGCTGAACGTTCGCATGGACTACGATCGCCAGATAAGCAGCAACTATGGGCTGAACATCGGTTTGCAGGGGCGTGTGCTTTCGGGCGTGGAGAATGTGGAATACAAGGACTATTATGATGTGAGCAAGGGCACGATCTCCGTGGAATATCCTGCCTACACCCTCTGGAAACTCTCGCTGGTGCAGCGCATCGGCAAGGCGGTGAAGGTGAATGCTGCGCTGGATAATCTCTTCGGTTATAAGCCTAAGTTTTATTATCTGAACAGTCCGATTACGGATGGTGTGACCTTCCAGATAGGAGTCTCCATTGATATTGACAAGTTTTTCTAATGTTCATTTAGAAAATTCTCAAGTTGTCTTTAGAAAACTTACTGAAATTAACTATAATTTCTTCTGCATAATAAAAATCCCAATCCACGGAATTGATTCCAAAGGATTGGGATTTGTTTTTTTCTATTTTCTTTTTTTCTTTCGCTTCTCTTTTCTTTCTTGAAACATCTTCCTTGAAAGTCCTCTCTTTCTCTTCTCTTTCTTGAAAAATCTTCCTTGAAAGTCCTCTTTCTCTTTTCTTTCTTCTTTCATTGAAAAAACTTTTTTGAAAGTCCTCTCTCTGAGAGTCTTCTCTCTTTGGAAGTCAGTATCCTCTCTGTTTCTCGTAAATAAAGCCGTTGGCGATAGGTGAGAAAAGAGGGTTAAAAATAATAGGTGCAGCCGATGGTGGCGGCGCGGTTGCCAAAGTGCTGGCTTGCCATGTCGTGGAAGCGGCCTTCAAGCGTCCAGTGCTTACCCAGATTCTTATATACTCCCACTTCGGCATAGAGATTAGCCGGGGTATAGGCATTGCTGCTGCGGCGCGTGCACCAGATGATGTTGGAAGTGAGGCGCCAGCCATCGGCTAACGTGAACTGCGGTGCCAGCTTGAATACGGCAAAATGGTTGTAATCTGCATCGCGCTGCTGAGTTTCCTCAGAAGGGGTCTCGCTACGCTGCCAGAAGTAGTTGATACCGGCAGTGAGGCGCATGATGCCCTTATGCCAGAAGGCGGTGGTTCCGATGCCGAGCGTATTGTCGTGGATGGAGTTGAGCTGGTGCTGGTGAATGTTCTTTACCGAGGTGCTGAGCACGAAGGCTGGGCGGCTGTAGGTATGCTTGAGTTCTATCACGTTGGCCATACTGTTGCCGATATCCGCAGTATAAACCGGCTGCCAGGCACCCTCCATATCGCCTGCGGTTACGAAATCGCCGAACTCAGGATTGAAGATGCGGCGGCAGTAGGTGGCCTGCAGGGTATGTCCCGGTGTGAAGGTGTAATAGGCACTTGCCGAGTAGATATGGTTGTGGGTGGTATGCTTCCAGTGCTCTTCGGGCGCTATCTGCTTAGGTCGGAAGTTGATGATGCGGAAGCGGTCGCCTGCCATGAATCCCCACTTGCCGATGTTGTAATCCAGCTGGGCATAGAAATCCTGGTAGTTGGAATGGTTGATGTAGCCGGCAATGCAGTTCTTCTCGATGGAGAGTCCTCCCTCGAATCCTGCCGTAATCCAGAGATTGGAGGTGATGACCGGAGTGGCGTATTCTACCACCATGAAGGGGTAGGTGGAGTGGTTCTGGTAGGGCGCAGTCTGGGTTTCTTCCTGCGTGCGGCCGTTGTCGCTGATGTGCTCGGCACCCAGGGTGAAGAGGATGCTGGAGCCGTTGTCGGCGAGCGTGCGGGTATAGTCGGCCTGCAGATGATAGGCGCGCACGTAATCTGCCGGGGTGTGGGTGAAATGGTTGCGGGTATAGGTCTGCATCGCATCTATTTCGAGCACATCCTTCGCGGTAGGCGTCCAGAGCAGATTGAGCTTGGCACCCTCGTGGGAGTAGTGGTTCACGGTGATGCCTGAGATGCCCTGGTAGGCGTCCTTATCGCTGCTGGAGGTGCGCTGGAAGTTGCCTTCTACATGACTGAGCACACGGAGTTTATCCTGCTGGCTGATGACGCTGACGATGCCTTTTGCGCCACCGTAGGTATCACCGAAGAGTCCCCATCTGCCGGTGGTTCCGTTCTCTTTCTTGCGTAGCGTGATGTCGATGACTTTCTTCAGACTGCTGCATCCCTTCATCACTTCAGCGTTCTGGCACACCTTGATGGTTTCTATCTCCCGAGCCTTGAAATGGTGGAGGAAGGTGGCGTAATCGAGTCCGTATTCCTGGTTGTCAATACGGATGACGAACTTGCCGTAGAGGTTGGCGAAGGGATCTCCGCCGATGATGTTGTTGCCGTCGAGCGAGATGATTTCCGGGCACATCATAAGTATGTCGAGGAGTGATTCTTCGCCGGTGAGTTCCATTTCCTGTAGATGCATGATGTATCTGTCGCCGATATGTTCAATCGGTGCAGCTTGTGTCTGGTAAGTAGTGCTGACCATCGCCAGTGAGATGAGGAGCAGGTTTTTTTTCGTTATGTTGTTAATCTTCATTTCTGTTTATATGATTGGTAAAGGATTATAGCTGCAAAGATAAAGCAAAAATCGGGGAATAACGAAAAAATGAAGGAGTTTTTTCGTTTAATGTGTAAAATAAGGTGTCATTGCGTAAATAAAAATCCCCTGATGCTTTCTGTTACATCAGGGGATTCTTTTATTTCGAAAAGAGGAGGGTGATGAGCGGGATGGTGATGATACTGCCCACCGTGGTGATGAACGTCATTTCGGTGATGAGCGATGGATTGCGGCCGTATTTCAGACAGAACATCGTGCCGAAACTCGCTACAGGCATCGCAATGACCACCGTATTAATGTTGTTGACCTGATCGCTTACCCCACATACTCTGAACAGAAAATAGATGCTCAGAGGTACTGCCACAAGACGCAGAAGCGAGGAAAGATATACCTTCGGACTGCCGATAATCTCCTTCAACGGCAATTTGGCCATCGAGGAACCGATAATCATCAGAGCCGCCGGAACCGTAACATTGCCCACCATCGTTACTGGACGTGCAATGATATCAGGAGTATGAACCCCGAAGGCTACCAGGAGAGCAGCCCCGAAGGCAGCAAGAAGGGCCGGAGAAAACAGTACCTTAGGATTGAACTGCTTAATGCTGTACTCGCCCTTGATGAGCATGACGCCTGCTGTAAAGATAAAGAATGTGTTCGGCATGTTGAGCAGGGCTGCATAGAAAATGGCCTTCGGACCGAAAATGCTCGACACGATAGGGTAGCCGATGAATCCTACGTTGGCAAACATCAGGGCAAAGCCAATCATGCCCTGATCATCATGATTGCGTGTGATGAGACGGGACACCCCGAAACCGAATACAAGCAAAAGGATGTAAGTAAGGAAACCTACGCCCAAAAGCGGGAGGATGAGCGTGCGGTCGGGCAGCTCATCGCCCATTACAGACGAGAGCACCAGCAGAGGGCAGGTGATATCTACCACCATGCTGGATAACTTCTTGTCAAACTTGTCGCCCATATATCCTAACTTGCAGGCGACGTAACCTAAAATTACGATGATGAAAAGTACCACCATCACTTCCAAATTCTCCATTTATCCTGAAAAACTATACCTTATATATATATGTATGCCGGAATCCCGATATTCTATCGGAATTTCCGGCAAAAAACGGTTTAATCAATGAATCGCCTGGTGATATCTCCGTAGTTCTCGATGCGACGGTCGCGGAGGAATGGCCACCAGCGGCGCACATCCTCACTGTGCTTGATGTCGATTTCTGCCACGATGCTTTCTTCTTCATTGTCGCTGGCACGGTAAAGAAGCTCGCCCTGAGGACCGGCAATGAAACTGCTGCCCCAGAACTGGATTCCGCCTGTCTGCTCGCTTGGATCTGGTTCATAACCAACACGATTGACGGCTACTACAGGCAAGCCGTTGGCAACTGCGTGGCCCCTCATCACAGTGGTCCATGCTTCACGCTGGCGCTGCTGTTCATCCTCCGTATCATACTTGGCGTAGCCGATGGCTGTAGGATAGATGAGGATTTCTGCTCCCTGAAGAGCCATCAGACGGGCTGCTTCTGGATACCATTGGTCCCAGCAGACGAGCACGCCGAGCTTGCCCACGGAAGTCTGAATAGGCAGGAAACCGAGGTCGCCAGGAGTGAAGTAGAACTTCTCATAGTAGGCTGGGTCGTCAGGAATGTGCATCTTGCGATATTTGCCGGCGATGGTTCCATCCTTCTCAATCACTACTGCCGTATTGTGATAAAGTCCTGGTGCACGTCGCTCGAAAAGGGAGGTGACGATGACTACGCCGAGGTCTTTGGCCAATTTGCCGTAGAAATCGGTGGATGGACCAGGAATCGTTTCAGCCAGGTCGAAATTATCCACATCTTCTACTTGACAGAAATAAAGCGTATTGTGCAATTCCTGTAATACGATGAGTTCTGCGCCGCGGTGGGCAAGGTCAATAATGCCTTCTGCCAGGCGGCTCTTGTTGTCGGCAATATCTGCCGTAATATGTAACTGTAAAAATCCGAGTTTCATTTTTTTTTCTTATTCTTTTTCTTTTTTTTCTTCCGAAAATCCTTTCTTCTCCCTTCCAGGATTTTCCTCTTTCTAAAAGCCTATAATCCAGCTAAATTTCTTGGTCTTTAACAAAATACATCTTAATAGATGAAAGTCGTTGTAAACCATTTTAGAATTGGGCTGGTGCCTGCATTCTGATAACTCCTTCTGGCAACTGCATGGTGAGGCAATGGATACTTCCATGCTGGCGGACGATGGTGAGCGAATCTACACCGATGATTTCTCTGTCTGGGAAGGCGAGTTGAATCTGCTTTTTAGCTTCCTCGTCTTTCGCTGGCTGGTTGTAGGTAGGGTAAATCACGGCTCCATTCAGGATGAGGAAGTTGGCGTAGGTAGCCGGCAGACGGTCGCCATCATCATAGATTGCGTCCGGCATTGGCAATTTCAGTAGTCGGTAAGGATAGCCTTCGAAGGTGAAGAGCTTCTTGAGTTGGGCTTCGAGTGCCTGGAAATCCTCATATTGTTCATCCTCAGGATTGTCGCACCCTACATATAATAAGGTGTCGTGGGGAGCTACTCTCACGATGGTGTCTATATGGCCGTCGGTGTCGTCGCCAATCAGATTGCCATGGTCGAGCCAGACGATGTGCTGCGCCTGGAAGAAATTCTTCAGGAGCTTTTCCAACTGCTCACGATTGAACGGCTGGTTGCGATGAGGCGCCAGAAGGCACTGGGAGGTGGTGAAGATGGTGCCCTTGCCATCACTCTCGATGCTGCCGCCTTCGAGCACAAATCCCTGATGGTTGTTGACCGCACAGTTCTGGAAAGCTCCCTGATAATACAGGTTTTGCGTGATGGCATTGTCTTTCTCCCAACGGAACTTTTCTCCCCATCCATTAAACTTGAAGTCGAGGAGGGTGAAAGGCATCATGTAGCCTGAGTTCTGCGACTTGCACACCAGAGTGATCGGACCATGATCTCGTGCCCATGTATCATTGCTGTCGATTTCAAAGAGGTGGACACGGTTCATTTGGTCGGCCGACAGTCTTTTGGCAAGCATCGACCTGGTGCTCTCCAAGATAGGAGTAGCCACGAGGAGGTGTTCATATCGGGTAATGATATCAGCCAGTTCCAGATAAGTATCTGTTATCTGTCGCAGATAGGGTTTCCAGTCTGTTTCAGCGTGAGGCCAAGTGAGCATAATGCCGCTCTGACGTTCCCATTCGGCAGGAAGTACGAATTCGAAAGGTAAAGTTGAGTGATACATAAGCGTTCTGATTTTTTAAAAACAATTTGGTTGCAAAAATAAGGAAAAAATGTGAATTGGGCGAAGAGTATTCGGATAATTTTATCGGAAAGTATTAAATTATATTAAACAAAAGGAGTGTTCGTGATATTTTTGCGAATAAATGCGTAACTTTGCACTCCAAAGCATAGTTTTGCACTCTAATCGGGATGTCTGATAGGACATGAAAAGACGATGAAAGTGCATGAAAATAAAATATTTTAAGAGCGTGAAAATATATCAGGTAGTTGATGCCCTTGAACATTACGCGCCTCTGCCCTTGCAGGAAGGATACGATAATGCCGGCCTGCAAGTTGGATTGACAGAGGCGGTAGAAGTGTCAGGGGCATTGTTGTGTCTTGACGTGACTGAGGCCGTCGTAGATGAGGCCATCCGAAAGGGCTGTAACCTCATCGTGAGTCATCATCCGCTGATCTTCCGCAAACTGGCGAGAATTTCAGACGAAAACTATGTGCAGCGCACCGTGAGGAAGGCTATCAAGAACGATATTACCATCGTATCCATGCATACGAATATGGATGCGGCGAAGGGTGGTGTCAACTTCAAAATAGCTGAGAAACTCGGACTTCGCAACCTGCGTTTCTTCGGAGGCGAGAAGGAGATTGACGGTGTGAAAGGCGGAGAAGGAGTGATAGGCGAAATAACTGACGAGGCTGATACGTTGCATGCAGACGGAATAGCTGCCGACGACCTGGTGCTGATGCTCAGGGAGCGTTTTCAGGCGGAATGTGTGCAGTGCAACCAGTTGCTGCGCAGGCCTATCAGAAAGGTGGCGCTTTGTGGCGGGGCAGGTTCTTTCCTGCTGGATGCTGCCATCGCGGCTGGTGCTGATGCTTTCATTACGGGCGAAATGCACTATCATGAGTTCTTCGGCCATGAGCAGGAAATCCAAATCTGCGTCATCGGTCACTATCAGAGCGAACAGTTTACGAGCGAAATCTTCCGCAGCATTATCACGGAAAAATGCCCTGGAGTGAAGTGTGAAATCTCGGAAATCAATACCAATCCGATCATTTACCTGTAAGAGGGGATAAAATTAGAAATGAGAAATGAGAAATTTTTCGTGGGTTCTAATTGGGGGCCTTCCTCTTTCAGGGGGTTCTAATTGGGGGGATAGTTTTTCTCTTCCTCTTTTCAGAGGTTCTAATTGGGGGATAGTTTTCCCTTCCTCTTTCAGGGGGTTCTAATTGGGGGATAGTTTTCCCTTCCTCTTTTCAGAGGTTCTAATTGGGGGATAGTTTTCCCTTCCTCTTTTCAGAGGTTCTAATTGGGGGTGTTTTCCCCTTCCTTTTTTAGGGGTTCTAATTGGGGGTGTTTTCCCTTCCTCTTTCAGGGGTTCTAATAGGGGGTGTTTTCCCTTCCTCTTTTCAGAGGTTCTAATTGGGGGATAGTTTTCCCTTCCTCTTTGTCCTTTTGAGGGCAGAAGGGAAATTTTGTAAGAAAATAAAGAAGAATAAAAATAATTTTTTAAATATTAATAATATGGCAAAGAAAGATCCTACAGATTTGACAGTGGAAGAGAAGTTGAAGACTCTCTATCAGCTTCAGACCACCTTGTCTTCTATCGATGAGAAACGTGCGTTGCGTGGTGAGCTTCCTCTGGAAGTTCAGGACTTGGAAGATGAAATCGCCGGTCTTGCAACTCGTATCGAGAACATTGATCGCGAAATCCACCAGTTTGACAGAGCTTTGTCTCAGAAGCATGCTGAGATCATGGACGCTCAGGCAAGTGTAGAGCGCTATCAGGCTCAGTTGGAAACTGTTAGCAACAACCGTGAGTATGATACTTTGAGCAAGGAAATCGAGTTTCAGGAGTTGGAAATCCAGCTTTGCAACAAGAAGATCCGTGAGGGTGAACAGAAAATCCGCGAAAAGCAGGCTGACCTGGATCATGCTTTGGCACAGAAGCAGGACCGCGAAAGAGGTTTGGTTGAGAAGCGTGCTGAGCTCGACGGAATCATGGAGGAAACTCGTGAGGAAGAGGAGAACCTGAAGGAAAAAGCTGCTGAACTGGAGAAGAAGATCGAGCCACGTCTGCTTGCCAGCTTCAAGCGTATCCGCAAGGGTGCCCGCAACGGTTTGGGTATTGTATATGTACAGCGCGATGCCTGTGGCGGTTGCTTCAACAAGATTCCACCTCAGCGCCAGTTGGACATCAAGATGCATAAGAAGATTATTCCTTGTGAGTACTGCGGCCGTATCCTCATCGACCCAGAATTGGCTGGTGTTAAAATCGACAATCCTGTAGCAGAGGAGAAACCAAAGCGCAAGCGCACTATTCGCAAGAAGAAGTCTGAGGATGCAGAATAAATCCCGGCTGAAAGCCTCTGCAGAATAGATCCTTCGGAATGACTGATTATATTCTTTGGAATATACAGATTAAATCCTTCGGAAAAAACTGCGGAAAAGATAAATAAAAAGCTCGTCAGAATAATCTGGCGAGCTTTTTGTGTTTATCCGATATTTTATTCTTCATCGAATAACCCAGAAGTAACAGATTTTAGTCAGCCTCCTCTGTGTAATTCAATGAAGAATGTAATTCATTATAATCCCCTTGCTTTGAAGATTTTCTCCTTAGCATCATTGATTTCCTGGAATTTCTTCTCGGCAGCTTTGCGCACGTCTTCGCCCAGGGCAGCAACCTTGTCTGGATGATGTTTGAGCGCCATTTTGCGATAGGCGGCTTTCACTTCATCATTAGTGGCTGAAGGGGCAATTCCTAACACCTTGTAAGCATCGTCGAGACTGCTGGTGGCTGAGGAACCGCTGCGGAGATTGAGCATCTGAATGACATCTTC
Source organism: Segatella hominis (assembly GCF_004535825.1). Lineage (GTDB taxonomy): Bacteria > Bacteroidota > Bacteroidia > Bacteroidales > Bacteroidaceae > Prevotella > Prevotella hominis. The sequence goes on along the minus strand of NZ_SGVY01000001.1, from coordinate 57,618 downwards.
TACGGAGAGTCCCATGTGAATGGCCACTTCCTTGAGGGCTGCAATCTCTTCTGGACTTACTACAGCATCGGCCTGCGCTATCATGACCAGGAAATTGAGCAACTGAAGGCGCTGCTCATAAGCCATGTTGGCACGTATCTGATGACAACTGTCTTGTATCACCGTACGATATTCAGCCATGCCCAGACGCTTCTGCTGCTCGAAAAGCTTGAGCAGGATTTCTTCACCCTGCTGTTTCGCCTGTTCTCCGAAATTCTGTCTCAGAAACTGGCGCACCAACTCCATTTCTGAATGCATCACCCTGCCGTCGGCCTTGATGATGTAGGAGGCAAGTACGAGCAGCGAAAACATAAAACTGTTGCGCTGACCCTCATAGCTCCTGTTGGAGTGGGCGTATGCCTGCTGGTTGCTGCTGTCCTCGTTTACACTGTCAAGACCCTTGTCGAAAAGGGCGCCAAGGGCAAAGCCTGCAAGTGCTCCGAGCGGACCGCCTGTCATGAAGCCGAGAAAGCCGCCAATCCATTTTCCTGCTGCCATATTCTTCTCTTTGGGGAGTGATTACTGGAAGTAGTAGAGGAAGGTTGCAATGCCAGAAAGTGCTGGCTTGCGCTGGCCTTCTATCTCGATGTCAAACTTGATGCTGGTCTTGCAAATGCCACGGAGATTGGCAATCTCATGCAAGGTAGCTACGAGGCGAACACGGGAACCTGTGATGACTGGCTGACCGAAACGCATCTCGTCCATACCGTAGTTTACCATCATTTTCAGGTTGTTCACTTCGATAATCTGCTGCCACATGTAAGGGAGCAATGACAGGGTAAGATAACCGTGAGCGATTGTGCTGTGGTAAGGGCTCTCTACCTTGGCACGCTCTACGTCAACGTGAATCCACTGTGGATCGAGTGTAGCGTCTGCAAACTTGTTGATACGATCCTGATCTACCTGCAACCATTCTGACTCACCCAACTTCTGTCCGAGGTGAGATGCAAATTCCTCATAGGAATTAATTACTAATTTTGCCATTTTTCTTATTTAGTTTATTATTTGTTATTTCTTTATTATTTTATCTTTCGTTATTTTTTAGAAGATTTCCTGCTTTTCAGGAGGTTCTTCCTTGAGCCTTTTTAAAGGCGATTTCCTACTTTCAGGAGTTTTTTCCCCTTTGAGACTTTCAAAGGCGATTCCCTGTTTTTCAGGAGTTTTTTTCCTTGAGACTTTCAAAGGCGATTTCCTACTTTCAGGAGTTTTTTCCCCTTTGAGACTTTCAAAGGCGATTCCCTGCTTTTCAGGAGTTTTTTTCCTTGAGACTTTCAAAGGCGATTTCCTGCTTTCAGGAGGTTTTTCCTTGAGCTTTTCAAAGGATTTTAATCTCTTCTGAAAATGTCTCGAGTGTAAACTTTGTCCTCTACATCGTCCAGGCATTTGTCGTAGCGGTTGGCAATGATGGCCTGGCTCAACTTCTTAAATTTTTCGAGATCATTGACCACCAAACTGCCAAAGAATGTGGATCCGTCCTTGAGCGTAGGTTCGTAGATGATGACCTGTGCGCCCTTTGCCTTGATGCGTTTCATCACACCCTGAATGCTGCTCTGGCGGAAATTGTCGCTATTGCTCTTCATTGTCAGGCGATAGACTCCGATGGTGCAGGCTTTCTCTTCCTCTGCACAATAATTATTTTGGTAGGCATAGTCATAATAACCAGCCTTGTTGAGCACACGGTCGGCAATGAAATCCTTTCGGGTTCTGTTACTTTCCACGATGGCCTGAATCAGGTTCTCCGGAACGTCAGCATAGTTGGCGAGCAACTGCTTGGTGTCTTTCGGGAGGCAATAACCTCCGTATCCGAACGAAGGATTATTATAGAAAGTTCCGATGCGTGGATCGAGTCCTACACCATCGATAATAGCTTTGGAGTCGAGTCCTTTCATTTCTGCATAAGTGTCCAGTTCGTTGAAATAGCTTACACGCAAGGCGAGGTAGGTGTTGGCAAAGAGCTTCACGGCCTCAGCCTCGGTCAGTCCCATAAACAGGGTGTCAATATTCTCCTTGATGGCTCCTTCCTGCAACAGTTCAGCAAAAATATGGGCAGCCTTGTCGAGGCGTTCATCGCTTTCCGGACGGCCTACGATGATTCTGCTGGGGTAGAGATTGTCGTAGAGAGCCTTGCTCTCACGGAGAAATTCCGGTGCAAAAATGATATTGTCACAGCCGTATTTCTGTCTGACATTCTCCGTATAGCCCACAGGAATCGTGCTCTTGATCACCATGATGGCGTTTGGATTCACCTGCATCACCAGTTCGATGACTTCCTCAACATGGGTCGTGTCGAAGTAATTTTTTACAGGGTCGTAATTTGTTGGAGTTGCAATGATGACGAAGTCTGCGTCTTTATAGGCTTCTGCTGCATTGGTCGTGGCCTTTAGCTGGAGTGGTTTTTCTGCCAAATACCTTTCTATATATTCGTCTTGAATTGGCGACTTTCGGTTGTTGATAAGTTCAACTTTCTCAGCCACCACATCCACGGCTGTTACCTGATGGTGCTGGCTGAGCAAAGTGGCAAGGCTAAGTCCAACATAGCCCGTTCCTGCCACAGCTATTTTCATGTTTTGATTTACCATATTAATAAAGATTACGTTTCAATCTCGTTAGGCTGAGATCATATTTCAATCCCTTTTAGTTTGAGATGATATTTCAATCCCTTTAGTCTGAGATAATGTTTTAATCCAAATAAACTCTGCAAAGATAATGTAATTTGTGGAGAGTACAAAAATAAATCGAACTTTTTATAAAAAAATAACCCGCTCATATTTCTCGAATTTCAAATCAGCTGGCCAGTTGCCCGGAAATTCTCAAAAAATGAAGGGGTTAAAAGGGGAGAATTACGGAACGATTTTCTATAAAGTTCTGGGGTTTTTCTCCCTTCTCTCTTTTTATTCTGTCAATAATTCTTCGTAATCCGGAATATCCTCTAAGAATAAATATTTTTTATCGTTATAATCCATTTTGCAAATATAGTGTTGCAGCCCATTACTTACCACTAAGTAATCAACATGGAGGAGCATATTATATATGGAAATCTGGTCGAATACTTTTTGTGTGATGGGAATATGAGGAGCTTTGTATTCTATAATCATTCTTGGTTTCAGGTCTCTGGAGTAGAGTACACTGTCTGCCCGAAGTGTTTTTTCACCCACTTTCAGTTGGATTTCATTTGCCATGAGTGCTGCAGGATAGCCCTTGTGTTCTACCAGAAAGTGGACGAAATGCTGCCGCACCCATTCTTCTGGAGTGAGCGCAATATATTTTTTTCTCAGAATATCGAATATCTGAGGTTGCGCTTTGGTGCCGCGCAACTTGATTTCAAATGGGGGAAGATTCAATCTTGTCATGTCTATCTTTCTTTTTGAGGAAATGCTCCTTATACCTTATTATATATATAGAAAAGAATTCCTATACCTTATTATATATATACCTTATTATATATAAAGGAAAGATTTCCTATACCTAATTATATATAGTTTCAAAATTATTTTGTACCTTTGTATGCAATTAATAATAGCTTATGCTTTGCTCCGCAATCTGCGAAAAAGGCATTGCAAAGATACAAAAAAATATCGGAATGGCAGAAAAAAAACAAGCAAATAGTTACGAGTCGATCATGAAAGATCTTAAGGCTCAAATCTATTTTCCCGTCTATATCCTGATGGGAGATGAGTCTTTTTATATAGATAAGCTATGTGATTATATCACAGAAAATGTGCTTCAGCCGGAAGAAAAAAACTTCAATCAAGTGATTCTTTTTGGAGCGGACACGACAGCTTCGCAAGTTGTTGATCAGTGCAAAGGGTATCCTATGATGGCTGAGCATCGGGTGGTGATTTTGAAAGAAGCTCAAAATTTGAAGAATTTTGATGCAATCGAGAAGTACTTCGAAAATCCTGTAAAATCAACCATCTTTGTGATGAGCTACAAAAACGGAAGTATTGATCGAAGAAAAAAGTTGGTTCCGCGCGCCGAACAGATTGGTGTGGTCTTTGAAGGAAAAAAACTCAAAGACTATCAATTGCCTGGTTTTATAGAAACTTATATGAAACAGCAGAAGGCAACCATCGAACCGAAGGCCACCCAGATGGTGGCTGATCACATCGGTGCTGATTTACATCGACTGACTTCTGAACTCGACAAGCTTCTGATTTCTCTTCCTGAGAATGATAGGAGAGTGACTCCGGAACAGGTGGAAAAGGTGATTGGTGTGAGCAAGGATTTTAATGCCTTCGAATTGAGAAATGCGATTGTAAACCGTGATGTTTTCAAAGCAAATCAAATTATCAACTATTTTGACAGCAATCCGAAGAGTGGTTCGCTTTTTGCTTTACTCCCGATGCTCTTTTCTTATTTCCAAAATCTGATGCTGGCTTATTATGCACCCAATAAACAGGATGAAAAAGCGCTTTCATTATTCCTGGATTTGAAGTCAACTTGGGCTGTGCGTGATTATATCACAGGAATGAGAAACTATAAAGGAGTGAAGGTAATGCAGATTATCGATAAATTTAGAGAGGTGGATGCAAAGAGCAAAGGTATCAGCAATCCGAATACTTCGGCTGGTGAACTCATGAAAGAATTGATTTTCTTCATTCTTCACTAATGATGTGGAAGCTCTCAAATTCTTCATTTTTGAGGAGGTTTTTCTGAGAAATGAGCCTGCTCCTGAACCATGTTTTCTAAGCTGAGTTTTCAGTTTATGAAGGGTGGGGGATTGTTTTTTCCTCGTTTTCTGACAGCATATTGAAGAGGTGATCCGATAAGGAATCACCTCTTTTTTGTTTTTTTCACCCAGATCTGGTAGGGTGGGATGAGGGGTTTTTTACTTGTTTATCTCAAGACCATTGAGGCTGTCTCTTTCCCAATTGTCGAGAGAGAGGGCTTGAAAAATGTAAATTTGGGAAGTTTTAGTCTGTTTATGGGGATTTTATAGGCTTGAAAATGGTTTCAAAGGAGGATTTTTGCCTATATTTTACTTATTTTTGCACTTTTCTGAGCTATATTCTTGCTTTATCTTGAAGGGATATTTCTTGCGTAAATAGCAGAAAATCAGTATGTTACGTATCTTTTCTTAATTTTAGATGGTTCAAAACTCTCGAATTTAAGAGTAGATTCGGACTCGTCTGCGAGAACGAGAAAAACAGAAAAATAGAGCATTTTAGATTTTCTAAAATTTAGCGTTAACATTTAGCAAGGTTTATGATTTAAAAGTTTAGTTATTTAAATATGTAAACAGAAATGGAATTTAAAATTTAAAATCATAAATCTTGAAAACTTAATATGATTTTTATTTATTCATATTTATAAATATAAATATAAATAGAGTGTTTAATATTCTAAAGTGTATAAATATACGTAGATATTATTGTGTTTGTAAGTAACTGAAAACCAATATTTTAACTTTTTTAGTTAGAAATAAAAAGGGTGAAATTCATTGCTTGAATCTTAAACTTTGCATAAACCGCATAAAACTACGATATTATTAGGTTCTAAACATGGATAACCCAGTAGATTATATAGTTTTATTAAACTAATTCTTTGTAAAATAGATAGAATTACAAATGTAGATTTATAAATATAAACCATAAAACCGACTTTTATAGATTACTTTTATAAATATAAATATTGAAATCTAAAGTTTAAAAATGCAAATAATCTTTAGATTTTTCTTTTATTCCCAAAAAAAGTTTTATCTTTGTAAAGTCTAAGAAAAGAGGGCTTTTTTAGCCCTATGAGACCCATTGTTCCGAAATTGCATATTCCACAGATGGCTTTTAGGGGGCTTCTGGTGGGTCTTTAGAAAACTTAATAAATGTAAATTTCTACAAGTTAAAGATATGAAAGATAGAATCAGACTTATCATGGAAGATCAGCATCTCACCCAGAAAAGTTTCTCGCAGCTTACGGGAATTGGTGAGGCTTCGCTGAGCAGTATTTTTAATGATCGTACAAAACCGACGCTCAATCACATAGACGCCATTCACAAAAAGTTTCCTCAGGTAAGACTCGAATGGTTGCTCTATGGAACTCCTCCTATGTATATAGAAAATGAGAATCAGAATGATGCTTCCTCTACTCCAGCTTCAAGTTCGCTAGATTCTTCTCCTGCCATCGGTGGACTGGCTTTTGACTTTGATGACGATGCATCTCTGTCTGCCGCTGAAGCTTCTTCTCGTGCTTCATCTTCCAATGAGTCTTCAGCAGCCTCTTCACAGATGCATCAAGGCTCGCTTTTTGATCAGCCTAATATGCCCGGTGTAAATCATACACCAAAAAATCAGCCTCACGAGAATGTGAAATATATTGACAAGCCTCAGCGAAAAATTACCGAAATTCGTATCTTCTATGATGATCAGACCTGGGAGACATTTGTTCCCAAAAAGTAGTCACAATGTCGTTTTGCATTGAAGGCAAAATAATGTCGAAATCATAGTCTCTATATCGGTTGTATAGACGCCGACAATGGTATGATTAAAATCTGGCTAAGATCAGAAATGATGTTTGAATCATTGTCAGAATTGCACCCTGATGGGGGCTGAATGAAATATCAGATGATGGTCAGAATGACGTCTTGACGATGGCTTGTATTTCCGTGAAGAGGCATTCATGATGTCCTTCATCATTCTTCAGAATTGAATATTTCGTTCTTTTAAAAAAGATGCAGAATCATTCCTCAGGGTGTGATTCTGCATCTTTTTCCTCTATAAAAATAAAATATGTGTATTTTCTTTTGTATTGTCGAAAAATTGCATTACCTTTGCATCATGCTTCTGATTTTTGCCCGGTAACCTCATCCGGGACGATGGAAAATCATGCTGGGCAGTAAGTAAATCATATAGGCTGAATGCAGCCAAAAGTAGTCGAACAAGAAACATATTAAATCGTAGTGATGAAAAAGTACATTATAGATCTTAAAGTGGTTTCAGTGGAATCATTGAGTGACAAGCATGTTTTGATTAAGCTTACCGATGATAAGCCACTTCCTGAAATGTGTCCTGGACAATTTGTAGAAGTCAAGGTGGAGCATGAACCTAATACCATGTTGCGCCGACCTATCTCCATCAATTTTGTAGATCGTGACAGAAATGAACTTTGGTTGCTCGTTGCCATGATTGGTAATGGTACTCGTCAGTTGGGTAATCTCCAGGCTGGCGATTATCTCAACTGTGTGCTTCCATTGGGCAATGGATTTTCCATGCCTGCAGAAGCAGGACAGAAATTCCTTCTTGTGGGTGGTGGTGTTGGTGTGGCTCCTTTGCTCTATTTCGGAAAATGCATCAAGGATATGGGGGCTGAACCTATCTTCCTCCTCGGTGCAAGAAAGGCAACTGATCTGCTCGAACTTGATGAATTTGCTAAAATCGGAAGAGTATGTATTACTACCGAGGATGGCAGTGCTGGCGAACAGGGATTTGTAACCAACCATTCTGTTTTGCAGCATGAGAGCTTCGATATGATTTCTTCCTGTGGTCCTAAGCCGATGATGGTGAGCGTGGCTAAGTATGCGCAGAAGGCCAACGTGGAGTGCGAGGTTTCACTGGAGAACATGATGGCCTGCGGTCTGGGCGCTTGTCTCTGCTGTGTGGAGAAAACTACCAAGGGAAATCTTTGCGTCTGCAAGGAAGGACCGGTTTTCAATACTAAGAAACTTCTTTGGAATTTGTAAATTAAATCAACCGAGCGTTTGAAGAAAATCAGAACGCAAATGTAATATATTATTATTGTTATGGCATCATTAAATGTAAATATACATAATCTGAAGTTGAAGAACCCGGTAATGACAGCTTCCGGCACATTCGGATATGGTCTGGAATTTGCCGATTTCGTACCATTGGAAGAAATCGGTGGTATTATCGTGAAAGGTACTACTTTGGAATCGCGTGAGGGTAATGATTATCCTCGTATGGCTGAAACTCCACAGGGCATGCTCAATTGTGTGGGACTGCAGAACAAAGGTGTGGATTATTTCTGCAAAAACATCTATCCGCAGATTAAGGACATTGACACAAATATGATTGTCAATGTTTCGGGGCATTCTCCTGAGAGTTATGCTGCCTGTGCTGCTCGTATCAATGAACTGGATAAGATTCCTGCTATTGAACTCAACATCTCTTGTCCTAATGTGAAGGATGGGGGAATGGCTTTCGGAGTGACTTGCGAGGGGGCTTCCAGTGTGGTGAAGGCTGTGCGCCAGGTTTATCACAAGCCCCTCATCGTAAAGCTCTCGCCTAATGTTACCAATATTGCTGATATCGCAAGAGCTTGTGAGGCTGAGGGTGCAGATTCTGTTTCTCTCATCAATACACTGATGGGAATGGCGGTAGATATTGAAAAGCGACAGCCACTGTTGAGCATCCGTACGGGTGGACTGAGCGGACCATGTGTCAAGCCTGTGGCTCTGCGTATGGTTTATGATGTGGCTCATGCTGTGAAAATTCCTGTAGTGGGACTGGGAGGAATCTCTACTGCCAAGGATGCTATCGAATTCCTGATGTGTGGAGCTACTGCCATCGAAATCGGTACGGCTAACTTCGTTGACCCAGCTGTGACCAAGAAGGTGAAAGACGGAATCAATGACTGGCTCGACCAGCATGGTTGTACTTCGGTACATGAAATCATTGGCGCCATCAAGTAATCGAATGTTGGCTAAACTCGTGCTATCAGGCAATCAGAACTTTCTAACATATAATATAACTTTTTATAAAGATAATGTTATCGGATATTGAAATTGCAAAATCAGTAAAGTTGCGTCCTATCAACGACGTGGCAGCAGAACTGGGTCTTCATGAGGACCAAATCGAAAATTATGGTAGATATATTGCTAAGGTGACTACCGGGGCTATTGACAAAGAGAAGTTTGCCGGTCATCATCTTATCCTTGTTACTGCTATCAGTCCAACCAAGGCAGGCAATGGTAAGACTACGGTGAGCGTGGGTCTGGCACTTGGTATGCAGAAGATTGGCAAGAATGCTGTGGTGGCTCTCAGAGAACCTTCGCTGGGTCCTTGTTTTGGTATGAAGGGTGGAGCTGCTGGCGGTGGCTATGCTCAGGTGCTTCCTATGGATAAAATCAATCTCCATTTTACAGGCGATTTCCATGCTATTACTGAAGCCAACAATATGATTGCTGCCCTTCTCGACAACTACCGTTATCAGCACGAGGCTGAAGGATTCAAGCTCAAGAAGATTCTCTGGCGCCGCGTGATGGATGTAAATGATCGTGGTTTGCGCCGCATCATCACCGGTCTTGGCGATAAGAATGGCATTGAGACAGAAACAGGCTTTGATATTACTCCTGCTTCTGAGATTATGGCCATCATGTGTTTTGCCACAAGTATCGATGATCTCCGCCGCCGCATCGACAATATCCTGCTTGGTATTACTGAGGACGACAAGCCTTTCACAGTGAAAGATATGGGAGTAGGTGGTAGTATCGTGGCATTGTTGCTGGATGCGTTGAAGCCAAATCTCGTACAGACTACTGAGGGAACGCCTGCTTTCGTACACTGTGGTCCTTTTGCCAATATTGCCCACGGATGTAATTCTGTAATGGCTACAGCCGCTGCTCTTGAATACGGCGACTATGCTATTACTGAGGCTGGATTCGGTGCTGATCTGGGTGCAGAGAAGTTCTATGATATCAAATGCCGTAAAACTGGATTGCAGCCAGACCTGACTGTGCTGGTCGTTACTCTTCAAGCGCTGAAGATGCATGGTGGAGTGGCTTTGGAAGATATCAAGGAACCAAATATCGCTGGTATGGAGAATGGTTATTGGAATCTTGATAAGCATGTCAGAAACTTGCAGAGTTTCGGTCAGACAGTTGTCATTGCCTTCAATAAGTTTGCTACTGATACAGACGAGGAGATTGAGGTGCTTCGTAAGCATTGTGAAGAAATGGGTTGCGGTTTTGCCGTTAACAGTGCCTTTGCTGAAGGTGGAAAGGGAGCTGTGGAATTGGCGGAATTGGTAGTGAAGACTATTGATGAGCGTCCTTCTTCGCCTCTTTATCTGGCTTATGGTGATGATGAATCTGTGGAGAAGAAAATCGAGTCTGTTGCTTTCAATCTTTATGGAGCAGGTAGTGTAACCTTGAGTGATTCTGCCAAGGCTATGATAGATGAAATCAAGAAGTTGGGTGCAGAGAAATTCCCAGTTTGTATCGCTAAGACACAGTATAGCTTCTCTACTGATGCGAAGGCCTATGGTCCTACAGATGGCTTTGAATTGCATGTACGCGATATTACAGTTAATATGGGTGCTGAGATGATCGTTGTCATTGCAGGTCCTATCATGCGTATGCCTGGTTTGCCAAAGAGTCCTCAGGCAGAACGTATTGATGTTGTTAATGGTGAAATTACCGGCTTGTCTTAATCAGCCGGTATTTCTCTTAAGAAATCGTTGTCTCAAGAAGAAACTCAAAAAAGGTCTTTTCTCTCAAGAATAGGCTTCTTGTGAAACAAGTTGAACATGATTTTTTGTGCAGAAGAACTTTACTAAAAAAATCTTGAAAACATAACTATAATAAAAATGCCCAGTTTTTAAAACCGGGCATTTTTATTATAGTTATGTTTTTCCTTTCCTTCGCTTCTTTCCTCCCTTTCTCCTTTTTTATTCTTTCTCTCGATGATCCGTTTCTTTGTTCATTGCGTTGGAGGAAGCAAGACTGAATTCGCAACCGCAATAAAGCTGGTTATAGAAATCGTTGATATGGAGGAGTTCATTGCGTCTCATCTGAAGTCCTCCTTTTCGCCAGTTTTGTTCCCACCATTCCACATCAGGGCAGTCTTCTACGGCAATATGTCCAGCCATATCTATCTGTCTGATATTCTTCCAGCGCGATGAAGCCAGAGTTGTTGTCAGTAGATGTATTCCGTGCGTTTGAGCGTAGGCAGCTGCTCTTTTTAGGCGAAATTGAAAGCATACGGAGCATCTTGAACCGCGTTCTGGTTCATTTTCAAGCCCTGTGACGGCTTTTCTCCATTCGTCATGGTCATATTCGTCTTCAATGTACGGAACTCCCTGTTGGGCAAGAAAACGGATGATTTCCTGCTTGCGGGTTTCATATTCTTGAAATGGGTAGATATTGCTATTAGAAAAAAAAACAGTTGGTTTCATACCATTGCGCAACATACATTCTACAATGGCAGATGAACATGGGGCGCAACAGGCGTGCAGCAAAACTTCATGCCCTTCAGCTTTGCTTCCATCTGGAAGTAAAAGCTTTACATATTTATATTGCTCTTCTGGAAGTATCTTCATTTTGTTTATTCTGTTTTATAAATGGAGTTTATTGATATCCTTGATAGTTTCCTTATCTATCCCTCAATTGATTTCTTTCCTATCCCTCAATTGATTTCCTTTCAAATCGCTCCGTTGTTTCCCTTAGGGGATTAAAATGAAATGTTCATTTTTTTGTTTTCCGTTTTAACATATAGTCTTATAAAAACAAAAAAACAAATGGGGTACAATCTCACGACAACCCCCATTTGCCCAAATATATGCGAAAACTAATGCAAAGATACTGTTTTTTTTCTAACTTTCAATTTTTTAGAGTTATTTTTTTTGTAAGATGCTGATATTTAACTAATTATTAACAGAAGTATTGGTTGAATACTAATGATTGTTAACTGTCTTGCGTTAATCTGTCTTAAATATTATCCCTTTCTATCGAACGTATAGTTTTTTTTATTAAATTCGCAGAAAAACTAACAATAAGACGGAACTGTTGGCAACAAACAACATGAAGAAATGATTCACAACTAAACAATATGGAGGAATGATTATGAATATCAGTACAGGCATCAAGCAAGCGGCAATTTTAGCTATAGGCATCATTGCACTTGGATATTGTATCAAGTCTGGTTTGGAAGGCTTGGCGGGTAAGGATCGGAAGGTTGTGGTAAAGGGCTTATCGGAAAAGGAGGTGGAGGCCGACAAGGTGACATGGCCTATCCTCTCGAAGGAAATAGGTAATGATTTGCCTAATCTTTATCAGACCATCAATCATACGACAAGTACCATCCGACAGTTCTTGCTCGCAAATGGAGTGAAGGAGAGTGAAATCAGCGTGAATGCTCCGGTGGTCATCGATCTTAATGCTGAGCGCTATGGGGATAATCGTCAGCCTTATCGCTATAATATTACTTCCATCATCACAGTCACTTCCAACAATGTGAAACTCATCAGGAGCCTTATTGCCCGGCAGGGAGAATTGCTCCAGAAAGGTATCGCCATTGTGGATGGAGGATACGATAATCCTGTAAAGTATGAATATGTGGCTTTTCGCAAGATGAAACCAAAGATGATGGAGGAGGCGATAGCAAATGCTGAGCAAACCGCAGAGCAGTTTGCTAAAAACAGTAAGAGCAAGATAGACAAGATTATGAATGCGGATCAGGGACAGTTCTCTATTGAAAACCGCGATTCCAATACTCCTTATATTAAAAAGGTAAGAGTAGTAACTACTGTTACTTATTCATTGAAGGATTAATGCTTTGGCGGATTATCTAAAATAAAGACTCATCGCAGGGAATCAATTTTTCCCCAACGATGAGTCTTTTATTTTTAATATGCAAGCAGAAAATGATTTTTTCTGTTGTGGAGGGATTATAGAGCTATTTCTTCGTACTCCAATCCGAAAACATCGGCTATTGCCTTGAAGACAATCTTCCCATTTACGATGTTCAGTCCCCGATACAGAGCCTTGTTGTCTTTGCAAGCCTGTTTCCATCCCTTGTCGGCAAGAGCTATGGCGTACTTCAACGTGGCATTGGTCAAAGCTGTAGTAGAAGTATGAGGTACGGCTCCAGGAATGTTGGCTACGGCGTAATGTACGATTCCATCTATTATGTAGATAGGATCGGAATGGGTGGTAGGATGGGATGTTTCGAAGCAACCACCTTGGTCAATAGCTACATCCACAAGTACGGTGCCAGGTTCCATCAATTTCAACATGTCCTTCGTGATAAGATGAGGGGCTTTATCACCTGGAACAAGTACGCTGCCCACCACAAGATCAACATCAGGCAATGCCTTTCGAATATTGTGCTCATTGGAGTAGAGTGTATGTACATTGATAGGTAGTTCCATCTCCAGTTGGCGAAGACGAGGCAGACTGATATCTGTAATCCATACGTCAGCTCCCAGTCCGGCAGCCATTCTTGCAGCAGCTTCTCCTACGGTTCCACCGCCCAGTATCAGAACTTTGGTACGGTTTACTCCAGGCACTCCGCTCATAAGTTTGCCTTTTCCTCCCTTGTTTTTCTGCAGGTAGTATGCGCCATTGATGGTGGCCATTCTTCCAGCTACTTCGCTCATCGGAATGAGCAGAGGCAGATGATGGTCATCAGTTTCCACGGTTTCATAGGCAAGACATACGGCACCGCTCTTGATCATAGCGTCGGTAAGAGCTCTGTCGCAGGCGAAATGGAAGTAGGTAAATACCAGCTGGTCTTTGTGGATGAGGGGATATTCCTCAGCAATTGGTTCCTTTACCTTGACTATCATTTCTGCTTCTCGGTAAACACTCTGAATGTCGGGAAGGATTTTTGCTCCAACCTTTATATACTCTTCATCAGCAAAACCGCTGTTTTCGCCAGCAGTGTGTTGTACTACTACTTCATGACCATGAAGAATGAACTCAGCTACTCCAGCAGGGGTCATTCCCACGCGGTTCTCATTATTCTTGATTTCTTTTGGAATACCTATTTTCATGACATTCGGTTTTAAAAGGTTAGACATTATTTTAATGGTCTAAAGATACGGAAAAAAACAATTGGTTGTATGATTTGTAAAGAAGATTTAACATATCTTTCTTGTCTGTTTAGGATTAGAATATAAAAATGATTAAAAAGAGAGAATTCTTTCATTTTTTTGCTTATCTTTGCATAAGATAAGCTGCACTCGGCAATTTGAAAACAAGTTTTCATTGCGCTCGTTTGCATTATCTTTGCATAAGAAAAATAGATAGAGTATAATAATAAAGTATAATAGACTTAAACAATAAATTGCTTATGATGAATATTCATACTAGTTTCAAGCAGGCGTTTTTGCTGTTTTTTATAGCTCTTCCTATTTGTTTTGTGGGCTGTACGAAGAAGGCGTCAAATAAGGCGCCGGTGGCACAAAAGGAGAAAACTGTCGTTTTGGGAAAGGTGAATGTGCTCACCGCTTCTGACTTCAAGAAGAAAATCATGGATTACGAGTCTCATCCCGATGAGTGGGTGTTTGCCGGTTCCCGTCCTGCCATCATTGATTTCTACACCACCTGGTGTGGACCTTGTAAGATGATGGCTCCCATGGTAGAATCTCTTGCCGGGAAATATGCCGGCAAGATAGATTTCTATAAGGTGGATATCGATCAGGAACCCGAGTTGGCTTCCGTCTTCGGCATCCGCAGCATTCCTACCTTCCTCTTCATCCCGCTGAAGGGCAATCCCACCATGCAGATGGGTGCCATGCAGAAGGAAGATTTCGAGGAGATTATCGGGAAAATGATGGGGAAGTGATAAATGGTGATTTACTGCATACTTATAAGTAGGTATTTCTTGGCAAATACCAAGTTTTGATGATGCCCGAAATTTGGTGGTTTGCCAGATAATATCTAAATTTGCACTCAGAAATAAGAAATGTTTAATGTAATTAAAAGTATTATAGTATTATGATTATCGAAAATGTTCATGCAAGAGAAATCTTGGATTCTCGTGGCAATCCTACAGTAGAGGTTGAAGTTTCATTGAAGTCAGGTGTCGTAGGTCGTGCATCGGTTCCTTCTGGTGCCTCAACTGGCGAGAACGAGGCTTTGGAACTTCGTGATGGCGACAAGAACCGCTATGGCGGCAAGGGTGTCTTGAAGGCAGTTGAAAACGTGAATCAGGTAATTGCTCCTGCTTTGGTTGGCTTCTCTGCCTTGGAGCAGCGTGCCATCGATTATAAGATGTTGGAACTCGACGGTACCAAGACCAAGTCTAATCTGGGTGCCAATGCCATCCTCGGTGTTTCTCTGGCTGTGGCTCATGCTGCTGCTGAGTATCTTCACATCCCATTGTATCGCTACATTGGCGGTTGCAATACTTACACCCTTCCTGTTCCTATGATGAACATTATCAATGGTGGTGCTCACTCTGATGCGCCTATCGCCTTCCAGGAGTTCATGATCCGTCCTGTGGGTGCTCCTTCCGAGAAGGAGGCCATCCGTATGGGTGCTGAGGTGTTCCATGCTTTGGCTAAGCTCCTGAAGAGCCGCGGTCTTTCTACTGCCGTAGGTGATGAGGGCGGTTTTGCTCCTGCACTTGATGGTATCGAGGATGCGCTCGACAGTATCTGTCAGGCTATCAAGAATGCCGGTTATGAGCCAGGTAAGGACGTGAAGATTGCCATGGACTGTGCTGCCAGCGAGTTTGCCGTTCAGGAGAATGGTGAGTGGTATTACGATTACCGCCAGTTGAAGGATGGCAAGAAGAAGGATCCTAATGGCAAGAAACTGACTGCTGCCGAGCAGATCAAGTTCCTGGAGGAACTGATTACCAAATATCCTATCGATTCTATCGAGGATGGTCTTGATGAGAACGATTGGGATAACTGGGTGAAGTTGACTGCTGCCATTGGTGACCGCTGCCAGTTGGTAGGTGACGACCTCTTTGTTACCAACGTGAAGTTCCTGGAGAAGGGTATCAAGATGGGTGCAGCCAACTCTATCCTCATCAAGGTAAACCAGATTGGTTCTCTCACTGAGACACTGGATGCTATTGAGATGGCTCATCGCCATGGTTACACCACCGTTACTTCCCATCGTTCTGGTGAAACCGAGGATACTACGATTGCTGATATTGCCGTAGCAACTAACTCCGGTCAGATTAAGACGGGTTCTATGAGTCGTACCGACCGTATGGCCAAGTACAACCAGCTTATCCGCATCGAAGAGCAGTTGGGCAATAACGCATCTTACGGTTATAAGAAGTTGAAATAGGTGCGATTATGCGAAATTGGAGAAAACCAATTTCACCATGGCATACACATTTTATAAAAATAGAATAGATCAGATACGAAATAGATGGGCATGGATGACCGTGAGGGTTGTCCATGCTTTTTTATCTTCTATCAAGTATCTGCATCTTCACATACTTTACTGATAACTTCGATATATTTTATAGGTTAAAAACAAAAAGAATGCAATGACAAACGTATTGATTAGTGCCGCCGGACTTTGCGGTGCCACGATTATCGGTGCCATTTTGGGTTTCTTCGTCAAGGAATTGCCCCATAAATGGAATGATGCTGTGTTGGGATATTGTGCCGGAATCATGCTGGCGGCTTCCACGCTGGGACTGATAGTGCCAGCCTTCGAACAGACCAGTCTATGGTGGCTGGTAGTAATCGGCGTGATGGCTGGAGCCTTATTCCTGAACGTGCTCGACCTGGTTACTCCTCATCTTCATCACATCACCGGACTCGATCCCGAGGAGCATCGCAACAATGCCAGGCTCAGCCATGTGATGCTTTTCGTGATGGCGATAGCCTTGCACAAACTGCCCGAAGGTATGGCGGCTGGAGTGAGTGTCTGTTCTACAGAAGGAGCAACGGAGTGGGGCGTTTCCTTCGGTATCGCCCTGCAGAATATCCCCGAGGGAATGGTCATCATCGCTCCTTTGATGATGGCTGGTGTTTCTGCAGCCCGTACCTTCTTTATCTCCATTTTCATCGCCCTGCTCGAAGTGGCAGGCATCCTGTTGGGTTTTGGCTTGGGTTCAGCCTCTTCTACTTTCCTCCCCGTTATGTTGGGTTTTGCCGGTGGTGCCATGCTTTATGTAACGAGCGACGAGATGATTCCCGAAACCCATGCTCACGGCTTTCAGAAGCAAGCCACCTACGCTCTTCTCCTGGGTTTCATCACCTTTGTGTTGATGGAGAAATGTGTGTAGTCAGATTCTAATGAGCAGCATATAGCAGAGGGTGCCTGCCATGTAAAAAGGTTTAAATATCTTAATAAATGATTGTACTATCAGATTATTTATTTATCTTTGCTGACGGAAGTGAGAATATCTTAAAAGAAAGATAATTATGAGTCCAAAGTTTAAAGAATATGGAGACGATTTTAAAATCAAATTCGCAAGACACACAGGTAAGCGTCTTGATGATTAATGATAAGGGCATTATGCTTTCTGTAAAAGGTAATGATTATTTTATATCTTATAATAGGATACCTTGGATGAAACATGCATGCATCTCTGATGCCCTTGAGGTAAGAATGAGTGGTAAAAATGCTATAGAATGGCCCAAACTTGATGTGGATTTGGAAATTGATAGTTTGAAACATCCAGAACGTTATCCCCTCATTATGAAGAGAAATGAATTAGAAGTATTGTAATGTTCCTATAAAATGTTGAGCCTTTCTGCATACTCTTGCAGAGAGGCTTTTCTGATTAATTATATCATCAAAAAGTTGGAAAAGTGTAAGAAATGGCCTGAAAATGGGTTGGAAAAATGTATAAAATTGGCTGTTTTTACCTTGGAAAAATGTATTTAAGTGATATAAGTGTGTGATGGCTTTATCGGGATTAAAAGTGTAGAATTCTGATGAGCAGCATATAGCAAAGGGTGCCTGCTGCTATTGACCACATCATATTCCTTTTCCATACGTGGATGAGGATGGTGAAGGCTACGGCTGCCAACTGTGCCACGGAATTTTTGGTTACACATATTTATATATAGAGAGAAAAGAAAGTGTTAGAATTCATAAGTTAGAACTTTTTACAGGCAAACTTTGGCTGTATCTTGGATTTTTGCTAACTTTACACTCTATTTTTAAATTTTTGCAGAAATGAACAAGACACAGATTGTGTCAGCACTGGCTGAGAAGGCTGGCATTTCCAAGGTGGATGCAGCTAATTATGTAAACACCATCTTTGGTGTGATTGCAGATAACATTGTAGAGGGGGATGGCTTGGTGGCTATTCCTGACTTTGGACGTTTTTCCATTAAGCACGTGGCAGAGCGTCAAGGTGTGAACCCATCTACTGGTGAGAAGATAACCATTGAGGCACGTGATAAGGTTGTGTTCAAGGCATCTGACTCACTTTGCTATTACTCACGCAAGCATTGTAAGTAGTAATAGGGAGAGTTGTCTTCATTTAATAGAATGTACTTTATCTAAATCGGTAGGCCATCAGATTGTTTCTGGTGGCTTTTTTGTTATGTTATCTTTTCTGTGTTATCTGTATTATGCTGATTGGGTAGTTTTTTCTTGCTATGCAGATAGAATGCACACCTTTTTTTTGTAATTTTGCGTTAGATATTTGAGGTTTTTTGGTCTTCGTATGGATATTTTTTGTACCTTTGGTGCAGAAATTGGGCTATTGGAGTCCGTAAACTTTAGTTGGTATGGCGTATGGAACAAGATATTTGTCCTGAGTGTGGTAGCATCGATCTTCTTTTTTATGAGGATGGGAGCGTGGAATGTTTGAGCTGTGGGTTTGTATATCATCCATAGTTCTTGGATTATGTGTAACTTTTAAATGGTGTGAAAATGATGGTTAGATGCTTGAAAGATTAGAATTAGGCAAGTGGGGAGTTACTGATAGCTTCCCCTTGCTTTTTGAGAAGTAAAATTTAAATATCAGAGATTATGAAACATGTAATATGCAAACTGTTAAAAATAAAATTGGGATTGAAGGATGAAGAAATTATTGATATTCTTGGGAGTGGCGTTATGTCTTAGCAGTTGCACCAAGAAGGTGGCTTATCAAATGGTGAAGCCATTGCCTGCTGCTTATGCGGTAAATAAGTTGCAGGATGCTACCGTTCCTGTCTCATTTTCTTCCAAGGACATTTCTTGGGAAAGCGGTAAGTTGAGTATGGAAGTCTTTTCCGAGGACTTATATGATGCAGTGGCGGTTAGTCAGTTAAAGAAAGGGGATACCATTGTTTATGTGGGTAAGCCTATTGTGGTGAAGGACATTGACAGGAAAGATAAGTATGCTACCGTTAATGGTGGCATTGAGGAAGGAGGAGCTGATCTTACTGCCAATGAAGGCGGCACTTATAGAGGCTCCCAGATGGATGGTCATTCCACTTATACCAGTTTGGGGAAGGTTACTCTTCCTTTAGCCAAGGATTTTGTGCTGATAGATTGTGGTGAGAATCCAACCGATCCTTCAGACACCATTATTACTGGTAAAAAGGAGTATTTGGAGAAAGTGCCGGAGTACAGGCGTGACTTCCATGTGCTTGATACAAGAGTAAGAATAGAGAAAGGTACAGTTGTGGAGGTTCATCGTCATTGGATACCTTGATAGATTAAAGAATGACTATATATGGGAAATAAGGTGTTTTTTACAAGGGTTGCTTTCCTATCCCTTTTGTTGGGGATGTCTTTGCTCTGTGCTGATGCTCTGGTTAATGGGCAGATGAAGCGAGCAAGGTCAAGAGCTGCAGTGTCATCTACGGCTCAGGCTATGGATGATATGGCTTCTATTAGGAGGGTAGTCAAGGAAAAATTTGCTTCTTGGTGTAAGAAAGGAGAGTTCGAGAAGGCTGCGGCTGAAAGACTTCGAACTGATTCCAAGGCGGCTTTTGATAAGATATGCTTTGATGCGATTTTGGAGCAGATAAGTAAGAAAGTTAGCCAAGTGAGTAGTGCTGAGAGAATGATTTCTACGTATGATTCAGAGAAGGAGACTTTTGAAGTCACTGTTTCTGTATTGGGTATCATACAGCAGTTTTCATTGAATGTACCTATAGATGTTGCTTCACAGTTCAAGGCCGATTTTCCTTCCTTACCACTATCTTTTGGCAGCCAGTGGGGTGTTCTGAATGGAAAGCTTTATCCAAAATCTATAAAGTTTGATGATTATGACATGGGCTTTAGCTGCGAGGTTCCGATTGCTTCTGATGGGATGAAAGATGTTGAAATCTCGTTTGATGGAATGGGGATTCCAAATTTATATCTGTCTGGTCATGTGTTCTCATTGAGTGAGTATATGCAGCAAGACTCGGAACTATTGAAGGAGTTTAGCTTTCAACAAGATAACTCAAAGCTCTTTGATGTAGTGGAGCAAATGCCAAGTTATCCAGGTGGCAATGGTGCCATGATGGCTTTCATTTCAAGTCATGTAAAGTATCCAGATGGTAATTATTGTGCCCAAGGTAGGGTAATTGTGTCTTTTGTTGTAGAGCGTGATGGCTCGCTTTCGAGTTTTAAAGTGCTAAGAAGCGTAGAAGAGCATTTTGACAAGGAAGCGATTCGAGTAGTAAAATCCATGCCAAAGTGGAAACCTGGTAGGCAAAATGGCAAGGTCGTGAGGTGCAAATATATTGTGCCAGTTGCTTTTAGGCTGCAATGAAAGGATATGAAGGTATAGGTGCTTATCCAACTGTGATGAAGCCTGCTTCGTTAGTCATCGAAACAGGCTTCATTGATAGTTGAAGTAGGCTTCATCGGGCAATGAAGCTTATTACAGTTTTTTTCTGCGTATATAAAAAAGCGGAGCGTGATTTCACAACCACACTCCGCGCAAACTTAAACAACCAATAAAAGAAATAGATTGATCGTTCAATTTTATATCTGATGAAGAGTAGCTCTTGTTAGAGCTTTGTTTTTTTATCTGTCAGAAATATGTCTTATCTATTTTGAAGACATTGCTGATTAGCGGATGAACAGAAGTTCACGATACTTAGGCAATGTCCAGAGCTCATCGGCTACTGCCAACTCCAACTTGTCAATCTGATAACGGATCTCCTCCATCTTTGGAGCTACCGTATCATGATAAGCAATCGCCTTATCGTGCTCATTCTCTATCTTGTTGGCTACCTTGCGGGCATTAACCAACTCCTCAACACCGGTCTCGATGATCTGAGTGCGCTCGGCAATCTTCTTGATGATATTGATGTTGCGGGCAGTCAACTTCTTGCCTTCCTCGTCACCGAAGATGTCAATCATGTTCTCCACATTCTTGGCCAACTGACTCTGATAGTGAGTAGCCACAGGGATGATGTGGTTCATGCTCAAGTCGCCCATCACACGAGCCTCAATCTGAATCTTCTTGGTGTAGGTCTCCCATTTCACCTCGTTGCGGGCTTCCAGCTCGTTCTTCTTCATGACACCCATATCCTCGAACATCTTGATAGATGCAGGGTCGAGATAACGCTCGAAAATCTTTGGACAGCTCTTCTCGCAGTCCAGACCACGCTTGGCAGCTTCCTCTACCCACTCATCTGAGTAACCATTACCGTCGAAACGGATAGGCTTGCAGGTCTTCAAATCCTGACGAACGATATCGATGATGGCAGATGTCTTATCCTCACCCTTGGCAATCAACTCATCCACACGCTTCTTGAAGTCGGTCAAAGCCTCGGCTACGGCGGTGTTCAATACAATCATTGCTGATGCACAGTTAGCCTCAGAACCTACAGCACGGAACTCGAAACGGTTACCGGTGAAGGCGAATGGTGATGTACGGTTACGGTCGGTGTTATCAATCATCAACTCTGGAATCTCAGGGATATCCAACTTCATGCCCTGCTTGCCAGCCACGGTGAAGAGATCCTTCTTGTCGGCTTTCTCAATGTGCTCGAGAAGGTCGGTCAACTGCTTGCCGAGGAATGAAGAGATGATTGCTGGAGGTGCCTCGTTGGCGCCCAGACGATGCGCATTGGTAGCACTCATGATAGAAGCCTTGAGCAAGCCATTGTGCTTATATACACCCATCAAAGTCTCTGTGATGAAGACTACGAAACGGAGGTTGTCCTCTGGTGTCTTGCCTGGACCATGGAGCAGGATGCCGGTATCAGTAGCGAGACTCCAGTTGTTGTGCTTACCAGAACCGTTGATGCCTGCGAATGGCTTCTCATGGAGAAGTACGCGGAAACCGTGATGGCGAGCTACCTTCTTCATCAAACTCATCAAGAGCATGTTGTGGTCAACGGCAAGGTTGGTCTCCTCGAAGATAGGTGCCAACTCAAACTGGTTTGGTGCTACCTCGTTGTGGCGGGTCTTGCAAGGAATACCGAGTTCGAGAGCCTGGATTTCCAAATCCTTCATGAATGCCTGAACACGCTCTGGGATGGCGCCGAAGTAGTGGTCGTCCATCTGCTGGTTCTTGGCAGAATCATGACCCATCAGGGTGCGGCCTGTCAGCATCAGGTCAGGACGTGCAGCATACAAGCTTTCATCTACCAGGAAGTACTCCTGCTCCCAACCGAGATTGGAAATAACTTTCTTGACATCAGGGTTGAAGTAGTGGCAAACCTCTGTGGCTGCTACGTTTACAGCGTGCAATGAACGGAGCAATGGAGCTTTATAGTCGAGTGCCTCACCTGTATAAGAGATGAAGACGGTAGGGATACAGAGTGTATCGTCGATGATGAATACAGGCGATGTAGGATCCCATGCTGAATAACCGCGTGCCTCGAAGGTAGAGCGGATACCGCCAGATGGGAAAGAAGAAGCATCAGGCTCCTGCTGAACGAGCAACTTACCTGAAAATTCCTCGATCATACCACCCTTGCCGTCATGCTCGATGAAGGCATCGTGCTTCTCGGCAGTACCTTCTGTCAATGGCTGGAACCAGTGGGTGTAGTGGGTTACGCCATTCTCGTCAGCCCACTGCTTGATGCCTTTGGCTACGGCGTTGGCGATGTTACGGTCGAGACGAGCTCCGTTGTCGATGACATCTACCAGTTTTTCATAGACATCTGCAGGGAGATACTTGTACATCTTCTGTCGGTTGAATACCTTCTTTCCGAAGAATTCACTTGGTCGCTCACTCGGAGCGGTTACCTCAACAGGCTTTCTCTTGGAAGCCTCTGAAACAGCTTCAAATCTTAAGTTGCTCATACCTTATATAATTTAAAATTTCTGATATTCAATTTTTTATCTGTTGGAATGTTTATTTTCCCAGCCACTTTGCTATTCTCTCCATGGCTTCCTTGCAATCCTCATGCTCGCCGAAGGCAGTAAGTCGGATGTAACCTTCACCTGAAGGACCGAAACCTACACCTGGTGTGCAGACTACGCTGGCACCATAGAGCATTTCCTCGAAGAATTTCCAACTTGGTGTATCGTTAGGAGTCTTTACCCAGAGATAAGGTGCATTTTCACCACCATAAACTTTCAATCCGAGTTCCTGAAGTTTCTCTCTCATATAGTGAGCATTCTCCATATAGTAGTTGATGGTAGCCTTTACCTGCTCTTTGCCCTCTGGGGTGTAGATAGCTTCAGCAGCACGCTGCGAGATATAGCTGGTACCATTGAACTTGGTACATTGGCGACGGTCCCAGATAGGGTTCAATGCCACTTCCTCTCCAGATAGTGTTTTGGCTTTCAGGTCTTTTGGTACGATGGTGTAACCACAACGCACTCCTGTGAAACCTGCAGTCTTCGAATAGCTGTGGAATTCAATAGCTACCTTTCTTGCTCCACGTATTTCGTAGATAGAATGAGGAATCTCCGGATCTGTAATATATGCTTCGTAGGCAGCGTCATAGAGGATGATGCTTTCATTCTTAATGGCGTAATTTACCCACTTGCGGAGTTCATCTTTCGTGATGACGGTTCCTGTAGGGTTGTTCGGATAACAGAGATAAATCATATCTACACGATGATCCGGTATTTGTGGAGTGAAATCATTTCCGTCGTTGCAAGGCATGTAAGTTACGTTACTCCATCTGCCATTCTCGAATACTCCTGCTCTGCCTATCATCACATTAGAGTCGATATATACAGGATAAATCGGGTCTGTCACACCGATGTTGTTATCCCATCTCAAAATTTCCTGAATATTTCCTGTATCGCTTTTGGCTCCATCATTTACGAAAACCTCATTTACGTCGAGATGAATGCCACGAGGTAAGAAATCGTTCTTGATAATGGCCTCACGGAGGAAATCATAACCTCTTTCCGGTCCATAACCTCTGAAAGAAGCCTGTACTGCCATCTCATCCACCGCCTTGTGCATTGCCTTGATGACGGCAGGGCAGAGAGGTTGGGTTACGTCACCGATACCTAAGCTGATAACTTGCTGCTTAGGGTGAGCAATCTTGTAGGCTTTCACCTTCTTTGCGATGTCGGCAAAAAGATAATTGCTTGCCAACTTCAGGAAATGTTCATTTACTAATGCCATATTGTTGTTCTCCTTTTATTGCGATCTTTAAGAATTGTCTTTTCAGATATTTCTCTTAGACCATTATTATTTAAGTTTGCGTTCTTTTTATTTTAATGTTAAATGCTAAATGTTTAATGTTAACTTCGTGAATGCAGCTAAATTTCTCATTTCTCATTTTTAACATTTCTCATTCCACCTGAATCTCACCCTCGAATACGAAGGCTGCAGGACCAGTCATATATACGTGTTCGTCTTCCTCGTTATATTCGATTTGCAAAGTTCCTCCATCCATCACGATACTGCTTTTTCGTCCAGCACGCTTGGTAAGGAATGCGGCTACAGCTGTGGCACAAGCCCCTGTTCCACAAGCCATTGTTATTCCGCTTCCTCTTTCCCAAACTCGTGTTCTAATGATGTCTGTATCTGTCAATTGTGCAAATTCGATGTTACAGCGTTGAGGAAAGGCTTGGTCTCTTTCGAGGATTTTTCCATAGTGGGCGATGTCGATAGTATCAATATCATCCACGAAGGTTACGAAATGTGGATTTCCCATACAAACGTAAGTGCCTTCAAAGATTCTTTCGTCTGCAGCAAGTACAGAAGGACCTATGAATTGCTCAGGATTTTCCAATTTGGGTTTCAGCATATCTACTGTTACCGAATCTACAATTTGATGATTATCCTGAATATGCAATTTCAATATCTTGACGCCTGATAGTGTTTCAAGCCGTATGGTGTCTTTTCGGGTCAATCCTTTTTCATAAAGATATTTTCCGATACAGCGACTTGCATTACCACACATCATGGCTTCAGAGCCATCAGCATTGAAGATGCGCATGGAGTAGTCTGCTCTTCTGCTATCCTTTGGTTTGCCGATAAGAACCAGTCCATCGCTTCCAATACCTGTGTGATAAGCACTCCAGGCTATAGCTGCCTTTTCTGGGTCGGGGATGTCGTACAACTGGGTATCTACATAAATGTAATCATTTCCAGCTCCATGCATCTTTGTGAAATGAACTGTTTCTTTCATATTGTGTTGTCCTTTAAGTTTGATACTTCTCGCATGAATCCTGGTTTCTCTTGCATGAGATCAGAACCTATATGCGATTGATAATCTCTTCATTCTCTTGTTTTATCCCTTTAAAGAAGTTAAATTCTTTTGCGGAAATTAACATAGTGATAGTCATTTTATTATTTTGATGACTATTTGCTTGTTTACGACTGCAAAGATACGACGTTTTGTCGAAAAACAAAGAAAAAATAATCTATTTTTATCAACTATTTTATGAGTTCTTTTGATTTGTAAGCAATAGGGTATTTAATTCTTTCAGATTGAAAGTGATTTTGTTTTATATGTGATAAAATATCAATAGAATAATTGCTTGTATTGTCTTTGTGCTCTTTTATATCGAGTTTTGCTTGCAAAATGTTGGCATTTTGGGGCTAATGTAGCTCAAAGTGTAAGGTCAAATCTGTGAAAATCCCGTGAGTAATCATCCGTGGAACAAGAATGTTCCGTAAACTCTGCGTAATCCGATGAATAAAAACTATGAAGAAACCCAAAAGAGGGTGTGCCATAAGTTCATGACACACCCTCTTTTTGGTAGAAGTGGAGCTGGAGGGAATCGAACCCTCGTCCGCACAAGGAAACCATACGCTTTCTACACGCTTATTCCAGCCTTTGATTTTCGAAGTATGACAAGACCTGGACCACCAATCATACCCTTATCCTCTAAAATTTCACCCGAGCATCGAGGCCTACCCGAGCTATTTCCGATTTACCTGCACCGCTTGACCAACAAGATTCGGAACTACATCCGTTGAGCGATGTCCCGTTCCATCACCTAGTGACGGAATAAAGCTAATCTACTGTACTTCGATTAGGCAGCGAGAGCGTAGTTATTTTCGCCAATTAATTTTTTGTTCACTAAGATTTAGGAGGTAGCCAACGAGCCTCCGCGTGCTTACGTACCATCTCATCTCGCCGTCAAATCCAGTCAACCCCGAATCCTTACAACTTTCTCTTGATGAGAAAATACATCCCAAAAACCACGTTTCCGTGATAATTGGGATGCAAAGATAAAACGTTTATTTGAAATCTCCAAATATTTTTGCGATTTTCTGCTCTTTTGAGCCAAAATTACTTCTTCAATGCAGTCTTAGGCAGGTGGAAGCGATAGCTGATGCTGTGGTTGACAACGACAGCCTTGCCTCTTTCCGTGCCAGGTGTCCACTTGATGGCAGACAACTTCTGTAGAGCTTGGAGAGCGGCTTGTGAGAAGGCGGTCTTTACGGCAATCTCTGCATCTTGCTTCTCTTGGTAGGATAGCTTGTCGTAGGCGGCTCCTGAGAGGCGATTGCCCTCGTAGTTCTTCACCTCGATGTTCTGCATGTTGCCTTCCTTGTCTATCTGGAATGAAATCTTGATCTTGGCTTCAGCCTGATACTTGGAGGCTATCTCTGGATAACTGATACTCTCGTCCATCGCCTTGGTCCATGCTTTCATGCCACCAGGAAACTCTGGCTTTTTCATGTATTCTGCAAGTTTGCCTGCGGCATCTAGCTCTGCCAGTTTCTTTACCATGTTCTCGGCAACCACGGTTGTATAGGCTACCTTGCCTTCAGGGTCGATGAGATACATAGTAGGAATCCACTGGATGTTGTAAGCCTTCGAAATGTTGGTTTCCTTCCACTTCTTTCCCTCGCAATACATCGTCCACTTGATCTCGTTGCTATTGCGGAACTCCTTCAACTTGTCCTTATCGGTATCGAAAGACACGCCGATGAGCTTCACCTTGTTTTTATAGTTCTTGTAGATTTCCTTTACTGTAGGTATCTCCTTGCGACAGTCAGGACACCAAGTTGCCCAAAAGTCGAGGAGAACGTAGCAACCCGGACGTTGGAGTGAACCCTCTTGATGGGTGCGATAGTCGGATAGGGAAAGGGCTGGCTGATTTTCCTTGGCTTTCTTGATGACGAAGTCGGGAGCAGTGGCTCCTACTGGCAACAATCCCTTGGTGTATTTGGCATCGAGGTCTTCTGTGCCTTGTGCCTGTGCTCCTAGCAATCCAACGGCTAGGAGCATCAATGACAATATGGTTCTTTTCATCTTTCTATAAAATTAAGTTTTTGTCTTCCCTTATATGTAATAAGGTGTAAATGCTATTTCTTGGTGGCTCTCACGAAGAAACCAATCAAGAGGATATAAGCAATGAGCGAACAAACCTCTGACATAGGGTTGACCCACCAGCTTTCAGCGATGCTGGCTTCAATGCCGCCAAATTTGAGCAGCGCACTCACTACACCCATCAGGGCACCACCGGCAATAAAACCACTGGCGATGAGTGTACCCTTCTCGCCACGTTCGCTGTTCACCTTGGCATCCTTGCTGCGAGAGGTGACATACCAGTTGATAGCACCACCTACCAACAGTGGGACATTCAGCTCCAATGGAATGAACATACCGAGCGCAAAAGCCAATGCTGGAATCTTGAAATAGGTGAGTACGATGGCGATGACAGCACCGATGCCGTAGAGTACCCAAGGAGCACCCACACCGTTCATCAATGGGTCGATGACTGCAGCCATGGCATTTGCCTGAGGAGCAGCGAGAGAACCGGATGCAAAACCGTAAGTTTCATTCAGAAGCATCATCACACCGCCTACTGTTGCAGCACTTACCAGAGTACCGAGGAATTTCCAACCTTCCTGTTTTTTAGGAGTGGTACCAAGCCAGTAACCTATCTTGAGGTCGGTGATAAATGAACCTGCCACCGATAATGCGGTACAAACCACACCACCCATAATTAGCGCTGCCAACATACCGCCTGGACCTTTCAATCCTACAGCCACCATCACTACAGAAGCGAAGATGAGTGTCATCAGGGTCATACCTGATACAGGATTAGAACCTACGATGGCAATAGCATTGGCTGCCACGGTAGTAAAGAGGAAAGCGATAACAGCTACCAGCAGGATGGCGATGACGGCGAAGAGGAGATTGCCCTCCATCACGCCAAACCAGAAGAAGAGGAAGGTGATGAGGATGGTTACAATTGAACCGATAGCGATAATCTTGAAAGAAATGTCACGCTGAGTACGCTTCACATTTTCGTCCACATCGCTCTTGCCCTTCAGTTCTTGTGCTGCCAAACCTACAGCGCTCTTGATGATACCCCAACTCTTGATGATACCGATGATACCTGCCATGGCAATGCCACCGATACCGATACTGCGGGCGTATGCTCTGAAGATTTCTTCAGGACTCATAGCCCCTACGGTCTTCACGATACTTGGATCCCAGGCACTCAGCACACTGTCGTGGAAAGCAATGCTCATACCTGGTACGATCAACCACCATACGACGAGTGAACCCAAGCAGGTGTAGAAGGCATATTTCAAACCGATGATGTAACCCAGACCGAGTACGGCAGCTCCTGTATTCACCTTGAATACGAGTTTTGCCTTGTCAGCAAGGTCGCAACCCCAACCGACTACACGGGAAGTAAAGTTTTCGTTCCACCATCCCAAACTGGCAACGATGAAGTCATAGAGACCACCTACCAGACCAGCGATAAGCAAAGGTTTAGCCTGATCGCCGCCCTTGGCACCGCTTACCAGTACCTGTGTGGTAGCAGTCGCTTCAGGGAAAGGATACTTGCCGTGCATATCGCTTACGAAATACTTGCGGAAAGGTATCAGAAACAAGATGCCGAGCACACCACCGAGAGCCGAAGCCATGAAGATCTTCATAAATGAAGTTGTCATGTCTGGATACTTAGCCTGCAGGATATAGATGGCAGGCAAGGTGAAGATAGCACCTGCTACCACAGCTCCCGAACAGGCACCGATACTCTGGATGATGACATTCTCGCCAAGAGCCTTGCTGCGCTTGGTAGCGGTGCTGACACCTACTGCGATGATAGCGATAGGGATGGCTGCCTCAAAAACCTGACCAACCTTCAGACCCAGATAGGCTGCGGCTGCAGAGAAGATGATTGCCATCACGATACCCCAAGTCACTGACCATCCGTTCACCTCAGGATAAACCTTGTCGGGCGACATCAGCGGCTTGTACTCTTCCCCGTCTTTCAGCTCTCTGAAAGCGTTTTCGGGGAGGTTCATTTCTTCTTTCATTTTTTTGTAATGTTTAATGTTGAATATTAAGTTGTTGTATGTTATTTTTCGATTCTAATAATATACTCACTCATGAAACTTGCTCCTGGCTGGAGGCGGTTCATCAGATATTTGTCCTTAAATTCGCCGTCAAACTCTGCCCAGTCGCTCAATCCATACCATGGTTCGATGCAGACGAATGGAGCATGCTTGCCTGTTGGGTTCCAGACACCTACGGCAGGAGTCTTGAATTCTAATGTTACGTGAGGTTCACCCTGTTCGTTGAGAATGCTCACCTGCTTTACCTGGCTCTTGTCGAAGATTACCGCATCCTCTGCAAAGGTCTCCTCGTTTACTTCCCAGATACCCTTCTCAGTTTCCACGGTCTCCTTAGCCTGACGGTCGATGCAGCCGCCCACATTACCATACAGGCGAACAGGTGCTTCGTTGTCGAGTTTCAGAGTAGCCTTCATTTCCTCGCCCTTCTTGCAACCTGGAACCAGGAATGCAGGGTGACCGCCAATCTGGAACATGATTTCCTTGTCATCGGTGTTTTCTACATGCCAGATAACGTGAATCTCGTTGCCTTCCAGACGGTAAGAGATGGCAAGATTGAAATGATATGGATAATTCTTCAGGGTCTCCTCATTATCGATGAGGGCGAAGGTGAGACGGTCAGCAGTTTTGCCAACCAACTTGAACTCTGTATCACGGGCGAAGCCATGACGTGGGAGTGTATATTCCTTGCCGTCAATGCGATAGGTGTCCTTCCACAAACCGCATACGATAGGGAAGAGGATTGGTGAGTGGCGATTCCAGTACTTCTCGTCACCATCCCAAAGATATTCATTACCATTGGCATCCTTGATACTCTGAAGTTCTGCGCCGAGAGATGAAATCTCCAATGTAAGCTGATCGTTTTTAATCTGTTCCATTTTCTTTTGTTTTTTAGTCTTTAATGTATGTTTAAACTTTATTGTTTAATTCTTTGTTGTTTATATTTTAGATTCATCTATATGAATGCATTTGCCCTTGAAAGTATCCTTATGACACTTTCAAGGGCAAAGATACTACTTTTTTTCGTAAAAGAGATAAAAAATGAATTATTTTTCATTTTATCTATCAATCTTCTTTCTATTTGCCATTTATCTTTCTTGTTTTCTTTTATCTGGTTTTTTATTTGTCAAATCCACAGTCGGCTTGCGGAATTGCTTCATCATGGTCGTTGAGATACAGCAGAGGCTCTGGATGATAGCCCGAATTTGCTACGGAATATCTGTCTATACGGTATCGGGTGGCAATACCGCCGAGCTGTAGCATCGTGTGGAAGGCAGAACGGCTGCTTTGTATCTCCTTATGTTTATTCTGGGAGAGAGCCGCATCTACTCCTGGTTCCTGATGCTCATAACTCCTTGATGTCCAAATCAGGAAAGGTACGTCCAGTTCATAATGCGAAGCACGTGGTGCGGCATGTAGGAAGAGTTTCCTGTTGTCATCGAAGATATTCTCTCCGTGGTCGCTTGTATAGAGCATGGCACTCATGCCGCCTTTCTTCTGCAGACGTTCGATGATGCTGTGCAATACGTAGTCGGTATAGCGGATGGTATTGTCGTAAGCGTTCAACAGGTCGCGGCGGTTTTCTGCTTTGGCATCACTCTGGCTGTCTGGCTGGAAATGCGCCATGTTTCTCGGATAGCGTTCCATATAGTTGAAATGTGAACCGTATGTATGGAGCACGATGAAGAGTTTCTGATGTTTTCTGCTCAGTATCTGGTCGAGAATTGGCAGCAGGTCTGCATCATAGACATTGCCTTTTTCGTCCATCTTGGCCAGTTTTCCCTGTCCGTACATTTTGTCGAATGTTTGACCATACGTCTTGTCGAATGCCTCGTTTCTGTCTCCGGTTTTGATGAAAGCCCATTCGTCAGCCTGTTCACCCAGGAAGTCGATGAAGGAATGGTTGGGGAGTTGATTGCTCAGGAAAACGGTATGGAAACCGGCTTCCCTGAAGGCTGCCAGGATTCCCTTTTCGTGGAACAGACGCTCGAAGTCGCTGGCTGAGGCTGCCGAAAGGAGCATCGGCACGCTCTTGTGGGTTGTATTCGACTGGGTTGTCACCTTGTCGAATGCCACGAGTCCTGCTGTCTTGCCGAGCAATGGATTGGTATCACGTTGGTAACCATAGAGACTGAAATTGTGTGCTCTGGCTGTTTCGCCCACTACCATCACATATACTTCACTGGAATCGGCTGGATGGGTAGAAGTGGCATTGAATCGGAAATTCTGGGAGGCTTCCTGATAATTTACTGAGGCGTTGTTGCGCTGCACGGCTAAGCCGAGATTGTAGAACACATTGGCAGGGTAAAGCTGATCCTGTAACTTGTAATCATCTGAAAACCAGTATGTAAAGCCCATGCAGACCAGACCTGTTATCGTTGTTGAGGCTCCCCATTTATGCATTTCTCTCTGCCAGTTGCTCGATAGTGGAGCCCACCGTTTGCTTCTGATGGATATGATTCCTAAGATGAGTAGCGGTAGATATACGATGAATACTCCGGCCACGGCTGGTACCAGATTGTCGAGCAGTTCCATAGCCTCACCAGGATTGGTGGTCACGAGGTTGAGGAACATATCCACGGCTATCACTCCTTTACCGAAGAGGTAGAGGAGTACCAGCTGGAATGCTGCAAAGAAGATCATGATGAAGCATATCCATATCATCTTGCCCGTTTTCTTGCAGAGTGACATCAGTAGCATATAGATGCCCAATGGCAGTATGATATTGGTGGCACTCGCCCAGAGTGACAGGCGCTCCGTGATACAGAGAGCGATGTTGGGCAACAGTAGTGCCAACGTCGCATAGATATAGAGTAGCTTATTGAAATTGTCTTTATTGATAAAGTTCATTATTTTTTTGATTAAAATGCCTCGTTGATACTGAACAGGAATCCTGATTGTCCTGCTTTTCCGAATCCGTAGTCAAGGCGTACATTTACATTCTTCTTGAATTCCCAGCGGTATCCCAATCCGTAGTTAGGCAGGATGTGTCGGGAACGGATGTTGCTGAACTTGCTGAATACGGTTCCGGCACCTACCCAGACGGTCAGACTGTTGCGCTTCCATATATGTTGGCGAAGTTCCACCTGCGCCTCCATCTTATGTTTGTCCCTATATCGTCCTTCGTAGTATCCGCGCATGGAGTTGCTGTTGCCCAAGAGAGCCATCATGCCCCAAGACGGGTTACCGAAATTGAGCATTGTACGGAAATCCTCTGCCAGGATAGCTCCTTTCCATACTTTCTGGTAGGCATCTACTTGCAGTTCGGTGGTACTGAAAGCATAATCGTTGCCCATGAACCGTGGTCGGAAACATTGGGTCAGGTTGATGTAGAGGCCCTGATGTGGATAGGTGAGCACATCTCTTGAATCATAGACGGCAGAGAAACCGGCACCTAAATTCCAGGTATGCCTGTCCATGCCGTTGAGCAGTTCTGGTCGTTCTACGTTTTTACCTATCACATAGTCATAGCTCACCATGGGACCGATGTAGAAGCTGCTTCCCAGGTGGAAGAGAAAACTACCCTTGATGCGGGCTTGCCATCGCTTCATCTCACTCTTGTTACTGTCGTCATTTCCCATGTCGTATCCCATGCCCCAGTAGTCGCAGGGAAAGGAGTAGAAATAGACGGTATAGTCGGCACGGTATTTATCCTGTGGAAAAATGTGGGTACCCCTGATGCCCAACATGTAGAATCCTACAGTGCTCACATCACCGAAGAGTGATACGTTGGAGGGAGGCAGAATCGTATCGTTGGGATTGGTGCGATAGAGTCCTGCAGCCACAAGTCCTAACCCCAGTTTGGTGTCGGTGCTGTAGTGTGGACCGCCGATGATGCTGAAGTCGAATTTCTTATGCTTCTTGTTTTTGTTGGCATCATTGAAATAGTCGAGAAATCTCGTTATGAGAGATTTCTTTTTCGCAGGAGTGTTGAGGGTATCAGACTCCTCGGCAGTCATCACATGGATGCTGTCTACTGGAAGATAATCAGTTCGCGCTTTGGCACAAGAAGGTTCTGACAAAGCAAGCCAGATGAGGCACATGAGTAGATGCTTCATGATACTATTTTTCCTAAATAAGATATTGTTGCTTCTTATATATATAATAAGGTGTGGGACGCGATTAATAAACGAGTCCCACATTGTCTATCCAGAATGTGTTTCCTGGAGTTCCGATATATGCTCCGCCATGAGAGGAAGAGAACTGTAATACGAGATGAGTTGGAGTTTCATTGGCAGCTGCCCATCCTACTTCCTTTACAGGTACGCTCTTGCCCTTGCTGTTGCGTGCATAGTCGGTAGTACGAAGTCCCATAAGAGATGCATTATATCCTGCCATGTGGCGGATATCGCCATAATGTATCTCGTAAGTGGCATTTTCCACCCATCCACTGGTACTCTTGCCATATTTCACCACTACGGTACCTACGCGCTTGGCGGTAATATTGCCTCTGGCATCCTCATGACGTTTCTGAAGATAAAGAAGAGTTACGGCATAGTCATGCCCCGCTACGGTAGAGGCACTGCTGAACCCCGTCTGCTTGATGCGGTTAGGACTGGTGCTGAGGTGAGTCTTGTAGTCGTATCTCAAAGCCTTTGGACGGGCGGTGAAAGGAATACCCCAGTTGATAGCCTTCGGACCATCCTTGGTACCCGTGATAGGTTCACGTACATCGCCCAGAAAGAGAGAACCGGCTGCCAGTACCTTGATGTTGATAAGGCCGAGCACCTTCACCTTCTCGATATGGGTGACGAGTTTGGCACAATGGCCATGACCGGCATGGGTATCACGATATACAGAACAGTTGGTCTTGTAGATACCGGATACATGAGCCAGGACATTGGAGGTTCCCCAAGGAGAGCCGCCTTTGTTGGTATATGGGTTGTTGCCAGAGAGCGACATGTTGGGACCTACTTCATAGAGCGTCTTTTGGTTGCCACCAATAATTCCTGATTCCTTAATACTTCTTGTTACCCATTGATCCATGTTTCCATACTTAAATGGAACAAATTTACCCGCACCCTGTGCTCCCATTGTTATGGTTGAACAGAGTGCCATAGCTAAGATTAATCCTTTAATTTTCATTACTGTAACTTTTATTACTTTTGTATTTCGGCTGCAAAGTTAGAAAAATATTTTGGTATTATGAGTTTTTTTATAGAAAAAAATGCCGAAAAGACTGAATCTGTAGCCAAAAAGGTAAATTTCTGTGGATATATGTTTCCTTGATGGGAAATGATAGGAAATTATGGGAACATCGGATAGTCGTCAAAGTTTGGCTTGCGCTTCTCCAGGAATGCCTTACCACCTTCCTGAGCTTCATCCATCGTGTAATAAAGCATGGTGGCATCTCCAGCCAGTTCCTGAATACCAGCCTGTCCGTCAAGTTCTGCATTCAGACCTGCCTTGATCATGCGGAGGGCGAGAGGAGAGCGTTCCATCATGATTTCTGCCCATTCCACACAGGTATCTTCCAGTTGGTCGAAAGGCACTACCTTGTTCACCATGCCCATTTCTTCTGCTTCCTTGGCAGTATATTGCTTGCAGAGGAACCAGATTTCGCGTGCCTTCTTCTGACCTACCATGCGGGCAAGGTATGAAGCACCGAAACCGGCATCGAAACTGCCTACTTTTGGACCAGTCTGTCCGAAGATGGCATTCTCTGATGCAATAGTCAGGTCGCACATGACATGGAGCACATGACCGCCACCGATGGCATAACCGTTTACCATGGCGATGACTGGTTTGGGCAAGCGGCGTATCTGCATCTGCACGTCGAGTACGTTGAGACGTGGTACTCCATCGGAACCCACATAGCCACCACGGCCTTTCACGTGCATATCGCCTCCCGAACAGAATGCCTTGTCGCCTGCTCCTGTCAGAATCACGACACGGATGCCCTGACACTCACGGCAATAGCTGAAGGCTTGTGACATTTCCCAGGTGGTGAGTGGGGTGAAAGCATTGCGGTAACGCTCACGGTTGATGGTAATCTTTGCGATGTGATTGTATTCTTCGAAGATGATTTCCTTGAAATCAAATCCTTCTATTTTTTTCCAATTTCTCATATGTTATGAATGTTTGTTCTAATTCTCATGGATGGGATTGAATGTATCCCGTTTTATAAACTTTTGAAGTAATCTTCCAGTGCCCGGTTGTCTGCATCGATGTCGGTGAATACTTCGAGAAGCATCGGTCTCTCTGAGTCAGAATGGATGAGTTGGTCAATACCATACTTCATCGTTTTCATATTGTCTGCTCCCAGATAGGTGATATCGTTTGCCTGACAGATGTTGACAGCTGAAGTCTGGTGTTCTGCCATCACGAGGTTTTCTCTGGCTGCACTTTCCTTCAGTCCTTTGAACTTGCCGAAGATGGCGCCACCGCCATTATTGAGTACGATGATGCGGAGACTGCCGTTGAGGTTCTGGTTCCAGAGGGCATTCTGGTCGTAGAAGAAACTCAGATCGCCCAGGATGCAGAATACCTTCTGTTGTTTTTTGGCATCTGGATGATGATATTCCGAGAGATAGATGGATAGTCCTGCTGCTGCGGAGAGTGTTCCCTCGATACCATTCACGCCTCTATTGCAGAATACGTATTGATGCGCATAGATACAACCCAGGCGTATAGCCATACTGTTGCCATAGAATACGCGGCATTCTCTGCTGTCCTTCTTGGAGTTGGCATGAAATTCCTGTTCAAAATACCTGACGGTAGCCATGCTGCTGTATTCCGGTTCATAATCGTAGGCATGCCGTTTGGCATGTCGTAAGGCTGTCGTCCAGAGGTCCCGGTAATCATTCACCTCATCTGGATATTTCTGCTCGTAGGAGGTCATGGCATCTGCCAGCTGATGCACATTTGCCTGGAAAATCCGGTCGGTTCGCATGAAGGTGTCGATATAGTCTCCGTCCTTGCTCACTCGCCATACCTGAGCCTTTTGGGCTGCTTTTCTCAGAAACTGCTTGAGTCGCTTGCTGACGATGTTGCCGCCTGTATAGAGAATGAAGTCTGGCAGGTAGGCTTCTTCATCGAAATCCGGGTCTTCTGCTTTTTTGACTTCTATCTGATAGAGTACTTCTTCAAAGTTAGTCATCAGTTGGGATGTCGAAAATTTCCTGTCAGCAGGGTCCTTACTGTCGAGTCCCAAAGCGGTTGGTTCACAGAGTATGACTGCCCAGTTCTGAATATTCTTGATGCCATAGAGTATGGAGGCAGGATAGTCTTGTCCGATGATTATCATCGGCTTTTTGGCTTCCAGAAAGTCAAGCAGATCGCCATAGTGGAAATCTCCGCTCCACATTCCCGAACGGATGTAATCCACTTTATGGGCTTGTGGCAGTTGACGGCATGTAAACTCATAGAGGGGTTCCGGTATCGGAATATTGATGTGTACCGGTCCTATCTTGCGGTGTTTGCAGTCGATAAGGGCTTCGTTGACCAATCGCTCGCAATGCCATGCTTGTTCATCGTGCATGCTGTTGATAGCTTCGGCATTTGCAGGCAGGCATCCTTCTTCGCTATGAATGCGAGGAGTGATAATAGGCAGGTTCACGCTCTTGTTGACCATTGTTCCGAATACATCCGGTTGTGGAAGGGTCTGCCCATCTTGTTGCCCAATCCATGCACCCGGTCGGTCTGCTGAGATAAAGACAACCGGCAGTTTCTGATAGTATGCTTCTGCTACCGCTGGATATAGGTTGAGTAATGCAGAACCAGAAGTGACGCATACCGCTACTGGGGATGGACAAGGTGAAGGGTCACCCAAGGCCATTCCTAATGCTACGAATCCTGCACTTCTCTCATCCGTTACAGGATAACAGGTGATGCCGTCTATCTCATTGAGGTTATGTACCAGTGGTGCGTTGCGACTGCCCGGACATACCACAACTCTCCTGACTCCATGTCTTTTCAGTACACTGGTCAGTATATTTACATTCTCAATATTGCTAAACACGAATCTGTTTTTTTTATGTATGATTACTTGCTGATAACAGCTCTCATGGTTCCTAATTTTGCCTCAGTTTCTTCCCATTCTTTTTGCATTTCACTTTCTGCAAGCAGTCCTCCGCCTGCATACAGTTGGAAGTTGCCACCCTGGTGTATATTCATGCATCTGAGTGAAACATAGAGTTGGGTTTCTCCCGAAGGCATGAGGGGACCCACGAATCCGCTGTAGTATTTGCGGTTGATACTTTCATGATCCAGGATGTATTGGCGGGTTTCTTCCTTGGGAATACCGCAGATCGCTGGGGTAGGAAAGAGTGCATCCAGTACATCGCCCAAGCAGTCGGTATCTTCCAGTCGGAAGAGAAAATCAGTACGAAGATGGTAGAGGTTGGCTGCCATTGTGGTGAAGGGACCTTCCTTGCTGTATTCATCCGTAAATTCTGAGATGACATCCTCGATATAGTCAGTTACATACTGCTGTTCTTCCTGTTCCTTCTTCGTCCAGACTGTTTCTTCTCCTGTATGTGTTCCAGCCAGGGCCATGGTCTTGAATTCGCATCCGTTTCCACTGAGCAGTATTTCTGGCGTAGCCATGAGCCATGTGCCCGATTGGGTCGTGGAGACGAGCGCGATAAAGAGGCGTGGGTACATCTGGCAGGCCTTCTTGAAGAGTTCTTCAGCCTTCAGTCCTTTTGCTTCAGGTGATTTCTGGTGTGAGCAACGAGCCAATACGATTTTGTCGAATATTCCCTTGGTCAGTTGCTGATGGAAATCTTCGAAATCTTTCTGGTATGCTTCTTTCTCGCTGACAGATTCTGGAAAATGAATCTTTTTATTGTCTGTAGTTACTGCCTGGATAGGGAAGTGTTTGACCACATCGGGGCGCATCAGGAGAATAGGACATTCTTCCGAAGGCATGAAAGGGGCGATGACGAAACCATGTTTCCCATTCAGTTCATTGACGGAATTGAGTTTTTCGGGATCATCATCATGCTGCATCACCAACGTATAGTGATCTTTATAGGGGAGTCGATAAAATGCAAATGCTGACATGCTGTTTTAGTCCTCCTGATTGGTTGATGGGTTTTCTGTTGCTTGCATAGGGGTATCATCTTCCTGTAGCGGTTTATCCTCAGCATCCTGCAGGTTTACCTTCTTTCCGCTGTCTTTTTTAGGAGTGAAGACGTAGTTGGTTACCTGTACAGTACAGATGATGTCTCCAGCTGAGTTCTTGATATCTATTTTCCATGTATGCAGGGTTCTTCCCTTATGGATGAGTTTACCGAATGCAGTAACGGTATCTCCCTCAGAAACTGCCAGAACATGGGTACCGCTCACGTTGATGCCCACGGCTATTTGGCCCGGACAAAGTGCCAACGAACCTACACCTGCCAGATTTTCTGCCAGTGCAAGTGAGGCACCCCCACTGAGGAATCCGAAAGGTTGCTTGTTTCTTTCATCCACTTTCATGGTGGCTTGGAGCGTGTCAGGCTCTGGAGTTGATATAAAATGCATTCCGAGGGTCTGGGAAAGACCATCTGTTTTTTCTATTCTATCAATAAAATGTTCTATATTCATAGTCTTAATTCCTTTTTGGTTCTGTTTAAAGGCAAAGATACAACAAATAATTGAAATAGGGAGAGAAAAAGAAGAAAAAATCATTA
Organism: Segatella hominis; assembly: GCF_004535825.1. GTDB lineage: Bacteria > Bacteroidota > Bacteroidia > Bacteroidales > Bacteroidaceae > Prevotella > Prevotella hominis. Next base: position 18,683 of record NZ_SGVY01000001.1, on the reverse strand, counting down.
ATAAAACAAAATATGCCATCAAAAATGAGAAAAGATATTTACATCCTTGTAAAGGACAGGACATTTATCAGAAGCGCTTCTTTTCCGAGAGTCATGACCCACTTTTATTTTTCCCTGCCCAGGGAAAAATTTCTCCTTGCCCAGCCGTAAATTTTTCCTTGCCCAGAGAATCAATTTTCATGATATCATTTTATTCATCTTTCTTTATCAGTTTTCTTTATAGTTTTTCTTCATCGGATTTATTCATTGTTTTTTCATCCGATAACTCCGCGTAATCCGATGAATAAAAATAATGAAGAAAAAAAGGGTGTGTCATAATTCCATGACACACCCTTATTATAATAATTGAGTCTTGTTCTTTTTGATGAAATAAGGCTCTATTTGATTTCTACTTCATGCAAATCCACAAATTCGCCGTTCTTCTTCTTTCTTTCCACGAGCATATTGAAGAGCTTGCGCTTGCGGTTGTCTGCAATAAAGCGGCGGAAGAAGACATTCGGAATGGCTACACCCAGAGCGATACAGATGATAGCAAGCGATGCCTTGATTGCATTGTTCATACCTACCGTAACCTCACCTACCACACCGTGCATATCAATGAAAGCAAAGAGTGCACGATACATCAATACACCCGGTACCATAGGGATTACACTTGGAATCGTGATACACTGGTGAGGAGTGTGGAACCAGTGACGGGCCTTGATGACAATGATACTGATGAGGGCTGAACCTGCCAAGGAACCGATGCTCAAACCCATATCCAGACCGATATTGCCATTGCTTGGACCGAGGTTCACAAAGTTACGGAAACATACGGCGATGATACCTCCTACGGCTACTGCTGGCAACAGTCTTCTCGGAATACTGAAAATGGTAGAGAAACCCATAGCTGATACGGCTGCTGCGATGGCAAATTCCCAATATTCGTGGTGAGGAGTCATGGTGAGATCCGTCACAAAGTTGTCGATGTGACATACCTGGATGGCAAATGCGATACCGAATGCCATAGACAGAACCATCAGCAACGTGTTGAGTGCTCTTACCATACCCACCTCGATATACCCGTCGAGCATATCACTCACAAAGTTGATCAGCGGTACACCCGGTACGATAAAGAGGGCACATGCCATCAGTGGATGCCAAGGAGTAGCAGAATGCATGAAATCTGGCAGGCTGTTGGCAATGCTTGGATTGAGCGAAAGGAAAGAGGTGAGCCATGCGATAAGAGTAGCAACAAATGCTGAGATACCGATAGCCACATAGTTATTGCAACCTTTGGAAGGCAAGAACATACGAAGGCGGAAACCGAGGATGGCTGCCAATGAACAATAGAAGAATGCTGGCCAGTCACAACCGAACTGAATGCAGAATCCACCGCAGGCAAATCCACCGCCGATGGCTACCTGCCAAGGGGTGAAACTGCGTGGAGTTGCCTTTACCTCGTTGAGTGCTGCCTCATATTGGTCGAGCGAATAGTCTTCCTTGATGGCACGCCAGGTCAACTTACTGATCATTGAAATGGATGTCAGGTTGATGCCGTGCTTCTCGCAGCGCTGGAACTTAGAGAACGAGTGCTGCTCGTCACTATAGTTCACCATCAGGACGTTCCAGTTGATGTAGAGATGCAGGTATTTCTCGTCGAGTCCTAAGAAAGCAGCAGCTCGTTTCATTGTGCGCATGATGCGTGAGGTGTCGGCTGCGCTCTCCATGAGGATGCTTCCTGTACGGAGCAGAAGGTCGAGTTTTCTACGAAGTTCGGCCTCGGAAATCTCCATACATTTGCAGTTGTCTTTCTCGTTACCACACTTGCATGTCTTGTTTTCTTCTGAATTGGCTAAGATTGCCCCTAATTCATTCTCCTTTTCCATGAATGTCTTTTTTTATCCTTAATAAAATAATCTTTTTATAAAGTGGGTCCGTTTTTATCCGAACACGAAAATAATAATCTGTATAGTTACAATGCGCAGGAACATGGCAAATGGATATACATTCGCATAGCCTACGGTTGGTGAATCGGCTGAGGTCTGTTCTCTTACGTATGCCAAAGCCGATGGGTTCGTGTTGGCGCCAGCCAATACGCCAAGCAGGGTGAAGTAATTGATGTGGAACAGGTAACGGCCGATGATACCGCCCAACAGGATTGGAATCATGGTGATGCCGATGCCATAGAGAATCCAGATCATACCCTTCTCGGTAGCCACCGTCTCAATGAACTGCTCTCCTGTACCGAGTCCAACACATGCCAGGAAGATACAGATACCTATCTCTCGCAACATGAGGTTGGCGGATATCGTATTGTAAGTCACGAGGTTGTACTTCGGACCGAAATAACCTATCAGGATGGCTACTACCAATGGTCCACCGGTCAGTCCAAGACGCAGGTTCTCGTTGATGCCTGGGATGAAGAAAGGAATATTGGCAACGATACAACCGAGCATGATACCCAAGAAGATAGGAATCAGGTTAGGGTAGTTGAGTCGTTTCATCTGGTTACCCAATACTTTCTCTGTATGACTGATGGCGAGTTCTGTACCTACTACGGTAACACGGTCGCCCAATTGAAGTTTCAAATTTGGTGTGGCTATCAGATCGACGCCTGCACGGTTTACACGAGTGATGTTGGTACCTAAGTTAGAGCGAATCTGCATCTGTGAGATGGTCTTTCCGTTGATGCCTGGCTTGGTAATACGAATACGGCGGGTAATCAGCTCATTACCAAACTCCTCCCATGCCATATCTATTTTTTCACCGCAGAGTGCGATGAGAGGCTCCTGTACAATAGGGTGAGCCACTACATAGATGATGTCGCCCTCGTTGAGTACAGTCTGTCCGTTGACCATTTCCTTGTTGTTGTCGTTGTCAGGACGGTGTATCTGCGAAATCATGAAGTCACGGTCCAAGATATGGCGTACCTCTTTCACGGTTTTACCAAAAATCATTTTATTGGTAATCTTCACAGAGAATGTGTTGAGGGTCATAGCTTCCAGATGTCCGAATCCGCGCTTAGCCTGTGCTTCTTCTTCATTCTTGTCGATGCGGAGCGCAAATCGCAAGATGATGAAAGAGAGGATGACACCCAGTACACCCATCGGATAGGCGATGGCATAGCCGGCAGCGATGGATGGAGCATCGATATGGCGCAAATCGCTGAATGCCTGTTGTGCCGCACCGAGACCTGGCGTATTGGTTACTGCTCCAGAGAGGATACCTGCCATCGAAGTGATAGAGGTGTTGGAAATAGAGTAGATGCCGAGCGTGGTAATGATGCTCAGGGCAATGACGATGATGCTGAGCAAGTTGAGACTCTTGCCACCGTTCTTGAAGGAAGAGAAGAAACTTGGTCCCACTTCCAGACCGATGGAATAAACGAAGAGTATCAGACCGAACTCTTTGAGGAAGTGGAGCAGGTGCTCATCCAGATTGAGCGAGAAATGCCCAAAGATAAGACCGATGAAGAGAATCCACGCCAAGCCAAGGGAAACACCTTTCACCTTAATCTTGCCGAGACTCAAGCCCAGTGTGATAACCAATGCAAGTATCATGACAGAATGGGCTACACCGCCTCCCCAAAGGTCAGGGAAGCCGTAAAATAGATTTCTTAAGATATCCATAACTACTTGTAAAATTGAAAATTCGAGTGCAAAGGTACTAATTTTTATTTATTTATAGTTAGGTATCGCACTTTTTTTGTAATTTTGCACGCAATTAATTCATAAATAAGAAGAAATGACTGAAAATATCATAGACAAGCGTATTGCGGTGCTGCTTTCGGGCGGAGTAGATAGCTCAGTGGTAGTATGGGAACTTGCCCGATTGGGTTTGCATCCCGACTGTTTCTATATCAAGATCGGTCCGGAAGAAAAGGAAGAGTGGGACTGCTCTTCTGAGGAGGACCTGGAAATGGCTACTGCCGTGGCTCGCAAATATGGTTGTAAACTCGAAGTGGTGGATTGTCATCAGGAATACTGGAATGAGGTTACCCGATATACAATGGAGAAGGTGAAGGCTGGATATACGCCTAACCCGGATGTGATGTGCAACAGACTCATCAAGTTCGGTGCGTTTGATCGGAAGATGGGACACAATTATGACCTCATCGCTACGGGACATTATGCCCAGACCGAAATAGATGAGAATGGGGATAAGTGGCTCGTTACCAGTCCTGACCCGGTGAAAGACCAGACCGACTTCCTGGCCCAGATAGAGAGTTGGCAACTCAAGAAGGCTATCTTCCCAATCGGTCATCATATCAAGAATGAGGTGCGTGAAATCGCAGAAAGAGAACATCTCATCAATGCCAAGCGTAAGGACAGTCAAGGCATCTGCTTCCTCGGACAAATCAACTATAATGACTACATTCGCCGTTATTTAGGTGACCTGCCGGGAGATGTCATCGAACTGGAAACGGGTAAGCGTATCGGTGAGCACAAGGGACTGTGGTATCATACCATTGGACAGCGTAAGGGACTGGGCTTCGGCGGCGGCCCTTGGTTTGTCATCAAGAAAGACGTAGAGAAGAATATCCTCTATGTGAGCCATGGCTATGACCCTCAGACGGCCTATAAACAGGAGTTCCCGCTGCACGATTTCCATTTCCTGACTCGCGAAGTGCCGATGTCACGGGTCACATTCAAGATCCGTCATACCCCGGAATATCATCCTGCTACCATCGAAAAACTGGAGGATGGCAGATGGATGATCCACTCGGATGAGGCTATTCATGGAGTGGCTCCAGGACAGTTCTGTGTGGTTTATGATGAGAATCACCATCGCTGTTATGGTTCGGGAGAAATCACGGTTTAGGACGATAAAACAAAAAATGTACGGGAAAAATTTGGTTTTCTCCTAAAAATAAGGTAATTTTGCAAACTAAAGAGAGAAAAATATATATGGAGAATATAAATAAGATAAGAAATTTCTGCATTATTGCACATATTGATCATGGTAAAAGTACCTTGGCAGACCGTTTGTTGGAGAAGACCCAGACGATTAAGATCACAGAGGGTCAGATGCTCGACGATATGGATTTGGAAAGAGAGCGCGGTATCACGATTAAGAGCCACGCCATCCAGATGGAGTATCAGGCAAAAGATGGACAATCATACATCCTCAACCTCATTGATACTCCGGGACACGTCGATTTCTCCTACGAGGTTTCTCGTTCCATTGCTGCTTGCGAGGGAGCGCTCTTGGTCGTAGATGCCACACAGGGTGTGCAGGCACAGACCATTTCCAATCTATATATGGCTATAGATCATGACTTGGAAATTATTCCGGTCATCAACAAGATAGATATGCCTTCGGCTATGCCGGAGGAGGTAGAAGATGAAATCATTGATCTCATTGGTTGCGAGCGTGAAGACATTCTTCGTGCGTCGGGTAAAACGGGCGAGGGTGTAGAAGATGTTCTTGAGGCTGTTGTCAATCGTGTTCCTCATCCAGAGGGTGATGACAAGGCACCGCTTCAGGCTTTGATCTTCGACTCTGTGTTCAATTCCTTCCGTGGTATCATCGCCTACTTCAAGATCGAGAATGGTGTCATCCGCAAGGGTGATAAGGTGAAGTTCTTCAATACGGGCATGGAATATGATGCTGATGAGATTGGAGTACTCAAGATGGACATGATTCCTCGCAAGGAATTGGGTACCGGTGAGGTGGGTTACATCATCTCTGGTATCAAGAATGCGACCGAGGTTAAGGTGGGTGATACCATTACCCATATCGCACGTCCATGCGAAAAGGCTATTGCTGGTTTCCAGGAAGTGAAGCCGATGGTCTTTGCGGGTGTTTATCCGATAGACCCAAGCGATTATGAGAACCTTCGTGCTTCGCTGGAGAAATTGCAGCTCAATGATGCTTCCCTTACCTTCTCGCCAGAGAGTTCGGTGGCATTAGGCTTCGGTTTCCGATGCGGATTCCTCGGTCTGCTCCACATGGAAATTGTGCAGGAACGATTAGACCGCGAGTTTAATATGGATGTCATCACCACGGTGCCTAACGTTTCCTATATGGTATATGACAAACAGGGCGGTGAGAAAGAGGTTCACAATCCTTCGGGATTGCCTGATCCTACGATGATAGACCATATTGAGGAACCCTATATCCGTGCCACTATCATCACGGCATGTGACTATATCGGTCCTATCATGAAATTATGTCTGGATAAGCGAGGCGAACTCATCAATCAGGAATATGTGAGTGGCAACCGTGTGGAACTGCACTTTATGCTGCCTCTCGGTGAGATTGTCATCGACTTCTATGATAAACTGAAGAGTATCTCGAAGGGTTACGCTTCCTTCGACTACCATATCGACTGCTTCCGCCACTCTGATCTGGTGAAGCTCGACATCTTGCTCAATGGTGAACCAGTGGATGCCCTGAGTACGCTGACCCACCGTGACAATGCAGTGGCTTTCGGTCGCAGAATGTGCGAGAAACTGAAAGACCTGATTCCACGCCAGCAGTTTGATATTGCCATTCAGGCAGCTATCGGAGCGAAGATTGTGGCGCGTGAAACCATCAAGCAGGTACGTAAAGACGTTACAGCCAAGTGTTATGGTGGTGACGTGAGCCGTAAGCGCAAATTGTTGGAGAAGCAGAAGAAGGGTAAAAAGCGTATGAAACAGATTGGTAATGTAGAGGTGCCTCAGAAGGCTTTCCTTGCAGTACTTAAGTTAGACTAACCATACAATATTATAAATTTCCCTCATCTGTAGAGCACATATGGGGGACCAAAATAAGGAGGATTGTAGAAATGCAAGAATTTAAGAACATGCCCCTGACGCGAGATATCGCAAGAGAGCTTGCCCGTAAGTACAGTACCATGACTTACGATGAATTAGATGTGCTGGAGAGTCTGCTCGTTCCTATCAAATATGGTAAGGGAGAAAAGATTCTTCAAGAGGGTGAGGTGTGTCGAAACATTTCATATATAGAGAAAGGATTAGTACGCCAGTTTTATTTTAAGAATGGTAAGGAGGTGACCGAGCACTTGGGTGTTGATCACTCCATATTTATGTGTATCGAGAGCTTGTTTAAGGAGGAACCTACCCGTTTGCAGGTGGAGGCACTGGAACCTACATTGGTCTATGCTTTGCCGAAGGCGAAACTGGAGGCTGCTGCCATGCGCAATGTCAATATCCAGATGCTTTATCGTAAGATTCTGGAGGAGAGCTTGATTCAGTCACAGATTCATGCCGATTTGGTTCGCTTCGAGTCTGCGCCTAATCGCTACAAACGACTTTGCGATCTGAGTCCGCAGGTGGTGCTCCGTGCTCCGCTTACCTACATCGCTAATTATCTTCAGATGACACCGGAAACGTTGTCACGTATCCGTTCTGGTGTCCTTTTATAAGATATGTCATATGAATATAAAGAAATGAAAAAGAGGGTGTGTCAATAAGTACATGACACACCCTCTTTTTTGATGTTTATTTCTTGATGTTTTATTCTGCAGTATAGAGGAAGCGCTTGATACTCTTCTTAGGAGTCTTTTCAAACTCTTCATCGTGGATGCGAATCTCGCTGATCTTACTGTAGGCAGGAATCATGGCGTTGAGCTCCTGACGGTTCTGTTCCATAATCTCCTCCAACTCGTTTCTACCCAAGTTCAAAGACTGCGCTTCGTCGAAATCTGGATGAACCAGACCGATGAGTTTATTACCCTTCTGAACCACTACGCTTTCGCTGACGAGTGCCAGGGAGTTGAGCTTATCTTCGATTTCTTCAGGATAGATGTTCTGGCCAGATGCACCCAAGAGCATGTTCTTGCTGCGGCCTTTGATGAATACATTGCCATCTCCGTCCATCGTGCCGAGGTCGCCTGTATGATACCAGCCTTCCTTGTCGAGGGTAGTAGCAGTAGCTTCCTCGTTCTTGTAATAGCCGAGCATCACGTTAGGACCCTTTGCCAAAATCTCGCCAGGTACATTCTCTGGGTCTGGACTGTCTATCTTCACCATCATATTTCTTGCAGCTTTACCGCATGAACCCGGTACGAAGTGCTTGTAGTCCTCATAACAGATGATAGGAGCACACTCTGTAGCGCCATAACCTACGGTATATCTGAAGCCGATGCTATGCAGGAAATTCTCCACTTCCTTGTTGAAAGCTGCACCGCCGATGATAATCTCATAGAAGTTGCCTCCAAATGCCTGAGTCACCTGGTCGCATATCTTTTCGCGTACCTTCTTGTTGATGACAGGCATGTGAAGAAGCATGCGCATGCGGTTGTTCTGTATCTTAGGGAAAACCTTCTTGCGGATGATCTTCTCGATAATCAGAGGCACAGCAATGATAACGGCTGGCTTGATGCGGCTGAATGCCTCGGCGATAATAGCCGGACTTGGGATGCGGGTGAGGAAGAAGACATGGCAACCGGTGATAAACTCAAACAGGAACTCAAATGACATACCATACATGTGAGCCATTGGCAGGATGCTGATGATAGAATCGCCAGCCTTGACCTCCTTCGGCAATACGTGCTGGGCGAAGTCGATGTTGCTCCATAGCGCACGGTAAGGTACCATCACACCCTTGGAGAAACCGGTGGTTCCGCTGGTATAATTGATGAGCGCCATCTCCTCAGGATTCTCATCTATATAATAATGTACGTGTTCCTTACGGAAATACTTAGGGAATTTGATACCGAACATCTCGTTGAGGTGTTCACGGGCATAGGTCAACTTGTCTGTGCGGGATACCACTAGTGAATAGTCTGGAATGTAGATGATGCCCTCCAAACCAGGCATCTTGGTAGCATCTACCTGAGTAGCCACTACATCACCCACAAAGAGCAACTTGGCATCGCTGTGGTTCACGATGTTGTGAATCTGGTCTGGCATGAATTCATGCAGGATAGGTACAGCAGTAGCACCATAGGTGAGGGTAGCAAGAAATGCTACAGCCCAGTTGGCACTATTGCGACCGCAGAGGGCAATCTTGTCACCCTTTACCACGCCTGAGTTTTCAAACATGATGTGTAATTTCTCGATTTTGCGAGCCACATCGTGATACTGCAAGGTTGCTCCCTTGTAGTCTGTTAGTGCATCCATATCCCAATGGTCTATGATGCTTTTCTGGATAAGTGCGTTAAAGCTAGGTATTTCCATACTCTTCTTGCTTTTACTATATCTATTTCAGCATGCTCCGTGGCTCCTTTCGCAAAAGGATTAGATAGCATCCTGGTATAGATATCGTTTAATTGATTTCTTTGCTGTTTTCTCGAATTCCTGGTCGTGCAACTGAATGCGCGACAACTTGGCAAATGTTGGTATTTGTTCGTTCAGTTCCTTGCGGTTCTGTTCCATAATGTTCTCTAAATCTTCCTGGGTGAATCCCAACGTGTTGGCTTCGTCCATGTCTGGATGTACAAGACCTACAAGTTTGTCCCCCTTCTGGAGCACGATACTTTCGTTCACCATTGCCATCGAGTTGAGTTTGTCCTCTATCTCTTCTGGATAAATGTTCTGTCCGTTAGGACCTAAAAGCATGTTCTTGCTGCGGCCCTTGACGTAGAAATGTCCGTCCTCGCTCATCGTGGCAAGGTCGCCGGTATGAAACCATCCGTCCTGGTCGATTACTGCATCTGTTGCCTCCTGGTTCTTGTAGTATCCCTGCATCACACAGATTCCCTTGCATACCAGTTCGCCCGGTACATTTTGCGGATCTTTGCTGAGTACCTTTACATCCAGGTGGTTCACGCTCACACCACAACTGCCCGGCACATATTCTTCTGCATTGGCAAAGGTGATGAATGGAGCGGTCTCGGTGGTTCCGTAAGCCATGGCGATAGGGAAGCCGATGTTGGTGAGGAAACTCTCAATTTCCTTGTTGAGCGGTGCTCCGCCCACGACCACCTGACAAGCTTTGCCGCCAAACTCAGACAATACAAAATCGCGGATTTTCTCCTTGATGCGCTTGTTGATTACTGGCATATTCATCAGCAATCTCACACGGTTGGTCTGTATCAATGGGAATATGTGCTTTCTGATAATCTTGTCAATCACCAATGGTACGGCGAAGATAATCTCCGGCTTCACTTCCTTGAAAGCCTCTGCGATGAGGGTAGGACTTGGCACACGGGTAAGGAAATAAATATGATGACCTTCTACCATGCTGAAGATAACGTCTGCCATCAGTCCGTACATGTGTGCCATTGGCAGTGATACCAGAAAGTTGCAGTTTTTGCTGAGTCTTGGTGCAATGGACTTCAACATATAGTCCAGGTTGCCCCAGAGTGCACGATAAGGAATCATCACACCCTTCGAAAAGCCTGTAGTACCGCTGGTATAGTTGATCATCGCCAATTCCTCTGGCTCATCTACGTGGTATTTCACGTGCTCAGGACGGAAATACTTCGGATATTTATGACCAAAAATGGCATTGAGATTCTCGCGGGCATAGGTCAGTTTCTCTGAACGTGAAAGGACGAGTGAGAAATCGGGTAGGTAAATGACACCTTCAAGAGAAGGCATCTCATCTGTATTGATCTCCGTTGCTACAACATCGCCTACGAAAAGCAACTTACTCTCGCTGTGATTGACGATATTGTGAATCTGCTCTGGTTTAAATTCGTTTTGAATGGGTACGACTACTGCGCCGTAGGTCACAATCGCCAGAAAAGCTGCTGCCCACTGACTGCTGTTTCTACCGCAGACGGCTATTTTGTCGCCTTTCTTCACACCGCTGTTCTCAAACAGGATGTGGAGCTTCTCTATCTTTCTTGCAACATCATGATATTGTAATGTAGTGCCCTTGTAATCAGTCAGTGCGTCCAATTGCCAATTCTTGATGATGCTCTTCTCTATGTACGAGTTAAAACTATGTATTGCATTCATTGCACAATTATCAAAATTTTGTGCAAAGATACCATAATTTCTGCACAGTACAAAAAAAAATGTGCACAAATTTCCAAAACGGATAAAAAAAGTGTAGTTTTATTCCATAATTGCCCTCATTTTAATAAATAATACAAGCAAATGAGAGTAATTATGGAATATCTGATTTTTTTTCTTACTCATATCTCATGCTCTTGGCTGGATGGATATGGGAAATCAAATAGCTTGGAGCTACCAGCATGAAGACACAGATCAGGAGGGTAGCGGCATTGAGTGCTACGATGAACAGCCAGTTGAATTCCACTGGTACTGTACTGACATAGTAGGTCTGGGCATCCAACTTGATGAGTCCGGTATGTTTCTGGATGGCCAAAATAGACAATGCTATTAGGTTTCCGAAAACAAGGCCCTTGCTGATGATAAACACGGCAAACCAGAGGAAGGTATGGCGGATCGTTTTGTTGCGGGCGCCCAATGCCTTCATCACGCCTATCATGGAAGTGCGCTCTAAGATGATAATCAGCAATCCGCTGATCATTGTGACACCTGCTACGGCTAACATCAGACCTAAGATTACCCATACATTCAGGTCCATCAGGTCGAGCCACTGGAATATCTGTGGGTTCAGATTCTTGATGGTTCCGCTACTGTAGGTTTCTCCATAACGGTCCACCGTGCGGTTGACGTTCTTCACATAGTAGTCTTCTGTTGTCTGTAACTGGTTGAAGTCTTTGACGGTAATCTCGGCGCCACTTGCCTGGTCTTCTTCCCATCCGTTGAGTTTCACGGCAGTATAGAGGTCGGTATAGACCATGATTTCGTCAAACTTCTTCAGATTGGTCTGATAAATGCCTGAGATGGTAAACCGTCTGGTTCTCACGCCGTTATTGTCGATGAAATAGGCGAAGATGCGCTGTCCGGTCTTCAGTCCCAACTTATCTGCCATCAGCTGGGAGACGAGAATCTGGTTGTGGCTTGCTTTGTCATCAAACTTAGGAATGCTTCCTTCCACCATGTTCTGGTGGATGAACGTAGAGTCGAATTCCGGTCCTACACCTTTGAATCCAACGCCTAAGAAGTCATTGTCAGTTTTCAGAATACCCTCTTTCATGGCAAATCGCTGTATGTGTTTCACGCCCGGTGCCTTCTTGAGGACTGTCATCATCGAGTCGTCCATCACCACAGGGTATTGGTTCATCTGCTGGAGGGTCATGAAGTCAGCCACCTGGATATGGCTGCCGAAACCGATCACCTTGTCGCGGATGGTATGTTTGAAGCCTAATACCACACATACAGAGACAATCATCACAGCCAACCCGATGGCAACACCAGCTGTGGCAATATGAATAGCAGGGCGAGAAACTTTACGTTTGTCGCCCTGTTCACTATATAATCTCTTTGCTATAAATAGAGGAAAATTCATATTTTTCTTTTGTAATTATCAAAGTCCTTCATCTTCTACTCTTCCTGGATAAGCCTCCAAAGCTTTTGCCAAGACGAGGAGAGCACGCTCCAAGTCGTGCTTCTTCAGCACATAAGCCATACGTACCTGATTGCGACCTGCTCCCGGAGTGGTATAGAAACCAGAGGCTGGGGCCATCATCACGGTCTCGCCCTCGTATTCAAATTCCTCAAGACACCAGCGACAGAACTTGTCAGAATCATCGATAGGCAACTTGGCTACGGTATAGAAGGCTCCCATTGGGATAGGAGAATAGACACCAGGAATGCGGTTGAGTCCATCAATCAGGCACTTACGGCGCTCTACGTACTCATCATAGACATCGCGATAATACTCCTCTGGTGCATCAAGAGATGCTTCTGCCACAATCTGACCAATCAGTGGAGGAGAGAGACGGGCCTGACAGAATTTCATCACGGCCTTGCGAATCTCTGCATTCTTGGTAATCAAGGCACCAACACGGATACCACACTCGCTGTAACGCTTGGATACAGAGTCGATGAGCACGGTATTCTGTTCGATACCCTCCAAGTGCATGGCACTGATGTAAGGACTACCGGTATAGATGTATTCGCGGTAAACCTCATCAGAGAAGAGATAGAGATCATACTTCTTTACGAGGTCGCGAATCTGGTTCATCTCACGTCGGGTATAGAGGTAACCGGTTGGGTTGTTTGGGTTGCAGATCAGAATGGCACGGGTGCGCTCATTGATGAGTTCCTCAAACTTCTCCACCTTAGGCAAGGAGAAACCTTCCTCGATGGTGGTGGCGATGGTGCGAATCTTGGCACCCGCAGAGATGGCAAATGCCATATAGTTGGCGTAAGCTGGTTCTGGCACGATAATCTCGTCGCCAGGGTTCAGGCAGCTCATGAATGAGAAGAGCACAGCCTCAGAACCTCCCGATGTAATGATGATATCATCGGCAGTTACGTTGATATTGAATTTCTTGTAGTAATCCACTAACTTCTCTCTATAGCTCAGGTAACCCTGGCTTGGAGAATATTCCAGGATGGTACGGTCTATGTGCTTCAATGCATCCAGACCGCATTGAGGTGTAGGAAGGTCAGGCTGACCGATGTTGAGGTGATACACCTTAACCCCACGTTTTTTTGCTGCGGCAGCCAAAGGAGCCAACTTTCTGATTGGTGACTCTGGCATTTCGATACCGCGTACTGAAATTTCAGGCATCTTATTTCTTTCTTTTATGAACTTTTGATATGTGAAATTCGCCTTATCTTCCATCGGATGATGTTGGCATTTCTACATTTGGATGCAAAGGTAATCAATTTCGGCGAAAATGGAGAAAGATAGCTAAAGATTTTTAGTTTTTTCATAAAAAACGCTTATGAATCTTGCTTATTTGTTTTCTTTTTTATAACTTTGCATTGTTTTTTCCGTATTAACGGGATTTATAATGTTATATAAATAGTAAGGTATATTATGAGATCAAGAACAGGTACTTGGTTTACTACCAAGGTAAAATATCAGAAGACTCAGGAAGATGGTACCGAGAAAGTGGTATCTGAAACCTATGTAGTGGATGCGTTGAGTTTTACAGAGGCTGAAAGCAGTATCATCGATGAGATGTCTGTCTATGTGAGCGGTGAATTCCACGTTTCCGGCATCACCAAGTCTGCCTTCGGTGAGATTTTCTTCAGCGATGTGGATGATGATGACAAATGGTATAGAGCCAAACTCCAGTTTATCACCATTGATGATAAGAGTGATAAGGAAAAGCGTACCAACGTGGTTTACCTCGTACAGGCTAAGTCGCTTGCTCGTGCCTTGAGATACATCGATGAGGTGATGGGCAAGACGATGATTGATTACGATACAATCGGTATCAACGAGACTCCTATCATGGATGTCTTTGAACATCAGGCTGCTTCTGAGAAAAAAGAGGAGAAGAATGATGTTCCTGAATACGAACAGGAGAATAAGTAAATGGAATATGACGTAAAGGGAAATCTCCGGGAAGTTCTCGGACTCTTGCCAGAAGGCGTTCGCCTCGTTGCCATCAGCAAGTTTCATCCCAACGAATATATCGAGGCTGCTTATGAAGAGGGACAGCGTGTCTTTGGTGAAAGCCATGAACAGGAACTGTCTCGTAAGGTGGAGTCGCTGCCTAAGGATATTGAGTGGCATTTCATCGGTCATCTTCAAACCAATAAGGTGAAGTACATCGCTCCTTACATCGCTATGATTGAGGCTGTGGATAGCCTGAAACTGCTGAAGGAAATCAACAAGCAGGCTGCCAAGCACGATCGGGTGATAAAGGTGTTGCTTGAACTGCATATCGCTGCGGAAGAAACCAAGTATGGCTTAACGCTCGATGCCTGCCGTCAACTCTTGGAGGAAGGTGAGTGGAAAGAGATGAAGAACGTGCAGATTTGTGGTCTGATGATGATGGCATCTCATGTCGATGACCAGCATCAGATTGCCAGCGAGTTTGATACGGCTGCTCGTTTCTTTGATGAGGTGAAGGCTAAGTACTTCGCTGACTGTCCTGCTTTCTGCGAGCGAAGCTGGGGAATGAGCCACGACTACCAGTTGGCTGTCCAGCATGGCTCTACGATGGTTCGCGTCGGAACTACAATCTTTGGCCCGAGAGTATATTAGGCTTATCTCATGGGTTTCCCCTAAAGCTGGAATGCTACGGCATTAGCCAATGGCCGTAAGGCCAAATCCGTGAAAATCCGTGAGTAATCCGTGGAGTAAGAATGTTCCGATAACTCTGCGTTATCCGATGAAAAAAACTGATGAAAAGAATATGAAGAAACGAAAAAGAGGGTGTGTCATAATCCATGACACACCCTCTTTTTTGTATTAGTTGAATATGTATCTTACAGAGAACTGGATAGAATAGGTAGAACTGAAACTTGTCTTATTGGTATAAGTCTTGTCCAAGATGTTCTTTCCATTCTTCTGGAAGTTGAATGCTTTTGTCTTTGAGTCGTACTTCAACAACTGCGTGTTGTTTACGCTCTTGTAGAGACCCCAACTGCTGTGGAGCAGGTTAGCCAGGTTCTTGATATCAACACCAAACTGCAGGGTGTTCTTCTGACCGGCTACCTTGAGGTAGAAGTTCTGGTTGAATTTGAAATCCAACTGATGGTGCCATGGCATGATAGCGCCACCACGCTCTGTATATCTGCCCTTGCGATCCTTCAGGTAAGAATCCTGGTTGATGTAAGCCCAGAAATCATCACGCTGGTCATCTGCACTGTAGGTCACGTTACCATTTTTATCCTTTACATCTGCAAAGTTCCAGTCGTCGAGGTCGCGACGTGAAGCAGGAACGTACAACAGGCCGTTTGAACCATAGTCGTTTACTACGTTTGAAGATAGAACGTAAGAGTAGCGTGCGCTATTATAAATACCAGCATATCCCAAGTTCATACCTTCATAGATAAGACCTACCTCTGTACCGAAGTGCTTAGCGTAGTCTTTCTTGTAAGAAGCAGAAACGATCACACGATGAGGAGCTACGTATGTACCCAAACCAGTTTCCTTATCATTATTGCCGTTGATAGAATAACGGTTGTTGTAGTATGCAGAAGAAACCTGGTCGCCTATACCGTCACCGTAAGAGCGGGCTCTTGAGTGGGTATAGGATGCAGAGATATTAAGACCGAAGTCAAATCTCTTGGCAAGCGATGTGGTGATAGAGTAGTAATATGCCTTATGACCTGCATTGGTAATCATGTAAGGATTGTTACCATTTCCGCTGGCTGTGTAGTAGCGGCGGGTATCACCAGGAGCCAAAGTGATGGTTGATTCACCATCCCAAGAGTAGTTCAGGTTGGTTACAATAGCTGGGTTGAATTCACGGCTGTAAATACCTTCTACAGAGAAATCAATACCGCCAGGCAACTTCGCGTCAATAGCCAAAGAACTCTTCCATGTTGCATTCATCTTCAAATCCTTGTCGATGATGGTAGGAGTAGAAGGAGCTGCTGCGTTCTCACGACTTGCAGGAATCGTGAGGTCCTTCAACTGGTCAGCACGGTTTACATGGAAATTAGGCTGACCGTATGCTGCTTCGTTGGCCTTATTATAATAATAGGTGTATTGACCACAACCGGCATTACCCACTGCAGATACGAGCCATACAAATGGCAGACGACCTACGAAGTAACCTGTACCACCACGGAGCACGAGCTTCTGGTCGCCAAGAATATCCCAATTGAAACCTACACGAGGTGAAACGGTTATATTTGCGTCTGGCAACTGGTCTGTATTGTAGCTATAATACTTGCCGTCGTTGGCTCTGTACTTCAATGCACCGAAAGCTGCATTGTAGTTGTTCTTCAACTCAGGATAGATAGGCAACTCAAATCGCAAACCTGCGGTGAGGCGGAAACGGTCAGAGAAATTGATCTGGTCCTGAACGTAAGCAGAGAACTGGTTGTATTTCATCTTAGCCAAGAACTGGTCGCTGCCATCCATAGGGAAGGTGATACCGTATGCAGCTGGCTTTCCACCTGCCATGAAGTCTTCTGGAGAAGAATATACATAGTAACCTGCTGAAGCGGCACCGAATCCATTGGTAGCCTCGTTGGTCTCATACTGCACACCGGCGATGAAATTCTGGATGCCTACTGCCCATGTTGCTTCATCGGTAGCCACGAATGTCTTCACCTGACGGAGGTTACCCTCTGTGAATGGGTCTGGACCCAAGCCCATGTAGTATGCACCATCCTTCAGAATATCCACTGTTGGGAAAATACCTCCCAGATAGGTACGAGGCTCATCTTGATAAGAGTATGTCAAGCGAAGGGTGTTGTTCCATCCACCCCATTTAGAGTTCCATTCACCTGCTACAGAGGTAAAGTTCTTTTCCTGATAGTAACGGGCACTTTCGAAATAAAGACCTGAGTTGGCTGTACGGCCAGACTGTGACTTTCCGTTTGTCATAGTGATGCCATCAGTTGTTCCACCAGGATAAATCTCTGTATCCTTGAATGGAGTGGTAGAACTGGAAGGACTGTTGGAATCCTTGTCGTGGCTTCTGGAGAAGCGGAGGTTCACCTTGTTAAACTTGTTGATATTCCAGTCTAAACGAGCCAGGAACTTGTAAGAAGGTGTGTCGAGAGAATAACCCTGGTAGCGACCTGGGTTGTAACCATACTTGCTCTGGAGGAACTGGAGCATATTCTCCATGTCGCTCTGCAAAGGACGGTGTACGGTACCTGAGTTTGGCTTCCAAGCGTCGGTAGCACTCATTCGGGCAGTACCTGAAGGACCGGCTGAGATGTTTGCCTGATATTCACCATTCGCAAAGAAGAAGAGTTTGTCCTTAATGATAGGACCTCCAAAACTGGCTCCCCATGTGGTAGAGTGAGACTGGAGACGGTTCAACTGGTAGTCGGAAACCTTGTCGCCACGGAGATGAGAGTTGGTGGTGTACATATAGGCTGTACCCTTAAATTGATTGGTACCTCGCTTGGTAACTGCACTGATGGCACCTCCTGTAAATCCGCTCAGACGTACATCGTATGGAGAGGAAGATACGGATACCTGATCCAATGCATCCAGAGAGATTGGTGAACCGTTACCAGGAAGATTGCCGCCGAGCCCGAAAGCATTGTTGAATGCAGCACCATCGACAGTCACGTAACTCTGGCGGTAATTACCACCACCCACAGCAAAACCATTGCCAATGTGGGCTCCCTGTGGAGTCAACTTCAAGATGTCGTTCATGCTACGGCTCACGGTAGGAATGCTCTCAATCTGTCCGGCGTTGATACTGGTAGTAGCACCAGCGCGGTCTGTACGCATGTTGTTGTTGCGGGAAGCAGATACAACAACTTCTTCGAGCAACTCGGCATTCTCTTTGAGCGTTTCGTCCAATACGGTGTTTTGTCCCAAAGGTAAGTTTACACCCTTCAAAACCTTAGAAGAGTAACCGATGTAGGAAACTTCCACTTTGTAAGGACCACCAGGTTGCAAACCCTGGATAGAGTAACGGCCATTGGCATTGGTGGTTGCTCCATAAACAGTACCGGAAGGTTCATGGGTCACTCTGATGGTAGCACCAATGACGTCCTCATTGTTGGCAGTAATCTTACCACTCAGACTTGATGTGGTAATCTGAGCCATTGCCTGTGATACGAAGAAAATCAGCAAGGCAAAGAGTAAATGCAATTTTTTTTGCATACCTTATAAATAATTAGTGAGCCCACTTTAAAAAGGGGGCATATTTTGAATCCAGCATGACCAGTGTGGTCATTCTGAGTGAAACATAGCAATTGGCTCCGCTGGTGAATATCTTTCGAGAAATTGCCATGAAAGAGCCGAAAGCTTCTCTGATAGGCCCGAAAAGGGCAAATATCGATCTTTGAAATGTTGAAATCTGGAATATTACCATCCTTCGGAGG
>NZ_SGVY01000019.1 GCF_004535825.1 Segatella hominis | reverse complement strand
ATGCAACAAAACCAATGTTTGACGAACAACTTTTGCGACAAAAAGAAATCGAAGCCCTTACTAAGCAGCGAGACGAACTTCTCCCCCTCTTGATGAATGGTCAAGCGTCGGTAAATTATCATTTATCTGCTGATTAAGTTCTATCTTGCGATCCAACAAGGAAAGAATAGAAACCAGGTTTTCTTGTTCTTTCTTTGTTGAAGGCAATGTTAGTTTCAGCTCTTTCAAACCAGCTTGAGAAAGGTTGTCTCTCGCAGAACCTGAGCTTAGACCAACCAAATGGTCATACAATGTGTCTAAATTGTACTTGATAAATTCAGGGCAATAGTCCTTGTTGGGGAGTATTGCACATATAGCTTGGTTCGTACAAGCTTCCATTTTTAGTAATGAAGCTTTTCCTGCCGTTGCGCCATACATAGCAACAAGAACTGTATCTTTAGGATATATTTCAGTACTTGAATTTTCAAAGCCTTTTTGCGATATGTAATTTGATGCTTTATAAATGTATGGTGAAGCTAATTCTCCACTATTTATCCAAGGAATAGTGCCACCATCATAAAAACTTCTTTTTGTAGATAGTGGTGTAGCCCCTGAAGATGTGCGAAAAATATCTCCAAGTTTTACTTCTTTCCATCCTACAGGGATAATCCTTTTTCTTTTATATTTCTTTAGTTTCATAAAATCAATTTTACTCATGTTCAATACTTCCACCCAATTTGGCTTCCCAGTCCTCTATAGTTGGCATCGTACCTTCCAATTTCTCAGGATAGAATTTCTCCAAGTCATATTCTGAGATTGCTATTGGCTGGCTACTTGATTCCAAGGCATATTGGGCTTGGATGCGGTCTTTTTCCTTGCAGATAAGTATGCCTATTGTCGGATTGTCTCGCCCCTCTTTGCGAAGAAGATGGTTACAAGCTACTACGTAGCCGCCAAGTTGCCCGACATCTGCAAAAGTGAAGGAGCCGATTTTGACTTCCAGAACTAAATAGCATGACAAGTTTAAATTGTAGAAGAGCAAGTCGATAAAGTTCTCTTTTTCTCCTATCTGCAAGCGGTATTCCTTGCCTACGTATGCAAAACCTGTACCCAGCTCTGTAAGGAACTTGGTGATATTGTTCAGTAACGCATCTTTGAGAATACGCTCATTATATGGTTTGGTAATGCCTGTAAAAGCAAAGTTGTATGGATCTTTGGTTAACTCCTTTGCTAAATCACTGTCTATAGCTGGCAATGTGCTCTTGAAATTATTCAAGGCTTTGCCCTGTCGCTCATATAAATCTGTGCTGATAAAATTAAGCAACATTGAACGACTCCAACCATTTGCAACAACTTCATGAATATAGAATATTGCTTTTTCTGGATAACCAAAACATTTGTCTATTAGGACTTTATGATGTCCCCATGGCACACAGTAAATATCTGACTGAAACATTGCCCCAACTTGGGGCAATGTTTCAGCTTCATTTGTTGCCTCAGTTTGGGGCAACATTTTGATTGCTGGGGCATAAAGTGCATAAAATTGTTTGCAATAATATATATTGCGCTTTGTTAGTCCTGAAACATTTGGTAATGCATCATGTAGGTCTTGGACAAGACGGCTTATAACTTTCTCTCCCCATTTTTGTTCTATCTGTAGTTCAACGATGTCTCGTCCCAAACTCCAATAGAATTTGAGCATCTCCGTATTGACCTTCACCGCAGCCTTGATCTGGCTCTGGCGATAACGCATGCAGAGTTCTTTGACCCACTGCAAGTAATCTTTATCTAATATACTTATCGGCTTATTCATATTTTTATTCCTTTCCCACATTGCGGTTAAAACTGAGGCTTCCGAGTTGCTTCATAATCTCATCTTCTAAACGATGGCTCTCTGCGAATTGTTGTGCAAGTGCCGTTTTATAGCCTTGTATTCGTTTGTTAAACTCCTCTTCGGTTATATCTACATAGTCAATCTTGATGTCAAAGTATTGACCTGCGGATAGACTATAGCCTTTCTCCTTGATTTCGGTATAGGTTACAGCTACAGAGAAGTCATCCACCGCTTCTTTGTTTTGGAAAGTGTTGACAATCTTGTCAATCTCAAAATCACGCAAGCGGCGTTTCAGGTTGTTACCCTCCTTGTATTCTTCTCCAAGTTTGCTGGCATCAATCAAAATGACTTTATCTGCTTGTGCCGACTTGTCGAAGAAGATGACGGAAACATTGGTTCCTGTTGTTGCAAACACATTGCTTGGCATAGACACAACTCCATAAACCCATTTCTCATCAACAATGCGTTGCAAGATTCGCTTTTCCACACCACTCTTGGCAGTGATAAAGCCTGTAGGTATGACGATAGCAGCTTTGCCTGAAGGTTTCAAAGAATTGAGAACATGCTGGATGAAACAAGTATAGATAGCCATCTTTGGTTTCATCGGGTCAACTTTTTTTACAGCATTTGGCACACCTGCCCAAAAACGGATAGTATCAGAAGCCAAAGTATCACGATACTCTGGGAAATCGAGTTTGAAAGGAGGATTGCTGACGATGAAATCAAACTTACGCAACACTCCGTTACTCTCCTTGTGGGAAGGCTCTGTTAAAGTGTTGCCTTGCACTACATTTGGCAATGATGCAGCAAAATTGTTGAGAATCAGATTCAGACGAAGCATCTCTGAGGATTTTTCAGAAATATCCTGTGAGAAGATTGTACAACGGGCTTCGCCTATTTGATGAGCAAGAGCCATCAATAAAGTTCCAGTTCCTGCAGATGGGTCGTAGCAAGTAATACCTCTGAGATTGGAATTGTCCCCAACCAATAGTCGTGCCATCACTTGGGCGATAGCACGAGGGGTATAGTATTCTGCATACTTGCCACCACCAGCATTGTTGAATCCTTTGAGCAAATGTTCGAAAATACGTGAGAAGAAATCATATTTCTCAGTGAAAACATCCTCAAAATTGAAGGATGCGACATTGCGCATTAAAGACTTGGCAAACTCATCACGTTTTTGGGTATCTGTAACATAGGTTGTCAAAGGGAAGAATATGTTCACTTTGCTTTTACCTGATGTGGTTACAGAAAATGTCTGTGAGTTGAGCGTGGCTATATCTACCAATGTGGCATCAAGCAAGGTTGAGAAATCACCCTTTGTCGATGAGTTGTAAAGATGCGAGAGCGTATGTTCCGGCTTTAGTCTTGGTACAGAAGCTGGTAGGTAGCTGAACAAATCTTCTACCTCATCCTCTGTAAAGGTGTCATACTCAGCATCCCATTTCTCTGCCTTAGAAAGGCGTTCTCCATACATTTTGTCTCGCTTGGCTTCATAACCAAACTTATCATTGAAGAATTTGTAAAGGAACATTTCAGTCACAATCTTGTATTCGCTTCCTGTACCTGCAAGTCCAAATGCTCCAGTTGTTCCTTTCAAAGAGTCGATGAGGGCGATGGTTGCCTCAGATATATTGATGTTGCTCATTTTCTAATTAATATGTGTAATTATGTTGTTGTAAATATTCTGTGGTGATGAGGTTGTTGATATATTTGCGATCCTTGATGTCTGCCCGGATATTCATGTCGAGCAGTTCCTTTCCGATAATAGCCAATACATCTTGTTGAAAGGCTGGCTCATTGTCGAGGATATTGATGTCAAGGAATATCATTTGATCGATGCCCTCTTTCATCTTTGCCAAGTTCTCTGCAATCTCATATTCCTGTTTGGAGATGATAGGTCGCTCACGATGTTGGTTCTGTTCTTCGATACGCTTGTGAATGCGTACAAATCGTTCGTCACCTTTGTATTTGCGCTTCAACATATTGTTGCGACGATTGATTTCCCTGATTTTCTTCATCACATCATCCATGTACAGAATGCTTGCCTTGGCTTCTTCTGTGCTTTGTGGCACAAAGCCTTTCTTGCGGAAGTACTCACGGAACTCATCAGCAAGAAGCACATACTTCTCTTCCTTGGTATCGAAGTTTGCCTCAAATTCAGCTTGTACCCGTTCACAACGTTCCTTGATATCGTTAACGATGATGCGTAATTCCTCAGACAGTCCTTTCTTGAACTCAAATTCCAATTCAGACAATGCCACATTGATAATACCAGATACATCTGCTTTATGCTCCGTGTTTTCAAGGAGATTGATGCGCTCGATACGATGACTGACCTCTGTAATGAGAGTAGGGATAGACCCCAGTGGCAAAGAAGCTAACTTGTGTTTAGTCTCTTCATCACCAAAAGAACGTACTTGGTTGATGATGGCTTTTGCCTCGGTTAAAGTGTTGCGAAGTTCATAAAGGCTATCCTTGTTATCAATTTCATCTATCTCTTTTCTGAACTCCTCCAGATTATCTGTGGTGAAGTTGAAGAGCACACCCTTTACTTGCTGTATCTTAGCATCAACCTCTTCTTTGCTTACAAGAATGTCGTTGGCAAGATTGATTGCATGAGGATTGCCTGCATCTTCAGTCGTACGGTTCAACTCTCGTAGATAGCGGTCGTTGGTTGCGTCAAAGTTTTCCTTGATGTTTACAAAGTCAACCACATATCCATACTTGAAATCACGATAAGGACGATTGACACGAGTAAGGGCTTGCAACAAGTCATGTCCGTCAAGGGAGCGTCCTAGATAGAGCTTCTTTAATCTTGGAGCATCAAATCCAGTAAGAAGCATCTTGTTGACGATAAGAATGTCAACTTCTTGTAGTTTCTTAAAACCTTCGATATATTCCTTGCGTTCCATTTTGTCACCCTCGTCATGCAAGATAAGCGATGCGGTCAATGGCTTGTAGTCCTTATGGAAGAGCATCGGCTCTGCTGCTATTGCAATCTCAGCCTCATTCTGTTCGCTGAATTTTTGTGCATGTCCGAAGCGTTCTTGCCATAAACGATATAGCTCCCTTGCCTGTGGATTAGTCTTGCAGACAATCATGCCGCCAACCGTATAGTCATTTTGTTCTCTACGAAATTGTCGGAAGTCGGATATGATGTAGTCCAGTAGAGCATTGAGATAGCTATCGTGTTCTATTATCTTGTTGCGGTCGATGTCGCTCTTTTTGACTTCAACATCGCCAGCCAATTGTTCGAGAATATTTTCTATCTTCTCCTTGTAAATAGTCTCAACAGGCTCACGCATCAACTTGCAGGTATATCCGTCAGCAATGGATTTGTCATAATAATAGGTATGGATATAGTCACCAAACACTCTCCAAGATTCTCGTTCTTCTTTTAAAAGCGGTGTTCCTGTCAAGGCTATTTTAACAGCATTCGTATCTGCTTCCAAAAGGTTTGCCAAGAAACTTCCTTGTGGGTTATAACCACGATGCGCCTCGTCGATGAAGAATATGCGCTGTAGTTGAGTGCTATAACTATCGTCAACCTTAACCTTGGCTTTGTCTTCCTTGAACTTTTGGATGTTGACAACCACAATTTCAAGTTTGCCCTCATTGTTGTGAGTGATGGCTCTGCTTGAAATGTCATTCATTAATTCCGTTCGGCTCTTGGCATTACGTACGATTAACCCACGTGCAGCAAACTCATCGGTGGCTTGTTCCATCAAATCAATACGGTCAACGATAAAGTAGAATTTAGCCACAACATTCTTTTTGGCGAAATAATCCGTTAGACTCTTAACGCTATAATATGCCAAAGCTGTCTTTCCACTTCCTTGGGTATGCCAAATGATACCACTTTTCACTCCTTTATCCAAGGTATGTCGAATGGCATAAGAGGCAAACATCTGTTGATAGCGCATGATGTGCTTCTGTAGTTCCGTCCCTTGCGTGCCGTCTTCAAGTTCAATCTTGCGTTCTACATAGGCATAACCATAGCGAAGCAAGAAGAGAAAACGCTCCTTGCTCAACATGGAAGTGATGATACGGTTTGTTGGAGTATTGACAGCCTTGTTGGTCTGATATTCCTTTAGATTCTTAATGACCACGCAATTTCGATGTTTCAATACGGTATATTCGGTTTCATTGCTAATTTCCATGTATGGATAATTTGCGACGAAGTTTTTGTATTCTTCCCGAAATACATTGAAGAATGCTTTCTCCTTAGCCGTACAACAATAGAATGCTCCCTGGATTGGGACACGGTTTTCGCTGTCATACTCTTGGTTGTTGGAGAAAATCATCAGTTGGGTGACATTGAAGAAACGGCGGAAGCATCTCTTGCTCATTCTCTTGTTGATGCGCTCTCTTTCTGCCAAGATTCCTTCATGGTTGTTGGGCTTTTTGACTTCGATGAATGCAAGAGGGAGACCATTGACAAAACAGGTGATGTCTGGGCGAAAGTTGTCATCAGTATCCTCATTCTCACAAGTAAATTCTGTAGTAACATGCCAATCATTATTGTCTGGGTTGTCAAAGTCTATGAGCTTGACTCCACTGGTTGCAGATAACAATTGGTAAAATTCACGCCCTAAGTCATCGTTGTCAGCAATGTTGATAATTTTTGAAAACAGCAAGGATACGTCCTGACTTGACATTGTTGGATTGAGGCGTTTAATTGCATTCAGAAAAACGTTTATCAAGATATTAGTTTTTGTATCATATGCGCAAATATTGTCAAGGTAGGTATATCCCAACTTGCATAAATGAAGTGCAGCTGGAACTTGCACTCTCGTATTTTCGTTAAAATTAGAATTGCCCATATTGTATTGCTGTTTAATCGAAGTTGATAATTTCACTTACATTGACATCTAACAACTCTGAAATCTTTTTCAAAGTCATTAAATCTGGCTGTGTGGTGTTGGTACACCATTTAGAAACAGTTGCTTGGTTTACTCCCAACTGTTCTGCAAGCCATTTATTGGTCTTTTTCTTTTTGACTAAGACCAGTTTTAGCTGGTTTAAATCTTCCATAACGTTCAATTTATTGCTTTTGATACAAATTTAGTGATTTATTTTTATAACTATGTACCTATGGCGTAATCTTTAACAAGATATAACAAAAAGAACTTGTGATGATTGAAAGGGAAATATAAAAAATGCAAAATATATAATTGTATATTACATGAAAAGGTCAGAGAGTCCAATTGTTGAATTCTCTGTTTTTTTTATTTTTTATCGAATAAGCATTAAATTTAGCAGGTTAAGTGTGCTCCATCGACAAATGAGCACAGATGTTGTTTTAGCCGTTTGTGAAAACGAAATGTTTTGTTTATCTTTGCAAACAGAAAAATTTAATATAATAAGTTAAAATTATCGAATATGAAGTTGCTGAAGAAGAAAAGTTCTTGGCTTTTAGCATCATTGCTCTTATTGTCGGTAGGTGCTGATGCAAAGGTAAAATTTGATTATTCCCTCGTGTTCGTGCCTGAGGAGGGTGGTGTGAAGTTCGAAAAGATTACAGATGATGCTGATTGTGTAGCAGATTATAGAGGCAACATTGTGGGTAAGACATCTGGTGTCTTTGGCTCACGCAAGAGCAGTACTATTGATTGGTGGGTAATACCTCAGATAGGTGTGTCGCCTGATGGAAAACGTATAGGTTACATCAATGAGAAGAATGGAACAACCAACATCATGATCAAGAATGCTGCCAAGGGCGGCGCAAGCGTACAGCGCACGTTCCGTACAAATGTTGAGGGTTTCTCATGGAGTCCTGATGGCAAGACTCTGTGCTTTACCGAGGTGAGAGGCAATCATCATGGCGTGTATTTGGTAGATGCCAATCAAGGTACTGTAGTGCGTCAGATTTCCAATGGAACAGACAATGACTTTGGAGGTGTTATCAGCACCGATGGCAACACTATCTATTTTCATCGTGGCGAGGGCTATGCTTCCTATAGTCTCTGGAGCTATGATCGCAAGACAAACCTTTTCTCCAACTATAGTAGAGGAATGACGGCTTGTCTTATCCCTAATAATTATGATGCTATCTATTGTGCTCGTTTCACAACGAACAAGGAAAGTGAAATATGGCGTGTAAACTTCAAGACGGGTGTAGAGGAAGTTATTCTTTCCCAGCCTGGCAAGAGTTTTAGTACACCTCAGTTATCTCCTGATGGCAAATGGTTGTTGGTAACAGGTTCTAGTAAGTCGGAAAAGGAAAAAATTGACAATACGGACATCTTCGTGGTTCGCACCGATGGTACCCAGCTTACTCAGCTTACTTACCATCCTGGTAACGACTTGTCGCCAGTATGGTCCCCAGACGGAAAAAGTATTTTCTTCCTTTCTCAGCGCGGCTCGGTAGAAAAGAACTATAATGTATGGCGCATGGATTTCAATATGTAATCCGCCTCTATAGTCTATGTATTTGGATGTTAGGAGTATTAATTATTTAAACTTTTAAAATTATGAGAAAAATCATTATTGCAGCAGTTTGCGCATTTTGCGCTCTTACAACTTCAGCACAGCGTGCAAGTAGCTCATCTTCTTCTTTCTTCTCTACAGAGAAGGCTGAGAGCGGCGTTCAGTTTGGTATCCGTGCCGGTCTTAACGTTGCAGGTATGGACTATAAAGAGGACAATGTAACCGTTTCTACAGACAATAGAGCTAATTGGCATGTAGGCGTTATTGCTGATATTCCTTTGATGCAGAGTCTCTATGTTCAGACTGGTCTTTATCTCCAGAACAAGGGTTACAAGGAGAAAGAGGGAGACTATGAGTTGACAGCAAATCCAATGTACTTGGAAATTCCTGTATTGGCTTCTTATCGATACAACTTCGGCGATGCAGCACAGTTGCAGTTCAATGTTGGTCCTTACTTCGCTTATGGTGTAGGTGGTAAGATTAAGGAAACAGAGGATGGCGACGAGGACAAGTGGGATTGCTTCGGCGATAAAGGTGCAGATTGGAAACGTTTCGATTGTGGTCTTCAGATTGGTGCAGGTTTGACAGTTGCTAAGCACTATTACATTGGTGCTGCTTATGAGTTTGGTTTCTCTAATATTGCCAAGAATTCTGGCGATGGTAAGTTGAAGAACAGAAACTTGATGATTAGTGTAGGTTATAATTTCTAATAAAGTTTTTAAATACTATTTAAATTGCAAGGAGGCACAATTGACAAAGAGTCGTTGTGCCTTTCTTCGTGGTAGAATGTAAATCTATACCAAAAGATGCACTTTTTTGTTGGTAAGTTGTTTTTTTGGCAAGGGAAAATTGCATATTTGTGGCAAAATGCTTATTTTTGCAGTTGTGAGTATTAGCTATAGTGAAATATGAAGAAGAACTTGATTTTGTTTTGTCTGTTAGTTGGATTGATAGTAGCTTGTCAGCGTCCGTCGAACACCCAAAAAACGGAAGAGGAACTAAAAGCCTTATCCTGCATCGATGATTCGGTGGAGGCCTTATCGCCCCATGCCTTTCACATGATAGAGAAAGGCATGAAATCGGCTCAAGACAGTCTGGCTTATTACGAATATTACATCAGAAAGGCAAAAGTATATGAGCTTTCTACCACTCCCGATTCTTCTGTTCCTATTGTGGCCAATACCATCGCTTTTGCCAATAGGCAACCTGCGTCGCCACGTCGCAATTCACTTCTGGCTTTCGCCTATAATCTAAAAGCGGTGGGTCTGCATAATTTCCGTCAGAACCCCGATGAGGTTATAAGGCTCTACAAAGAGGCCACCGTCTTGTTGGCCAACAGCGATGCTAAAGATCAGTTGCCTAAAGTTTGTGCCAATCTTGGTGATGCTTACATCTTCAAGAGTCAGTTGCCGGAGGCGGCGGCATGGTATCGACGTGCCCTGTTCCTTGTTGACTCGCTCAAGTTGCCATCCCAGGAAAACATTACTCTCTACCTAGGACTTGCCACCATTTATCTGCAACTCAACGATTTCGATACTTCGTTGAAATATTATCAACAAACAGAGAAGTATTTCTCTCTGATGTCGGTGAGCATGCAGGCTTATTATCTAAATAATTATGGCAATTACTATTATTATACCAGGGACTACAAAGCTTCCCTCCAGAAGTTTTTAACCTTGAAGGCTTTTCTGGAAAAGCACCATAAAACGGAAACCTTCGACATGTATCTCTGCAAGCTCAACCTCGCAGATGTGTATCTCAATCTGGGCGATGTAGTTAGGTCGGAAAAATGCCTCGAAGAGATAGAGCCATGGTTTGCCAAGAATGGCAACGATGTGGCGATTTACTATGTCAACTCCATCCGTATCGGACAAGCTGTGAAACGAGGAAACATGGCAAAGGTAAAAGATATATTGCAACATGAGAAGAAACTGGACAATATGGAGTTCAATCTTCGCCAAATTCGCAATCGTTATCTTCGCAAGTATTATGAGTCAATAGGCGACTATCGGGGAGCGTATGAAAATCTTAGGTCGGATGCACAAATGGATGATTCTCTGGCACATAACCGACTTAATATGCGTGCCTCTGAAATCATGAACCGTTTTGCGCAAGATACCATTCGTTTACACCATAGACTGGAAATGGAGCATAAAAATGCAGTTGTCCAAAGTGCCAACACCATCACGGTGGCCGCTGTGTTGCTGGTCGTGGTCATCATTCTGATGTTTGCACTTCTTTTCATGCGCTCTCGCAAGCAATATGCACAAGATAAGATGCGCATCATGCAACTGAGGTTAGCAAGTGTGCGCAACCGCATCTCCCCACACTTTGTATTTAACGTCCTCAATGGTAAAATCTTGAAGTCGAATGAGCAGGATGCCAATGAATTGCTCGACTTGACAAAATTGATAAGGGCGAACCTTGACTTGTCGTGCCGCCTGGATGTGACGTTACGAGAAGAGTTGGATTTTGTGGAGCGGTACGTCCATGTGGAGAAACAAATGGTGGGCGATGACTTCGAGTTCCGCATCGACCAGGCCAAAGCGGTGGATGCCGATAGGGTGCGCATTCCTTCCATGTTTGTTCAGATACTTGTGGAGAATGCCTTCGTGCATGGGCTGAAGGGATGGGATGGTCATAAGTCTATTCACATCGAGATAGACAAGAAAGAAAAAGCAACCAGCATCAAGGTCAAGGACAATGGTCCTGGATTTGATATCCGTAGCGTAGGAAAGAAGCGTACAGGACTGAGTGTTGTCACCCAAACCATAGCCATCGTCAACGAGCGAAACAAAAGCAAAATGACTTTCTCGCTCAGTAATGAGCAAAAGTGCGGAAAAAACGTAGGATGCGTTGCTACGATAGTTATTCCTGATAATATCAAACTTTTTATTTGACAGAAGAACCGCAAGATGAAGACAATCATTATAGATGACAATAAGCAGGCTGCCGAAAATCTGAAAGAAAAGTTGGGCAGATACCCTGAGATAGAAGTGGTCGCCATAGAGCACTCTGGATTAGATGGGCTGGCGAGCGTGAGTGAGTTTCAACCAGACTTGCTCTTTCTCGACGTGCAGTTGCCAGACATTTCGGGAATAGATTTCCTGGAACGAGTCGATTCTTTTACTTATGGTCGCAGTAGAGTAGTGATGTATACTGCTTACGATGAGTTTGTGTTGCCAGCTTTCAGGAAGAAAGCCTTTGACGTGCTATTGAAACCTATCGATGACAAGGAATTGGACATCATCATGCAGCGACTAACCGAACAGCCCCTTTTGCCAACCCTGCAATCAGATGGACGGGATCAGGAAGAAATAGTGTCGGACAATGGTAAGTTTCTCCTCTATACAAATACTATAGACTTCAAACTGGTGGACAAGCGTGACATCGTTCTCTTCCAGTATAATCATGAAGTGCGTTGTTGGGAGGCTGTGGTGGCTGGTAGCAAGGCGCCTGTTCGCCTGAAGCGGACCATCAAGAGTAATGACCTGTTGGGAGTGGACAAGCAATTTATGCAAGTAAACCAGAAATTTATTATCAATATGAATTATCTGATAGAGGTGATCGATAATGTTTGCCACTTCTATCCGCCGTTTGATGGCATAAGCTATGTCAAAGTGGGACGCCTGTATCGTAAAAAACTGGTGGAACGCTTTTATTGTCTATAATTTCTATGCCATAAAAGCGATTTTTCTGTTAAAATCCGTATAAATACTATCAAAAAGCACGAAAATTGCAAAATAATCGTGCTTTTTGTTGTTTATATCAATAGTTTTTCCTAATTTTGCTATCTGGTATAAGATGATACCATCAAAGATACAATAACATAAAACAACAGAAATGGAGAAAATAGACAATCTTGACAGAAAGATATTGGGTATCTTGTCTAAGAATGCCCGCATTCCTTTCAAGGATGTTGCGGCAGAGTGTGGCGTATCCCGTGCAGCTATCCACCAGCGTGTGCAGCATTTGATGGAAGCAGGATTTATCACGGGTAGTGGATTCGACGTAAACCCTAAGAGTTTGGGATATTCTACCTGTACATACGTGGGTCTGAATCTGGAACGTGGTAATATGTATAAGAAGGTGGTAGAACGCCTTCAGAATATACCGGAAATCGTGGAGTGCCACTTTACTACTGGTTCTTACACCATGCTTCTTAAACTTTATGCGCGCGACAATGAGCAGCTGATGGATTTGCTCAACAATAAGTTGCAGGCTATTCCAGGTGTGGTTTCTACGGAGACCCTGATTTCTCTTGAGCAGAGTATCAAGCGAGAAATTCCTGTTATTTTGGAAGAAGAATAAGTATTCAACGTAAATATGAATGGTAAGGTTGTTTCACATGGGTGTTGCAACTTATGACCGGGGAGAGGCATAGGTTAAGACTTAAGTCGGTCGTGAGTGGTTCCTTTGTGAAACATCCTTTTTTTATGTAAATAAGCAGATGGAAACATTTGATTTGGATTCACACTTGCAAGGTGTATATTCTGTTTTTCCCGAGGCTCCTCATCAGCCGGTAATTGGTATTACTGCCAACTACGAGGGCATAGATGCTACGCTTCGTGACCGATATTATAAACAAGTGATAGCTGCGGGCGGTACTCCTGTTATCATTCCTCCTGTTGCCGATACAGATGTTATCGTCAATACGCTCCAGCATCTGGACGGATTGATTCTTACTGGTGGCGGCGACCACAACCCTCTCTGGATGGGTGAGGAGCCTTCTCCTAAGCTCCATCATATCAATCGGGAGCGTGATCTTGCTGAGTTCCTCCTGGTTCGCCTGGCTTATAATCGACAGATTCCGATGTTGGGTATCTGTCGTGGCATTCAGACTTTGGCTATAGCTTTGGGGGGAAAGGTGGAGCAGGACATCAGACAGGGAGTGAAGCATTCGCAGGATGCAGAGCGTGAGGAACCTACCCATAGTGTGCAGATAGTGAAGGATTCCACCTTATTTAATATATATAATAGTGAGAAGATTTTTGTCAACTCCTTCCATCATCAGGCTGTGAGTGTGCCGGGAAATAAACTGCGCTGCATCGCCAAATCTACTGATGGCATCATAGAGGCTGTGGAAAGTAGCGAGTACAAGTCTATCCTCGGTGTGCAATGGCATCCGGAATGGTTGGAGAAAGACGGACTGAAGATTTTCCAATGGCTTACTGCTCAGGCTGCCGAGTTTTATCAGGCAAAGCAGTTGCATCAGCGCATCCTTATTCTTGATACACATTGCGATACGCCGATGTTCTTCCCGCAGGGTATCTGTTTCGACCATCGCGACTCCCGTATTCTGGTAGATTTGCATAAAATGACCGACGGTCATCAGGATGCAACGACGATGGTGGCTTACCTGCCGCAGCCTAAGTTGGGTGAGACCTTCAGCAGCAAGGTAGATTTTGATGTGGCAGGTCCTACCCAGTATGCCGACTTGATCTTTGACAAGATAGAGGCTATTGTGAGCAAGAACAGCAATTACCTGAGTATCGCCCGTACGCCTGCCGACCTCTATAGCGACAAGCGGAAGGGAAGAAAGAGTATCATGCTCGGTATAGAGAACGGACTGGCGCTTGGACACGACCTTGCCAACGTGAAGCATTTTGCCCAGCGTGGCATCGTCTATATTACGCTCTGCCATAATGGGGATAATGATATTTGCGATAGTGCCCGTGGCTGCAATACTCACAATGGTGTGAGCAGTTTTGGCGAGAAGGTCATCCAGGAGATGAACCGCCTGGGCATCATGGTAGATTTGAGTCATGCTGGCGAGAAGAGCTTCTATGATGCTTTGGAAATCAGCAAGATGCCTATCGTCTGCAGTCATAGTAGCAGTAAGGCGCTCTGTGATGTGCCTCGCAATCTGACCGATGACCAGATGCGTGCGCTTGCTGCCAGAGGAGGTGTAGCCCATACCACACTTTATCATGGTTTCCTTCGCAAAGAGGGTGAGGCTGACATCATGGATGCTATTGCCCATCTGGAACATGCTATCGACATCATGGGTATCGATCATGTGGGTCTTGGTACTGATTTTGATGGTGATGGTGGAATCTGCGGATTAGCCGACTCTTCTGAACTCATCAACTTTACCATCCAGTTGCTCCGTCGCAGGTATAGCGAACAGGATATCGCCAAGATATGGGGTGGCAACTGGCTCAGAGTAATGGCGCAGGTACAGGCTGTTAGGTAAGTGAAGAATTCAAATATTACCGGTGAGTTGAAAGGTATTTCTATAGAGAAAAGATAATCATAAAGTTCAAATCTGAAAGTTCAAAATAAACAAGATGACGAAGAAAATGAAAATCATATTGGGTGTTGTGGCTGCTGCGGCTATTGTGGCAGGTGCATATACTTACAAATCTACTCATGGCACAAGTTCGCCTGAGGCACAGGAAGTGGAAGAAGCAGAGAAACTGAATCCAGTAGGTCCAGCTTTCAATGCGGATTCAGCCTTTGCTTATTGTCAGGCTCAATGCGACTTCGGTCCTCGCACGATGAATAGCGAGGCGCACGATCTGTGTGGCGAATGGATTGTAAGGAAGTTCAAGCAGTTCGGATGTGAGGTAGAGGAGCAGAAAGCAGACCTTAAGGGATATGATGGCACGATATTGAAGAATACCAATATCATCGCTCATTATAATCCGAAGGCTACCACCCGTATCCTGCTCTGTGCCCATTGGGACAGTCGTCCTTGGGCAGATAATGATCCCGACAGTACCAACTGGCGCAAGCCTGTGATGGCAGCCAATGATGGTGCAAGTGGTGTGGCAGTCATGCTGGAAATCGCCCGCCAGTTGCAGGCTGACAAAAAGTTGAATCCTGCTATCGGAGTAGATTTTGTATGTTTCGATACAGAGGATTGGGGAACTCCTCAATGGGCTGATGTTCAGGATAGTGGAGATACCTGGGCTTTGGGCGCTCAGTATTGGAGTGAGAATAAGCCAGACGGTTATTCCCCTCGTTATGGAATCCTTCTCGACATGGTAGGTGGACAGGGTGCCAAGTTCTATCGTGAGGGAATGTCTATGCAGTATGCTTCTGCCATTGTCAAGAAGGTTTGGGCAGCAGCCCGTCAGGCTGGTTATGGCAGTTTCTTCCCTAAGAGTGATGGCGGTATGATAACAGATGATCATATCCCGGTAAATGAAAAGGCGAAGATTCCTACGATTGATGTAATAGCCTATTATCCTGACTGCCAGCAGAGCAGTTTTGGGCCTACCTGGCATACGGTAAGTGATGATATGGCTCATTTGGATAAAAATGTTCTGAAGGCTGTGGGTCAGACGATGATTCAGGTGCTTTATACAGAGGAATAGATAGACACCGCATTTGGGTATAAAAGGAAGTGTTCCTAAGGAAAGTTGTTGCTTTCTTTGGGAACACTTCTTTTTTAGCCCTGTTGAAATCTCCGTTCATAGTCGTTGAATGTCCGTTCGACGTCTTTGAACCGACATTCAACGTCTTTGAACCGCGGTTCAACGTCTTTGAACGGAAATTATATCTGCCCAGACTCAACTTGTCTTACCACTCTCTCTGTTAATCTATCTACTCCGTTCGGATCATACTTCTTGGTAAGGCTCGCACCGAAAGCCCAAGCGAAGGCCTGATAGAAGCCAGCTCTCACTGGACCCAGGAAAGCCTGTATCAGTTGGTAAGAGGAAGAATTGCATTCGCGGTAAACTAACTTGATGCAGAGTTTACCCTGTGCGTATGTCAGTTTTTTCATTCTTGGCGTGTATTCCTCCTTGATACCTTTCTCTACCAGTTTCATGTGTGCATCCTTTGCTCTCTTATTAGGCAGAGTTTCCAGATATTCACCGGTTTCGATGATGATTTTTCTTACCTCTTTTGCAATAGGCAGCACCTTCTTTACATTATATACCAGTCGGTTGTAAGCCATGCGCTGCTTAGCATCCTTGAATACAGGTTCTGGATATACATAGACATTGTTGACCTCCACATATTGTATGCTGTCCTTTCCCTGCAATACCTTGCCGACTTTCACCATCGGCTCGAAGGTAGGGCTGTCCATATCCACATCCCTGTTTTCCGGATGGGTCTCATCATTCTGTGCAGCCATTCTCAGAGTCGTACCTAACATCAGGCATATTAAAAAAAGTATTTTGTATTTCATCTTTCTGTCCTCATTTTAGTCTCTAAATTTTTTCTCATTTTAGTCTCTAAATCAATCAGATGGCAAAATTACACAAATAATTTGTATGCAGATATTTTTTTCGTCTTTTTTATGAAAAAGTGGATTGAAATACTTCAAAATACGGCTCAGATACCCTTAAATACGGATAATGTTACCCTTTTATTGTTAAAATAATAAATTTTAAAGCAATAACTTGTAATAAGTGAGAATTTATTAGTAATTTTGCACCGCTTTTAATCAAATAGCTATACTTACGTTTGTTATTTGTGAAAAATTGTACCGAGTGAGAGAACGGTGGGTTTGTCTGGCGTGCAACATATTTAATATATGCAACCGTTTATTCCAACGAGAAAAAAATAATTATTAATAATTTATAAACAACAATTGAAACAAACAAGAATGAGAAGAATTTCCCTATTGCTTGTCTCTCTGATTGTGTTGACTGTCCAAACAGCCTTGGCGCAAACCTTTAGCGTCAAGGGAACGGTTATGTCTGGTGATGACAATGAACCGCTGATTGGTGCAACCATCCTTCAAGAGGGTACAACGAATGGTGTCGTGACCGATGTGGACGGTAACTATACCATCGAGGTGAAGGATGCTTCTAAGGCTACGCTGGTGATTTCATACATCGGTATGGTGACTCAGAAACATCCTGTCAATGCACAGACGAAAACGCTGAACATTACGCTTACTTCTGATTCCAAAGTGATGGATGAAGTCGTGGTTGTGGCGTATGGTGTTCGTAAGAAAGGAACCATTGCGGGTTCCGTGTCTGCTGTGAAAGCTGAAAAAATTGAAAATGTCCCTGCGGCAAGCTTCGACCAGGCTTTGCAAGGACAGAGTACTGGTTTGCAGGTTATCAGCTCTTCTGGTGAACCAAGCAAGGCTGCTACTTTCCAAATCCGTGGTACTAACTCCATCAATTCAGGTAAGTCACCACTTTTTATCCTGGATGGTGTGCCAATCTCCAGTTCTGATTTCAATACCTTGAGTCCTAACGACATCGAAAGTATTTCTGTATTGAAAGATGCGTCTTCTACTTCTATCTATGGTGCCCGTGCTGCTAATGGTGTGGTTGTAATCACATCTAAGCGTGGTCTTTCTATGGATAAGGCAAAGGTTACCCTCCGTGCTCAGTATGGTTTCTCACAGTTGGCGCAGACCAACTGGTCTATGATGAATACTGATGAGCGTATCCAGTTTGAGAAAGAAGTAGGACTGGATGCTGGTAAGGATTACAATCTCCTCTCTAAGGTAAATGTCAACTGGCTTGATGAGGTGTTCAATGATGCGGCTCCTTTGCAGAGCTATGAACTTTCCGTGAATCGTGCTACTGACCGTTTGAACTACTATGTTTCTGGTGGTTTTTATGATCAGGACGGTATTGCGCAGAATTCTACCTTCCGCCGTTACAACATCCGTACCAATGCAGATGTGAAGGCGAGCAACTGGTTGAAGATCGGTACCAACACGATGGCAGCTTACGAGGAAGCCCAGCAGGCAGATGATGGTTCTTATACCACCGTTACCCCAATTTCAGCTTGCCGTTTCATGCTTCCATATTGGAATCCATATGCAAAGGATGGCAGCTTAGCTTCTCTTGCAGCAGGCAACTGGGCAGGTACGAGCGAGAACCCTATCGTATATATGGCAAAGAATCCTATCAAGAACAAGAAGTATAAGATTCTCTCTACTATGTATGCAGAGATTTATCCTATTGAGAATCTGACTATCCGCACGCAGTTTGGTGCAGATTTCTCTCACTCTACCGCATTCATGCAGTCTTTCCCAAGTCTCTCTTCTAACAACGGACAGGGTCTTGCGGCTCGCCAGAGCAGCGATATGCTCAATTTGACTGAGACTACAACAGCCAACTATCGTTTCACCTTGAAGGATATCCATTCTTTCAACGTGATGCTGGGTCAGGAGGCTGTCGATTATCATTCAGAGGGATTCAATGTTTATTCCAGAGGTCAGAACAATGACTTGCTGACCAATATTTCGTCTGGTACACGTGCCAGCCGCTGGTCTGACTCTTCTTCTGATTATTCTTACTTGTCATTCTTCATGCGTGGCGAGTACAACTATAAGGAACTTTATTATGCAGACTTCTCTCTCCGTACCGATGCTTCTTCCCGATTTGGTAAGGATCATCGCTGGGGTACTTTCTGGTCTGTAGGTTTCATGTGGAATGTGAAGCAGACTGAATGGCTCAAGAAGTATAACTGGCTGAGCAACGCACAGTTGGCTGTCAGCACAGGTACTTCCGGTAACTCAGAGATTCCTAATTATTATCACCTCGCATTGGTGAGCGGTGACGCCAACTATGACGATACAGCTGGTCTCTATCCTTCACAGAGTGGTAATGAGGAATTGGGTTGGGAGTCCACTTGGGCAAGCAACTTTGCTTTGCGTCTTGGTTTCTTCGACCGTATTAACTTCAGTTTTGAGGCTTATTACAAGCGCACTTCCAACATGCTGATGCGTGTGCCAGAGTCTTACACCGTAACTGGTGAGGGCTATCGCTGGAAGAACGTGGGTGTGATGGCTAATAAGGGTATTGAGTTGAGTGCTGACGGCGATGTAATCCGCACCAAGGACTTTACCTGGAATGTAAGTGCCAACGTATCTTACAATCAGAACCGATTGAAGGAACTCTATAATGGTGTGACTGAGTATGTGAACTCAACTACTGGTTTGAAATATGTAGTAGGTCACTCAGTAAGCGAGTTCTTCCTGAACCGTTATGCAGGTGTGAACCCAGCGAATGGTGAACAGCTCTGGTATGACAAGGATGGTAACGTGACCAACGAGTTCCGTGAGAGCGACAAGGTGATGATGGGCAAGACCTACGATGTACCTTGGATGGGCGGTTTCGGTACCAGCTTGCGCTGGAAGGGCTTGCAGTTGTCTGCTCAGTTCAGCTGGATCGGTACACGTTATGTTATCAATAACGACCGTTTCTTCGAGGAGAGTGGTGTAACCTTCGGTACAGCTTACAACCAGTCTAACCGCTTGTTGTATGACCGCTGGAAGAATCCAGGTGATATTACCGATATCCCTCGCTGGGGTGAGGTTAACCAGTTGGATGACCGTTACTTAGAGAACGCTTCTTTCTTGCGTATGAAGAACCTCAGTTTGTCATACTCTTTGCCACAGAGTCTGTTGAGCAAGACCAAGTTCTTCTCTTTGGTAAGAGTCTATGCTCAGGCACAGAACCTCTTCACCATCACAGGCTTCAATGGTCTTGACCCAGAGGTTTCATCCAATGTTTATCAGGCACAGTATCCAGCATCACGCCAGTTTACGCTTGGTGTAGAACTGTCATTCTAAACAAAGAAAGGAGATAATAATAATGAAGATTAAACATATTAAGACATATATACTGTCAGCTGTCCTGACCTTGTCTTTTTCTTCCTGTCTTGACAAGTATCCTGAGGATTCTATCCGCATGGATGAGGCTATCAATACAGTGGATGATGTAGATAAGCTGGTCTATGGAATCTATGACAGTTTTAAGAGCAGCGCATTGTACTCGGGCAAGTTGACACTCTTGCCAGACTTGCAGACAGACTTCGTGTATTGTGTGAAGGGCTACTCCAATACCTATGGCGATATCTATCGCTGGAAGGATATCAAGCCTACCAATACCGACATCGAGTCTGTATATGGTGCCCTTTATGGTGTTATCAATAGTGCCAATTTCCTGCTTGACAATGTAGAGAAAGTAAAGCTCAATACCACCAGTGATACAGAACTGGACAAGTTGGAGCAGTATCAGGGTGAGGCTTACTTCGCTCGTGCCTTGGCTTATTCTGAGTTGATCAAGATGTTCTGCAAGGCTTATGATAATGATGAGCAGGCAGAGAAAGACCTGGGTGTGGTACTCACAGAGCATTATTACGGCAATGAGCCACAGAAACGTGCCAGCCTGAAGGCTTCATACGAGTTCGTATTGAGAGACCTTGATAAGGCTACAGAGTATCTGAAGTTGGAAGATGACTTTACTGGAAGTCTCTACAACGAGATTTACTTCAATGAATATACTTGTCATGCTTTGCGTGCGCGCGTATCCTTATATATGCATCGCTGGGATGATGCCATCAAGTATGCTTCTAAGGTTATCGGCAGCAAATATTATACATTGGAGAAGGCGTCTTCTAAAACCTATTCCAGTCAGGTGAACGACTATAAGTACATCTGGACTTATGGTGATTCCCGTGAGGCTATCTGGAAGGTTGGTTTTACTGTAAACAGTTATGGTGGTGCCTTGGGTACTATCTTTGATAACTACAACTATGTAACTTATCGTCCAGACTATGTGCCAGAGACTTGGGTTATCAATTCATATGATGCCAATGATCTTCGTCCTGCAGCCATCTTCACTACCCGTGTCACAGGTTATGAGCACGGCTTGCAGTGGCCTTTGCTGAGCAAGTATTTTGGTGATGCAGAATTCCTGAACAGTAACATTCTGCATGTTCACCAGCCAATGGTGTTCCGTCTCTCAGAGCAGTATCTGATCCGTGCAGAGGCTTATGCCATGAAGGGTGAATATGGCAAGGCAGGTAGGGATATCTCTACCTTGCGTACAGCCCGTTACTCATCATATGGTGGTAACACATCCTTGAGCGAGAGCAATGCCATGAAGATTATCGAGGCAGAGCGTGTGAAGGAACTCTATATGGAAGGTTTCCGTCTGAACGACCTCAAGCGCTGGCACAAGGGATTCGAGCGTAAGGCTTCTGATCAGCCTGCTGCCAACTTCGTACAGAGCAGCTTGAAGGTAGAGAAGGATGATCCACTCTTTGTCTGGCCAATTCCACAGCATGAGCTGGAAGCACCAGGTTCAGAGATAGAGCCTAATGAAAGTAATAAATAACGGATTATTAATAAAGAGACGATCATGAAGAAAATAATGATGAGATGTTTGGCAGCAGTAGCTGTACTCATCGCTCTTGCGAGCTGTTCGCAGGATTTTACTACCTATTCTGGTCCGAGTCATATCATGTTCTCTGATACGCTTTATCAGTATCCTGTACAGGAAAACAATGAAATCTTCAATGTTCCTGTATCGGCTACAGAAAAAGTGGATTACGACCGCACCTTCGGTGTGGAAGTTGTTGACAAAGAGAGCAATGCCATCGAGGGTAAGCATTATCGTGTGCTCAACAATACTGTCACTATCAAGGCAGGCGAGATGGTAGGAAATGTGCAGGTTCAGGGTATCTATGATAATATCGGAAAGACGGACTCCTTAGGTTTCACGCTGAAACTGGTGATTCCTGAGAAGTACAACTGGACTGAACTCTACAAGGACTATACTCACGTGGTGATGCAGAAGGCTTGTCCTTTCGATATCCACAATTTCTCTGGTTGGTGTATGGTTACTTCTACTTTCTATAGCCAGTATCTGAACAACGTAACCAACCGTCTGATCAAGACTGAGGTGGTAGAAGGTGAGGAAAATACGGTACTCCTGAAGGATGTATATTATAAGGGATATGATCTGAAGTTGAAGTTTAAGACTGGCAACCTTCTGGAACCAAAGGTAGAGATGGACGACCAGATAGCCGGTGAGACCGGTGAGGCGTTCGGAACTATCTATGGAGATGGCAAGTTGCGCATCAGCCAGCCTTCTCTCTATACCTCTTATTATAATACCTGCCAGAACTATGTATTGCAGTATGTCAACATGAGTGTCAACAAGAAGGACGGATCATTATATGGTAATGTCGGTACTTTCATCACCATGTTTGAGTGGGTAAGCGATGCTGAGGCAGAGAAACTCAAAGAACAAGGTTATTAAGCCTTTCGGGTGCTTATATAACGCAGATATATTCAAGAAAATAATAACAGAATAACAATATGAAAAAGTTAATTTCAAGATATTGGCTCGTACTTGTGGCGCTGGTTTCAGTGACCTTGTTCACCGCTTGTTCCAGCGACGACGATGCCGTAAATCCTGTATTTCCACAGGTGCAGACTATTGCAGGTGCTGCTGGCGATGTGAAAGAGTTTACTTTCGATGCCAACCAGAACTGGAGTCTCTCTTCTAACAAAATCTGGTGTAAGATTTCTAAAGTTGAGGCTCAGAATGAGAATCAGGAAGAGGCGAAGGCTGCTGCAAAGCCTGGTTTCGTACTCAATGGTGCTGCCGGTAAGCAAACCATCCAGGTGACTATTACTGACGATGATGCCAGCAAGGATTTGAGCGTAGCTCAGTTGAACTTGAAGATGGGCGGTCAGGAAGTGACTGTTGCTGAGATTCAGCGTTCTGCTGAAGGATATGAACTCAAAGTTTATGATGAGTTGGGCAACGATATTACTGAGACCGGTATTACTGTAGGCTCCAAGAATGCCGCAGGTCAGCCTATCTACAATAAGTTTACTGTCAAATCGACTTATCGTTTTGCTGTGACCAATACTCCAGCTTGGGTAGAGTTGGAAGGCGGTTTCCTGATTGGTACACCAAACAAGGAAGTTGCAGGCGGTGCTGCCTTCAAAGAAGGTCAGGGCTTGAATGCGAAGTATGCTATTTCCAAGGAAGCTAACTACACCCTCACTTTTGCTTCAGAGGATGGTAAGGCTGCTGTGACCGTACCTGTTATCTATAATGGTATGACCACTCATACGATGGATATTACTTATCCTACCTCTTCACAGTGGGCAGTATGGAATGTTTCTCTGGATGGCAAGGTATTCACACAGACTGGTACAAGCCTGACTGGTGAGGCTGCCAATGCTTTCACTTTCCACAATTTTGTTCCATTCCAACTCAATACGTTTAATGATGCTTACCAGCTGGTAGTCTTCGAGAACAAGAAGAATGGTTTGTTCGAGGATGAATCTGGCGCCGTGAAATTGCAGGGTGAGAAAGGTGATGTCAAACTTACTGTTGATGCTTTGAGCAGCGGAAGCCGTGAGTTTCTGGTTTATGCATTGCCACAGAGCGTGTGCGATACGCTCAAGAATGGTTACGACGATATGTTGGAGAACAATTTCACTACTGTGAGAAGTGATTTCGACCGCTACTTCCTGATGAATATTGTACAGAAGGAGAACAACTCTTCTGCAGGTGATCAGTCTGCAGCACCAACTATCTTGGAGATGAACTACTTGCCAGTTGAGTGCAAGAAGGATAATTCCATGTATGGTTCTGTTGCGTCAGAAGTTTTTGGTTATAATGGTGATGAAATTTATGTTGCAAAGTCAAAAGTAGGCGCTTCACTTACTGTCAATCCTAACCTTAAGGATTGGGATCCTACCACAATGATGGAAACCGGTTATCTGACAGTAATGGATAGCAGCGGCAATGATATTTCTTCAAGTGCAGAGGCTTCACAAGACGAAAAGGAGAATTGGGTATTCTTTATACCAGTACCAGAAGCAACTCCGATATATATGGTCTTCAAGGACAATGGAACTCCTGTAAAGATTCTTGTTATCGAAGCTGGTGAAGAGGGAATGAGTAAGAAACATACTTCTATCAGAAAAATTAGAAAATAATGAATAGAATAAAAATATTTTCAAAGGCACTCTTGTTGCTCTTGGTCACGATGCTGACCTTTGCAGCAACAAGTTGCTCTGACGATGAAACTGAGGGCTGGGACGGCACATACGGATATGTGCAGTTCAAACTCAGCAAGAAGGTTTCTACAAGAGCTACCCGTGCTGCTGCCCTTGACAAACTTGAGAAATTGGATGATGCCAAGAAAATCAAGGTGGTCATGGAGCACAATGGTACGACTGTATCTCAGACTTTGGTGCTCAATTCTTATAATTCAGAGAATGCAGAGTATGGTCTGAGAAGTGAAAAACTGCAACTTGCCTCTGGTACCTACACCGTCATCGGTTTCTATCTCTATGATGCTGTAGATGAGGAGTTGTTGGCTTCTTCTGCCGGCGAGACATTCACTGTTGTTGGTGGCGGTCTGGAAGTACAGAACCTCATGGTGGAGACTGTGGAGCGCGGTAAGGTGAAGTTCAATCTTGTCAAGGAATGGGAGAAGACCCGTGCCGGTAATACCGAGTATCTCTTCTCTAATATCCGATTGATTGATATCAGCGTAACCAACCTCTTTACCCGTGAGACTTTCACTTTCCCTGGCGTTAAGGTGAAATACAAGGAGGCAAGTGAGGAGCATCAGAATCCTGATGATGAAAACGATAAGTATATGGAGGTGGGTACTGCCTACTGTGATTCTACTGTATGGCTTCCTGCTGGTACTTACCAGGTTACTTCTTATACGACTTACGGTCAGACCGGTGCGGTGAAGACCAAGTATGAAACCCAGCCTGTAAAGGGTGAGGCGTTTATCGTAGAGGATAATCAACTGAATGATAAGGCTCAGGTGCCTATCCTGCTCTCCAAGACCAAGGAATACATCAAGGATTATGAGGCTCTGAAGGCTATCTGGGAATCTCTCCAGGGTAAGGAGTGGAGCTTCTATGGCGATGCTACTTTCAAGGGTGCTAACTGGAACTTCAATAAGGAACTCGATATGTGGGGCGACCAACCTGGTGTTACACTCAACAGCAATGGTCGTGTCATCGGTCTCGTCATCGCTGGTTTCGGTGCCAAGGGTATCGTGCCAGATGCTATCGGACAGCTCACAGAACTTCAGGTACTCAACCTTGGCTCTCACGATGAGAAGATTGGTGCCAATATCTTCAATAATTACGATGCCAACAGTCTGAATGCAGCCAAGAAGAGCACCATGCGTCATGACTATGAGACCAAGTTCTTGAAGTATGACCCACGTGCCAATATGTCGGATATGATTGTAGAAAGCTACAACTCAGACCCTAAGGTAGCTCCTAAGAACAGAATCAA
This sequence comes from Segatella hominis, assembly GCF_004535825.1. GTDB lineage: Bacteria > Bacteroidota > Bacteroidia > Bacteroidales > Bacteroidaceae > Prevotella > Prevotella hominis. The sequence goes on along the minus strand of NZ_SGVY01000019.1, from coordinate 40,646 downwards.
GAAGGACAGCCGTATCAACCTGAAAGACGCTCAGATCGGTACATTGACCAATAAAATTACAGGTGTATCTAAGGCCATCTATCGCCTGACTAAGTTGCAGCAGTTCTATATCGGTAACTCTTCTATCACATCCGACGAGGTTTGTGCGAAGTTTTACAATGCAGACGATGCCGTTTATGGTAAATTTGCTCAGGAGTTCAAGGAAGAGGATTGGGACAACATGACCAACCTTACCGATATCGAGCTTTACAACTGTCCAAAGATCAGTCGAATTCCAGACTTCTACTATAATCTCCCTAATTTGCAGGCGATGAACTTGGCTCGATGCAAGGGCATCTCTGCTAATCAGTTGAGAAATGATTGGACTCGCTTAGCTGAGGAGAAGACAGGTAAGACTCTCCAGATTCTCTATATGAGTTACAATAACCTGGAGGAGTTCCCTGAGTATTCTGCATTGAGAAAGATGGTAAATCTCGGTTTGCTCGATCTGGCTTACAATAATATCAAGAAGGTACATCCGTTTGGTTCTGAGGTAGCTCTCTCTTCTCTCTATCTGAACAACAACCAGATTGAAGAGATTCCTGCTAATCTCTGTGCCTTTACAGATGACGTGGAAAGTCTGACTTTCGCTCATAACAAGTTGAAGAAGATTCCTAATATCTTTGATGCAAGTTCGGTTCGTGAGATGGGTTCTGTAGATTTCTCTTACAATGAGATTACTGGTGTAGATACAAGTCATGGTACCTATAAGGGTATTAATGCAGCTTCAGTCAGCCTGTCAAACAATAAGATAGAGAAGTTCCCTTCTGAGTTGTTTACAGCAGGTTCGCCAATCACGACCATCGATTTGAGCGCTAACGAGTTGCGTACGATTCCTAAGGGTTCTATCAGCGGTAAGAAGGCTTATCTCCTGCAGGTGATTGACCTCCGATTCAACAAGCTGACATCACTCTCAGATGATTTCCGTGCAACTACATTGCCATATATTACCAATATGGACTTGAGTTACAACTGCTTCACAACGGTGCCAACCCAACCATTGAACAGTGCCGTGCTCCGTGCATTTGCCATCAATCATCAGCGTGATGAGCAGACCAAACAGCGTTGTCTGCGTACCTGGCCAACAGGTATCACCACCTGTCCAAGTCTGATTCAGTTCCAGATAGGTTCTAATGATATCCGCAAGGTAGATGAGACATTGACTTCTCACCTTTATATTCTGAACATCGCTGACAACCCTAACATCTCTATCGATGTAACCAGCGTCTGCGCATATATCAAGGCAGGTATGTATAAGCTGTTCTACGACAAGAATCAGGACATCCGCGGTTGCGATGCTTTGGATCTCGAAAATTAAACGAAAAGAAAGTAAGATAATATGAAATATATTAATAAACTTACATGGCTCCTCGTTCTGGGTGCTGGTCTGATGACCGCATCCTGCAGCGATAGCGATGATGTAGATATCCCAGGCGGACTCTCCATCGACAAGGAGCAGATAGAAATAGGAGCTCAGGGCGGTAGCGAACAGCTTGCCATTGCTGCCTCACAGAATTGGGTGGCTAACGTGGATGAGCCTTGGCTGATGCTCACTCCTGCCAATGGCGTGGGTTCTACTACTGCAACTGTGGTAGCAGATTCTACTCTGATGAACGGACGCCGTACTACCGATATCGCCTTTATCGGCGATAACGGTCAGCGCCGCACCGTTTCCGTGGTACAGTTTGGTTATGGTAAGCAGATTGACATCAAGGAACCAACTGTAGAAATCGAAAATTCAGAATCATACGATAAGCGTGCTTTTGAGAGTTTGATTTCTGCCAATGTAGAATGCAAAATCGGTAAGATAGAGTATTCTTTCGAAGGTGACATGACTGATGCCGAGAAGGCAGAGAATGAGAAAGAACGTGAAGGCTGGCTCCTGAATAGCAAGGATGAGGATAAACTGACTGGTACCAATATAGGAATCGTCCTTGATAGAAAGGCTCGTCCTCGTAGCGTCAAATTCAAGTTCCGCTGGGCGATGAATGTTGTTCCTGCTGTTCGTGTGGCAAAGGTTCACTTAGTACCGGTAAAAGCTGAAGACAAACTGGTGGATGCAGATGGTAATCCTACCGATGATGTCATCCTGACAGTTCGCCAGAAGGCAGCCTTGAAGATTGAGGATAATCGTGCTGGAGACTCTTTGTCTATCATCATGATCAATCAGAAATTAGGTTGTATGGCTACCTTCGATACCAGCGACAATATGCGTAACTGGTCGAACGTGACACTTTGGGAGGCTACTGATGCCTTCGTAAAGAGCCATCCTGAGGCTTTGGGTCGTGTGCGCTCTGTGAAGTTCAGCATGTTCAACCTGAAGAGTGGAGAGTCTCTTCCTAAGGAAGTTGGCAATCTGAAATACCTGGAGTCTTTCTCTCTGGCTGCCAATGAGAACAACCAGATTCGTGAGGTAGAGGTTGGTGAGGATATCTGTGAATTGAAGTATCTGAAGAACCTGACTATCCAGGCGTATGGTATGACCCACTTGCCAGCTAACTTCATCAAGTTGGGTAAGTCCTTGGAGTCACTCAATCTGGTAAGTAACAACTTCAATAAGTTGTCTGACATTACGAATGTAGTGAATGAGAAGAACTTCCCTAAGTTGCGTAATCTCATCTTCTATGCTCAGCGTCGTACAGATGTAGCTATTGATCTTTCAAAATTGGAAAAGAACGGAAATAGTGACTATATCTATAATACTTACCCTATCGGTATGTATGGAAAGGTCAGCAAAGGTACCAGCGATCGTCAGGCTCTTCTGAAACTCCTTACATGGGACAAACTGAATTCCCTGGAGTTGTCATACTGCTTCCTGGAGGGTGAACTTCCAACAGATGAAGAGATGACTGAAGCTTTGGAGGCTGCTGGCAAGGCTACCCGCTACAGCAGGGCAGACTTCTCTACCAATAAGGCTGATTATCTCGACAAACTGGTAGGTGATACCTGTAAATGGTTGCTCTCTGGCTGGGATAATCCAGTAACCTGCAAGCACAAGGATGGTTCTGTAGTTTATGAGGATGTTTATCCTCTTCAGGTGCCACGTGTATTGCCTAACTGCCGTCAGTTGTCGCTCAACCTTAACTTCCTGACTGGTGCGGTGCCAAAGTGGATTCTTTATCATCCACATCTGGTAGAATGGACTCCTTCTATCATGGTATTCAACCAGCAGTCTAAGGGAAAGAACAGCGATGGCGCTGCCGTTGGTTTCTCTAATATGACAGAGGATAGCTTCAGTTTCGATTACTTCTATGGAACCAGCGACCCTGGTAATAAATGGGAGGTTCCAGGGGTAGCTTATCCGCTCTATTATCGTACATACGTGGCTGCAGGTGATGTTGATGAGGCTTCCGTGCTTGCCAAGTACAAGAGAAACGTAACTTTGAAAAGATAATTTCTAACAATATAGAAGCAAACAATGAAGAAAAAGTTTTTCTATATAGCAATGGTCGCTTTGGCTTTGACAGGTTGTGCAGACAACCTGTCGGGCATCGACTCTTCTGATGGTAAGACCAACGAGGTTGTCATTCCTGCAGATGCTGAGAATGGTGAATTGTTGATTAAGTTCAGTCCTGAGATGAGCGATATTCTCGACCAAGCACAAAGCACAATGACGCGTGCTGGTGTAGCAGGTACCCGTTCGGGTATTCCTTCTACAGATGAGGTACTCGATATTCTGGGCAGCTACAGTTTCAAGCGTGTGTTCCCTGTGGATGAAAAGACAGAGGCTCGTACTCGCGAGGCAGGTCTTCACTTGTGGTACACCGTGAAGTTTGACAAGAATACGGATTTGAAGGTTGCTGCAGAGCGATTGAAGCAGCTTGGTGAGATTTCCAAGGTGCAGACCAATGGCCGTATCAAGCGTGCCTACAAGACTGACAGCAAGCGTATCTATCTGAATGAGAATGCACTCAAGGCTAAGGCTGCTACCCGTGCTGTAGCCGATGGTACACCCAATGACCCTGGTTACGCTTTCCAGTGGCACTATAACAACCTGGGTGCAGGCAATTATGCTTTCGAAAACCTGAATGATAATCATGCTGGTGCCAAAGCTGGCTGTGATGTCAATGCAGCTGAGGCTTGGAAGACTTGTACAGGTGATCCTTCCATTATCGTAGCCGTGCTTGATGAAGGCGTGATGTACACTCACCCTGATCTGGCTGCCAATATGTGGTGTAACCCTGGTGAGACTACTCAGGGAGCCAAGACTGATGGCGATGGTAATGGTTATGAGGGCGACCTTCACGGCTACAACTTCGTAACCGAGAGTGGCGATATTACCTGGACTGATGCCAACGATTCAGGTCATGGAACTCACGTAGCAGGTACAATTGCCGCAGTCAATGGTAACGGCATTGGTGTTTGTGGTGTAGCTGGTGGTGATGGTACTCCTAATTCTGGTGTGAAGATTATGTCATGCCAGGTGTTCTCTGGTCAGAATAGTGTAACTTTAGCAGGAGAGGCAAGAGCTATCAAATATGCAGCCGACAATGGTGCGGTGATTCTCCAGTGTAGTTGGGGTTACAACTCTTCTGAGTCAAGTATCATCAATGGTTATACTCCTGGACCAGCTACCGAAAAGGAGTGGGCTGAGACTTATCCTTTGGAGAAGGAGGCTTTGGATTATTTCATCCATAATGCCGGTTCTCCTAATGGTGTCATCGATGGTGGTATTCCTGTTTTTGCTGCTGGTAATGAGTATGCAGGCAATCCTGCGTTCCCTGGTGCTTATTCCAAGTGTGTATGTGTAGCTTCTGTTGCTGCCGACTATACGCCAGCTTGCTATACCGACTATGGTACGCTCGTTACCTTGAGTGCTCCTGGTGGTGACTTGGAATATTACGGCAAGATAGGTGAGGAAGAGGATGAGTATTGGGCAGAGACTGCTGAACAGAAGGGTGCTGTGCTCTCTACTTTGATTCAGAATGGTAAACCTGCATATGGTTATATGGAGGGAACTTCCATGGCTTGTCCTCATGTTTCTGGTGTGGCTGCTCTCGGTTTGGCATACGCAGTCAAGCAGCATCGTCATTATCGTGCTGCTGATTTCGTGAGTCTGATGAAGAAGGCTGTCAAGAACTTGGATGGCTATTATGGTAATGGTGCTACCAAGATTTATTATATGAACCATACTACAGTGGGTGCTTCTCCAGAAATCGTCAACCTGTCTAAGTATATCGGTAAGATGGGCGCTGGTCTGATTGATGCAGCTCAGCTCTTGAATCTTGTTAAGAACAAGGATTACAGTTCTGATATGAAGTTGCCTAATATCTATGTAGCGCTCGACAAGGTTTCTACCTTGAATCTGCCAAGTTACTTTGAAGGCGTAGAGAGTGGATACACCTGTGCTGTTGGTGATGCTAATGTGGCTTCTGCTACGATAGGAGGTACTACTCTCACCGTAAAGGGACTTGCTGTAGGAAGTACTACTCTGACAGTATCAGTTGGCGGCAAGCAGCAGACTGTGAGCATTATAGTTCGTAAGAATGCCAGCAACAACGGTTGGATGTAATCTAAAAGATAATTACTGAGATGGGAAAGAGATTCACGATGATCTTCATCGCTCTCAGCCTGATGAGCATGAGTCAGGTTTGGGCACAAATGCTCAAGTTTGACCAGCAGCTCATCGATGCCGGTACGATGACCGAGGATGATGCGCCACGAACCTATTCGTTTGTAGGTAGAAACGTGGGTGGGAAGATGCTGGAAATATCCCGTATTCAGACCACCTGTGGTTGCACCAAGTCGAGTGTCAGTCAGATGAGACTACAGCCAGGTGATAGCTGTAAGATAGAATTGACGTTTACTCCCCATGGTTATCCAGGTACTATAGACACCCGCGCTTTTGTCTATCTGAAGGATTCGGACAGAGAACCGGTCACGAAGATTGGACTCAGGGGGATGGTTCTTCCAAGTGCGGATGTCTGGTATCGCTTCAAGTATAAGATGGGCGACCTGAGACTGAAGCAGGCTAAGGTAACATTCAATGAGGTGACGGCAGGTATGAAGGCTGAGGCTCGCATTCTCTGTGGCAATAGCGGGAAGAAACCGCTGAAGATCAGCAGTCTGGTGCTTCCACAGTATGCACAAGTGAAAACTGAGCCGGAAATCATCCCTGCTGGTGATGAGGCAGACTTGGTGATTACGCTGGATGTGGATAAGATTCCGCCGATGATGAAGCCGAATTTCACCTTCCCGATTATTCTTGAGGGGGTGGACGCCAAGCCGAGTGACCGTACGATTATGGTCGTAGTGAATCGCAATCAGTAATGATAAATCATAAGAAAAGAAAGAATTAAAGAATATGAAACATTTAATCAAACTCTTCACCCTGTTGGTGGTTATGCTCCTTTCTGTGGGTTTCGTATCTTGTAGCAGCGATGATGATGAACCTGCAGAGCAGCCGATAGCTGTGACTCCTGCTAATCTTGATGGAGTATGGAAAATGACTGCCTGGAACAATGGTCAGCCAATGCCTGAGGGCACATATTGCTATGTGGTTTTCCATCGCCGTGATAATACTATGGAGATGTACGACAACATGAACAGTATGTATGCAGTTCATACTACCGGTTCCTTCTTTGTGAAGCAGGATCCATATTTGGGTTATATTGTTGGCGGTACCTACGATAATGGTGTTGGTGATTGGAACCAGCAGTATATCGTGAGCAATCTTTATAAGAGCGGTTCTATGATCTGGACTGCCAAGGATGATGCTAACGATGTTTGCCGCTATGAGCGCTGCAGCGAAGTGCCAGCTGAGATTATCAAAGAGGCAAGTGATTTGAAAGACTAATATAACCAGGCTCTTTAGTTTATTTGAAGACTGATCTTATTTTTTGAAAAACTATCATAGAGTTTTATATTAGCTCAGCATACCAATAAAAGAGACGTATGGGTGATTTCTTTCACTCGTACGTCTCTTTGTTTTTCCATTTTCCATTTCTCCTTTCCCATTTCTGTTTGTTTTATCTTTTTTGTTTTGCGGTTATGATAGTTTTGTTTAAAAATCTTTTGGTGTTTTGCGATAAATATTGTATTTTTGCGGCAGGATAAGGGTGATGCTTTTATTGCAACATCTTCTATCCAAATCGATATAGTACAAATTATAGGCGAAAACGAATGAGAAATGCAATCTATTATAGGAATACATTATATTATAGGTGTATGTTAGTGGTACTGTTTCTGGTGAATAGTATCCAGGTAAGTGATGCCCAATCTTGGCAGGAATACCTCGAACAACTCAGTGAACAGGAGGAATATGAGGATATGAATTGGGAAAGCTATGAAGATATTCTGGAGGGATATGCTGAAAATCCGATCAATCTCAATACCGCTACCAAGGAAGATCTGGAACAGTTTCCCTTCCTTTCTGCCCAACAGATAGAGGATATCCAGGCCTACATCTATCAATATGGTGAGATGAAAAGTCTGGGTGAACTGGCGATGATAGAAAGTATCAGTTGGTATGAGCGGCAGTTGCTTTGTTGTTTTGTCTATGCCGGGGAAGTGAAGAGGCGTTCTTTCCCTTCTTTTTCCCAAATAGCAAAATATGGAAAGCATGAAATGGTGGCTGCCGTAAAGGTTCCTCTTTATGAGCGAAAGGGAGACAAGGATGGGTATTGGGGTTATCCTTATAAGCATTGGTTGCGTTATCAGTTTCATTATAGTGACTATGTAAAGATGGGTTTTGTGGCTTCGCAGGATGCGGGAGAGCCGTTTTTTGGTGGTAAGAACAACTTGGGTTATGATTTTTATTCCTATTATCTGCAGATACGGAAATGGGGCAAGTTGAAAAATCTGACTTTGGGTAAGTATCGCCTTCGGGAAGGTATGGGACTGATATTAAATAATGATTTCGGTTTCGGAAAACTCTCCATGCTCTCGTCATTGGGGCGCATGGGAACTTCCATTCGCACACATTCTTCAAGATATGCTGCTAATTATCTGCAAGGAGTTGCAGCCACGCTGAATGTTTGCAAGGGATTGGATGTAAGTGCCTTTCTATCTTACCGCAAAATAGATGCTACGGTAAAGAAAGATTCTATTTCAACGATTGTAACTACAGGAATGCATCGCACGGAGAAGGAAATCGAGAAGCAAGGCATCGCTTCCGCTTTTCTGTTGGGCGGTAATCTGCATTATACTAAGAATGGCTTTCATATCGGTGCTACGGGCATCTGTTATTCTTATTCCTTGCCGCTTCATCCCAATAAATCCCAACTCTATAAGCGCTTTGCTCCCGAAGGCAAGAACTTTTGGAATGCAAGTATCGACTATGGTTATATTTCTCATCGGCTCACGCTGCAGGGAGAGGTGGCGACGGGAGATTGTGGAGTAGTGGCTACGGTCAATACGGCGAGTTATCTGCTTTCAGAACAGCTTTCGGTCTTGGCTCTTTATCGTTTTTATCCTTATCGTTATTATGCAATATACAGTAATAGCTATAGTGCAGGCAGCAGCGTTCAGGATGAAAGTGGCTGCTATGTGGGACTGCGATGGTCGCCTTCTTCTAAATGGGTATGTGATATTTATGGGGATGTGGCTTATTTTGCCTGGCCGAAATATCGAATGAAGGGAAGTTCTTATGCGATGGATTATCTGGCGAGCGTTATCTTCCAGCCTTCCCGCTCTCTCCGGCTTGGTGCCCGTTATCAGTATAAGCAGAAATATGATGTTACTACGCAGCGAGCCCGCCTGTATTGTGGAATCGAAAAAGGAGCATGGAGCAGTAAAACTCAGGTGGATGCCACCTTCCTGTCGCAAAACTACGGAATGATGGTCAATGAATCTATGGAATATCGCTTTCGGTGGCTGAGGCTGAATGCTTTCTTGGGCTATTTCCGTACCAAGGATTATGAGAGTCGTGTCTATGCTTTTGAACCGGGATTGCTTTATACGATGAGTTTCGGTAGTTATTTTGGTGAAGGTATCCGATGTGGACTGCGGGCGAAGGCTGAAATCGGAAAGCATTGGGTGCTGGTTTGCAAGGGAGCCATGACGAAATATTTCGACCGCAATCATATTTCGTCAGGATTACAACAAATCAAAGGCTCTGCTCAGACTGATTTGGAAATTCAGGTGAAATGGAAGTTCTGATGAATTACTGGTGAATGATTGTGTTGCGAAAAGCAGTTCTGAAAATCCAATAAATACTCTGTTGGGGAAATAATATTAGGTGGATTTCATAAAAGATGAGGTTTGGGCTTGGTTGTTTAAGATTTTTCTTGTATTTTTGCAGAAAAACAGATTGATATGAAAATAAACATCGTAATACCTTGCTATAATGAGCAGGAGGTTTTGCCTAAGACCCTGGAAGTTTTGGGGAATTTGGTGGCGAAAATCAAGGCAGAGACGGGTGCTGAAACCAATTTGCTATTGGTGGATGACGGCAGTCGCGATACTACCTGGCAACTCATCCGGGAAGGGGCAGAAAAACATTCGTACGTGAGAGGAATCAAACTTTCTCATAACCGAGGGCACCAGAATGCACTCTGGGCAGGTATGGAGGCTTCCATCGACCATTGTGATGCGATGGTGAGCATCGATGCGGATCTGCAGGATGATGAGAATGTAATCATCGATATGGTGAAACAGGTACAGGAAGGGAAGGATATTATCTACGGAGTACGCAAGGAGCGTAAGACAGATACTTTCTTTAAGCGTTTCACAGCTCAGGCCTTTTATAAACTGATGCAGAGTGTGGATAAGGAGACGGTTTATAATCATGCCGACTTCCGTATGATGACGAATCGCACGCTGAAGGCGCTGATGCAGTATCCAGAGCGCAATCTTTTCTTGCGTGCCATTGTTCGCCAACTCGGTTTCCAGGAGGGCTTTGTTTATTACGACCGCAAGGCGCGTGAGGCAGGCGAGAGTAAATATCCGCTTACCAAGATGCTGAGTTTCAGTATCGATGGCATCACTTCATTCTCTGTAGCTCCTTTGCGTTTCATCACCTTTGTAGGATTGCTGATGACATTGGTGTCTTTTATCATGATTATCTTTGCGCTGATAGAACATTTCCAGGGCAAGACGATACAGGGTTGGACTTCCTTGCTTGTTTCCCTCTGGTTCATCGGTGGCATTATCACTACTGGCGTGGGTGTTACAGGTGTCTATATCGGAAAAATCTATACCGAGGTAAAACGCAGACCGAGATATTTTATCGAGGAAAGAGTATAATTCATATTGAAATCATAAAAAATAAGAAGGGGTGTGTCGTGGATTTATGACACACCCCCTCTTTTGAAATATTTTTTTTAGTTGCAAGCCAAATTAGCGCTTGTTTTCACGAAACGGTAGAAACCTACGGGGCAGCGGGTTTCTGCAGTTCTCGGAATCTCCCATACCTTTTCGAAAGTATAATTCCTGCCATATTTCTCCGTGAAAATCTGGATATCATCATTTGATACCATCACGATGCCGTCTTGTGGAAGTGTCTTGTCGAACTGCTGGATCTTGTCGCCTAAATAGAAGTTGAGGCTGAAGAAGTGGAGCATATCGATTGATATGTAGGAATAGAGCTTGGATGTATCAAACTTCTTTTCTATTACTGGTGCCCAGCGCTTGTCGGCCTTGGTGTTGAGTACAGTTGGCTGAAGCGTAGAGTCCAGTATCAGGAAGAGGCTGATGATGGTAATCAACGTATGACCTACGATGCTGCCAGTATGATTCCTGCGGAGTGATTGGAACGTAGCATAAATGCCATAAATGCACAATATGAAGAACAGATATCCTATGCCTTCTGCGATACTCTGAGGTCCTTTTTCCAAAGCATGGAGCATGGCTGCGTTTTCTGCTGCATGTCTGCCGTGGAAGATAGTGTCAGGAATCAAACTGCATAAAACTGCGATTCTTGCTACGATAAGCAGGATGGCGAGTGACGCTATTACCCCTGCATACACCTTGAATGCTCCCATCTTCTCCTTCATCATCCAAACGATGTATTCAGCGATGAGATAAGCCATGAACGGATAGCAAGGTAGCAGGTAAACGCTTCGCTTGCTCTTCGGGATGCAATAGAAGAAGAGTACCAGGAGGAAAGCAAGCCAGGTGAACACCTGGAGCGGTGTAGCCTTTTTCGCATTCTCTACAAATTTACTCTTGGAGAATTTCTTCCAGGGCAGAATAAAGAGGGAGAACAATAATAATAAGGTATAAGGCAGCCAACCGCTGATAAGCGTAAGCAGATTATACCAGGCTGGATTTTCATGCGACTCGTAGGCCATCTTTCCCATAAAGCGGTCGATATTCTCTTCCTTTACCAGTTCCAGGAACTCGTTGCCACCCTGGAGATAGGCGGCATAGTACCAGCAGAATGGGATGATGAGAGAGAGTACGGCAGTTGCTGCCATTCGCCAGACGATGCCCCAGAAATTTTCTCTCTGTGTGAGCATGAAGACACCCATCACAAAACAAGGCAGGATGATGCCTACTGGTCCCTTGGTCAGCGTGGCGCCACTCATGCAGAGGATGGCAAGCCAGGGCAGTTGATGTTTTCCCTTTTCCCACCAACGGTAGAGCAGATACATGGCTCCCACCATGAAGGCGGTGTTCACCATATCCACACGGCAGTTGATTCCTGCACGATGCACTTCGAAAGCAGTCAGCGTGAGGATGGCTGTGATGAGGCTCGTCTGGGTATCCTTGCGCTTGGCAAAGAATATAAAGCCGCCGATGGTCATCAATATCAGCGATACAGCAGACGGCAGACGGGATGTGAATTCGCTTACGTGTCCGGCAAAGAGCGAGAAGAAGGCGATGCACCAGTGGAAGAATGGTGGCTTGTAAGGAATATCGCCTCCATTATTGATAGGCAATATCCAGTTGCCATGCTCCAGCATGGTGTAAGCAACTACAGCCTCGCGCGGCTCTCCCTTGGTATTGAAATCGGTGAGCCCGAGGAAAGGAATCAGCATCACGATAGCGAGGATGGTGACAATCCACAGGGCTTTGTTGTACTTGATGTTCATGTCTTATCGAAGTCTTATTTTATAATTTTGTCGTAGCGAATCAGAAAATCCGAGATGCGATGGGCTTGGGTGAGTCGCTTGATTTCCTTTTCCGGTACATTACCTGTCGTTTCTACGTTCATATTATCTGAACCTACAGCAGCAGGATATTTGCGAGGATCAAAGATGCTCTGTCCCATACCTTTCCATTTGTAGTGATCCAGATGCATCAGGTTGAGGATGGTAGGATATTGGTCAACCTGTCCCATCACCTTATTATATATTCCACCTACAGGAGCGTTTACAACTATGAAAGGAGTAAACTGCTTGTTGCTTACGATGCCTTTGGCGGCTGGCGATTCGCAGATAGGTTTGCGGTCGGCAGCAAGACCTTCGTGGTCGCCAATTATCACAATCATCATATCCTTGTAGTCCGGGCGACTCTTCAGATAGTCGAGGAGGATGCCCAAACCGTGGTCGGTATAGTTGGCCATGATCATGAAGTCGCGCATCTTTTCCGGATAATCGCCTTTAAAATGAATGCGCTTCAGGTTGTCGGGCAGAGGACGAATGGGTTGTGACCGGAGTAAGTTACAATCTGCAGATAATTACTTTTTCCCTTCTTCATGATTCCGCCTTTCTTGAGCTTTGCCACAATCTGCTTCATGAAGGATACATCGCCCAGTTTCTTGCGGCTGCCCACTTTCTCATCGTTCACCCACTGGTCGTTGAAGAACATCTGGCTGATGCCGAAGTTTTCTGCTACCACAGACTGGTTCCAGGTGATAGGCTTGTCCACCGTCATCAGATAAGAACTCAGGTCGGGATGCTCTTCCTTCATCGCCTTAACCAATGAAGGATAGTGGGTAAAAGGAAATTGCATGGCGTAGCATCCGCTCATCAGCGGCAACAGACCTGTGCTTACCAGAAGCTGTCCGTCTATGCTGCGTCCGCCTTTCACCTGAGTGAGAACGTGTGGAGCATAGAGAGTATGACTGTCGGCGATGTAACGGTTCAGGTTTGGAGTGATTTCCTTACCTTCTACCTTACGGTTGATTGCCCAACTTTCTAGCGATTCGCAGAAGATGACTACTAGGGTTTTCTTCCTGGCGATACTGTCAGCGAGTGGCTGATAGGCTGGTTGATGTTTCATCCAGTTATCAATTTCTGCTTTTATCTTAGGGGTAAATACCGTTTTTTGTTGGTTCGCTTCGTGTATCAAATTGCCAAAGATGGTGTACATTGGCACTTTGCAGGTGTACATGTTGGCATTATCCAAGTTATTGAATGCCTTTTCTGGTCCTCCTTTAGCAAAGATTAAAATAACAGAAAGCAGGAATGCTGCAAGTGTGGTTAAGGCGTATTGCTTGATTCGCAGGGCGTAAGCTCCTCGCTCTCTTCCAGACGCTTCTGCTCCTCGGTTCTTTCTCTTATGGAGAGAATAGATGCAGATAAGTGTAGATAGCGGGAGTAGGGCATCTATCCATCTCATCGAGTCAATCACACTCGCCGTAAAATCGCTCAGATTGCTAACCAGCAGATAACTTTCCAGAGGTATCATCGAGTTGTAGGTACGGCAATACATCAGGTTGCTGATGAGCAGTCCGTCTAGAATAAAGAGCACGAGATATTCTAACCATTTCTTACCGGTAAGCATAAATGGGAGGATGAACAGCAGAGCTGTCAATAGGGAATTGACATACACCTCTGGCAGGGAAAAAGAGGTGAAAGTAGTCTGCAGGCACCAGATGATATCGAATACGATAAATTTACTGGCTGCACATCCCAACAGAGAAGTTGTATCTCTGTTCCACAAAGTATGTGGAAATAATTTCTTCATAATCTGTTTCATGAGTACAAAGGTATTGATATTTTGTGAGATACTGGCTAATTTGCTTATTAATCTTTGCTAAAAAACAGAAATTCCCCATCACGCTTTGGCTGCGTGATGGGGAATTAATCGGTTTACATTGTTTCTCCTATATCTTATTGAGGCAAAATGTTGCAGTATTCCCGTTTGAACCACAGTTCGAAGACGGGGTCAACCATCTTGAAGCCATCGCCCGATTTCTCAATGAAGTCTCTTTCTACAAGAGTCTTTTTGTTCTTGGTGATGGTGCGTGGAGCACCGAGTCCATATTCTGCTACAACCTGCTGGGCATTGAAATGGGTCTCTCCCATGCAGACGGCACGCAGGAATGCTATCTGTGAGGCAGGCATACCATCAATATCGGTAATGAACATATCGGCATTGGTGTCCAGAAGTTTGGTAAGCTGTGACTGGTAGATTTCCTCTGTCACCTCTGTTGCCGTACGTGTCCAGATAAGAAAGCAGAATTGCTGCATATACCAGGAGTGGCATTGTACGGTATTGCAGATTCGCTCAATCATATCATCGCTGATAGTCTTGCCATGATTGTAGAAACTATCATGTATAAAAGGCTTCCAGTACTCCTTGGCAATCTTTTTCAATGCCATCATCTGTCCAAAACGATAGAATGGATTCTTCGAGTTGCCGAATATATCCATCATCATGTGGCGTTTACTGCCATAGAGACAATAGGTCGTACTATGTTGTCCCTGCCAGACCGAACGCATGGTTCCTTCTAGTCGTTTCCAGCCAGACAGATTCGCCAATTGTTGGAACTCATCAATGCACACGATGACATGGATGCCTTTTGCCTTGGCTATCTTTTCTGGAAGATTGAGAATTTCCTCGGCACTTTCTTTTAGGGGCTTGAAGTTTAGATTAACTTCTACGGCATTCACTGGGTCACTGTTGATGGTGAGGCTTGGAGATATGGATTGGATGAACTTTACGATGTCGGCCCATCTCTTTTCCATTGTGGAAGAAACTCCCTGGAGTACTGCACTTGCAAACTTGTTGTAGAACTCTTCCTCAGAGAAAATCTTGAAGGCATCCAGATAGCATACTCGCACATCCTTCTGTTCTTGCTTCAGCTCTTCCATTGCAGCTTTGACAAGGGAAGACTTACCCCATCTTCTTGGAGAGATTAGCATCACGTTGATGCCTCCTCCAAGGAAAGTCTTGAGGTCTTTTCTATCTTCGATTCTATCAATGAAATATTCATTTTCAGCGATAGAACCATATTCGAATGGTATCTTGTTCATATGCTTAAAGTCTTGATTTTCTGCAAATTTACGAAATTATACCCAAAGGTATTATACCCAAGGGTATAATTTAGGAAACTTTATCCTTTTATCTCCATTCTCATCTTTTTATCGAGTACTATTAATTACGAGAAGTTTTACATAAAAAGCGAAAGATATGATGAATTACTTGAACATAGCCAATGCTTTCTCTATGATTGGCGCCATGTCGTAATACTTATATTCGGCAAGGCGACCACCAAAGATAACATCCTTTTCCTGATCTGCCAGGTTCTTATATTGAGCGTATAGTTCGGAATTCTCCTTATCATTTACTGGATAATAAGGCTCCATGCCATCCTTCCATTCTGTGGAATATTCCTTGGAGATGACAGTCTTTGGACAATTGTAAACTTCTGCACCAAACATTTCGAAGTGCTTGTGTTCTATCACTCGGGTATATGGCACTTCTTGCTCAGTATAATTTACCACGGCATTTCCCTGATAATTAGGGCTGTCGATGATTTCCTGTTCGAAGCGTACGGTGCGATAGTTGAGTTTCCCGAACTGGTAGTCGTAGAACTGGTCTATTTTTCCTGTGAAAACTAGTTCCTCGGCGATTTCCTGCCAACAGTCTTTAATCAGTCCAGCTTTCTGGGAAGCCTCTTTGTTCTCTGCTAATTTTTGGATGTTGTCTGCAAAGAAATCCACGGAAGTCATGGTGTCGATACCTTCGAGCAAGCCGTCAATCAGTTTGTTGTAGCCACCTACCGGGATGCCCTGATACTTGTCGTTGAAGTAATTGTTGTCGAAGACGAGTCGTACTGGCAGGCGCTTGATGATGAAGGCAGGCAGGTCGGTACACTTACGCCCCCATTGCTTCTCGGTATAACCTTTGATGAGTCGCTCGTAGATATCTTTACCGATGAGTACCTGTGCCTGTTCCTCCAGATTGCGCGGCTCGCTTACGCCGTCAGCCTTCATTTTTGCTACAGCTTCCGCCTTCTGTTCATCTATTTTGGCTTGTGCTTCTTCAGGAGTGGTAACGCCCCACATCTGATAGAAGGTGTTCATATTGAAAGGCAGGTTGTAGAGCTTGCCTTTATAATTGGCCACAGGCGAGTTGGTGTAACGGTTGAACTCAACGATGGCATTGACGAAATCCCACACCTCCTTATTGGAAGTATGGAAGATATGCGCCCCATATTTATGCACATTGATGCCCTCAATATTCTCGCAATAGATATTTCCGCCCAGATGTGGTCGCTTATCTATTACCAGACAAGTTTTGCCTTGCTTATGGGCAAGGTGGGCGAATGTGGCTCCGAAGAGACCGGAACCAACGATGAGATAATCATACTTCTTCATAAGAGTTTTGCTTGCTTTTTTATTTATGTATCATTTTGCCGCAAAGGTAAGAAAAGATATGCGAATATGCAAACTTTTAGCAGGAAATATTAGGGCGGATATTTGAAGCGCAATTCATCTTTATGCTTATGATAGTAAGTGCAAAATATAAGCCTCTTCTGGAGAGAAGTTATTTTCTTAAATATCAGATGTTTAATTTATAAAAATGCTAAAATACAAAGGTATAAGACAAGTTTATTTGCTAAAACACAGGGACATAAATGGCAAGTTCTTGCTAAAATACAAAGAATTATCCTAAAAGAAACAAAACGAGCATATTCTTCCAGTGAAATAGTGAAGAATATGTTCGTTTTTGTACTTATTGCCTAATAACTTGCTTTTTTAATTCGTTGTGTGAGATAAGTCGGATGAGAGTCCTGCTCTATGAATGTCTTGTATTTCAAGTTGTTTGGACCTACATCTTTCTTGTAGTGTTTCATGAGATATGTATTCTCATTATTGATATTGTAACTATTTGTTGTGAAGACTTCTTGCTTGCCGTAATACATGGCAATAGCTTGGTTTACCCAATATCCAGGATCAGGCAAAGCATCGTAATGGGTATCAGAAGGAAGTTTTGTTTTTAAAGGCTTCAATTCGACAATAGAGTTGTTGTAAAGCCTCCCCAATAGTTCTTCCCTTTCTTTCATTTCTTTGTCGCTTGTTTGTATCTTTCCTTTGATAAGAAGGCTGAGTGTGCGATTGGTGGTGGATGGTTTAACGGCTATAGCCAATACAAATATAAGAATTGTATAAATGTATGAATATTTAATGGTATTCTTAAATTTCAATTTTGTAGCAGTCGCTACCTGACAAATGGCAGAACTCAGAGGCGCTTTGTTTTCTTCCTTTCTTGCCAACGCACCTGAAAGGTAATACATGTTGGTCAGAATAAGCCAGAATAGTGCATAGGTATAAACATTTTGCACTCTGAAAGGTCCTTCGTATCCCATGGCGTAGCAATGTGGGAAGAAGAAGCTGCAAAATAAGCCAAACGTGATGGCAATGCATAGCCATGGGTGAGAGAATTTAAAATTTGATTTGCGAGCCAATTTACTTACTGTTGGCACCAAAGTAACAAAGGTGAGTGACATGAAACTAATGATTCTGTCACCGATGAATCCAATACTTTTGCTTATGGTAATGCCAATAGCTTCTATAATGGTCGGGTGATACTCCTTTACGGCTAACTCACGAAAAGCATTACCTGGTGCTAAGATACTAAATGCAAAGGCTGCTAAGTAAACTGTCAAGACACCTGTAAGGAATTTGGGTAATTTCTTTTGCTCGATACAGATGATGGCAATGGTTGTGAATAATATAGCGGCACTTCCAAAGCCAGAGACAAAGTTGCCTCCGCCAAGGAATAGGGCGAGGATGATAGTAAGTGCACCAATAACCCATTTGGGTGTGCTTTGGGATTGGTAATATGCGATGAGTAAAGCCCCCAGACATAAGGAAAGACTAAAGTATAGAGTATAGTACATCGCTCCATTATACCAATAAAAGGCATCGTAGGCAGAACGGACGAATTGTATGTTGATGAGTGCAAAGATGGTAGATACGTATAAAAATTCCATCTTTGTGGTATGCAGTAACTTCCTCATTATCATGAATAATAGCGCATATGTTGATATGACGATACTTGACGCAAGAACAATGGGCACAATCCAATACATGCCAAAAGCTCCAGGCTGCAAAGCCATCAAAAAGCATGCAGAGTAGGTGCCTTGCCAAATATGGTACATGCTAACGGCTACATTCCATGCTCCTTGGAGGCATGCACTTACAGAATGGGTGGCATTCCATGTCTTGTATGCTTCTGCTCCAAAGACATAATCATCAGAAAATGGGTGCAAATATTGTCCGATCCAAAAGATGGGGAGGATGGACAAGATTAAAATCACAATTGCTACGCTTGTTACAATTTTTAATTGCTTTTTATTCATAACTGTTTTAATCCTATATTAATTCTGTGATAATACTAATTCTTTTTGTATTCTATAACATCGTTGCGTCTGTAACTTTGCATGTGAGATAAATAATAAATGTTAAAACTTGTGCCGCTTATGGCTGCAAAGGTACTCAATTTTATTGAATGCCACAAATAATCCTTGCTTTTTTTTGTTTTTTTGATAACTTTTCATACCTTTGCAGCAAAAATAATGATACCAAAACTCATTCATCTTTGTTGGTTTAGCAATGATCCTTATCCTGTAGAGATAAAGGTCTGCTTGGATTCGTGGAAGCGCATTATCCCCGATTATGAGATAAAATTATGGGGATATAAGGAAGCTAAGGCGATAGGGTGTCCGTTTATAGACGAAGCATTGGAGGCTCACAAATGGGCTTTTGCTGCGGATGCTGTCAGATTCTATGCTGTATATGTTCACGGAGGTGTTTATATGGATAGTGATATCTTCTTGTATAAGCGTTTTGATGAGTTTATGCAGAAGAATGTATTTACTACTTTTATGACAGAAGAAGGCGAAACCAAGACAGGATTGCAGGCAGCTTTCTTTATGGCTCCTCATGGTAATGCTTTCTGTCAAAAAGTTTGGGAGTATTACAAAAATCATCATTTTAAGAATGATGATGGCTCTTTTAATACCACAATCTCTCCAATTATTATGGAACGTATCGCAAAGCAATTACAGTTTGATATGAATATTCGGAGCACACAATTGTTGGAAGGTTTTCACGTATATCCAACTTCATATTTGTTGCCTCGTAAAAAGTATCCTCGTACAGAAAAAACTTTTGCCGAACATCGTATTTATGGGAGTTGGCGTAAGAGAAAGTTAAGCCGTCAGATAGATTTGATGATTTCTCATGTCGTCCATGTGGTAAAGTACGCTCTCTTCAAAAAATAGAAGAGAGCATATTGTTTTATGGACTTTATTTCAAATGAAGCAATTCTTTATACAAGGTAAGATATTGTTTCATGTATTTGTCATAATTGTAACTCATAGAGTATTCTTTTGCAGCAAGGGATAATTCCCCATTTCTGTCCCAATTGGCCAGTCCTTCATTTATAGTATTAGCCATTTCTTCTGGCTCAAAAGAGTCAAAGTAGGTTGCGTGGTTCTTGCAGATTTCTGGTAGGCTGGTGTATCGAGAAGAGAAAACTTTGCAATTGTAGCGCATCGCTTCTAAAACAGGAAGTCCAAAACCTTCTAATCGACTTGGGAACAAGAAAGCTTCGCTATGAGCATACATCCAGTTACGTTCTTCATTGGTGATTTCACCAGCTATGATGACGTTGTCTGCATGGCAATATTCTTTTATTTCCAGTAGTTCTTTGAGGTAGCTTGTACATTTTTTCCCACATATAAATAGTTTATATTTAGGAAAGTACTTCATCATAGGTATTAATGTATGAAAATTTTTTTTCTTTCTTGTTTGGCCTATTGTGAAAAAGAATTTGTCGTCTATATTCACAAAGTTAGGTCGCTTTTGTTCTTCTTTGGTTGTGTCTTGTATTCCGTTATAGATAACTCTTAGTGGCTTTTTCCCAAGGTTTACATGTTTGAGTAAATCTCGTTTTACATATTCGGAAATGACAGTAATGCAATCTGAACGTTTAACAAACCATTTGAGTTTCAGTAAGCGTTTGAGACGATGAATGCCTTTTTTCTCAAATAAAAAGTTCAAATCATGTACAGTGAGAAGATTTATCATGCCTTTGGCATGTCTGCGTTTGATGAACAGTTGGTCTGTGGTATGCCATAAGTCAATCTTGTGTCCTAAAGCCTTGAGATCTTTGTCCAGATGCTCTACGGTAACGTAATCAACGGCATCTCCTAAGACACCTTTATATTTTTCTAGTACAAGAACAGTAAAGTGAATATCATCAATGATACCGCCTTTGAGATGTTCGCCAACATTGTTGGCGATTTCTCCAAATCCACACTTATCTTGATAGCGTGTTAAGTCAATTAATACGTATTTCATAAATATAATGGTCTTTGAATATAAAACTAATCTTGGTGGTTTGTTAACACTATGATTTAACTTGCCTAACCATTACGGTCGTTTCCTATTCTTTCTATTATGTCATTATCTTTTAGCCATTTAATATTGTTGTCTATAGCTGTAGTACTTATGTCCAATATCTTTGCCATATCAGCTCTTCTTTTGTCATGCTTGCTTATGATATTTTTGCAAAGGTACTATTTTATATTGAATGTAGCAAATATATATTGTTTATTTTTCGTTCCGTTCTGTTTCAAGTTACTCCAGTAACCTGTTTCGTTAGTTTGAAATGTCCCAAATAGTCAGCGTTGCTGATGGGTAGAGAAATAAATGTCTAATGCTTGGCGAAGGAAGTGCCCATGGTTCAGTCTTTCGGCCAGGCGTTTTGCATTTTGCTTCAGATTTGCGATGTCGTCGAAGGTGAGATTGGCAAGCTTTTCATCCAACTCTTTCAGCGAATTGATGGCAATACCTGCTCCTGCTTCTTCGATGATAGGCGCTACGGCTGCCTCTTTCCAGATGATGAGTGGTAAACCGGCACGGAGATAGAAGGAAACCTTATGTGGAGAATTCCATTTTAGGTATTGACCATATTCGCCCGAACAGGTGTCGAGTGAATCGCCATCCCATACTAACCCGAAGTCGGCATCAATACTCTTGATGAAATCTTCTGAAGGCACAAATCCCTGATAAGTGATGAGCGGATTCTCTTTCAAGCCCTGTAGTCCTTCCTTGTTTCCGCAAACCAGCAGTTGCCAATTGGTCAGCGTCTTGGAAAGTTCTACCAGAAATGAATTCTTCTTCATGCTTAGAGCGCCGGCATAGACTACTTTTGGCTGCTTCCTGTCTGACGCTTTTTCCTGACATGGTGAAGCTGAGTGATAGTCAAATAAGCCGAGGGCACCCACTGGCTTCTGCATTCCGTGCTCCTTGAGCCATTTCTTCATGTTCTCGTTGGAAGCGATGATATAGTCGCTATGGGAGAGACGGCTGATTTCTTTCTCTACGGTCAGTTTCTTTCTGCGGAAAGAACCTAAATCGTGAATGAGGGAAACGGTCTTGGCTCCTTTCATTCTTGCTATTTTGCATAAGAAAGAAAAGTACTTTTTGACAGGATATTGCAAGAAAAGAGTGTCGCCTTTTTGAAGCAATAGGCAGGCACGGAGAATTCCTGCAAGATCAAGGAAAAATGCGATAATCTTGCTGTTTCTTACCGTTCGATGCAGACCCAGGTTGACGGCTCCCATTTCATCGAGTGTATCCTCGTTGTCCGTCTTAGCCTTGTTGCCAGCTGATGTAAGATTATAGTAGTTGCGACTTATGTAGCAAAGTCTGTTTTGTTTGTTCATGCTCTTAATGTCTTGATTTTCTGCAAAGTTACGAAATTATACCCAAAGTATTATACTCGAAGGTGTAATTTAGGAAACTTTATCTTTTATCGTAGGTAAACTTCTCCTCTTTCTGTTTTAGTTGGAGCCTTGATTATTTCATTATTACCAAGCTCCTTAATGCATAAAGAGGATAGATGTCTATTTTCCCATTGTCTTTAGTAAAACTCCCAAAGTTTTCTAATGAGGTTCGAATGGCATGATCGATGTGTTTTGTCTCCATAAAAGCATAAAGGCTCTTCATTCCGCCACGCACTTCGGCTTTTACCTCTATCGGAAGAATCTTCATATTTTTTGCCATAACGTAATCTACTTCAGCTAAAGAACTCTTTGCGCTGCGCATCCAAAAGAACAGAGAAGGAATGCTGTCTGGAGGCATGTTTTTGATGATTTCCAGTCCTGCTACCATCTCTGTAATATGTCCCTTGTTTACCAAGTCGGTGGCATTGCCTATGAGTATTTGCTCTGAAAGGGTTGTTATGCTACCTAAGTCCATGCCTAAGATGGATAGAAGAAGCCCGCTATCCAAGAAAAGGTATTTTGCGCAACTTTCATCTGCTTCTGCACCCAGCGGGAAACCATTGGCTGCAGTGTTATAGACTGGTATAAGTAATCCTGCCAAAGTTAGAAGGCTAAGAGCCTCTTTTATTTGGACAGATCTGAAATCGCGTGATACTTGGCTATATACGAACTTACTTCCTATTTGATGAGCTGCACTATGTAAGGTGAGCCGAAGCAATGTGGTGTTGGCGCGTTTCTTGTATTTCGCAAAGTCAACTTCATAGGTATATACTATTTCTTTTTGTACGGATTGGCACTCTTCGTAGCTATGAGCAGAGAGCCATGTAGAGACAACTTCAGGCATTCCGCCGACCATCAGATAAGTGCGGAAGAGAGCAGCTAATTGGTCGTGTAAGACAGGAAGTAAAGGTTGGGTAGGGTTGGCAATTTCTTTGGCTTGTAATAAGCTTTGCATACCAAGTGCTCCCAAGAATTCATCGAAAGACATTGGGTACATAAACATAGAATGAATCCTGCCCACGCCAAAAGTTGGAATTTCATTTAGTGCAAATTCCAACAGAGAACCTGCTGCAATAACATGTAATTCAGGTAAGTCTTCCCAAAAAAAACGAAGAGCAGAAATGGCCTCTTGGCACATTTGTATTTCGTCCAAGAAAAGTAAAGTTTTTCCTGGAATGATTGCCTCTCCTGTTATTGATTTTAATGTTTCAACTATATGACGGGCACTTAAGTCTCCTTGGAAAATTTGGGCAAACTGTGGCTTTCGCTCAAAGTTAACTTCAACGAAATTCTCGAATTGCTTGCCCAGATGGCGTACGGAGGAGGATTTGCCCACTTGTCTTGCGCCACGTAGTAACAAAGGCTTATGTCGTGGATTGTTTTTCCATGCTATCAAAGCCTTGTCTATTTGTCTGGTAATATATTGTCTTTGCTCCATTTTGTATTTCCTTTTTTTTGATTGCAAAATTACATGTTTTTTGCTTAATATCAAGCATTTAAATTGTAAAAATGCTAAAATGCAAAGATATAAACGTCAACTTTTTGCTAAAATACAAAGAAATAATCGCAGATTTTTTGCTAAAATACAAAGATTTCA
Organism: Segatella hominis; assembly: GCF_004535825.1. GTDB lineage: Bacteria > Bacteroidota > Bacteroidia > Bacteroidales > Bacteroidaceae > Prevotella > Prevotella hominis. The sequence goes on along the minus strand of NZ_SGVY01000019.1, from coordinate 17,154 downwards.
GTATTCTTGTTGTAGCAGCTCCTCAAAGTGACTTGTATGCGCCAGATAGATTATAGTAATTCTGGCTTATGTAGCAAAGTCTGTTTTGTTTCATATTTCTTTTTTACAGTTGTTCTGATGATTATATTTTTTGGTATGTTTCATATAGGGAATGAAACAGCTTTTCGTCGGTAAAGCGTTTGGCATATTCTCTGCCCCGCATGATCATATTCTGACGTAATAGAGCGTCGGATGAAACGTTGAGGAGAGTTGCAGCCATGCTTTGAGCATCGTCTGGTGCGACATATATCGAATCGGGACCTCCTGCTTCTTCCAGACAAGAACCGGTACATCCGATAGCTGGAACTCCGCTGCTGATGGCTTCCAGAAGTGGAATTCCGAATCCCTCTATCTGGGAAGGATAAACGAAAATTTGTGCCAATTTGTAGAACGATGGCAAATCTTCGTAAGGTACTTTATGATAGAAATGAAACAGATGCTCTATGCCTTGTTCCTTCAGAAAGCTTTGTATTTCTTCTACATATGGAGTGTGGCGTCCTACTGCTACTACCTGTATTTCTTTTTTCCTCTGATTCTCTGCAAGACATTCTGCTCTGCATTCTCCTTTGGCAAGCAGAGCTATCGCTTTTGCCAACAATAGAAGATTCTTCCGTTCTTCAATGCTTCCTACATAGAGCACAAATTCTTCTGGTAGCGAATATTTTTCTCTTACCTCCTCCAGCTTTTCTTGAGCAATTTCTTGAGAGAATACAGGGTCACAACCCTGATAAACTACATCAATTTTTTCTTTTGGTGTATGGAAATAATCTATAATTTCCTGTTTGGTGTATTCACTGACGGCAATGATGCGGTCTGCGTTTTGGCAAGCCTTGCGAAATTTATATTGATAAATTTTGCGGTCTATCCAATGATAATACTGAGGTGTATGAAGAAAGATCAGGTCGTGGATAGTCACGATGTATTTGCATCGTTTTTCTCCATATTTCTTTTTTCTATCTTCCGGAGTACCAATGTTTAAAGGCAACTCGTTGCTCAAACCATGAAATAAGTCAATACCATTTTTCTGTATATCCCTGCTGATACCCCAGATTCTCCAAAGGGAACTTAGTTCTTTCCATATACCCTTGGATGGAAAATGAAGGAAAAGTTGGTTTAATGTGGGTATTTCCTTCAGATATGGTATGCGATGAGGCTTTGGTGTATATAGATGGTATTCGTTGTCGGGGCGTAGCTCCGACAATATTCTGATTATAAATCTACTATAATTGCCAAGACCAGTACGATTTTGTGCTGCTCTTTTTGCATCAAAGCCTATTTTCATGTTTTGTTATTTTGAAAAATCTTTATTCCATACAAAGTTACAATAAAATTCTGATTTTGCAAAATAATTATAGAAATATTTGCTCATTACATGTTTTTTTTCTATCTTTGTTCGCGATATAGCTGGAAAATGATAAGGAGGAAGATTTATGACTAATATGTATAATGATTAATAAACAGATAAATCAAATGAATGAAACTCTTTCACGCTTGAAGCAGTTCTTGAAGCGTCCTTTTTTTACCGACCCGCGCACATTACTTTGGCTTTGGCTCTTGCTGGCTTTGGGATCTGCGCTTATCAAGTTTCATAAGTGTAACAACTTTTTGATATTCAAATATGTTTTTTGGCATACGTGGAATCAGACGTCTCTTTACGCTCCTTATGCAGAGTATTTTGATACGAATCATTATGGTCCGTTCTTCAGTTTGATTATCGCTCCGTTTGCAGTTGTCCCTCTTCCTGTGGGGCTTATTTTGTGGCATGTGTTGATGGCTTTGCTTCTCTATGTGTGTATCCGAAAACTGCCTCTGAATCAAGGTAAACAAATATTTATCTATTGGTTCTGTGCTCATGAGTTGCTTACAGCTTTATTCATGGACCAGTTTAATATTGTGACGGTTGCTCTTATCGTGGCATCCTTTTATTGTGTGGAGAAACAGAAAGATATTTTGGCTGCGTGTTTTATCATGATTGGTACGTTTGTCAAACTTTATGGTGTTGTAGGATTGGCTTTCTTCTTCTTCTCCAAGCATAAGGTCAAATTTGTTGCTTCGTTGGTCGGGTGGGCTGTTTTGTTCTTTGTCTTGCCGATGTTGATTAGTAGTCCAGAATATATTATAGGTCAATATCAGGAATGGAAAATGAGTTTGGCAGGTAAGAATATGGAGAATATGTTTTCTACGATGCAAAATCAGTCTTTGTTAGGATTAGTGAGAAAAATATCGCATGTTTCCACTTATTCTGATTTATGGCTGATTGTTCCTGGAATATTGGCTTTTTGCGCTCCTTATCTGCGCTTTTCGCAATATAAAAATCTGTATTTCCGATATGCTTTCCTTGCTTCGGTTCTGATGTTTGTTGTACTCTTCAGTACGGGTAGCGAGTCGAGTACTTATATCATTGCTTTTGTGGGAGTAGCTCTTTGGTTTGTTGCTGTTCCGTGGAAGCGTTCTCGTTGGGACATTGCTTTGATGATTTTTGCTTTTATCCTGACGAGTTTGTCTCCTTCTGATCTTTTCCCGAAGTTTATACGCAAGACTTATGTGCAGCCTTATGCGCTGAAAGCCCTTCCGGTGGTACTGATTTGGTTTAAACTGATTTATGAAATGATGGTTAGAAATTATTCGGACAAATTGAAGGAATAGTCAGATTTCACGGATAAGAAAATACCATTCTTGCTTGATTACAGTTCAAGCAGGAATGGTATTTCATGTTTCTTCTGATAGCGTTTCCAGAATTTTGCCCGTTCTTTCATTACATAGTCAACGGCTTCTTCAGGATTAGCATTTCGTATCAATGCATATTCTGATGCGAGGGTTTTCATGAATTCTTTTGGACCCCAGAATTTACGCAGGTTATATAAACCTTTCTTTATGCTGACTGTGCCAAAGTTCATGCGGTTTATATCTACAATCATGAAATGATAGCCTTCATCATCCTTTTTCCATAGTACGTTGCCTGGTGTGAAGTCTTTGTGCAATACTTTATGGTTATGGATATTTGCTGCAAAATGAGCCAGAGCTTTGGCTATAGAGGTGTGGTCTGTAAAATTCTGGTCACCAGTTTCATACATGGTGTGTCCGTAATCACATTGTATCGTGATGAGGTAGGTGAATCCCAGCATATTCAGAAGACCTCTTTCTTCAATAAGTGCAATGACTTCTGGCGTTCCTATCCCCTTATCTTTTAAAATTCTGGCATATTCGTAAGCGCGTTTACCTTTAGGTACCCTGATTCCCCATGAATAGATCATCTGATTCAGTCCGTGAGGTATATGGTATCGCTTTACATTGATACTTAGGCCTTCAGGGGTATTCATTACCTTGATGGTATTGCGGCTTTTATAAATCTCACGTCCCTTCTCTTCGAAAACATCAGGAATGCTCTCGATGAAACTTCTCAGGTATTCATATTTTGGATTTATCTTTATCTTTCTCATTTCTTAGAATCGTTTTTGGAAATCGTTTCTTGTAATCCATTCTATTCTCTTGGTACAACTTTCCCCTTCACCACTTCGTATCGCTTGTCAAACTCCTCTTTGGTTCGCTTCCATCTGTTGTGTGTCCAGAGATAATAAGGAGGATTCTTACGGATGGTTTCTTCTAACATCTGGAAGAAGCGACGGGTGATCTCATGCTCCGGCAGAGCGTTCGGCTCGCGGGTGATAAGCTTGTAAGTGGCTGTGTAATAGCCCCTTTTCGGGCGCGACATCTCTACATAGAATACGGCATCGTTCATCTTTCTCATGATTCTTTCGCCTCCTGTAAACACAGGAGTTTCGGGATGGTTGAGGAAAGGAAGCCACAGGTGGATGTTCTCCCATTTAGGCCCCTGGTCGCTGATGTAGCCGAAGATGCTGCGGATATCCCTGCGCTTGTAATCTACCAGATAGCGGAGGATATCTTTCTTGGGAACTGGCACTCCATTTTCTTCGTGAGAACGGATGCGCTTGAAGAGTTCATCGAAGGCCTTGTTGTACAGAGGATGATAGATGAGACCCATCTTGCGGGATTTTGGCAGTTCGATGCCTACACATGAGAGCCACTCCCAGTTGCAGTAATGTCCGAGGATGGCTGCTACATCCTGACCCTCCTGAAAACATTTTTCCACTTCCTCGCTATTGTAAACATGGAAGCGGTGGCGGAGTTCCTTGTCGCTGATACTCAGCAACTTGACTGCTTCAAAGAAATAATCGCAGAACCAGCGGTAGAATTTCTTTTCGATAGCTGCGATTTCTTCGGCAGACTTTTCCGGAAAGGAAGTGGTGAGATTCTTACGCACAATGCCTCTGCGGTACTTGATGATGCGATACATCATGAAGTACTCGAAATCGGCAATGCAATAGAGCAACCTGAATGGCAGCAGCGATATTGCATAAAACAGCGCATAAACAATCTTTGTCATAAGTCCTATGATTTACACCTTATTATATATATAAGCAAGAATGCAACTTAACATTTAACATTCAACACTTAACATTGTTATTACACCTGCTGCATATCGTGCAATTTCTTATAATATCCGTCTTTGCCTATCAGTTCATCGTGAGTACCACGCTCCACGATTCTTCCCTCATGCATCACGCAGATTTCGTCTGCATGCTTGATAGTGCTCAGGCGGTGAGCCACGGCTACGGTAGTACGGGTCTTCATCAGTTTCTCCAAAGCATCCTGCACCAGGCGCTCGCTCTCTGTATCAAGAGCAGAAGTAGCCTCGTCGAGAATGAGGATAGGAGGATTCTTGAGGATGGCACGGGCGATGCTTACACGCTGGCGCTGACCACCGGAAAGTCTGCCTCCACGGTCACCGATTCCTGTATCAAATCCATGTTCCGACTTCATGATAAAGTCGTAGGCATTGGCTATCTTTGCTGCATTGGCGATTTCCTCGTCGGTAGCATCGGTTTTGCCGAAACGGATGTTGTCCTTGAAGCTGGCATTGAAGAGGATAGCCTCCTGGTTTACATTGCCTATCAGCTGGCGGAGATCATTTACGGCCAGGTCTTTCACGTTGATGCCATCGATGAGCACCTCGCCTTCCTGCACGTCATAGTAACGTGGAATCAGATCCACCATCGTACTCTTACCGCTACCGCTCTGACCTACGAGTGCCACGGTCTTGCCCTTCGGAATCACGAGGTTGATGTCTTTCAGCACGTATATCAGTTCGTCGCTCTTATTGTCTGTATAGGCGAATGATACGTGGCGGAACTCTATCTGATGTTCGAAGGAAGCGATATGCTCCGGGTTCTCCTTGTCCTTGATTTCCACTTCTGCCTGGAGAATCTTGTCGATACGCTCCATGCTGGCAAGTCCCTTGGGGATATTATAGCTTGCCTTGGAGAATTCCTTCAGCGGATTGATAATGCTGTAGAGCATCACCAGGTAGAAGATGATGGTTGGACCATCGATACGGCCGTAATCCAATACCAGAATGCCACCAAACCACAATACGACTACGATGAGGATGGTGCCTAAGAACTCACTCATAGGATGAGCCATCTGCTGGCGGATGTTCACGCGCATGATGTTGTCGCGATATTCGCTGTTTACCTTGTCAAAGCGCCAGTTCATCTTGCTTTCTGCACAGAAAGCCTTGATGATGCGGAGACCGCCCAATGTTTCTTCTACCATGCTCATGGTGTCGCTCCAGAGCGACTGTGCCTCTGTACTCTGTGCCTTCAGTTTCTTGCCCACCAAGCCCATGAACCAGCCGAAAGGTGGAACAAAAAGAATGGTGAAGAGAGTGAGCTGCCAACTGATGCAGATAAGGGTGATGAAGTAGAAGAGTATCAGAATCGGGTTCTTGAAAAGCATGTCGAGAGATGACATGATGCTGCTTTCTACTTCCTGTACGTCGCCGCTCATGCGGGCAATGATGTCGCCCTTGCGCTCCTCGCTGAAGAAACTCAGAGAGAGAGAATTAATCTTCTGGTAGAGCTGGTTGCGGATGTCACGCACGATACCAGTACGGATAGGTATGATGGTGGCGGAAGAAAGGAAATAGGCTCCCGTCTTCAGGAAGGTCATGAATGCCAGAAACAGACCGATCACCAGAAGGGCGGTCGATGCACTGTATTCCACGATAAATTCCTGGATGTAATAGTACAGGTTGTTGGTGGCCACTTCCTTGAGGGTGCCCCAGTCTCCGTTCCAGGTCATATAGTCGTTGGCACGGATGCCGCCATCTACCTGAAATAGGATTTGCAGGATTGGTATCAAGGCTGCGAATGAAAAGATATTCAATACCGCTGATAGGATATTGAATAATATGGATAGTCCCAGATATCTTTTGTATGGAGGGACAAATCGTTTTAAAACTTGCAAGAATTCCTTCATAGACTGCAAATATAGCGCTTTTAGAGAAAACTACAAAATGATTTTGTGTTTTTTCGCTAAAAGTATGAAGAAAAAGGCTACTTTTACCTGTTTTGGGTAGGTAAAAGTGCCATTTTCGGTTTATTTTGGGTTATTCTTTTATTTTGCGTTCTTCTTTGTTGAAAGTTATTCTTTCACTTCTTCGCCGAAGAGGGTAGCAGAGGTGGAACCGGTGATGCGAACCTTTACGAATTCGCCGATATGGTGGTTGCCCTTATCGATGACTACCGCCTTGTTCTGCTCTGTGCGACCCATCATCTGCTCACGGCTACGCTTGCTGAAGTTTTCGATGAGGATGGTGAATTCCTTACCCTCATCTTTCTTGTTCTGCTCTGCGCTCACCTCTGTCTGAAGCTTGATCAGTTCGTTGAGGCGGGCTATCTTGGTTTCTTCCGAAACATTGTCAGGCAGGTGCTTGGCAGCATAGGTACCCGGGCGCTCTGAATATTTGAACATGAAGGCGCTGTCGAAACCAACTTCTTTCACCAGCGAGAGGGTTTCCTGATGATCTTCCTCTGTTTCGTCATGATAACCCACGAAGATGTCGGTAGTGATGCCGCAGCCTGGGATGATGCGCTTGATGTCAGCGATGCGCTGCAGATATTCCTCGCGGGTGTATTTGCGGTTCATCAGCTTCAGTATCTTGTTGCTTCCGCTCTGTGCAGGGAAGTGGATGTGCTTGCAGAGGTTTGGCTCTTCGGCGATGGCGTGGAGGATGTCCTCGGTCATATCCTCTGGGTTAGAGGTGGTGAAGCGCACGCGCATATCTGGTACAGCCTGGGCTACCATGTGGAGGAGTTCTGCAAAGGAAAGACTGCCTTCCTCACGCTTTCCTGATGGTGAAAGACCGTAACTGTTTACATTCTGGCCAAGCAGGGTAACTTCCTTGAAACCACGCTGCTGCAAATCGCGAACCTCTCGCAGGATGCTCTCTGCATCACGGCTGCGCTCGCGTCCACGGGTATAAGGCACGATGCAGTAGTGGCAGAAATTGTTGCAGCCACGCATGATGCTTACGAAACCGCTCACTCTGTTGCCACCGATGCGCTGAGGTACGATGTCACGGTAAGTCTCGGTCTTGGAAAGTTCGATGTTGATGGCATTGGTGCCCATTTCGCATTGTGCGATCATATCTGGCAGGTTGAGATAGCTGTCCGGACCGCAAACCAGGTTGGCATAGTGGTTCTGGATGAGGTCATCCTTCACTCGCTCAGCCATACAGCCCAACACTCCGAGGATTACCTTTCTGCCCTTTTTCTGCTCAGCATGGAGGGTGTCGAGGCGATGATAAATCTTGTTTTCCGCATTCTCTCGGATACTGCATGTGTTAAGAAAAATAGCATCAGCCTCTTCTTCTTTTTCACAGATTTCATAACCAGCCATCTGCATCACAGAGGCTACTACTTCGCTGTCAGCCACGTTCATCTGGCAGCCGTAAGTTTCAATAAATAGTTTCTTCATTGTTCTAGATGAATTCTACTTTATTATATAATGTTATTGGATAATATACTTGATAATCACCATCTTTCTTGATGGTCATGTCTTTTTGTACTATTGTGAATTTTTATCTTATTCCAACTTTCTCTGTCATTCCTTTGGAAAGATACATCAGCAGGAAGTAGATGACGACGGCAGAAACAAAACCTGCCAGGGCATCGATGAGATAATGTGCCTGGATGTAAACGGTAGCCATGCAGAGGAACACATAGAATGGCAGGAGGATATATACCAACTTGCGATTTCCTGTATGCCATGCCATCAGCATGCAGATGGTGCTGATTCCGACGTGCGAACTTGGGAAAGCTGCCGTTGGTCGTTCGCCTGCAGCCTTGGCATCCTCTACCAGATGATAGAATATACCATCGGTGTAGCCTGGAGACGGCAGACAGTTGGTATGGGTGTTGAAATAATCGCCCATGGCTGGGAATATTCCCTTGGTGATTTCGCGTACGCCTACTGCATCAAAATAGAAGGTAGGACCGGCTACCGGCACGTAGATGAATATCACATAATAGATGAAGAATGAGGCGAGCATTACGAAGGAAATGCGCTCAAACTCCCTGTATCTGCAGAAGAAATAGAAGAATACGACGGCTGCTATCATCGGATAATACATGAAATAGCCCATATCCATCAGTTCGCTTACCACAGCCCAAGGAAGGGCTTTGGAGAAAAGGAGTGAAGGCTGGCAACCGAAAAGCTGCTGTTCCCATCCTGCGAACACGTGGTCGAGGTTGGGAAACATGCGGTTGATCTCGTAAGTATCTGGATACCACCATGCCAGCAGCGCCATCTGAGCCGCCACTCTCACAAGTTTAGTAGCCCTGCAAGGTACCATGCGATATACACCCCATAGCGCTCCCGTCATCACAAGCACTCTGATGCGACCCCAGATCATGGATTCGGGATTCACGAGTTTGGTGTAAGTGAAGAGCATGGTTGCTACCGTCAGAATCATATAGGCGAGCATCACCCATTCCAGCGCCAACAGCCCTTTTTTCGGGTTCTTCTCTATCTTAAAATAATCTTTTATCACGTTTTTCTTTGAACTTTATGAATATCTATTTCTTTATCTTGTCGGGTTTTCTGCCAAATCCTTTAGGCCTTCCTGTCAAATAATCCTTCTTTTTCGGATCCTTGATCAGAAATCAGAGCCAATGGTTTTTCTTGTACCATTTGATGGCGAGTTTTACGCCACGCTCCAGAGGATAATGTGGATGATAGCCCAACTCGTCCATGGCTGGCTCAATGTCACATCGCCAGTTGCGCTGTTTCAGGATGTTGTATTTGTCATTGTTGAGCGCCGACATCTTTCCGGTTATTCTGCCGATGTATTCGCCGAAGAATGTTACGATGCGCAAAACCCAGATAGGAGCTTTGATACGCAGCATCCAAGGATTGTCAAGTTCCTTTCTGATCAGGTCGCTGAATGCAGTAGATTGATAAACACCTCCGTCGCTGAGGAAGTATTTTCTGCCGTTCATACCATGATCGAGAGCGAGGAAGACGGCCTGCACCACGTCCTGTACATATACGAAGGTGATGTCCTGGCGCTTGTATCCCACGGCAAAGTCCACATGTTGCTTGATGCTTTTTGCCATCAGGAAATAGTCCTTCTCTCTTGGACCATATACGCCGGTAGGTCGCAGGATGATATAAGGGAACTGGATGCCGAGGCTATCCAGATATTTCTCTGCTTCCCATTTGCTCTTGCCGTAAGCTGTGTTAGGGTGGGGCGTATCATGTTCCGTGATTTCCTGATAAGGCTGTTCTTCTCTGATGGCACCGAAGATGCTGAGCGAGCTGACGAATACAAACCGCTTGATAGGTATCTTGAGGGCGATAAGTGCACCTACGAGATTTTTGGTACCCTCGGTGTTCACACGATAGAAATCTTCTGCATGCAGACACTTGGTAGCGCCTGCCGCATGAACCACATAGTCGAACTCCTGTCCGTCTAACTGGCTGATAAGTTCTTCCTTAGAAGAAAGATTGAGGTTGATGAAATGGATGCGCTCGTCTTGCAGGTATTTTCTGGAACTTGAAGGGCGTACTGCTGCCCATGTTTCCATGCCTTGTCGGAGAGCTTCCTCCACAATGTAGCTCCCGATAAAACCCGAAGCACCTGTTACTAAAATCTTCATTAATGATTATAAAATTGCAATTTCGCCTGCAAAAATACAACAAAAAATTGAGTTGTCGTCTATATTGAGCCAAAAAACTTCTAAATAGTCTCTTTTTCAGCGAAAAAGTAACTAAAAATACATAGTCCCACAGATTTCACAGATTTACATAGATTTTTGAAGTCAAAAACTTAAATCTGTGTAAATCTGTGAAATCTGTGGGACTTTTCTGATATCTTAAACAGTCTTATGCCTCATGCTGTCTTACACCCATGCGGGCCTCTACTACGTTTACTACGTAGTCGCCAAGCTTCTCGCACTCCTGGATGATGTCCATATACATCGTACCGATGGCATAGGTATAGAGATGGTTGTTCACATCGTTGATGTTCTGGCTCTTCAACTGGTTGCGGTAGTTGTTGATCTCATTCTCAATGTTGAATGAGAGGTTGGCATCGTTGTCTCCCTTATGACCTACAAGGGTGATGTTCATCTGGGTAAGGGCATTGTCGGTAAGCTCCATCATCTGATGCATGTGCTCATACTGAGAAGGGATGAAATCCTCCTTGCCACGGATGCGGCGGTTCAGGGTACGGGCAATATTGAAGCAACTGTCACCGATACTCTCTATCTCGGAAATTTCGCGGAGCATGGCGCGAATCTTAGCCTTGGTTTCATCAGAGAGATGGGAATCGCTCACCTGGTCAAGGTACTTGGCAATCTCAATCTCCATATTGTCTGAGATACCTTCATACTTCTCAATACGGGTATAGAGCTTGACAAACTTATCATCGTTGGTTTCGCCTAAGAGTTCCTTCACCATACCAAACATGCGCTGGATACGCACGGCGAAGCTGTGAATCTCCTTCTGCGCCTCCAGAACAGAGATTTCCGGAGTCTTCATGATACCGCTCTGGATAAAGCGCAGGCGGAAATCATCCTCATCAGCATTCTTCTTAGGACGGATAATCTTGCATACCAACTTCTCTATCTGAGGGATAAACCATACCAGGATAAAGGTGTTGGAGAGGTTGAAGGTGGTATGGAAGGCGGCAAGCACAAAGGAGAGCTTGGCTGCATTGGCTACGAAATGAGGATCGTTCTTTTCCATCACATCATCAAAACCCACCCAACCGCAAACGAGGTGGATGAACGGACGGAATACGCAGAGTATCCAGAGTACACCGAAGACATTGAACACCATGTGTGCCATCGCCGCCCTTCGGGCCTGTGTATTGGCTGTAAGCGCAGCCACATTGGAGGTGACGGTAGTACCGATATTCTCGCCCATCACGAGCGCAATACCCTGGTAAATTGGCAATACACCGGTGGAGCAGAGTATCATCGTAATCGCCATGACGGCTGCTGAACTCTGTACGCACATGGTGAGTACGCTACCTATCAGGAGGAAGGTGATGGTAGTGGTAAAACTGTGGGGATCAAAACTTGCAAAAAAATCCAGAACCGGCTGATTGTGAGCCAGATCCATGTCGATACCGGTTTGACGTAAAGTTCCCAAACCGAGGAACATAAAGGATATACCGAAGATGAAGTCGCCGACGATCTTGCGCTTCTTACTATAGATAAGGATGATGGCAAAGAAGAATGCCGGCCATACAAAGTCGGTGATGTTGAATGAGAAACCGGCACTCATAATCCATGCGGTGAGTGTGGTTCCAATGTTGGCACCCATGATGACCGAGATGGCCTGGGCAAGCGTGAGGAGACCTGCGTTGACGAACGATACCGTCATCACCGTCGTGGCTGTAGAAGACTGCACCGCAGCCGTGATGAGCGTACCAGTGAGGATGCCCGTCAAACGGTTGGTAGTCATGGTTCCTAACACATGGCGGAGCTGAGGTCCAGCCATCTTCTGCAAACTGTCGCTCATCGTCTTCATACCGAACATCAGTAGGGCGAGTGCACCGATAAGCCTGAAAAATATCCAAATCGACATATTTTAATTTAATTTATGTTTTCAAAATCACCGTAGTTGCTTTTTTATTCGTATCTTTACCGAACGTAAGTGATTACTCTTGGGAAGTATGAAAATACCTTCTTGGGAGCAGGATTATTGTCAAACATTGTAACATAAACGTAGTGCAAATGAAACAAGTAATACAAATCCGTTGCAAAAATAACAAAAAAACTCAGAAAGTAGCAATCGGTAGCACACTTTTTGATGTTTTTTCTGAAATTGGCCTTGAAATGAGCCATGGACCTATCTCCTGTAAGGTAAATAACAAGGTGGAAGGCATGCATTATCGTGTTTATAACAGCAAGGACCTTGAGTTCCTCGATATGACTTCTTCTTCAGGTTCCCGGGCCTATACCCGTACGCTTTTCTTTGTGCTCTGCAAGGCGGTGAAGGATATTTTTCCTGCCAGTCCTGATGTGATTATCGACATCCCTGTTTCCAATGGATTTTATGTGGATGTGCGTCTGGGTAAGGAACTTACCGAGGAGGAGGTGGGGAAGCTGCGTAATCGTATGCAGGAAATCATCGATGCCCACATGCCTATCCGCAGATATATGGTGCCTACCGAGGATGCTATTGCACTCTTCCAGGAAAAGGGAGATGTGGAGAAGGTGAAACTCCTGAAGACTTCCGGCTCTATCTATACTACCTATTATAAAATAGGTGATTACGTGGATTATTATTATGGTACACTCCTTACCAATACTTCTGAACTTTATCTTTTCGGGCTGGAGAAGTATTATGACGGTATGCTGCTGCGTATTCCTTCTCTTAAGAATCCGGATCAGTTGGGCGAAATCACCAGACAGGATAAGATGTTTGATATCTTCAAGGAGCATCATCGCTGGCAGGATATCATCGGTATCCGTACGATAGGCGATTTCAATCAGGCTGTTACTGCAGGATTTTCAACCGATATTATCAATATCAGTGAGGCTTTGCAAGAGAAGAAAATAGCCCAGATAGCTGAAGATATAGCCCAGCGTAAGGGGGTAAAGCTTGTTCTACTGGCTGGTCCTTCTTCCTCGGGTAAAACTACTTCCTGCAAGCGCCTGTCTATCCAGCTGGCTGTAAACGGCTTGAAACCTCTGCAGATTTCGCTCGATGATTACTTTGTAGATAGGGAGAAAACTCCGAAGGATGAGAGTGGCGAATATGATTACGAGAGCATCTATGCCCTGGATCTGAAACTCATCAATGAGCAGTTTAATGCCCTCTTCCGTGGCGAGGAGGTGGAATTGCCGAAATATGACTTCCAGAGCGGAAAGAGTAAGAGAAGCGGAAAGAAACTGAAGATGAACGATCATAATGTGCTGGTGGTGGAAGGTATTCATGCCTTGAATCCGGAACTGACATCGCAGATTCCTGATGAGCAGATTTATCGCGTCTATGCTTCGGCTTTAACCACCATTCTGCTTGATAATCACAATTATATTCCTACGACCGACAACCGTTTGTTGCGCCGTATCATCCGCGATAATAAATATAGAGGTGTGAGTGCGCAGGAGACCATCCATCGCTGGCCTTCAGTGCGTGCTGGAGAAAACAAGTGGATTTTCCCGTTCCAGGAAAATGCGGATGCAATGCTCAATACGGCGATGCTCTACGAATTGGCTGTCATCAAGATGCAGGCAGAACCGCTCTTGCAACTGGTGCCAGAGAATTGTGAAGAATATGCTGAGGCTTACCGCCTCCTGAAATTCCTGAAGTATTTCAAGGGAATACCTTATAATAATCTGCCTCCTACATCGCTGCTACGCGAGTTCTTGGGTGGGAGTTCGTTCCATTATTAAAGAAAATAAGGTTTCATTTTTTTGTCCCTGTACCCACTTTTATTTTTCCCTGCCCACGGAAAAATTCTTGCGTGGGCAGGGAGAAAAATATACCCGGGCAGAGACGGGAAATTAACAATTCTTGTTTTTATAACTTGTTTCCGTAACACAAGTCGCCAGCATCTCCGAAACCAGGAACGATGTATTTGTGCTCGTTCAATCCCTCGTCGATGGAAGCGCACCAGATGGTGGTCTTTCCTTCTGGGAAGGTGTTCTTGATGTGCTCAATGCCTTCTGGGGCAGCAAGGACACATGCCACGTGGATATGTTTCGGGTTACCCTTGGTGATGAAGGCCTTCATACCCATCTCCATGCTGATGCCGGTAGCGAGCATTGGGTCGGCGATGATGAGCGTCTTGTCTGTCAGGTCTGGAGTAGCAAGATATTCGATGTGGACACCGATCTCGGTATGCTCCTCGTTGGTATATTCGCGGTAAGCACTCACAAAGGCATTGCCAGAGTGGTCGAAGATGTTGAGAAAACCCTCATGGAAAGGGAGACCGGCACGGAAGATGGTTCCGATGACAACCTGGTCGGTAGGGAGGTTGACCCTTGCTACACCGAGCGGTGTAGTCACATCCTTTGCCTCGTAATCAAGTGTCTTTGAGATTTCAAAAGCCTCATACTCACCGATTCTCTTGATATTGTTGCGGAAGAGCAAACGGTTCTTCTGATAATCACAGTCGCGCATCTCAGCCAGGTAACGGTTGATGATGGAATTTTTCTCGCTTAGGTTGATGATTTTCATTGTTGTATATTTTTTTTGTTATTTTATGCTTGTTTTTGCTTCGATTTCAGCTTATTCTTCTGCCTAAATTTTTGCAAAGATAATGTAAATCCGAGAGATTACAAAATGTTTTGGCTGTTTTTTGTTTGTTTGTGTTCTCTTTGTTTCTCTTTTCTATTCTCAACCGTCTCTCCTTAGTCTTCTTCTTTCTCTTCAGTCCTTTCCGACTCTCATTCTCCTCTCTTTTTTCTTTCCCATTTCTTCTTTTCTCGTTTCTCTTCTTCCCACAATTACCTCTTGCTATATATATAAATAGGTGTACTTTCTTTCTCTTCCGTATTGATGTGTCTGTTTTTTGTAAAGTCAATATGGCAAATTATAGATGAATGGTTTGGATTTTAATTTCTTTAACCTAAAAAGCTTTTAAAATGTCTTATTTATAAACAAGAATCTTTGTTATCAAACAGATTTTTCGTAACTTTGCGGCGGTTTTGAAAGAAAATTAGTTTTAAGGATTCAGGTTAGAAGAATTAATTCACAACTTAAATACATTTAAATAAAATGGCAAAGTTTGATAAGTCTGTTTTAGCAAAGTACGGAATCACAGGTACAACTGAGGTTCTCTACAATCCTTCTTATGAGGTATTGTTCAATGAGGAGACTAAGGAAGGTCTCGAGGGTTTTGAGGTTGGTCAGGAGACTGAGCTCGGTGCAGTTAACGTAATGACTGGTATTTACACTGGTCGTTCTCCTAAAGACAAGTTCATCGTTGACGATGCTACATCTCACGACACTGTATGGTGGGATTCTGAGGAATATCACAACGATAACCACAAGGCTACTCCAGAGGCTTGGAATGCCGTTAAGGAGATCGCTAAGAAGGAGCTTTCTAACAAGAAGTTGTTCGTAGTAGATGGTTTCTGCGGTACACACAAGGATACACGTATGAAGGTACGTTTTATCGTTGAGGTAGCATGGCAGGCACACTTCGTAACAAATATGTTCATTCGTCCTCAGAACGAGGCTGAGTTCGATCAGGAGCCAGACTTCATCGTTTACAATGCTTCTAAGGCAAAGGTTGAGAACTGGAAGGAGTTGGGTCTCCACTCAGAGACAGCCGTTGTATTCAACGTAACTTCTAAGGAGCAGGTTATCATCAATACATGGTATGGTGGTGAGATGAAGAAGGGTATGTTCTCTATGATGAACTACTTCTTGCCATTGAAGGGTATGGCTTCTATGCACTGCTCTGCCAACACAGATATGAACGGTGAGAATACAGCTATCTTCTTCGGTCTTTCTGGTACAGGTAAGACTACATTGTCAACAGACCCTAAGCGTAAGTTGATCGGTGACGATGAGCACGGATGGGACGACGAGGGTGTGTTCAACTTCGAAGGTGGTTGCTACGCTAAGGTTATCAACCTCGACAAGGAGTCTGAGCCAGACATCTACGGTGCTATCACACGTGACGCTCTTCTCGAGAACGTAACTGTAGCTAAGGATGGTAAGATTGACTTCGCAGATAAGACTGTTACCGAGAATACTCGTGTATCTTATCCTATCTACCACATCAAGAACATCCAGCGTCCATTCTCTCAGGGTCCAGCTGCTAAGCAGGTTATCTTCCTCTCAGCAGATGCATTCGGTGTATTGCCACCAGTATCTATCTTGAACGCTGAGCAGACTAAGTATTACTTCCTCTCTGGCTTCACAGCTAAGTTGGCTGGTACAGAGCGCGGTATCACCGAGCCTACTCCAACATTCTCTGCTTGCTTCGGTCAGGCATTCTTGGAGTTGCACCCAACTAAGTACGCTGAGGAGTTGGTAAAGAAGATGCAGAAGTCTGGTGCTAAGGCATACTTGGTTAACACAGGTTGGAACGGTACAGGCAAGCGTATCTCTATCCGCGATACACGTGGTATCATCGACGCTATCCTCGACCACTCAATCGACGCAGCTCCTACAAAGACTATTCCATTCTTCAACTTCGTAGTTCCTACACAGTTGGAAGGCGTAGATCCTAAGATCCTCGATCCACGTGATACATACGCTGAGGCTTCTCAGTGGGAGGAGAAGGCTAAGGACTTGGCTGCTCGCTTCATCAAGAACTTCAAGAAGTATGAGACAAACGAGGCTGGTAAGGCTCTCGTTGCTGCTGGTCCACAGCTCTAATCATTCGAAACTTCGAATTATTAAGAATTATCATATTAGGGTCCTATCTCTCGAAAGAGGGATGGGACTCTTTTTTTAGTTTCCCATTTCTAATTTCTCATTTGTCATTTCTCATTTTTTTAAAGCTTTTCCTCTCAAAAATGCCTTGATTGTTGGGAATAATCACTAAACAAACTTAAAAATTACCGATAAAATCAATAATTTGCATAATAAACCGACAAAAAGGGGCTTTATTTGAAGAATTCTCTGTAAATTTGCAGCTAAAAATAAATAAACCTCAAATCCGCAACCTATAGGGTTTAGTGGGATTTTGCTTGCAAAGCGACAAAATTCATTTTATTGTACATATTTCTTGCACAACAGAAATGTCGCAGACACAAAATCCCCTTACCCCATAAAGCG
>NZ_SGVY01000018.1 GCF_004535825.1 Segatella hominis | reverse complement strand
CCTCCGAAGGATGGTAATATTCCAGATTTCAACATTTCAAAGATCGATATTTGCCCTTTTCGGGCCTATCAGAGAAGCTTTCGGCTCTTTCATGGCAATTTCTCGAAAGATATTCACCAGCGGAGCCGATTGCTATGTTTCACTCAGAATGACCACACTGGTCATGCTGGATTCAAAATATGCCCCCTTTTTAAAGTGGGCTCAGTAATATAGACAGAAGAAAAAAATATGATTACAGTTGATGGACTGACCGTCGAGTTTGGCGGCACCACCTTATTTAAAGACATTTCCTTCCAGATCAATGAGAAGGACCGTATAGCCCTGATGGGTAAAAATGGCGCAGGCAAGAGTACCTTGCTTAAAATCATTGCCGGTGTGAGAACGGCTACAAGAGGTACAGTTTCCGCTCCAAAAGATTGCGTCATTGCCTATCTTCCGCAGCATCTGATGACCGAAGACGATCGAACCGTGTTCGATGAAACCTGTCAGGCGTTCGCTCATCTGCACGAGATGCAGGCGGAAATCGACCGTATCAACAATGAACTTGCCACCCGCACAGACTATGATAGCGATGACTACATGCAGCTCATCGAAAAGGTTTCTTCGCTCTCAGAAAAATTCTATGCCATCGACATGACTCATTTCGAAGAAGATGTTGAGAAAACTCTTCTCGGTCTGGGCTTTGAACGTTCTGATTTCGATCGTCCTACCAGCGAATTCTCTGGTGGTTGGCGCATGCGTATCGAATTGGCAAAATTACTGCTGAAATCTCCTGATGTCTTGCTGCTGGATGAGCCTACCAATCATCTCGACATCGAATCTATCGGTTGGCTTGAGGATTTCATCATCAACAGTTCTAAAGCCGTGGTTGTCATCAGCCACGACCGCAAGTTTGTAGATGACATTACTACCCGCACCATAGAGGTTACTATGGGGCGCATCTACGACTACAAGGCTACCTATAGCCAGTATCTGGAACTGCGCAAGGAGCGTCGCGAACAGCAGATGAAGAAATATGAGGAGCAGCAGAAGATGATAGCCGAAACCAAGGATTTCATTGAGCGCTTCAAAGGTACTTATTCCAAAACATTTCAGGTGCAAAGCCGCGTAAAGATGCTGGAGAAACTTGAACTTATTGAGGTGGATGAAGAAGACACCAGTCGCCTTCGCCTCAAGTTCCCGCCAAGTCCTCGCAGCGGTGCCTATCCTGTACAGATGAGCGACGTATCAATGTCTTTTGATGATAAGAAGATATTCAGTGGCGTGAATCTTACTGTAGAGCGTGGCGACAAGATAGCTTTCGTAGGTCGTAATGGCGAGGGGAAATCCACGCTTGTGAAATGTATCATGGGGCAGTTGCAGAATGAGGGAAAACTCGAATTGGGGCATAATGTACAGATAGGTTATTTCGCTCAGAATCAAGCCTCTCTGCTTGATGGTGAACTCACCGTATTCCAGACTATCGACGATGTGGCGAAAGGAGAAATCCGCAACAAAATACGCGATTTGCTCGGGGCTTTCATGTTTGGTGGCGAAGACTCTACCAAGAAGGTGAAAGTCCTCTCCGGTGGTGAGCGTACTCGCCTTGCCATTCTCAAACTCCTCTTGGAGCCGGTAAACCTGCTGATTCTGGATGAGCCTACCAATCATCTCGACCTCAAGACCAAGGACGTGCTCAAGCAAGCTCTTCTGGATTTCGACGGAACCCTCATTGTAGTAAGTCACGACCGCGATTTCCTCGATGGACTGGTGAGTAAGGTCTATGAATTCGGTCATGGTCGCGTCCGCGAACATTTGTGCGGCATCTACGAGTTCCTCGAAACCAAGAAAATGGAAAATCTGCAGGAACTGGAAAAGAAATCATAACATCATCATGGCTTTCATGAAAAGTCAGAGCAAACACCATAGTAGATTACTTAAAAAAACAACAAGTAATGTCGATTGAAAATATAGCCAAACGTTCCGGTAATCTTCCGGTTTTTCAAATCGCTGATGCAGTAAACCAAACTTTGTCAGAGCACAATTCCATTGTGATTACGGCTGCACCCGGTTCTGGTAAATCAACCATTCTCCCGCTTACCATGCTTCAAGCATTGGGAAGCGAGGGGAAAATAATCATTCTCGAACCCAGGAGAATTGCAGCCAGACAAATCGCTGAGCGCATGGCTTACTTGCTCGGTGAACCGATAGGAAAAACTGTGGGCTATCGTATTCGCTTTGAAACCAAGGTTTCTAAAGATACACGCATTGAAGTCGTGACGGAAGGAATTCTTACCAGAATGCTGATAGAAGATGCTACACTCGACGGGGTGAATCTTGTTGTCTTTGATGAATTTCATGAAAGAAGTCTTACGGCTGATCTTGCTTTTGCCCTCACCCATCAAACCCAACAGATTATCAGAGACGACCTGAAAATCGCCATCATGTCGGCTACCATTGATGTGGACTCTATCTGCCATTCCCTTCAGGCTCCCATGATAGAGAGTCAGGGAAAAATGTTTCCAGTAGAAATCATTTATGCAAAGGAAACTCCGCAACTTCATGAGATTGTGCAGGTTACTGCTGCCACGATCCTGAAAGCCTATAGGGAGCAGGTAGGAGACATGCTTGTATTTCTGCCTGGACAGGGAGAGATTATAAAATGCGCAGAATTGCTCGAGAAATCTTCACTCGATGCGAAGGTTTATCCTCTTTACGGCAACTTATCTCAAGAAGCTCAAAAACAGGCCATCGCTCCTTCCCGGGATGGAGAAAGGAAGATAGTGCTCGCTACTCCTATTGCTGAAACTTCTATTACTATCGAGGGTGTGAAAATTGTGATAGATGCGGGCTATTGCCGTCGTTTGAACTATGATGCAAAAACCGGATTGAGTCATCTTGATACGGTAAGAATCAGCAAGGACATGGCTGTACAGAGAGCGGGACGTGCAGGACGAGTGACAGAAGGAACCTGCTATCGACTCTGGACAATGGCGACGGAACATCAGATGGAGGAACAACGTAAGCCGGAAATTCTGGAAGCTGACTTGTCATCCATGTTGCTTGAAGTCGCAGCATTCGGCGAAACAAATGTTGCAGCCTTGCCTTGGCTTACTCCACCTCCGACTGGTAACTTATTGAGTGCAAAGGATTTATTGGTAATGCTTGGAGCGATTGTTCTGCATAATTCCCAGCCAAAGAATGTTTCTAATAGCAAGGAGGAAGAAACTTCTTTCAGCCTGACTCCTTTGGGCAAAGTAATGGTCAAACTCCCTTGCCATCCTCGTATTGCTAAAATGATTTCGGGAGCGAAAACACAGCAGGAGAAGAGTCTTGCATGTGATGTGGCTGCTCTCTTGGAAGAAAAAGATCCGCTTTCTGATCAGGAGGATAAGGATATTACTCTTCGCATTTCCCTTTTGCGGAATGCACGCAGAAAACAGAGTTTGGGCAGATGGGCAAAAATCGCACAGAATTCGGCAGAACTGCATCGTATGTGCAAGGTTAAAGTGGAGAATGAGGATCCTTCTGCTGATGTTGTCGGCCGTCTGGTGGCTTTAGCTTATCCGGAACGCATCGCCCTCGCCATGGATCATATTGGCAACTATCGTTTGGCGAATGGTAATAGAGTCAGAATAGAAAGCACTGATTCCCTAATTGGTTACCAATGGCTTGCAGTGGCTTCGATGCATGCTAATGGAAATGCAGGAAAGGTTTTCTTAGCAGCACCTGTCTGCGAAAAGGATTTACAGGAACTCGCCACGGAGCATGATCATGTTTCTTGGGACAGTAAACAGGGACGTGTTGTCATGCAAAGGGAAAAAAGAATTGGTAGAATCATTGTTGACAGCAAACCGATTCATGATATTGATAAAAGTCTGATTATCAACATTATATGTGAAGCTATCAGAAAAGATGGACTTAGCATGTTCGACTGGAATGAACAGGTGCAGATGCTGCAGAGGCGTGTGGCTCAAGTGACAGAATGGCATCCTGAACTGGAGATTCCGAATCTGAGTACTCCTTATCTGATGGAACATGCGCAAGACTGGCTTCCGTTCTATCTGGAAGAAGGAAATCATGTGATTTCCACTAATAGTGAACTGAAGAAAATTAATTTGAAAGAAGTTTTGTGGAATAGCATTCCTTATGATCTTCAACAGGAAATCGATCGGCTGGCTCCTACCCATATCCAAGTTCCTTCTGGTAGCAGAATCAAACTCGATTACCGACAGGGTACTGAAATTCCTGTATTGTGCGTACGCTTGCAGGAGTGCTTTGGAATGAAGGAAACACCTTGCGTGAATGACGGAAAACAACCTGTACTGATGGAACTTCTGTCGCCTGGTTTCAAGCCGGTGCAATTGACTCAGGATTTAGGCAGTTTCTGGAAGGACACATATTTTGAAGTACGAAAGGAATTGAAGCGCCGCTATCCCAAGCATTTCTGGCCTGAGAATCCGTTGGAAAGTGAAGCTGTTAAGGGAGTGAAGAGATAGTTTATCTTTTCACTCTATTTTTGAATTTCTCATCTCATTTTTTACCTTTTTACCTTTAATAATATATAAATGACAATCGGGGCTCCAAAGAGCGGAGTTACGGCATTGAGCGGCAAAGTACCATTCCAGCAAGGCAGTGAACACAGGAGATTACAGATTTGAGCCATCAGACAGCCTGCCATCATCGTAAAAGGAATGAGTAGTCGGTGATTGTCTGTAGATAAAAGCATCCGAGCCAGATGTGGAGTTACCAGTCCGATGAAAGCTATAGGTCCGCAAAAAGCTGTAACAACGGCAGTCAATACACCTGTTATTAATAAAAGTGTCAGTCGGATTTTTGATATTTCAAACCCCAAGCTTGCTGCATACTGTTCGCCTAATAATAGCGCATTGAGGGGTTTGCTCATCATCAAGGCAAAGAAACTTCCTATCAGAACAATACCAGCCAGAAGCGGAACGTTTCCCATCGTAACATTTCCGAAACTACCCAATCCCCAAATCATATAAGACTTTACTCCCTCTGCCGTAGCATAGAAATTGAGAAGAGAGATAGCGCTGCTTGCCAAATACCCTATCATAATACCGATAATGAGAAGTACTACGTGACTTTTGACCATCGTAGAAAGCAGAGAGATCATGCAGATGATAATCATCGCTCCCACAAAAGCACTGACAAGAATTGCCAAGTAACCATTGGTTGTATAAGAACCTAAGGAAATATTTCCTCCAAGTATGAACATCACGATAGCTACTGCCAGACTTGCACCACTGCTAATGCCGAATACGTCAGGTCCGGCAAGGGGATTGCGGAAGGTCGTTTGAAGCAGTAATCCAGAAACCGACAATGCAGCTCCGGCTAAAAGTGCCGTAAAAGCCTGAGGAAGACGGGATTCCAAAACAATATAACTATATGAAGGATTTGCCACCCCCTCTCCTTTTCCGAGTAGGATGGCTATGATGTCTTGAATCGGAATTGAAACGCTACCTAATGCTAAACTTAACATAAACAGCAATAGAACAGCCATCAATCCTGCGATAGTATATATGAAAACTTTGCCCATAATCGTATTCTTGTTTGAAATTCTATTCTTTTGTTTGAAATGATCATCTCCTTCAGAAATAACATATTACTTAGTCAGAAATATATTACCCTATCAGAAATAACTTTTACTTCATCAGAAATAAATCAATACTTCATCAGAAAATAAAAAAAATAGGACCTGTTTCTCAACAAATCCTATTCACATACTTACTAAAACTAAATTAACCACTAAAAAAACTAATATTTTCTTGTATAAACAATCTGTTTTCAATTGCAAAGGTAGTACTTTTATTTGTAACCACCAAATTATTCTCGCCTTTTTTTCTTGAAAATTGCGAAAAAACAAAATTTTAACAGTTGTTGTCTGTTTCCTGTCGTTTTTATGTCTTATTTCAAGAAAGCAACATTTAGAACTTGTAAGACAAAGTCATAAGCAACTGATGACGATTGTTCTCAACTTTTGTTGCAGGAGCTATACAATCGTTCTCACTGTCATGATTATCATAGTAACTCATGAATGGATAGAAATCTCCCTTCTGGGCACTATACTGATAAGCCACATCGAAAGCCCAACCCTGATAGTTGAAACCTACACCGGCTGTAATGCGATTGGTAGCCTTCCAGTTGGTAAAGTCGCTGGAAGTTGCATAAGCTGTTCCAGGAGAAGCGATGCTCTGATCACGGTAACCTTCTTCCTTAAACATCGGAGATACATAATTATATCCGAGACGGATGGCAACCAATGGCATAGGCTTGTACTCCAAACCTAATTTCACGGTACTAACTCCACTCAGTGAAAAACGAGTGTTATCGTTCATGGCATCATCACTACTGCTGGTCTCATAATAATCACCATACCAGGAATCATAATATCCACCATCCTTGATGCGGTTGTCCATATGGTCATACCAGGCGTATTCATAAGTTGCACCCAATGCAAGATAGTTGCCCACAGTATGTCCGAGACTGACACCTGCTTTCCATGCAGTATTCAGACGATAATCATAACTGCAGGTATTGTTAGAAAAAGCAGTATCATCATATCTCTTTACATCCACCATTTCCAGTCTGGAAGCACCACTCATGGTCAGGTCGTAATATACTGGCGAATTCAAGTAGGCACCGATGCGGAAAGGAGAATCATTCACAGGGCGGAAGATGACACCGGCCTTTACATCAAAACCAGTTCCATCAATCTTGAGACTCTCATAGTGGTCGGAAATCGCTCCGCCAGGATTATCAGATTTCAGGTTTTCAGAGTACATGGAATTGCTCTTATAGTTGACATCGTGCAAACCAATGGTAAGACCAAGCCAAACACGATTGTTGATGGAACCGCTGATGTTGAAATCATATTGTCCTATGTATCCTTTCTGAGTCTGACCATAGAGAAACTCATTGCCATTATAATAATACATATTTCCCATTTCATCATATCTCATCATCTTTTCATAATTAGCATCAACACCAGTCCATACCATATCTCCGCCTGTCTGACCATGAAAAGCAGCATATTTAATAGCAGTCAACTTGCTTTGAGAAGCCCCATTCAGATTGTTGGCTGCATTCAGAATCTGATTGAAATCAGCACTCTTGTGATAGTTAAATGCCAAATTGATGTAGCTTTTTCTGCCGCGTGTAGGCGACCAGACTATACCTACCTGATCAAGGCTTACATGTGATTTGCTTCCATCAAAATCAATAGTCGTATTATTGAACTTTGTATAGTTCTCTGCGTCAGTCTGCGCCATAACACCGGCAGAAAGACTAACCTGATTCTTTCTGAACAAACCGATACCAGCAGGGTTAGATCCGATGGTAGAAATATCTGCACCGAGGGCTTCCATGGCGCCACCCATACCTACATAACGCGCAGTACCATTCAGACTGTTCTCTGCAAGTTTAGTATCCTGGTAAGTTTCCTGAGCCAAGGCTGGGGCTGCCATGAGTCCCAGCGCAGCTAACAAGAAATATTTAGAATTCTTCATCATGATTTCCAAACTTTAAATAAATTACTTATATTACATTTTTTATCTTCTGCCACCAAAGCTGCCGCCTCCGCCGGAACGTGAGCCTCCTCCAAAGCTACCGCCACCGAAGCTGCCACCAGAATGACTTCCACCGAAACTACCTCCTCCAAAGTTACCACTTCTGTTGCCAAAGCCACTGAAGTTGGAATTACCATTGTTAGAGCGGTTGGAATTGCCGAAACTATTGTTGTAATCACGGTTGGAACGATTGCCGAAGTTACGATTGCCATACGAGTTATCATCCCTTCTGCCATTATAGCGGCCAGAATTATTACCCGGACCATTCCAACTGCGGTTGCCAGCATACCCCTTTGGATTTCCGCTATAGTGAACATGTCCTATCATCGGACCACCCCAGTACCAAGGATTGTAATATCCGCCCCATCCATACCAAGGAGAATACCAACCTCCATACCAGCCAGCATATCCGTAATACCAAGGATCGTAGAATGGGTCAAACCAAGGGTCGTACCAACCTGCGTAATAACCATAGCGCCAAGGATTTCTCCAGCCCCAGTAGCCACTACGCCAGTAATAAGGTCCTACTCCATAATAATCATAGAACCATGGATTATAATAACCATCCCAACGGCTTAAATCTCGTGTGTATTCGAAATCCTCATCCTGATTGATGAATTTCTGAGCGAAAGCCTCATCGTCGTAAATAGAGTCTGGTTTGACACCTTTCTCAAGACGGAATGAAATAATGTCATTACCCAAGGAATCTGTAGTGATACCTTGATAATGACTCAATATTCTACCATTACGATTGTATTCGTCAACGGAACGTGGACTGCCCGACCAATAAATAGCATAAAGACTATCACGAACGGCACGAACTCTGGCATAAGCCTTCGCTCTCTGTTCACGGAGTGCAGCTTCTTTCTTGGCCTCCTGTTTCGGATTGAAATAGAGGTCATCGTCCTGAGCCATCGTTGTCAATGGCATCGCTGCTACAAGGACTGCAAGAAGAACAAATTTTTTCATTATATGACTCCTTTTATTTATTCTCTAACCAACTTTCTATACCAATATAATTTATTACATGCAAAAATATTGCTTATTCTCATGCAAAATTAAAGAAAAACCCTAAATAATGATAGGTTTTTCCCTATTTTTTATAATTTTGCAGTAGTTTTTTAGATTTAAATAAGAATTGAAGAATTGATATGAAATATTTAGTAGCAAAATTTAAGATTAAAGCCAGCGAGGATTTGATGCAAGTTTGCAAGGATCTGTTGGCTGACAGTGCAGCTGAAGCCGGATTTGAATCGTTTGAAGAAACTGAAGAAGGCATGGAGGCGTATGTGCAGAAAGAATTGTTTGATAAGGAAATACTTGATCAGAATATTAAAGAATTTCCTATTGAAGGAACAGAAATCTCTTACGAGATAAAAGAAGCTGAAGATAAAGACTGGAATCAAGAATGGGAAGATCAGGGATTTGAACCGATTTGTATTGATGACCAGATTCTCATCTATGACGCCAAACATCCGGATCTCCACCCTACTACATCTCCAGACCATATTGAGATTGGAATCGAAGCTAAACTCGCCTTCGGTACAGGTAACCACGAAACGACACGCATGATTGTTTCTTCGCTCATGAACATGAATCTGTACAAGAAGCGTGTTCTTGATTGTGGTTGCGGTACTGGAATCTTAGGGATTGTGGCCTCTAAGTTGGGAGCAGGCGATGTGGTCGGTTATGATATAGATGAATGGAGCGTTGAAAATTCCAAGCATAATGCCCAGCTTAACGGCGTGAATAATATAAGCGTATATTTCGGCAATGCATCAGTCATCAATCATATCAGTGGTATGTTTGATGTGGTACTTGCCAATATCAACAGAAACATTCTCTTGGAAGACATGAATGTTTTCAGAAGTGTAATGAATGATGGGTCTTATTTGATTCTCAGCGGTTTCTACGTGGAAGACATTCCTGTGTTGCTGGAGAAAGCAAAGGAATTGGGATTGTCGGAAATCGAAAGAAAAAGCGATAACAACTGGGCTTGTCTCATTCTCAAAAACTAATCAACTTCTGTATCTTTTAATGACAATTTCAGAGGCTTTTAAGGAAAATTTTGGATGCAGTAAATAAAGGGCTGCATCCAACTATATACTAAATCATAAAATCCTTTCTTTTAGGCAGATTTGCTAAAAGAAAGGATTTATTCTTCTTCATATTCATCATCTCCAAAAAGACTTTCGCCTTTTGAACCAATACAGAGCTTTCGTAGGTCATAGTAACTTCCGTTGTAGATATTGAAATCCACGTAGCCCTTAATGCCTGGTAGTTTGCCTGCATCCGTATGCTGCCAGAACTTCCACTTTCCCTTGTACTGCACCTTATCTACATAATAATGCGCTATCCAATACGGATAGTCATCAAAGACAGGAGCGCTCAGATACTTCTCCTTAAACTTATAATAGGTGTAGATAATCGGCTTGGCATGATACTTATCTTCTACGATATGCAGCCAGGCAAGTACATCACGCTGAAAATCTTCAACAGACTTATCTGCAGGCTTGTGCTCTATATCCAGAACTGGTGGCAGATCTCCATCTGTAAGATGTATCTTCTCCAGGAAGAAATATGCCTGATCGCGAGCAGAAGACTTATTACTCCAAAAATGATAAACACCACGGATAAAACCATAATCCCGCGCCTGATTAAAATTCTCTCTGAAATTATCATCCAGACGTGAGGAACCTTCTGTTCCCTTGATGATGATAAAGCGAACAGGACAGCCTTTTATCATCGCATTCTTGAGCTGTTCCCAATCAATCGTACCCTGATAATGCGAAATATCTATACCATGAATCTCATAACCTTCAGGATATTCTACATCACCATACAAAGCACGCCACCGGAAACCAGTAGGACTTACGAAGAAATAATAAAAAGCCCAGACGTAAAGAAAAACAATCAATAATCCTCCTATCCACCATGCCCAACGGGGATATGAACGGAGGAAACGTGGTAAAAAAGAAGACGAACGCCTTCTTGCACGAGTATTACCACGTCGAGTCGTTTTCTTTCTCGGCATGCTATGTTTTTTCTGTGAAGAAGCCGTTCGTCTTGTTGACATATACTATAAAAATATAATACGATATTACTTAGCCTGCTCCAACTGGAGAGTCTTGGTGGTCTGGTCGCAAACCTCTGTAGGACCCCAGTACTGGATAGGACCTGGATATACATAAGAAGTCTCCTTAGCCCACTGCTCACGCTTAGAAGCGAAGAACTTGAATGGAGCACCGTCGAGCTCTACGAGAGCCTTACGGATAACTGGCTTGTTAGCACCGTTACGACGCTCGATGTTCATCATCATAGTGATAGGCACACCACCAGCAATCCACTCTGCAGCAGGAGCTGTTGTGTTCTTGATTACTGACATATAACCTGTCTTACCATTAGCGATGAGGCAAGAAGCATTGAAACCGAGTGAGTAGCAGTAGTCTGCATCGTAGTTAGAAGGAGCAGCACAGCGTCCCTCGTAACCGAAGAAGTGATGCTGAGCAGAGAACTTACCTACATACTTACCCTCCTTCTTCCAAGCAGCCAACTTCTCAGCTACCATGCGAGAGAGCAACTTCTCTGTCTCGATGAGAGAAACCTGTACGTTTCCGTGAGGGTCGCGGTCGAGGCAAAGCTGACGAGCTACATCTGCTGGCAAAGACTCCAATACTGCGAGGTTGTCCTTAGCGATGGCACCCTTAACGAATGCAATCTGCTCCTCAGCACTTGCAAACTCACGGCTCTCGCCTGTTGCAGGGTCTGTAAGAACCTCATTCAATTCAGCGATCAACTTCTTGATAGCAGGGATAAACTCGATCAAGCCCTCAGGAATGAGAACTGTACCGAAGTTATTGCCATCAGCAGCACGGTCTGCTACAGCCTTAGCAATATATGTAACAACATCATCCAGTGACATTTCCTTAGCCTCTACCTCCTCAGAAATCAAGCAGATGTTAGGCTGAGTCTGGAGTGCGCACTCAAGAGCGATATGAGAAGCTGAACGACCCATCAACTTGATGAAGTGCCAGTATTTACGTGCAGAATTGCAGTCGCGCTCAATGTTACCGATGAGCTCAGAGTAAGTCTTACAAGCTGTATCGAAACCGAAAGAAGTCTCAATCTGCTCGTTCTTCAAGTCACCGTCGATAGTCTTAGGACATCCGATTACCTGAACGCCATACTTCTTAGCAGCGTAGTACTCTGCAAGTACACAAGCATTGGTGTTAGAATCGTCACCACCGATGATTACGAGAGCCTTGATACCAAGTTCGCGAAGAATCTCGATACCCTTCTCAAACTGGTCTTCCTTCTCCAACTTAGTACGGCCAGAGCCGATGATATCAAAACCACCAGTATTGCGGTACTCGTCCATGATTTCAGAAGTAATCTCCATGTAGTTGTGATCTACGAGACCACCAGGACCGAGAATGAAACCATAAAGTTTGTTAGCTGGGTTGAGAGCCTTTACACCATCGAAAAGACCAGAAATCACGTTGTGACCACCAGGAGCCTGACCACCAGAGAGGATAACACCTACATTGAAAGAAGGGAGTTCCTTAGCCTCACCAGCTTCGAAAGTGATGACAGGCATTCCGTATGTATTAGGGAACAATGCCTTAATTTCATCCTGATTACCTACTGACTGTGTAGCTGCACCCTCTACTGCCTTAACAGGGCCCTGAAGAGCCTTTGGCAACTTTGGCTGATAAGCAGCTCTTGCAATTTGCAATGCACTTTTTTCCATAATTATTCTTTAATATTTAAAAGTTGAAACTACAAAAACTTTGAAAAACACTGCAAAAATAACTTTTTTTTGCGAAATAATGAAAGAAAAAAGCTAAAATTGCGTTAATCAGTATTTTTTTTCGTTACTTATGCTTGGATTTCAAAGATTTTTGCTATCTTTGAGCATTCATTTCATAATTTTAAATTTAAAAGAATAACATTATGGCTAATAAAAGAGATTTAAAACGCACTATCAATTACATTACCAGCGAACTCTTCGCTGAGTGCGTAGCTGCCTCATTGTATAATGGCAAACCAGAGCAAGAAGACGTGGACGGCATCATTTCTGTCATTGTTATGACCAATACGAATTTCATCAAACGTGTCTCTCATCCGGAACCAGGTATGAAACAGACCGTATATTATAAGAATCTCGTCTCTGATTTCAACAAGCAAGTTTGTGAGATTATTGATCAAATTGCTAATCTCGCTTAGTCCTATACCTTATTATATATGTTACAAAATTTTTGTCGCTGGATTTTATATAAGAAATTAGGGTGGAAAAAGGATATCACGGTTGATTTGCCGGAAAAGTATATTATATGCTTAGCTCCGCATACAAGCAACTGGGATTTGTTTCTTGGACAGGCTTTTGCCAAGGCAGAAGGTATGAAGTCTAACTTCTTGATGAAAAAAGAATGGTTCTTCTGGCCTCTCGGTCCTATTTTCCGCAAGATGGGTGGCATTCCGGTCTGGAGAAGTAAGCATACGAGCATGACTGATAATTTGGCTGAAGAGGCTAAAAAGAGAAAGTCTTTCGTGCTTTGCATCACACCTGAAGGAACCCGTTCTCTTAATCCAGAATGGAAAAAAGGTTTCTATTTCATTGCACAGAAGGCCAATATTCCTATCCTGCTCTATGGTGCTGATTATGAAAAGAAGCTCATTCAGTGCACCAAGAAGATGATTCCATCAGGCGATGTAGATAAGGACATGCGCGAAATCAAACTTTATTTCAAGGACTTCAAGGGTAAAAAACCGGAAAAATTCACTATCGGAAACATCGATTGAAGTAAAAAGTAAATATCAAAACTTAGAAATAGGTAATGATAAAGGTAAGTAAACTTAGAAATAAGTCAGCTTATAAATAACTTAGAGGTAAAAAATTGAATAAGAAAAACTATCTTAAATATTGGGCATTCTGTTGCTGGCTATTGATGCCGGCAACTGCAAATGCGCAATATCTTGAAGGCAATACAAGGGTCTGGGGAGACATCGAATATACCGATGATCCCTGGGTCTTTAATGCATCACATCCTTACTTTATAACTGAAGGATTGCAGAACCGCCATCTTTCAGTATGGTCATCGCATGGCAGATATTATGATAATGATCAGAAACGCTGGAAATGGCAACGACCAAATCTCTTTGGAACTACCGAGGATTTGTTCACGCAAACCATCGTTGTCCCTTATCTGATTCCGATGCTTCAGAATGCCGGTGCCATTGTTTTCACTCCGCGTGAAAGAGATTGGCAAAAAAAAGAGATCATAGTTGATAATGATGATCCTATCAAAGCTAATTACTACAAAGAAACGGTAAATGGGAAAAAATGGAAAACAGGAAAGGAACCTGGATTTGCGGCTATAAAGGCATTCTACAATGATGGGGAAAACCCTTTTACTGACGGTTCCATCAGAAAGGCTAAAGCCACTAAAAAGAAGAATTACAGTGAAATCAGCTATCAGCCAAATATTCCTGATGCTGGTAAATATGCTGTCTATGTAAGTTATCAGACTTTGCCGAAAAGTGTAAAGGATGCTAAATATCTCGTTTTTCACAAGGGGCAGGTTACAGAATTTACAGTCAACCAGAGAATGGGAGGCAGCACATGGGTCTATTTGGGCACATTTGATTTCGATAAAGGTTGCAATGAGTTCAATCGTGTTGTCGTGACCAATCAGGCTTCTTCCAAAGGTATTGTGACAAGTGATGCCGTAAGATTTGGAGGCGGTATGGGAAATATCCTTCGTGGTGGATACAATAGTGGATTTCCCCGTTGTCTGGAAGGGGCAAGATACTACGCACAATGGGCTGGCGCTCCCTACTCCGTTTATGGAGGAAGAAAGGGCAAAAACGATTATGCGGATGATATCAATACCCGTTCTCTCATGACCAACTGGCTGGGTGGTGGTAGCGTCTATATGCCTGCTAAAGACGGCAAGAATGTACCTATTGAATTATCACTTGCCATTCATAGTGATGCGGGATACAATCCTGACGGAAAATCCGTATATGGATCTTTGGCTATTTGCACAACCAACTTCAATGATGAGAAGTTGAATACGGGTATTTCCAGATTTACATCCAAGGATTTTGCCCAGGCATTGCTGAAGAACCTCGTTACAGACATGAGATATAAATATGGTGATTTTGGTGAACGCTATCTTTGGGACAGAAATTATTCTGAAACAAGATTGCCAGAAGTGCCTTCTGCCATCATCGAGACTCTCTCTCATCAGAGTTTCCCTGATATGAAACTGGCTCAGAATCCAATGGCAAAATTCACCATTGCTCGTTCGCTGTACAAGACTATCCTCAGATATGTTTCCTCCAATCATGGCAAGAAATATACGGTTCAACCTTTGCCTCCAAATCACTTTTCTGTAGAGGTGAACAATCAGGGAATAGCCACTCTTTCATGGAGTCCGCAGACGGATAAAACAGAACCGACTGCAGCTCCTACCTCTTATGTATTGTATATAGCAGAAGGAAGAGGTGGCTTCGATAATGGACAAATTATCAGAACTGCTGCCTGCCAGATCAAACTGGAACCTGGCAAGATGTATAGCTTCAAAGTGACCGCATTGAACCAAGGTGGAGAAAGTTTTCCTTCTGAGACATTGGCTGCTCTCTACAATCCGAAAGCTCGCCATACCGTATTGATAGTCAACAATTTCCATCGTTTGGCTGCACCTCAAGTGATAGACAATGAAGCGGAACAAGGTTTTGATTTCGATCAGGATCCAGGAGTAAGTTATGGACTGAATGCCGGATGGAATGGAAAGCAGAGAGTTTTCAAGCGTTCTAAAATGGGCGTGATGACTGCTGATGGACTTGGCTATTGTGGTGACGAAATGGCAGGACAAATGATTGCAGGTAATGATTTCAATTATCCAGTAGAACATGCCAGAGCAATTGCTACTTCTAATCTGTATAGTATTGCCAGTTGCTCCAGCGAGGCCATCCTTTCTGGGAAGGTAAAAATGGGAAAGTACCCAATAGTAGATTTGATCAATGGACTCGAAAGATATGATGGCTACACGCCTGAATACTACAAATCTTTTACTCCGACCATGATCAATAAGATTGAAAATTACATACATCATGGAGGACGTTTATTGGTGAGCGGCTCCTACATCGGAAGCGATATGCAAACGGATGAAGAGAAAAATTTCCTGGCTAATACGCTGAAGGTGCAATATCTGGTTTCAGACAGTCTGAAAGCCACACCGATGGTTAACGGATTAGGAATGAACTTTGATTATTACGACAAATTGAATGACAAGCACTACGCTGCAACACATCCAGATATTCTTGCCCCAATTGATGGGGCTATCTGCACAATGCAATATATAAATGGAGCAAGTGCAGCTGTAGGATATAAAGGCAATGGGTATGGTTCATTCACCATGGGCTTCCCTTTCGAGTGTATCAAGAATGAGCAGACACGTGGACAGTTAATGTCTGGTATTCTCAAGTATTTACTTGGCAACAAGTAATGATACTTTTTTCTGATATATCCGACAAGTCAATGCATTCAACAAATCTGAATATGATAAAAAAGAAATAATAACCCTTTAAATGTAGAATATTATGTATAAAATTCAAGCAAACCAATCAGGTACTCGCTCAATTGAAGTAAGCGACCTGCATCTTGAAACTATTGATAAGTATCAGCTTCTTCGCAATCTGGTGGACAGTAATGGAATCATTGATGAAGAAGTACTTGAAAAATTGAAATTGAATGTCCGCTCTTTATTGGAAGCAGACAACTGTCAGGACAAGAATCTTTTGGATCTATGCCTTGACGTTATTTATAATAGCAATATGAAAGCCTTAGGCCTTCATAACTTGGTATTGCTTTATGTAGATTGGAAAGAGAAGAAGGAAACTGAGGAGGCATCAGAAGCTGAACCAGATGCGGTTAATGACTAACTCCTGAACCTCTTTAAGACAGATTTTAAATGGATTATAAATTAACAGATTTTTTACCAACAACTAAGAAAGAATGTGAACTCAGAGGGTGGGACGAACTGGACGTTATCCTGTTTTCTGGAGATGCCTACGTAGATCATCCATCCTTCGGAGCAGCTATACTTGGCAGAATTCTTGAAGCCAATGGCTACCGTGTGGCTATTGTGCCTCAACCTGACTGGCATGGTGATTTCCGTGATTTTAAAAAGCTTGGACGCCCACGTCTGTTCTTTGGAGTTTCTCCAGGAGCCATGGACTCGATGGTAAATCGTTATACCGCCAATCGCCGTATGCGCAGTGAAGACGCTTTCAGTCCAGACTCACGCCATGACATGCGTCCAGACTATCCTTCTATCGTCTATACTCAGATATTGAAGAAACTTTTCCCTGATGTACCTGTGGCTCTTGGCGGTATAGAAGCTTCGTTGCGCCGTATCAGTCACTATGATTATTGGAAAGACGAACTGCGCAAGTGCATTCTCTGTGATTCAGGTGCCGACCTCATTCTCTATGGAATGGGTGAACGTTCTATTGTGGAACTTGCCAACGCTTTTGCTGAAGGAAAAACAATGGACGAGATTCACGAAATGCCACAGGTTGCTTTCTATTGTAAGGAAAAGGATATTCCTGGTGGTTTCAAGGATGATGACATCATCCTGCATAGCCATGAGGAGTGTCTTCACAACAAAAAAGGTCAGGCCGAAAATGTGCGCCATCTGGAGGAAGAAGCCAATAAGATGCATGCACAAAGAATGATTCAGGAAGTGGATGGAAAATATGTTGTGGTCAACCCTCCTTTCCCTCTGATGACAACAGAGGAATTGGATGCTGCTTTCGATTTGCCATATACCCGTCTGCCTCATCCAAAATATAAAGGAAAAACAATTCCTGCGTATGAGATGATCAAGTTCTCTGTCAACCTGCACCGTGGCTGTTTTGGCGGTTGTTCTTTCTGTACCATCTCTGCTCACCAAGGAAAATTTGTGGTATGCAGAAGCAAGGAAAGTATTCTGAAAGAGGTGAAGAAAATCATCGCAATGCCTGATTTCAAAGGATACTTGAGCGATTTGGGCGGCCCATCTGCTAATATGTATGGAATGCATGGCAAAAATCAGAAGGCCTGTGAGGTGTGCAAACGTCCATCATGCGTAAATCCGCAGATTTGTCCTAACCTCAATACCGATCATAGCAAACTCCTCGAGATCTATCATGCAGTTGATGCCCTACCTGGTATCAAGAAAAGTTTTATAGGTAGTGGTGTCCGCTATGATTTGCTATTGCATAAAAGCAAGGATGAGAAGGTAAATCAGGCTGCAAGGGAATATACCCGCGAGCTGATTACCAAGCATGTGAGCGGACGACTGAAAGTGGCACCAGAGCATACAAGTCCGGAAGTTCTCAAGTTCATGCGTAAGCCATCATTCGACTTATTCTATGAATTCAAACGCATCTTCGATAAGATTAACAAGGAAGAGGGACTTAACCAACAAATCATCCCTTATTTCATCAGTTCACATCCGGGCTGTCATGAAGAGGATATGGCGGAATTGGCTGTGATAACCAAGGGACTTGATTTTCATCTTGAACAAGTACAGGACTTCACTCCTACTCCGATGACAATTTCTACGGAAACCTGGTACACAGGATATGATCCATACACTTTGGAACCAGTTTTCAGTGCCAAGACTCAGAAGGAAAAACTCGCTCAAAGAATGTTCTTCTTCTGGTATAAACCGGAAGAAAGAAGGGCTATTGAATCTGAATTACGTAGAATTGGCAGAAGTGACCTGATTGCTAAATTGTATGATAAGCGTGATATGAGAGGCGGACACACTTCTGCAAGATTCGATGAGAAAGCTGTAGGCTCTACTTATGACAACCCAGGCGTTGGTCGTGGTGCAAGAGGAAAGAACAGACAGGGAAATTCTTCTTACGGCTCCAATTCCGGAAGGAATGTTAGAAACCAATCATACCAACCTAAGGGATATGGCAATGTAGGATGCTATGATGAGGATAAATATCTCAATAATGGTAAACCTCTGAATGCCCGTAACCGTAATGATGGTTCACAAAGACCACTATCTCCTCGCGAACTTGCCAAGTCTGTAAAAGAGCAGTTGAAAGCCGATAAAGGTTCTGGATTCTTCAAGGATAAAAAGAAAAAGAGTTTCAATCCTAATTTTGATGAAGGAAATCATAGACGCGGTGACATGAGTCAAAATCGCGGAAACGGCAATAAAAATCATGAAAAAGGTAGAAATTCGGGATCTTTCACAGGAGATAATAGAAATAAAGGCAATTCCGGAAAAAGAGGTAAAAGATAATCATCATTACTATATTTAGGGCAAGTTCTCAATAGATGTGCAAAAATGTAGCAGTGATGTTAAAATAAAAAATGAGCAGTCATTGAATTGAAAGAAACGTTTTCAAGACAAATGACTGCTCATTTTGCGTATGTCACCTAAAAGAGAGACCCAACTTGTTTTCTTATAGTACTCGGGGATAGCACAAAAGTGCCCTGACTATAGCACTTTTGTGCCCTTCAAAAAGCATTTTTATAGAAATGAGAGATACGAGTGTTATCTCCGAAAGATAGAGGTGTTAAATGACTTGTTTCTATTCCCCAATAGCCTAACTTTTTAGGAAAGTAAAAAACAAACATTTTAAATCTTATCCACTGACTATTAGTACAATAATAATTTAAAATATATTCTCAAAATCATTTAGCTCCATCAACAACTCTGCAAACTCTGATTCCTATCTGGCTCGGATGTTTCATCATATAAGTACGCAGAAGCATTGGTTCATCGATTACCTTCTTGTGAATACTGCTTGCATTAAGCATGTGTAGTCCATCTTGATGCCATGATGCGATTCCTATATGCGTCGTATCAAGTCCCTTTTTATTGGTTATCATGACAAGGATGTCGCCATTATGAATGGTATTTCTGAATAACCGACTATCTACGATCTGCTCTTTTGGAATATACCGATAACTTTTACCACTAATCTGCTCTTCCAAT
Source organism: Segatella hominis (assembly GCF_004535825.1). GTDB lineage: Bacteria > Bacteroidota > Bacteroidia > Bacteroidales > Bacteroidaceae > Prevotella > Prevotella hominis. Next base: position 50,976 of record NZ_SGVY01000018.1, on the reverse strand, counting down.
GCCTTAATACCTTGAAGTCGCTTTGCATTATTTTTTAGCATCTTATAGCTCTGCTGGTGAGTAGTCATCCAATTCACAGAAACATGCTGAACTTTGGTAAAAGGAGGATTGTTCTGAATATCAGTAACGATGCCTTCCTCTACATTATCACTAATCCAAACAGTAAAATAATGCTGTCTCTTTTCATAGGCAATTTCTCCATTGATATAACGGACATGCTGAAGCTGTCGGCAAAAATCAGAGAAATCCCTTTTTCCATTCCCGGACATGCAACGAGTCAAAGCTGTCACAATTTCAACAAAAGTCGTACAGTCGAGTTCTGAAGTATTAATAACCATTTTTTCTTCCTCCGCCCTATCCAAAGTTCCTCCTACATACGGAACACCTATGAATTTCTTTCCAAACCAAAGCATCCAACTTTTCGGTTTTTCTTTGAGTTGGGAAGCCTCTCGAAGTAAGGAATTGATACGGGAAACATCTGCTTGACTATATGTTGCCTCAACCTGATAATGTACATTATCGTCAGCACAAAGATTTGCTACTTTATCTGATGAAGACTTTAATGGAGAAAGATGAGCATCCTGATGACTATCAATATTCTCCTTCTTAACTCCTTTAGAATCCGAAACTCCATTAGAAACCGACTTAGGATGCGGTTCGAACGTACAACTTCTCGTTTGTCCTACAGCCAGCAATGAAGCCAGATTTAAAATCTGACTGGCTAAAATAAACTTAAAATACATCATGTCAATTATGTTTTACTTCCTGTAAATCATTAATGGTGGCGCTTACGACCAAAGTTCACGCCCACATAGATATTCAGCGAACCAAAAGAACTATTAGTAGAAAACTGTTCTTTCTTATAATTATAGGTATGGATTACTGTACTGGCTCCAGCATACCACTTCGTATTATTCCATACAATACCAAAACGACCAATACCATCAAGATTGAAATTATTGAAACTGAAATCATGAATATCCAATCTGCTATGTTCTGTATCTGATTTCGATTTGTTGTAAGCAAGGCCTATAGATAACGAAGCATTAAAGAGGAAGTTCTTTGCAAAGACCCAATTATAAGCATATCCGCAAGAAACAGAGATGTCTGAATATTTCACCTTCGAGAAGGTTAAAGTACTATCTATTCTTGATATTCCATCTTCCTTTTTTCCTAATTTCTCATCTACAAGAGAACTCAACTTATCCCAGTCAACATCAAGCGTATGCCGCATATAACCAATCCCTAAGAGCATAGAACCAGCACTTTTTCTTTGACAGGTACTTTGCGAGTAAGCTGCTGGGTATGAGAATTTTCTATGATTGAAGATATAGTAAAGATTGAACCCTTTAATACTGGATTTAAAACCATCAAAAGGAACTTTGTGCATCGGTGATGTATCAAGTTCGCTGCTCAGATTCATGCGTTGTACATGATAATCATTACCAGTTTGTCTCCAAAACAAATCGATGCCCAACATACTGCTATACAAGCTTAAGTCAAACTCTTTCTTATTGGTATGTTGAGAACTTGCATTGATATGTTTGAGGTCGAGAGTGTAACCAAGGAACACCCAGCGCCAACCCAGATAAGGTCCGAGGCGGAATGTTGGATCAGGAGCAAAAGATATGCGCTGACCTTCCTTGCTGGAAAGTGTATATTCCTCATAAGTGTTTGTATTCTGAAGCATTACAGTATAATTATAATGCTGCGGTTCTATATAGGAACTGTCAGTAACATTAAATTCCCGGAAAAACTTAGTAAACACATCCCCCACACGATGAAAGAATGTTTTTTTGTGTTTTTCCCTAATGAGACTATCTGGTGAATTGGATTGAAACATCGATTTATTGAAGAGAACGTTGAAACCGATAGAATCACGATCCCCTATTTCCGTTGCATGAATAGATGCAACGGAAAACAGCAAAAATAATCCAATACAATATCTCTTCATCTCAATCACGATGTTTATTACTTTAGAGAATACAAGCAAACTTTATTTCAAGTTTTATCAGAAATCTGATTAAATCAGAAACCAAAGTAGCCGAATGAATATTCATCAGCCCTATGAGTCTTTAGTTTTTCCAAAGAATACGGTCAAGTACCCAATTGGTAGGTGTAGCAGAAATAGCGGTACATTCACAAATACCTATTCCCTGTAAATCTTCTATCACCTTCTGGATGATTGGTAATTGAACGTATGGCGGATTTGGAACAACAATATCTTTCTTTCCTTCGGAATTAATTAATCGAATAGGTTCGTAATTGAAAACCGAGAAAGACAGTGATCCCTTGTCACCAATGATTTCAATACAATCTTCCTTAGCACTTTCATGACCAACAAAACACCAGCTTCCACTGCCTGGAATGCCACTTTCAAAGAAGAAACATGCAGAAATCGTATCTTCAGCTTCATACAAGTGAGCACGATTTGCCGGATATCCATGGGCACGTGTTATCACACCAAACAAATCTTGCAAAAGATCAATCTGATGTGGAGCTAAATCATAAAAGTAGCCACCACCAGAAATATCCGGTTGCAATCTCCAAGGCATTTCCTTTCCACTATGATAGTCTAAATCGCGTGGCGGAACAGAAAATCTTACCTGCACATTGATGATATCTCCAATTCCTCCACTTTGAATAATTTCCTTAACTTTCTGGAAATAAGGGAGATAACGGCGATAATAAGCAACAAAACATGGCACACCTGTCTGTTCGCTAATACGATTGATACGAATACAGTCGTTATAGCTTGCAGCCAGAGGCTTCTCAACATAAACAGGTTTACCAGCCTTCATAGCCATAATAGCAAAAGTGGCATGAGAAGAAGGTGGCGTGGCGATATAGACCGCATTTACATCAGGATCATCAATAAGTTCTTGAGCATCAGTGTACCATTTTCTGATATGATGGCGCTCAGCATAACTGCGCGCTTTCTTTTCACTTCTGCTCATAACCGCAACAACTTGTGAGCCAGGAACTTCATTGAATGCTGGTCCTGACTTTTTCTCGGTTACCTCACCGCAGCCGATAAATCCCCACTTAATTTCTTTCATTGATTCTGATATTAATATTTGAAGTGTTCAGAAACTTACTCACTCAAAGACTTGTTGATTTCATCGATATAATCAAGCACTTCATCCCTTCCCATTTTCTTTTCACTACTGGTTATAAAATAAGGAGGGAGTTCTTCCCAGCGATCCTCCAATGCTTGCATCCACTTCTGGGCATTCATTCTTGCCTTTACAGGACCTAACTTGTCTGCCTTGGTAAACACAATACAGAAAGGTATGTTGCTTTCGCCCAACCAATCTACAAATTCACGATCTATCTTCTGCTGCTCATGGCGAACGTCAATCAATACGAATACATTTGCCAACTGAGGGCGCTGAAGAATATAACCTGCAATCATCTGTTCCAGTTGCTTCTGAACAGTCTTGGAGCGCTTGGCAAATCCATAACCAGGAAGGTCAACCAAATACCATTCGTTATTGATGATAAAGTGGTTGATTAACAGAGTTTTACCTGGTGTGGCTGAAGTTTTTGCTAAACCCTTGTGATTGCAAAGCATATTGATAAGACTTGACTTACCTACATTACTTCTGCCAATAAAAGCATACTCTAATTTATTATCCTTAGGACACATGCTCACTCGAGGAGCAGATATCGTAAATTCTGATTTTTTAATCTCCATTGTTACTGATATTATAGTTACGATTATTATTTTATACGTTATACTTTACTCCCATCCAATTTCTTTATTAGAATACCGAATATCGGTTATTAAAGCAATTCTGAAAGTTCAAGCCATCTCATTTCCTTTTCGTCAAGTTCATCCTTGATTTGTGGCAATCTCTTGCTTTTTTCTGTCAGTTCCTCCACGCTCAGTTTTCCGCTACAGAGTTCTTCCTCCAATAGCTTCTGTTCTTTCTCTAAAGCTTCGATTTCCTTTGAAAGCTGTTCGTACTCACGTTTTTCCTTAAAGGACATCTTCCGTTTGTTTTCGAAGTTTACATCACGTTTAGCAGTACCACTGGCATTATCACTATTCTTAGCATCAGTTGTCTTTGACGCCGATTTTGCCTTAGTGGATTCCTCTTCATTCTCCTTAGTTTGCAACCTGCTCCAATCACGATACTGAGTATAGTTGCCAGGGAAGTCCTGAATATCACCCTCTCCCTTGAACACAAGCAGATGATCTACAACCTTATCCATGAAATACCTGTCGTGACTGACTACTATAACACATCCAGGGAAATCCTGAAGATATTCCTCCAGAACCTGCAACGTCTGAATGTCCAGGTCATTAGTAGGCTCATCCAGAATGAGGAAATTCGGATTACGCATCAATACGGTACACAGATAAAGCTTTCTCTTTTCTCCTCCACTCAACTTATATACATAATTATGTTGTTCCTCCGGTGTAAAGAGGAAGAATTGGAGAAATTGAGAAGCTGTCATATGCTTACCACCGCCAAGATCGATATAATCGGCAATTTCCGTAATTACATCTATAACCTTCTGGTCCTCACGGAATTTCAGACCTTCCTGCGAAAAATAACCAAAGCGTACAGTCTCACCGATATCAAATTTACCCTCATCAGGATTCACTTCACCCAAGAGCATCTTGATAAACGTCGATTTACCGGTACCATTATTACCCACAATACCCATTTTCTCAAAACGGGCAAAGTTATAATAAAAATAGTCGAGTATCACCTTTTTATGACCGTGATCTTCAAAAGCCTTGCTAACATACTGGCATTCAAAAATCTTGCTGCCAATATAAACAGTCGAAGCCTTCAGTCTGACCTGCCTGTCCTCAATGCGCTGTTTGGCAACTTTTTCAAGTTCATAGAATGCCTCTTCACGATAGCGTGCTTTATGGCCACGAGCTTGTGGTTGCCTGCGCATCCAGTCAAGTTCTCTTCTATACAAATTTTTAGAATGTTGTATCTCAGCACGAAGATTATCCATTCTTTCCTGACGTTTCTCCAGATAATATGCATAGTTACCTCGATAGGTATAAATAGTCTGATCGTCCAATTCAAGGATAACATTACAAACCTTATCAAGGAAGAAACGATCGTGAGTAACCATGAAAATAGTCTTGTTTCCACGATTCAGATAACCCTCCAGCCATTCTATCATTTCCAGATCCAAATGGTTAGTAGGCTCATCCAACATCAGAAAATCGGGTTCTTCTATCAGTACATTAGCAAGTGCTACACGTTTTTGCTGGCCACCACTGAGCTGCCCCATAGGTTGCTCAAGATTAGTGATATGCAATTGCGTAAGTATCTGTTTAGCTTTCAGTACCTTTTCCGGATCTCCATTATGATTGAAGCAAGCATCCAATACAGTCTCCTCTGGATCAAAGTCTGGTGATTGCTCCAAATAACCGATTTTCAAGTCTCTACGATATATAATATCACCGTTTTCATACCCCTCTTTATTCATCAGTACAGACATAAGAGTAGATTTGCCCGTACCATTACGTGCAACAAGTCCCACCTTCTGTCCTTCAGCGATGGAAAAAGAGATTTTATCGAAAAGAACCTGGGCTCCAAACCGCTTTGTAAGGTTCTGTACATCTAAATATGGTGTCTGATTTGCCATTTTTATTGAAATTTTGTGCAAAGATACAAAAAAAATTTGGCAGAAACGATTTTTTTAATTATCTTTGCACTCGGAATTTGTACGATAGGTGTTTCTCCTCTTGAAACACCTTTTTATACTATCAAGAATCATATACAATATAACTATTATAAATAATGTATAGCAAAGACGAATTAACTTCTAGGAATGTCGCAACATTGAAAGACATTGCTAAACAAATTGGCGCAAAGATTAAATCAAGCGACAACAAGGAGACTATCATCTATGCCATCCTTGACGCTCAGGCAGAAACAGCGCCTCAACCAGTAAAAAGAAAGAGAGCTCGCATTGCCAAAACAGAAGATAAGGTTTACACTGTCAAGGGAAAAGACGGTGAAAACTTTGACGTGATGAAAAATCAAGCTACAGGTCCTTCTGCACACGAGGAACCTAAATTATTTAATGAGTCTGATAAAACTCAAGAAGGAACACAGCCGGTTTCTGAACCAGCAAACTCAAATACTGAACCACAAGAAAACAAAAATACAGAAGTTAGTGATCAATCAACAAATTCCCCAGAGGAACCTGTTATTGACTTTCCAAAGCATCGTGGTAGAAAAAGCAAGGCTGATGAATTGGAAGCTATTGCTATAGCGAAAGCTGCTGCGCTTAAAAAACTGCACGAAGCAAAAATGGCTACTCAAAATGCCACTAACACTGAAATGAACTCTTCTGCAAATGAGAATAATCAAGATGCTGCTCCTGTAGAGGAAAAACTACCTACAAATGCAATATCTGCAGAAAATACGGTTTCAGATGTTAATACAGGAAGCGACAATGATATTGAAAATAAAATTGAAGAAAATCATTCTGAAGGAAACAGCTCAGAAGAAAACATTGTAGCAGAGAATAATCCTACTGGTACTTCTCTGGATAATACTGAAAGTTTTATTCCTGAGCAGGCTTTCGATCATTCTCAAGGGGCAAATGCTCAGCATAGTGAATTGATTGCACAGTTGCAGGCTAAAATGAATGCTCAAAATGAAGAAGAAGCATATCAGCAACACGCAACTGTTCAAACATCAAATAATAACTTTGAACAAGTTTGGGAAAACGATCCAGGTGATGGTACAGACTTTATCCCTGTAGTAGATTTACCTATTGAAGATCAGTCTGCCCTGCCAACATTCGACATATTTGACAGACCGATGACTTCTGCTGCAGCAAACCAGCAAGATCAAGTTGCTCAATCTGAAGCAACCGATGCCCAAGTACAGGAAAGTGAACCATTATACGATTTCAGTGATATTATTTCATCCAATGGCGTTCTCGAAGTAATGCCTGACGGTTACGGATTCCTTCGCAGTAGCGACTACAACTATCTGTCGTCTCCTGATGATGTATATGTAGCATCCAACTTTGTCAAGCGATATGGTCTCAAAACGGGAGATGTTGTACTCTGCAAAGTACGCCCACCACACGAAGGTGAGAAATATTTCCCATTGACTTCTATTGATAAGATCAATGGCCGTGAACCATCAGAAGTAAGAGATAGAATACCGTTCGAGCATCTTACCCCACTCTTCCCTAATGAGAAATTCTCTCTCTGTGGAAATCGTGCAACCACGAATCTCAGCACAAGAATCGTTGATCTGTTCTCACCTATCGGTAAGGGACAGCGTGCGTTGATTGTTGCGCAGCCTAAGACTGGTAAGACAATTCTGATGAAGGATATTGCAAATGCGATTGCAGCCAACCATCCGGAGGCTTATCTGATGATGCTTCTCATCGATGAACGTCCAGAGGAGGTAACTGATATGGCTCGTACTGTAAATGCAGAAGTAATTGCATCTACATTTGATGAACCAGCAGAGCGCCACGTGAAAATTGCAGGTATCGTCTTGGAAAAAGCAAAGAGAATGGTAGAATGCGGTCACGACGTTGTCATCTTCCTTGATTCCATTACTCGATTAGCTCGTGCTTACAATACTGTTGCACCAGCTTCTGGTAAGGTCCTTACTGGTGGTGTGGACGCCAATGCACTCCAGAAGCCAAAGCGTTTCTTTGGTGCTGCCCGAAATATTGAGGGAGGTGGTTCGCTGACAATTATTGCTACAGCCTTGATTGATACTGGTAGCAAGATGGATGAAGTTATCTTTGAGGAATTCAAGGGTACGGGTAATATGGAGTTGCAGTTGGATCGTTCTCTCAGCAACAAACGTATCTTCCCTGCTGTCAATCTGGTTGCTTCATCTACACGTCGTGATGATCTCCTGCAGGATAAGATTACCCTCGACCGCATGTGGATTCTGCGCAAGTACATTTCAGACATGAACCCAATTGAGGCTATGAATACCATCCACAATAGCATGCAGCATACAAGAAATAATGATGAGTTCTTACTCTCTATGAACTCATAAGAATGAAAATAAAGTTATCCTATTTATATAATTTAGGAGAATATAAATAATAAACGGTCATTTGTACAAACTGATGTTACAAATGACCGTTTATATTTTTCTAAATAAATAATATCTGCTTACCGTTATCTACGAATTTCTGATTTACAATATCGATATTTTTCCACAATTCCAATTCATTTTCTATTTCTGAAAAACCAGAAATTTCCTCACCATAATTGAAGAGTCGCTCTATCATCATGCCATAAGTCAGATGATCTATCTTCTCTATCGGATGCAAGACAACAGATTCTTCAAAACACCCCCTTTTCTCGCTTCTAATCTCAACCAGCAATTTGGCCTGCAGGAGTTCCCTCACTGCCTGATTGACAATTTGTTGCGGTATATTCGTCAACTCATGAATCTCTTTCGGTGTATATGCTTGTTCTCCATTATTAAACTGCCTACATACCAAATGCATAACCATTCCGCAAACCTTGATACGCTGCACCAATTTCAGATCATCATATCTGAGGTCTCCATCATAATAATGTATGTTCTGATTAGTATGACAAAGCAAAGCACCAAAGACCACTATAGCCCACGAAATCTGAAGCCATAACAGAAAAAGCGGAATAGCTGCTAAAGAACCATAAATGACATTGTAGCTGGAAAGGAATACTTGCAAATAAATGTAGCCATACTGCAAGGCTGTCATACAGATACCTGCCAGGAATGATGGTACAAGGGTGCTTCGAAATCTTATATAAGTATTCGGAATAACACAGTAACAGAACACAAAGAACAGAAACATCGGAACAAATGCAGCCAAATGGAGGATAAACGAAGGAATTGTTTCCCCTATATCAGCGATCTTATCGACATTATCCACCACATTAACAGTCCATACATTAATACTCGAAGCAAAAAGTATCATGAGACCTAAACCGAACAGAATGGTAGGATATTCTGTAAAAATCTGTTTCCATGAACGTTCTCCCGTATGCCAGATATCATCAAAGGTAAGTTCAATTTTCTGCATCAGAGAGATGATAGTATAGAGAAACATCACGATACCCGTACCGATGATATAGTTGCTCTGGGTATTCTCAATATAGTTTTGTACAAAATTTACAATAGTTTGAGCCACAACCGGTTGTGCCTCAAAAGTAGTAGAAAGCCAGGATTCCAATAAGGATGAATACCCAAAACCTCGGGCAATGACAAACATCATCGCCATAAAAGGAATCAAAGCCATGAAGGAGGCAAAAGTCAATGCTGCCACATCCCTGGCCCACATATCCTTTACATAGAAGATACGACCAGCAAGCATACCCATCTTTATCCAAGATTTTACTCTGCCTCGGAAATCTTTGATATTAGAAGAATTAAATTCTCTGAGATCTTCGTAATATCTTAGTATTCTGTCTATTACCCCCATATTCAAAAGTTTTACGTAGTAAAAAAAACAACAAATCCCTCCACAACATCATCAGATGTCGTAAAGGGATTTGTCTTAGTATAATTGCTATTCAGCTCTACAATTAATAGAACTTGAAGTAGTTGCGGGCATTGTTGTAAGAGATATCTTCAACCATGCGAGAGAGACTCTCCATATCGTTAGGAAGCAAGCCCTTCTCTACATCATTACCGAGGAGGTTGCAAAGCAAACGACGGAAATACTCATGACGTGGATAGCTCAGGAATGAGCGAGAGTCGGTCAACATACCGACGAAACGGCTCAAAAGACCGAGCACAGACAATGCATTCATCTGACGTGTCATACCATCGAGCTGATCATTGAACCACCAGCCAGAACCAAACTGAATCTTACCTGGGCAAGAACCATCCTGGAAATTACCAAGCATAGTAGCGATTACCTCATTGGCACATGGGTTCAAGCAATAAAGGATTGTACGAGTCAACTTACCCTCTACATTTAATTCATTCAAGAAATTACTCATAGCACGAGCTGTAGTAAACTCACCAATAGAATCAAAACCAGTATCAGCACCCAACTTATTGTACATCAATGTGTTATTATCGCGGATGGCACCATAGTGATACTGCTGAGTCCAATCAGCAGCATGATCCATCTCAGCACAAATTCTCAAGAAAGCATGCTTGTACTGACGAACCTCAATAACTGACAACTGCTGACCACGCATAGCCTTTTCAAAGATAGTCTCAATCTGAGAATCAGTATATGCCTCGTCATAGAATTCCTCAATACCATGGTCGCTCAACTTACAGCCATTCTCTGTGAAGAAATCGTGGCGCTTCTGAAGAGCATCAACCATATCCTGGAATGTTGAGATAGTAACACCAGCAACTTCACCCAACTTATTCATATACTCAGCGAAGTCAGGCTTCTCGATATTCATAGCCTTATCAGGACGCCATGCTGGAATCATCTTGATTTCAAAACCGCTCTCACGGGTCTGCTTGTGATAACGGAGATCATCAATTGGATCGTCTGTTGTACAAACACACTCTACATGATAATGGCGCATCAAACCGCGTGCACTGAACTCAGGCAACTGCAATTTCTCGTTGCACTCATCAAAGATCTCACGAGCGGTCTTAGGGCTCAACTGTTTGTCAATACCGAAAGCTGTCTTAAGCTCGAGATGAGTCCAATGATACAATGGGTTGCGGAATGTATAAGGAACAGTTTCAGCCCACTTTTCGAACTTCTCCCAATCGCTTGTATCGGTACCAGTGCAGAAACGCTCATCTACACCATTAGTTCTCATGGCACGCCACTTGTAGTGGTCACCACCGAGCCAAAGTTCAGTAATACTCTTAAACTTGTGATCATTAGCTACCATCTCTGGAATAAGATGGCAGTGATAGTCAATAATTGGCATTTTAGCCGCATGATTGTGGAAAAGATCCTGCGCAGTCTTAGTGTCGAGCAAGAAATTTTCATCCATAAATTGCTTCATAATTGTATAGTAGTTTTAAATATTTTGCTTTTGAAAAACCTTTTGGGAATTCCATTAACTATTTTCTTTGCAAAAATAACTCAAATTTTCGGTAAAACAAAATAATAATAGAATTTTTAATCAGATTTTTACTTAAACGATTGCGGAAAAGTTAAAAAAGAACAAAATAAATCTCCCAAGTAGTCATACATGGAAGATTTATTTGTTTTTTATTCTTTAATTCTCTTCAATTCTTAATATTTATAACAGGCATTTATGCCATAGGTCATAAATTCATCAGAAGAAAACACTAATCATACAGTCCATTCACTAGACAGACTACACAATAATACGAGTCTTGTGATAATTTTCACGGAATTCACTTGGTGAGCATCCTTTTTTCTTTTTGAAAATACGATTGAAGTTACTCAGATTATTAAATCCGCAATCAAACCCGATTTCACTGATAGATTTTGCAGTATCTACCAGCATTCGTGCTGCATAACCCAACCTCAAATCAATAATATACTCACTGATGTTTCTTCCGGTGTGCAACTTAAAGAATCTACTGAATGCACTTGGACTCATACCAGCCATGTTTGCAAGCTCTGGCAGTCTCAGTTCATCCATATAATTCTTAGAGATATAATTCTTTACCTTCAGAATTCTTCTACTATCATCCTCCACGGTAACCTTCGCATAACTGGTAGAAGCTAAAGTCTTAGCACCATCACACCGAGAAAGTTCATACAATATAGTCAAAAACTGCTGAACGGCATAAAAGCCATCTTTGACAGAACTCAAAGTATCCAACAATCCATATACTTTCATAATGGCTTTCATCGGAAACACAAGTCCTTTCTTGGCTTGCTGCATCATTCTTGTAATACTTGAATACGGATTTCTGCCAAAGAGCGTTTCGGTACTCATACTGAAGTCAAATTGTATTGTAATCTCTCTGATATCCTCGCTGCGACAATCATTCTGTTCCCATACATGTTCAAGGTCAGGAGAAGTAATCAAACACAAATCATAATCACCGATAATTTCCTGTGAGTCACCCACTATGCGTCGGACACCTTTAGCATTCTCCACAAAATTGAGTTCAAACACAGAGTGATTGTGAATAGGATAAGTAAACTCCTTTTTATGACGGTCTGCAATGTATAAAACATCTTTTCCCATCAGCGGAGTAATTTCATGTATGATTCTTCTATCGTCTGACATAAAGTAGCTATTAGTGAAATTCAGAATAATTCAGTGGTAATATTTCGGAAAATGAGCAAAATCAAAGCTAATGTCATCAGAAACGCAAGTCCTTGATGATATCGCTCATCTTCTGCTTAGTTGCAATTCTTGTTGGAACAAGAGGCAATCTAAGTTCATTTTCTATGAAACCCATATCATTGAGCAAAGCCTTTACACCAGCAGGGTTACCATCTACGAAAAGCAAACTATAAAGCTCTGTAAATGCATGATGAATCTTACGTGCTGGCTCATATTCACCACGGAACTCCAAGCGGATCATACGGCTGAATGCTTTAGGAAGAGCATTACCAATGACTGAAATTACACCTGCTGCACCACTGGCTACCATAGAGAAAGTCAATGCATCATCACCACTGATAACATCAAAATTATCAGGTTTGTTCTTGATAATCTCATCTACCTGTTCCAAGCTGCCACTTGCTTCCTTGATTGCTACAATATTAGGGAATTCACGGGCGATGCGACAAGTTGTTTCAGGTTTCATGTTAACACCTGTTCTACCTGGTACATTATATAATACGATAGGCAGAGGACTAACTTCAGCGATTGCCTTAAAATGCTGATAAAGTCCCTCCTGAGAAGGCTTATTATAATAAGGACAAATACTGAGGATGCCATCAATACCGCTCCAATCAGTATTCTTGATTTCATCTACTACAGCAGCAGTATTATTACCACCGCAATATTTCAAAATCTTGACACGACCATGATTGACCTCTTTGACAAGTTCAGTGATTTTATCTTTCTCATCTTTAGTAAGACAAGGCGCCTCGCCAGTTGTAGCAAGGATGCAAAGGAAATCTGCACCATTGTCAATTTGAAACTCTACCAATCTCTTCAGAGCCTGGTAATCTACCGAACCATCGGTCTTAAATGGAGTAATGAGAGCTATACCTAACCCTTTAAAAATATTCTGTGCCATAATCAATTTTCAAAATTAATCGCAAAATTACAAATTTATTGCCAAATTGCAAAACAAATTGCCATTTTTCTTTCAAAATTGTATCAAAATTGAAAAAATTTGGTATTATTATCGCATATATCGCATATTTTTCGTAATTTTGCAGCTATGAGTAGATACTTTATTACCTTTAGTTATGATGGTACAAACTATCATGGATGGCAAATTCAGCCTAATGCCAATACGGTGCAGCAAGAGTTGCAACGAGCGTTGTCTATTTTACTCCGAAAAGAAATTGAAGTTGTAGGGGCCGGCCGTACAGACACAGGAGTTCATGCCAGAAAAATGGCAGCTCATTTTGATTGGGAACATAAAGATCAGGCAGCATTATCTTCTGACGAAGAAAAAGACATGTCTGCGAAAAAGGAACTTCTTCCCATTTCCTGCGACCAGATGGTTTATCGCCTGAATCGAATTCTCCCAAGAGATATATCTGTATGGGATGTTTTCCCTGTTGCAGATGACATGCATGCCCGTTTCTCTGCCACCTCCCGCACCTACCATTATTATATACATACGCGAAAGGATCCATTTGAACGTCATTTCTCTCTCCAAATTAATTACCCATTGGATTTTAATAAAATGAATGAAGCAGCCAAATATTTCCTTCAGCATGAAGACTATGCAGCATTCTGCAAGGCTGGTGGTGATAACAAGACTACCATTTGTCATGTTACAGAAGCGAAATGGGTGCAAACTTCCCCTACATCCTGGTATTTTGAAATAACAGCCAACCGTTTCCTTCGCAACATGGTGAGAGCTGTGGTAGGAACATTGATTGATGTAGGCCGTGGGAAAATAAGCATGAATCAATTTCTTGAAATTTTGCATCAGGGAACAAGAAGTGATGCCGGCGAGAGTATGCCAGGCAATGCTCTTTTCTTAGAAGATGTAAGCTATCCGGAATTATAGCTTTAAGATCATCCGAAAATTAAAACTATTGCATCCGGATAATAAACACAAAAACTTCCTGTTTTTAAAACAGAAACAATTCTGATTTATTTAACGAAAAAAATATATAAACCAAAAACTCGCTTGGAGAAACTTTATTCAAACGAAAGTTTCTTCAAGCGAGTTCTTAATTGTTCTGCCTCACTCTTGCGAATGGAAAGCTTTATACTGCAGGTGTTATCAAAAACCTGATCCACAATACGAGGATTCATTTCCTTTACAATTCTCATTACATCATTCATCATCGGATAAGTAAAATCATAAGTCACAATTTCTTCTACCTGTCTGATTTCCTCTTCACAATGAGCCAATGCCTCTATAGCAGCTTCACGATAAGCGACTATCAAGCCACTTGTTCCGAGTTTTACTCCACCGAAATATCTGATAACCACTATCAGAATATCTGTCAATTCTGCTTTATTGATCTGTCCTAAGATCGGTTTTCCGGCAGTAGAAGACGGTTCTCCATCGTCATTCGCCCGGAATTCATTTCTTTCAGGACCCAACATATATGCATAGCAACAATGTCTGGCATCATAGTATTTCTTCCTATAACCTGCCACTATTTCCTTGACTTCTTCGACAGATGTCACATGATGAGCAAAAGCGAGGAACTTACTCCTTTTCTCAGTGTACAGTCCCTCGCCTACTTGATCTTTTATAGTTTTGTATTCGTCAATCATTTAATTAAGCCGAACTCTTTAGTCTAATTTATGAATAATCAAACCGCTACGCAGTTTTGGCTCAAACCAAGTTGCCTTAGGTGGCATAATCTTACCACTATCAGCAATGTCCATAATCTGCTGCATAGTTACCGGATGAAGTGCCAATGCCATCTTCATTTCACCACTATCTACACGACGTTTCAACTCACCAAGTCCACGGAGACCACCCACAAAATCGATACGCTTATCAGAACGTAAGTCCTTGATTCCAAGGATTTCATCAAGAATCAAACGGGATGAAATATCAACATCTAATACGCCAATCGGGTCTTCATCATCGTAAGTACCCGGCTTAGCAAACAATCCATACCATTTACCATCCAAATATAGGAGGAATGAATGAAGGGCTGCAGGTTTCAGAATATCCAAACCGAATTTATCGATAGCTTCCTGTAACTCCATCTTTTCATAGCATGGAATACCTTCATCATCACCTGATACGTTAATATTAATAGCATCAATCTCAATGACTTCGAAGTTTTTAGCCAAAGCATCGAGGAATTGTTCTGAAGTCAAACCGTTCAAGTCCTTCACTACTCGATTATAGTCAAGAATTGTCAACTGACTTGCTTGGAAGCAAACTGCCATAAAGTAATTGTATTCCTCCTGACCAGTATGATGAGGATTATTCTTAGCCTTTTCAGCACCAACCAAAGCAGCAGCAGCTGAACGGTGATGACCATCAGCAATATAGAGACTTGGCATCTTCTCAAACTCCGCTGTAATGGTGGCAATATCCTGATCATCGCTTACAATCCAGAATTGATGACGGAATCCGTCAACAGGAGCAATGAAATCATATTCCGGTGTAGTAGCAGCATAGCGAACCAAAAGATCGTTAAGCACCTGATTATCAGGATAAGCAAAGAATACAGGCTCGATATTTGCATTGCAAACACGTACGTGCTTCATGCGATCCTCCTCCTTATCACGGCGAGTCAACTCATGCTTTTTAATCACACCCGTCATATAATCGTTTACATAAGCACCCACCACAAGACCATACTGAGTCTTGCCATTCATGGTTTGGGCATAAATGTAATATTGTTCCTTATCATCCTGTTTCAACCAACCGTTCTCCTGAAACTTTCTGAAATTCTCAGCAGCGCTTTCATAGACGCGTGGATCATACTCAGAAGTACCAGGTTCAAAATTGATTTCAGGTTTGATAATATGATAAAGACTCTTCTCGTTGTCACCAGCTTCGGCACGAGCCTCTTCTGAATCGAGCACATCGTATGGTCTTGATTCCACCAGTTCCACCAGTTCCTTTGGCGGACGAATGCCCTTAAAAGGTTTAATTTTTGCCATAATGTTGTAGGTATTAGAGTGCCACGCTAACATAGTATGGCACAATGATAAAACACAAAAGCCCACAAAGGATACTATCATACAGTACCCTCTGCGAGCTCACCTATTATTCTTTTATTACTTGTTTACCTGGAATTTGGTACAGCCATCCTTGAAGAATGCATTAATCTGCTTAGCAGCAGCAATACCAGCATTGATATTAGCCTCTGCAGTCTGTGCACCCATCTTCTTAGGAGTAGAGAAATAGCGACCTTCAAACTTAGCAAACTCAGCATCAGCATCAGGTTTGATATCTGTAATAAACTTCAAGTCCTCACGCTCAGCCATCAGCTTAACCAACTCTTCTTCGTTGATAACTTCCTTGCGGGCAGTATTGATCAAGATACCTCCCTTAGGCAACTGGTTTACAGTCTTATAATCAATGCTCTTGATAGTCTCTGGAGTAGCAGGAATATGAAGAGAAACGATATCACAAGTCTGGAACAGTTCATCCTGACTCTTGACAGCATGAACACCGGCAGCCTCAATAACATCAGCAGGGCAGAAAGCATCATAAGCAGATACTTCCATACCGAAGCCCTTAGCGATGCGAGCAACATTTCTACCCACATTACCGAAAGCAAGAATACCCAATTTCTTACCCTTCAATTCAGAACCTGACTTGCCGTTATAGAAATTACGAACAGCAAATACCAATAAACCGAAAACCAATTCGGCAACTGCATTAGAATTCTGACCTGGAGTATTTTCAGCAACTACATTGTGAGCAGTAGCAGCAGCAAGGTCAATATTGTCATAACCTGCACCAGCACGTACCACAATCTTCAGATTCTTGGCAGCATCCAAAACTTCAGCAGTTACTTTGTCAGATCGGATGATCATTGCATCCACATCTTTCACTGCATCCAATAGCTGAGTCTTTTCTGTATATTTCTCGAGCAGGACAAGTTCATTGCCTGCACCTTCAATTTCTTTCTTGATACCTTCAACAGCAGCTGCTGCAAAAGGTTTCTCTGTTGCAACTAATACTTTCATGATTGAATTTGATTAGAATATTTTCGAATTAGTGCTGTGCCTCGAAATCCTGCATAGCCTTTACGAGAGCATTCACGCCCTCCATAGTCATTGCATTGTAGCAACTTGCACGGAAGCCACCTACAGAGCGGTGACCCTTAATACCTACCATACCACGCTCAACAGCAAAGTCAAGGAATGGTTTTTCAAGTTCCTTATACTCATCGTTCATAACGAAACAGATGTTCATCAGAGAACGTGAAGCTTCCTCTACAGTACCCTTGAAGAGTTTATTGCGATCAATCTCTGCATAGAGGACTTCAGCACGCTCGTGAGCACGCTTATCAGCAGCCTCTACACCACCATTAGCCTTCAACCAACGGAGATTCTCCATCAGAGAATAAATAGGCACTACAGGAGGAGTATTAAACATACTGCCCTTATCTACATGAGTACGATAATCAATCATTGTAGGCAACTCACGTGGAGCCTTGCCCAAGAGTTCATCCTTCACGACTACTACAGTTACACCAGCCATAGAAAGATTCTTCTGTGCACCAGCGTAGATAGCTGTATATTTAGAAACGTCCACAGGCCGGCTCATGATATCAGAACTCATATCAGCAATCAAAGGCACCTTAACATCTGGATCACGACGCAACTCAGTACCATAGATGGTATTGTTGGAAGTGATGTGCAGATAGTCTGCATCAGCTGGCTCGAGGCCTTCAAACTGAGGATAGAAAGTATAGTTGGCGTCGGACGAGGATGCGATCTCCACGACCTCACCAAAATGCTTTGCCTCTTTCATCGCCTTCTTGGCCCAAGTACCAGAATTGACATAGGCAGCCTTCTTGATGAGGAAGTTGGCAGGAATCTGCATGAACTGCAATGACGCACCACCACCAAGGAAGATAACGGAGTAACCCTCAGGGATATCAAGCAACTCCTTGAACAAGGAGACTGCCTCATCAACTACTGGCTGGAAATCCTTAGCGCGATGGCTGATTTCCATCAATGAAAGACCTGAACCGTTGAAATCCAAAATCTGCTTAGCTGTGTTTTCAATCACTTCGCGTGGAAGCATTGAAGGACCTGCATTAAAATTGTACTTCTTCATCTGTATATTATTTAAGTTTTTATTGGATTATTCCCTATGTGTTTTTAAAACACGTCGGCGAAATTACAATTTTTATTTGAAACCACCAAACTTTTCTGCACATTTTTAGCAAAATGGGCAAAATTCTTACGGATTGTCAGCCTTTTCTGCCTATTCTATGTATTTTTATGCAGAAAATAGAATTACTGCTACATATTATCAGCAATTAAGATGACAGAGAATCAATAAGATCAATATGGGAATATATCAGGGCGAAGGAAATAAGATTATAAAACCTCTTCCACAACTGTTCTGATACCTTTGATTTTTTGTCCGGCAGTCAGTTTGAGCACCTGCTTCAATTTAGTACGCGATACAGCCACATAGGCATATCTGTCTTTCACATCGATCTTACCGATCTCGGAAGAATTGAGCTGGCCTATTTTGCAGAGATAACCTACGATGTCACCCTTGCTTACCTTATCCTTCTTTCCCTTACCTATATATATAGTAGCCATACGTGGTTTGGCTGGTACAGAATGAGTCTGAAGGATTTCGTAAGTCTGTATCTCTGCATCCACATAATCTGGAATGTGTTCTGTAGGTCCGATGATAAAGAAAGCCTTACCCTGAGATTCCCAGCGCGCCGTACGACCTACTCTGTGAATATAACTATCCTCACATTCCGGGATATGATAATGCACAATATTGTTGATATCTGGAATATCAATACCTCTTGATGCTAAATCAGTACTTACTAAGATATTCACACTACCATTGCTGAACTTATAGAGTGCATCTTCACGCGCTTTCTGGTCCAATCCACCATGGAATGAGGAAAGTGAGAAACCTTTTTCGCGCAAGAAATCGCTGGTACGCTCCACACTGTCACGGTAGTTGAGAAATACAATGGTACTCTCATCACCAAAACTTAACAGAAGCTGGGCGAGTGTCTCCAACTTGTCTTTCTGTGGACTATCCACCTGATAGATGCAAACACGGTCTGAAACCTGTTCCTCCTCAATGCGATAGTCAATCGTTTCAGCACGATTCATGTGAACGAAATTAGGAATCAGCTCTGCCTCGGTAGCAGAAAGCAGGATATGGCGTTCCAGATTTGGCAGACTCTCTATCAGTTTGCTCATTTCGTTCTGAAAGCCCATTTCCAGACACTTATCAAACTCATCGATGATAAGGTATTTGATATTCTCTATTTCGAAATTACCCTTATCGATATGATCATTCAGACGTCCTGGAGTACCGAAGATAACCTGAGGCATCACCTTTCTGAGCAAACGATGTTCATCCATCGTAGGTCGTCCACCATAACAAGCCATTGCTTTTACAGGAGTATGCATAGTTCCCAATACATTGGCCGACTGCAATGCAAGTTCACGACCAGGAGTAATCACAAGCGCCTGTGGTGCATCTACCGACGGATCAATGAGCTGAACCAGCGGCAGAAGATAAGCCAGCGTTTTACCGCTACCTGTAGGCGAAAGTACCACGACGTCCTTATTGCTATGAAGCATTGCATGCATCGTAGCTTCCTGCATGCCGTTCAGTTCTATACCCAAACGAGTCAATATATCTTGTAGCATATTTACTTTTTATTTCTGTTATTATTCATTACTTTGTCTATCTCGTCAAACTCTTTACCCATATTCAGATTGAGATAAATCGTATATAATGGGAGGGACCACTTCCCTACTTCATTCGGTTCGAGCTTTCTATATTTTTCCAGATATGGAAGCGCCTGTTTGTAGAGCGCATTTATTTCATCATGTTTCTTTCTCAATTTCTGCGAATTTTTATCCAGCATAATGGCGCGGTTGAAACATGAGAGACCGGCATTGAGATGAGCTTCGGATAAGGAATCATTTTTCGCTATCAGAGACTTACAGATATCAAAACATTCCTCATTCTTTCCCTGATTCAGCAAGATGGAACTCTTGGTCAGGAGATAAGTGGTATTCAAAGAATCCACCCGTAAAGCTTGGTTCACCACATTCATTGCCGAATCCAGTTCATTTTTTTCCATATAATGTTCTACAAGGCGTGGAAAGAAGAAAGGAAAAGAAGGTGAATTATTGAATCCTTCTTTCAGGCAATCCACATATCTTACCGTATCCTTTTCGAGTTTATATGTCTCTGCCAGATATTGCAACATATAATTATAATGAGTAGTATCCTTCAGAGCGATATACGAATGATGAAGAGTAGCCTGTGGATTCTTCATCTTGTATCCGCAATATACGGCCCAGAAAGCCACAGTCGGAATCAACTTATCATTCTCTCTGTAATTGTAAGAGGCGAAGAGAGGAATGTTGGCGCAATGCAGATACTGGTCCAGCAAACTATATGCCTCAGGATATTTGGTTTTTCGAATAAACCAGAGTCCACCGCTGTAGAGGTTTTGTCTGATTTTTCCCAGATAGTCAGCATGTTGCTTGCGATATTCGATGCGCACCTTTCCCTTCCTGTCTGGAACCATTTCTACAGAATCCATATTCTGTGCCACCTCAAAGAGTTGTCTTGTCAGATTAAACAGTTGGGCTGTATCATACGCCTGTTTCAGATACAACTTTTCATTTCCCTGCTCATATTGTTTTCTCACGGCATCATAGAGAATATTCCATATTTTCAGGTTTCCTCGATTCATAGAATCCTTAAGCAACTTCTCCATAGATGCCTGAGCCTGAGTTAAATTATTTCCAGCCTTAACATTGTCTCGTGCAGCAGAAATCTCTTTCTTCTGAGCATAGCCTGCCATACAGAAGAAAGAAATCGATATGAGCAAAAACAACTTAAGTTTATTCATACTTGTTTTTTATGTTGAGATATTTAATAAGACTTATTAGCCTGAATGTTCATTACGATAAAATGCATATTAGCCAGTTTATTCCTTACCATAAAGATAATAATACCAGTACGTATTACCATAGGTATCACGCAAGGCGGCATTACGTTCCATCGCATTTGAATATTTCCGCTCCAAAGTCTGGAAATCCTGGAAGTCAGCTTCCATTACTGCGTTTTTATATACTACTTTCGGATGTAATCTTCTGTGGGTATATAGCATCAGTGCCTCCTTATAATGTTTTGGCAGCGAATCATTCTCAATATTATATTTGCTTTGCACAAGGAGCACAAACTGATCTATCTTCTTATCCAGCAGGAATGCATTCAACTGATAGTCCAGCGGTTTCACATAGTAGAATTTTCCTCTTACCTTCTTGCGCATCCACTTTGGAGTGGTCCACATCATCGATTTGGTAGTCACGCTGTCTGGTATCATTGCCTTGCTGCCACCTACAAGCGGATAGGTAAAAAGTTTATCCCCCATAGCTCCCGTTTTATGAAGGCAGGCTATTCTGAGCATAGTGAGTGAAGAATCCGTATGAGCAGACTGTGCACCCACCTCCAGCGCTTCCTGATATTTTCCTTCACACATCAAACTTTCCATCCGCATGCGATAGTGGAACACATCATTACCATTGCCGATAAGAATCACCAGAAGAATCATCACATCCAGGGAGAGCACATTGATCCAAGTACATCTGGACAACCAGAGACCTTTCTGAATATCCGGTTCATATGCTTCCAGTTGACGGATTACCCACATGATTCCCGAATAAAGAATCAGGAGCAACGGAAAAAGCCAGCACCAGCTACCCAATGAATGGTAGGTATCAATATCCGTAGGAATATCCGTAATGATAGCGAGTATCAGCAAAGATGGAAAATACGTCAATGCATGAAATCGTTTCTTCACCCGCGTGATGGCAAAAACGCCCACTTGAAGAAGAAACAGGACAAGGGTAGTCAGGATGGGAAACAGTACATAATTGTACTGGGTCATTCCACCCGATAAAGCATGTTGAGCTACTGCCAACAGATCCTGTTGGTAGCAGCTCAAATAGAGATATGTAAATACTATAAAGATGATAGCACACGTCAGACGCATCTTGGTGGTACTATTTCTTTTCTTTTCCATATAATTACTTTCAGTTTTTCTTTAATACGAGCGCCGAACGAGCTGGCAGATAGAGCTTTAACCACTCTTTATGCTCTTCAACATAGAGCGCATCATAATTTGTTAAATGTGTCATTGTATCATCATTCAGACCATTTCCTCCAAATGCCACATTATCACTGTCCAGTACGATACTGTAAGAACCAGTAGGTACCAGGAAGCCATAATCGGTAAATGATTTGGTAGGTGAGAAGTTGAATACAAACAGCAGGTCGCCTCTCATGAAAGCAAGCACCTGGTCACCATCATTGTGCCAGATTTCCTGAACAGGAGTCTTATTGAAATTCTTCTCACTCTTGATAACGTTGATCATTTCACGATCGAAGTCACCCAGATAATGATAACATAAATCCTTATTATCTACAAGGTTCCACTGGCGACGGGCATACTTGTAACTCCATCCGTTTCCTTCTCTTGGGAAGTCAATCCACTCTGGATGACCAAACTCATTACCCATGAAGTTCAGATATCCACCATTGATAGTAGAAGCAGTCACCAGTCTGATCATCTTATGCAGGGCAATTCCTCGATGTGCCATATCATTCTCATCTCCCTTCTTGAAATGCCAGTACATATCGGCATCTATCAGTCGGAATATGATCGTCTTATCACCCACGAGTGCCTGGTCATGACTCTCACAGTAAGAGATGGTCTTCTCATCCTTACGGCGGTTCTTTACCTCCCAGAATATGCTGCTTGGCTTCCATGCCTCATCTGGCAATTCCTTGATGGTTTTTATCCAGAAATCAGGAATATTCATCGCCATGCGATAGTCAAAACCATATCCGCCGTCAGTAAACTTGGCTGCCAATCCTGGCATACCACTCACTTCCTCTGCGATGGTGATTGCATTCTTGTTTACCTCATGAATCAGGCAGTTGGCAAGAGTCAGATAGCAGATGGCATTGTCATCCTCATGTCCGTTGAAGTAATCAGCATAGCAGGTGAAAGCCTCGCCCAGACCATGACTGTAATAGAGCATGGATGTAACGCCGTCGAAACGGAAACCATCGAAATGGAACTCATTAAGCCAATACTTGCAGTTGCTCAGGAGGAAGTGGATGACTTCATCCTTGCCATAGTCGAAGCAAAGACTGTCCCAAGCCGGATGCTCATGGCGGTCACCAGGATAGAAATACTGGTTAGGATCACCAGCTAAGTTACCCAGACCTTCCACCTCATTCTTGACAGCGTGGGAGTGAACGATGTCCATAATGACAGCGATACCCTTCTGATGAGCCGTATCAATGAGATCCTTCAGTTCTTCAGGAGTACCGAATCGGCTGCTGGCAGCAAAGAAACTACTTACATGATAACCGAACGAACCATAGTATGGATGCTCCTGAATAGCCATAATCTGGATACAGTTGTAACCATCCTTGATGATACGTGGCAGTACATTCTCCTTAAACTCTGTATAGGTACCCACTTTTTCTGCATCCTGGCCCATACCGATGTGGCATTCGTAAATCAATAGCGGAGTCGTCTTTGGCTTGAAAGTTTTCTTCTTCCATACGTATGGTTCCGGATTCCAAACCTGTGCAGAGAAAATCTTGGTCTTTTCATCCTGTACCACTCTTCTTGCCCAAGCAGGAATGCGCTCACCTTCTCCACCTTCCCAGTGAACTTTCATCTTGAAAAGATCACCATGCTTCAACGCTTTCTCGGAGAGCTTGAGTTCCCAGTTTCCTGTACCCTGAATACGTTTAGCACGATACTTTGGCGACTCTTTCCAGTCATTGAAATCACCAATCAGATAGATATCAGTAGCATTAGGAGCCCATTCACGGAACACCCATCCACGGTCAGTCTTATGCAGACCGAAATACTCGTAGCCATTGGCGAAATCACTCAAGGTCTGCTTACCGTTCTTGGTCAACTGACTCAATTTCCACAGAGCATGATCATGTCTGCCCTTAATTGCATCCTCATAAGGTTCGAGATAGGAGTCATTCTTCACCAAACCGATATGTTTAGGAGCTGCAGTAGTCTTTACTGCCTTTTTAGCAGCGGTTTTCTTGCCGCTTTCTGCTTTTTTTGTTGCCATATACTCATGATTTTAGATTAGCTATAGAGTAAGAAATCTGCGAGTAACAGATTCCGTCTTAAACTTTGATTGATTTTCAGTTTATGCCTTGATTTTGAAGATAGCCTTGTGGATATCGCCTGTACCGATGCATGGCTGATGGCCATCCTGAGGAGCGAAAATAGCAAATTCACCAGGCAGACAGGTTACATAAGCAGAAGCCACAGCACCAGGATATTTGGATAGGTCTTTTTCTGCATTGTATTCTGCATCTGGCAATTTAGCCAAAGGAAGATAACCATAAGTCTCTTCGTTGTCAAGAGGAATCTGGATATCGATCATATTCTTGTGAGTTTCAAATACAGCTTCATCCACAGTATTTCCATGAGCTGTTGTTATATTTACAAACAAGTCATTACCCACGATGGAATGCTTGCCGTCTTCCAATTCGTTCAAATCGTTCTTTTTCAAGAACTTAACGACCTCTGCAAAGAGAGGATTCAGAGAGACATATTTCTCCAAATTTTCTAATGTGTCAACTATCATGATTAAAAGTTTAAAATACAAATTCTATATAATATAATTGATAACTCTTAAGAAAATTTTCAAGGATTTTCATATCAATCTTCAAAGCGCTTACCGTTCTCGTAAGTTCCCCGAGCTGTCACCTGTCCGTTTCTGTCTTTCTCTACGAACTTGCCTTCTCGGCGGTCGTTACGGTAAGTGCCTTCAAATCGTTTACCTTCTTTGGTTTCCTCGATGCAGGCACCCTCACGCTTACCATTTCTATAAACGCCCTTGAAACGATTGCCATTGGCATAGTGAATAATCACCTCGCCATTAACCTGACCTTTTCGGAATTCACCTTCAAATATATCACCCGATTTCTTGGTCAGTTTACCTCTACCATCCTGCAGGTCATCTTTCCAACTACCTACGTAGATATCCCCGTTTTTCCAGATAAAAGTACCCTGTCCGTTTCGCAGGCCATCACGGAACTGTCCGGTATATTTCGCCCCATTCACAGACTTGAAGATACCTTCACCGGTACGTTCACCCTGCACATAGTCGCCTTCATATACATCACCGTTCTTAAACTTGTATATACCTTTACCGTCCTGAATATCATCTTTCCAGTCTCCGATATATACATCGCCATCGGCATACTTGTTGGTACCCTTTCCCGAGCGCTGGTTATCCACCCAGTTGCCATCGTAAGTCGTACCATCACCCCAGTCAAAGAATCCCAGCCCATTCTTCATGTCGTTCTTCCACTGACCTTTGTAGTATGCTCCATTGGAGTAAGTATAGGTACCACGTCCCTGTCGCTTGTCCATATAC
This sequence comes from Segatella hominis, assembly GCF_004535825.1. GTDB lineage: Bacteria > Bacteroidota > Bacteroidia > Bacteroidales > Bacteroidaceae > Prevotella > Prevotella hominis. The sequence goes on along the minus strand of NZ_SGVY01000018.1, from coordinate 25,316 downwards.
CAGTCACCATCGTATTTATCCTTATTGTAATAATACATGATGCCATGTCCATGCTGGTAATCACGGAACCATAAACCTACATATTTATTATTGTTCTGGAAATAGTAAGTTCCACGTCCATGCTGCTGATCTTCCATCCACTGACCTTCATATTTTTCACCGTCAGCAAAAGTATAGACACCATAACCGTTTCTCTTACCTTTCACGTAGGATCCTTCATAAGTATCACCATTTTTAAAGACGGTAGTACCTTTCCCATTTGGCTTATTTCCTACCATTTCGCCTTTATATTGTCCCCCGTCACGAGTAACGCAAGAACCCAGTGAAATTTTCTGGGCAAAGGAGCACAAAGGCAATGATATCAGTAAAAATGAGATTAAGTTTATCTTGTATTTCATACGCTTGCGTGTTGTTTATTCTCCAAAATTATATAAAATCTATCAAACGACAAAATAGATTAAGTAAATTTAAGGATAAACAACAAAATAAGAACAAAATAAACAAAGATAAAAACGGGAAATTCCGGACAAAACATAATAGTTGCTTATATAATAGGAGATATCAAACAAGAGATAAAGGATGCGGAATTAGGAATCTTAAAAAGCAAAAGACTGTACCCCATCATCTGGAATACAGTCTTTATTTTTTGAAATCACAGACTAAGTCTTGAATTACTTAACCTTGTCAACAATAGCCTTGAAAGCCTCTGGGTTGTTAACAGCGAGGTCAGCGAGCACCTTGCGGTTGATCTCGATACCTGCCTTGTGAAGCGCACCCATCAACTGGCTATAGCTCATGTTCTCCAAACGAGCAGCAGCATTGATACGCTGGATCCACAATGCGCGGAAATTGCGCTTCTTGTTACGACGGTCACGATAAGCGTAAGTAAGACCCTTCTCCCAAGTGTTCTTAGCTACTGTCCATACATTCTTGCGAGCTCCATAGTAACCCTTAGTGAGCTTCAAGATTTTTGTTCTTTTTGCTTTTGATGCAACGTGATTTACTGATCTTGGCATAATTTTTTTTCTTTAAAAGTTCGACTAAAAAGTTAATAATTAACGGAGGCAGAGCAAGTCGCGAACCTGCTTGAGGTTAGAACGATCTACGAGAGTCTCACCAAGGAGATTTCTCTTCTGCTTCTTTGTCTTCTTAGTCAAGATGTGACTGTGATAAGCGTGATGACGCTTGATCTTACCTGTACCGGTGAAACGGAATCTCTTCTTTGCGCCGGAATTAGTCTTTACTTTTGGCATTTTTACTTTTAATTTTAATTGTTATTTATTTAACGGATGGCAACGCATATACCACGGCGTTACGCATCTCTTTTTTTCTTGATTAATCCTCTTTGTCTGCTGCAAGTTGCTTCAAGGTATCACCGCCCTTAGCGTTAGCCAGCAAACTGTTTTTTTCTGCATTGGCAGCTCTTTCAGCCTGTTCTGCAGCCTTAGCTTCAGCCTCACGCTTTTCACGATCGAGCTTCTGCTGACTCTTCTTAGCCACACCTGCTTTCTTCGGACCCATATAGAGGAACATCTTCTTGCCTTCCAATTTAGGCATCTGCTCCACCTTACCATACTCCTCGAGGTCGTTAGCAAAACGGAGAAGAAGGACTTCACCCTGCTCCTTGAAGAGGATACTGCGACCGCGGAAGAATACGTATGCACGAACCTTGTTACCTTCATTCAGGAACTCCATAGCGTGCTTGAGCTTGAACTGATAATCATGCTCATCAGTCTGAGGTCCGAATCTGATTTCCTTGGTCTCTACCTTTACCTGCTTCTGCTTCATTTCCTTAGCATGCTTCTTCTGCTGATAAAGGAATTTAGAATAGTCAACTATTCGACAAACAGGAGGTTGTGCATTAGGAGAAATCTCCACGAGATCAACACCTTCCTGGCGAGCCAAGTCCAAAGCCTTACGTGTTGGCATCACTTCTGCTCCACCATCACTTACCACTCTCACTTCACGTACGCGTATTTGTTCGTTTACGCGGTACTGATTTTTTATTTTGTCATTTTTCATTAACTATTCTACGTTGTTTTTTTGATTAAACGGCTGCAAAGTTACGATTTTTCTCGCAAACCACCAAATTTTCAGCTGGTTATTTTCATTTTTAGGCTTATATTTTGTTGCTGTGGATGAAAATTCCACGCAAAATTCATTTTTAAAGACTCATAAATCGTTTTTTAGTCACGCAGATTTCGCAGATTACGCAGATCTTTCTTCTTCTACATCATTTATCCGCAGAGGAGACCTGTCCGGTCGGATTACGCAGATCTTTCGTGCGATACTCTTAAGTATGCCACTGCAAGGAAAATCTGCGTAATCTGCGAAATCTGCGTGACTAAAATAAAAATAATCAAGCGTGACCAAGAAATATATCTGCGTGAGCTAAAGGTGATTAACGACTCGGTGAATAGATGAACGTATATCAGATGTATCAAAATTAACCAACAGACCAAGCTTTAGATTAGATATTTTCAGATAAGTAAGAAGTTGTTTGCCATAAACCGCCTTCATTTCTGTAACAGATTTCAATTCTACAATCACTTTATCCTCTACCAAAACATCCAATCGCAAATCTACAGGCAAGACGTGCCCATCATATATTACAGAAAGTTTCACCTGATTCTCAACCCTCAAACCATCTTTTCTGAGTTGATAGCAAAGGGCTGCTTCATAAACAGACTCTAACAAGCCAGGACCAAGCTCATTATATACCTTATATATTGCTCCGATAACCTTATAAGATATTTCGTTTTCTGTCATAACAACAAGTATTAAGTATCCCCCTTTTAAAAGACTCACGCAGATTCCCCAAACTACGCCGTTTTCCAAGTACTCCAACAAAGAATACCCAAAGAAAAATCTGCGTCATCTGCGAAATCTGCGTGACTTAAATAATATATCAGCGTGAAAAATTACTCTTCAGCTGCCTTCAGCTGCTCTGCTACCTCAGCATTGATGCGCTGAGCAAACTCTTCCATGCTCATGGTAGCCTGCTCGCCACCACCCTGCTTACGCATAGAAACGAGGCCCTCGGCACTTTCCTTTTCACCTACAATAACCATGTAAGGAACTCGCTTCAACTCGTTGTCACGAATCTTGCGACCAATCTTCTCGTTACGATCATCAACCAAAGCACGAACACCCTGCTTGTCAAGATACTGACGTACCTTCTGAGCATAATCGTTGAACTTCTCTGAGATAGGGAGAATAGCAACCTGGTCTGGAGTCAACCACAATGGGAAGTGACCGGCGGTGTGCTCGATGAGAACGGCTGTGAAACGCTCCAATGAACCGAATGGTGCACGGTGAATCATCACAGGAGTCTTCTTTGAGTTATCCTCAGCGGTATATTCCAGCTTGAAACGCTCTGGCAGGTTGTAATCCACCTGTATGGTACCCAACTGCCAGCGACGGCCGATGGCATCCTTTACCATGAAGTCGAGCTTAGGACCATAGAAGGCAGCCTCGCCAACCTCCTCGCGTGTCTCAAGACCCTTCTCCTTGCAAGCCTCACGGATAGCGTTCTCACTCTCTGCCCAAATCTCTTCAGAACCGATGTACTTCTCGGTATCCTTAGGATCGTGCAGGGAAATCTGTGCCTCGTAGTTCTCGAAACCGAAGATCTTGAATACCTTCAAGATTACGTCGATTACATTCTCGAACTCAGACTTCACCTGATCTGAACGAACGAAGATGTGAGCATCATCCTGAGTAAATGTACGAACACGAGTCAAACCGTGGAGCTCACCGCTCTTCTCATAACGGAACACGGTACCGAACTCTGCGATACGCAAAGGAAGATCCTTGTAAGAACGAGGTTTACGAGCGTAGATTTCGCAGTGGTGAGGACAGTTCATTGGCTTGAGCATATACTCCTCATCCTCCTCAGGAGTCTGAATAGGCTGGAATGCATCCTTACCATAGTGAGCATAGTGACCAGATGTAACATAGAGGCTCTTGCCGCCGATACCAGGACAGATAACCTCCTGATAGTTATAAGGCTTCAGGAGCGAACGGAGCAACTCCTGCAGACGCAAGCGGAGCTGTGTACCCTTTGGCAACCAGATAGGAAGTCCCTTACCTACACGCTCTGAGAACATGAAGAGTTCCATCTCCTTACCAATCTTACGATGGTCGCGCTTCTTAGCCTCTTCGAGAATAACCAGGTACTCGTCGAGCATCTTCTTCTTAGGGAAGCTGATACCGTAGATACGGGTCATCTGCTCGCGCTTGGCATCACCGCGCCAGAAAGCACCAGCCACACTTGTAATCTTCACTGCCTTGATCAGACCAGTGTTCATCAAGTGAGGACCACGGCAGAGGTCGGTGAAGTTACCTTGGGTATATGTGGTGATAGTGCCATCCTCCAAGTCCTGTTCGATGTGCTCGCATTTGTATTCCTGACCGTCAGCCTTGAACTCAGCGAGTGCTTCAGCCTTAGAAACCTCCTTGCGAACCACAGGCTCGTTCTTCTTGGCAAGCTCCATCATCTTAGCCTCGATCTTGGCGAAGTCATTCTCAGAAATCACCTGACCCTCAGCTGGCATCACATCGTAGAAGAAACCGCTCTCTACGGCTGGACCGAAACCAAACTGAATACCAGGATAAAGCTCCTGAAGAGCTTCAGCGAGCAAGTGTGCAGAAGTATGCCAGAATGTGTGCTTACCCTGCTCATCCTCAAACTTATAGAGTTCTACATTCGCATCCTCATTGATAGGACGGTTCAACTCTACTGTCTCACCATTAACACCGCAAGATACAACGTTGCGAGCGAGAGCCGGTGAGATACTCTCGGCGATTTGTAAACCAGTTACGCCCTGCTCATACTCACGAACAGATCCGTCTGGGAATGTGATTTTTACCATAACAACTTAGTATTTTTATTAAATCAAATGCAAAAGTAATACTTCTTTTTGTAACAAGCGAATATTTTGCATTAAATTTTCATAACTTTTCATTTTCAATATATTACAACCTATATTATATAATGAGAAATGACAAATTAGAAATGAGAAATGAGATAAGGGAAAACAAATAAAATGATGAGAGAAAAAAAAAGAAAATAAAAGGGGGTTAACAGGAAAACATTGAGGATGCGCCTATGCAACAACTAACAAAAAGACACTTCTTCGTCATTTTTATCATACATTTCTTTGCCATTACAAAGTTTTTCCGTATTTTTGCAGGCGATTAATTGACAAATTGCTAAATATTTCAAAAATGACAGGTACACCAAAGATTCTCATTATATATACAGGAGGTACAATCGGTATGGGTAAGGACGTAAATACAGGCGTTCTCGAACCTCTCGATTTCAACCATTTGGTTTCATCAATGCCCGAATTCCAACTGATTCAGGCTGATATTGATGTGAGAAAATTCGACCCACCGATAGACTCCAGCGATATGGACCCAATGGGATGGGCTGAACTGGTGGGCATGATAGCCAACAATTATAATGACTATGATGGCTTTGTTATTCTGCATGGCACGGACACAATGGCCTACACCGCCTCTGCCCTATCGTTCATGCTCGAAAACCTGACCAAGCCTGTCATTCTCACCGGTAGCCAGTTGCCTATCGGCGAATTGCGTACCGACGGCAAGGAGAACATGATGACTGCCATCGAGATAGCCTCCATGAAAGACCTGGAAGGCCATCCGTTAGTACCAGAGGTCTGCATCTTCTTCAATGGTAAGTTGCTGCGCGGCAACCGTACTACGAAGATCAATGCAGAAGGATTCCATGCATTCGATTCCTTCAACCATCCTCATCTCTGTGATGTAGGTATCAACTTCTCTTTCCATCCGCACCACATTCTGAAGCCAGACTATCACAAGCCGATGGTACCTCACATGAAACTGGATCCGAACGTCATCGTCTTCAGTCTCTTCCCAGGCATTCAGGATACCATTGTCCGCCACGTCCTGGAATCCCCATCTCTGCGAGGTATTGTGATGAGAACTTATGGTTCAGGCAATGCCCCTCATGCCCCTTGGATCATACGACTGCTCGATCAGGCAGCCCATCGCGGTGTGAACATCATCAACATCAGCCAGTGCATCACGGGATGTGTGGATATGGAGAGATACGGTGCTGGATTCCAGCTCAAGGTAGCTCATGTGGTGAGCGGCTACGATAGTACCGTAGAGGCTGCTGTCACCAAACTGATGTACCTGCAGGGCAGATATCCAGACAACCGCATGGTGCGCGAAAAACTGAAACAGTCACTGGCAGGAGAAATCACGCTTCCGGAGTAAATACCCAGAAGCATATCACTTTTTTATAAACCAGTTTGCTTCTTCATACCCTCAAAAAACTTTTGCTGCAATTGTTTGGCAAGTTGGTTCTCTGGATTGAGTTTAAGCGCTTTCTCATAGTTCTGCATGACATCAAGATAATAGCGCTGGCCGTTTTGTACAGGATTCTGTACGATACGTACCATGCATAAAAAACCTCGAAGGGTACAGATATCAGACTGGTTTGCATTCCTCATTTTTTCCATTTTAGCAATGGTTTCTTCTGCTCCAGCCATCAGGTTTTCCGTTTCCGGAGCATGCGGATTCATAACGGAAAAATTGAGGCTTTGCAACACCATCTGAAATTTAGGTTGAATACTATCCGGAAACATATCATCAATACGTTTCATCTCAGCAACACAATTCAGGAAGTTCTCAGGAGTGGGTTGTTGGAGTTTGGAAAGAGACTGTCCGATAAGTGCCTGCATATTAGGCTCTTGAGCATGAATGCTTACAGTAGAGATCAAAAAGAAGATCCCCATCAACACGAACTTTTTAAAAATTTGAAATGTCATAAGCTTTGTTATTTTTAAGTGAAACAAATATACCTATATAAAAGAATCTATCGCGGGATGAGACAATCGGGCGACCCTTGGCATCATATCCGAAAACATTCGTGCGACCAAGGATGTTATTCAGCGAAGAATAAATAATCACCTTGGGACTCAGCAAATAAGTCAGATTTACATCTACACTGTGATACGGCGGAGTCTTACCTTGCAGAAAGAGACGGCCGCTGGCATAAGATTCTGCCAAACTCAGAATAGCTTTTCCGAACGAATATTTCGCAGTCAGTCTCAGATTATGTCTGGAAGCAAAAGCAGGTGTTCGTTCTTCCGTATAATCCAGATAGAAACGTCTGGAGTCATTGTATGAATAAGATAAGGTGGTGGAAAGACGCCTGCAAAGAGAATGGTCATCCACAAAGAGATCAAACCCCTTACTCGTCCCATATCCTTTCGGAAGATAAACATCCTTATCCCATAAAGGCAACCGATGATATTTCTTCCAATAGGGTTCTATCCTTACAAGTGTACCCGCCGATTTATATTGCATGGAGATGATAGCATGATCAGCAGTACACTGCCCAAGAGAATAGTTGCTGGTGGCGAGATTATCATCACTTGCAGTCTGACTATACCGTCCCGCAACAAGCGAAATCTGGAAAATCTTGTTGGGAACATAAGAGAGTGTAGCTCTTGGCATGAACAGCCACTGCGCATGCGACATATATTCAGTCCTTGCTGAAAGATTCAGAAACACACCGGGCAGCATCCTCCACTGGACATCAGCATGGGCAGCCAGAATGTTATAATTCAGGGTGTAGCAATAGGAATCATACTCCAGTAAACTGTTTCGCTGATAATCCTCCACACCAACCGACAATTTCAGTACATCAGAACAAACCTTGCGCATTTCTGTCTTCAGATGTATCTCATTCCTGAAATTATAAAAACTGTCACCAGCAGACTTGGCATCTTTTATATCATTGAAAACCGATGAATTTGCCATACCACAAAAGAAGGTATAACCAGCCCCTATCGCTGCCTTATAGGTAGCATTTGCATAAACATTGTTCTCCTTCAGCAATAGGTTTCTATCATCAATACGTTGCCCTACAGAAGTAAAATCATAGCCAACGTATGTCTTCAAAATTCCTGCATTCTTGAACTCCATCTTATATTGGGCCTCGCCAGATAATTTCCGGTATGGCTCGTAGAAATCGAATCTTTCAGAAAACAACTGGTTGTAGATACCCATGCTTGTCATTGCCGCATTAAATGACAGACTGCTGGTATCAAACACCTTAGTTCCACCGATATTCCAGTCCACCAGTGATGCACTGGCTCCATATTTGTCGCTCGTAGCCACATCAGTAGTCTCCATCGGAAGAACAGATGAAAGAGCCTGCCCATATTCTCCGCCATAACCTCCAAGAGAAAAGCAAATTCCCTTGAACAGAAAAGGAGAAAAACGGCCTCGCACTGCTGTATTTTCGGCATTGGTACTATAGGGAACAAGTACGTGCATTCCATTGATAAAAGTCTGACATTCTTCGCTTTCACCACCTCTTACATAGAGTTTGCCATCCTCTCCCACCTTTTGCGTTCCTGGCAATGACTGCAATGCTGCCACAATGTCTCCACATGAATTACCTGCCATCACCACGTCCAGCGCATCCATCGTCTTGAAATGATCACTTTTTCCAAAACTGTAAGTGCTGGCTGATACTACAACTTCTTGGATTGTTGCAGCCTTTTCTTTCATTGAAATGGTGAGATGCTTCAGTTTGCTGACATCAGAATCCTGTGTGTATTCCTCAAAGCCTATCATGGTTGCCTTCAGGGTTATTTCTCCTGTTTTGGAAGTGTAAAAAGAGAATCTTCCAAGAGAATCCGTCAGGCATCCATCAATAGTACCAGCGATAAAAACGTTGGCACCAACAAGAGGTTCCAGACCACTCATGACCATTCCTGAAATCAGAGTCTGAGCAGTCAGATCAACTACCATAAATAGCAGTAATGCGATATGTATCATTCGTTGTTTCATGCTGCAAAGATACAGCACAAAACGGAACTGACCAAATTCTCAGGATATACAGCTAAAACCTATGACAGACAACAACTTATGATGACGAGCAACTAATTAAAAGGACGAATAACTAAGTAAGATATGTCTTAAACTGAGGCACAAATGACCGCGAAACTGGGATGATATCAGCACATTTATCCAGTTTCAACTGATACCCGTTAGAATTACCTTTAGCCGAAGATATATTGTTCACATTGACGGCAAAAGAGCGGTGACATTGGAAGATATTATCATATCCCTTCAGTTCTTCCAGAGTACGCGTCAGCGTATTATGAACATCAGCAGAAACAACATGATCCTCCTTTACAAAACAGACCGAGATATTGTTTTTCTGCGCTTCGATATAAAGCAGATCATTGATAGGCATCGCAAGATCATTTCCCCTGCTGCTCGTATCGTGGATTGTAATAATCACCTCCTTTTGTTCCTGAGTCGTTTTGTGCAACAAATCTTCCATTCTGTCTCTTAAATATCTGTTGTATTGTATTCCGACTGACAGCAAAGTCAGAAAGATACCTACAATAATCGTCCAGTTCAAAAACAACAGAAAAAGCCTGATAGTGATTGTATAATGAAAGAGAAATGAGGATAAAAGAAAATTACAAAAGGCAATCATAATAATCAGTCCGAGTACTGCCATTCCTTCATGCCAGATGCGCCAAGGATTGACAGTCCGGTGAAAACACTTCAATACCGATGCTATATAAATGACATAGCACACGAAAGTGACCATGCCAAACAAGGCAGCAGCAAGACATTTATTGCCCTGATACAGACAGAATCCGAAAGGCTGCAGAAAATATAATATAGCCCAAATGACAAGGCCATAGAAAAATCCATCTCTCAACCAGTGTCTGCTCTGCTTGAATGGATATATGCGAGTAAGGAATGACATCATAAAATACTATTGATTTAAATTCTACTGGCAAAAGTACAAGAAGCTTATGCTATTCAGTTGTCAAAACAAAAGCAATATTTACTTCGCCAGATGTTCATATAAAGCATCAGGCGAAGCCAGTATCTTATATTAATCTTTGAGCAGTTGATAAACGAGTTGTGCTCCAAAAATATAATCACCGATGTTAAGACTATCTTGGGCTAACTTGTCAGCCATAGTCCCCAATAATTCTCCGAGTTTCGTCATGACAATGCAGCCTCCACCAACAGATTATCCTTAATATATTCTATCATATCATCGGATGCCATACCATCTTTTGCCATACCAATAATATCCATGACTTTACGCCCTTGTTGGGCATAAGCACGCTTCCATTCTTCGCCATGTGATTTTGCACGTAACTCACCGTATGGAAGATTTACATTCTCGAAGATAGACTTATCCAAAGCTTCAATATCAGCTTTTGACAGGTATTCATCGTCTGCCTGTCGCTTGGCTTCAAGCATATAATAAGCGTCATCAGTTCCTTTAGAAACGCAATTGTCTATCATTGCTTGCAATTCTTTATCACACTGAGGATCGCCTTTTATACAATTATAAAGGACAGAAGGTACAGGTCCATCTGGCAATGCACAGAATTCGTCAGAAACCATAGGAAAGCCATATTTTGCTAAATATGAAATATTAGCAAAATATATAACCTTGAATACATGGTAGTAGTCTAACCCTTTTGTTTTATTCAAGATATATAATACAATCTCTGTCAGTTTCTGTTTATCGAAGTTTGTCATCTCAATAGTTTTTTATTGGTTGCAAAATTAATACATATTATTAATATGTGCAAAAAACAATAAGTTTTTTACGAAATATTATATATTCAAATGAAAGTAGAGCTTATTTCAAATTTTAATAGCCATACTTCCCATAGACACCCAAAGGAGTAGTGATGCCACGCAGAGACCATTCTACTACTGACGAATCTTTGTCCTTGCAAAGAAGAATACCAATACTCGGAATGTCTCCTTCGCATCTAAGCAAATTGGCATCATCCACTTCCTGTAATTGTCCACCAGTCTGGTGGACAAATTCAATTGGCTTGAATAGAATGCGAAACATCTTTTGATGTCATACAAATTGGTCCTGGAAAAACCTTCACTCTGAGGAAATTCCGCACGCAAATCAAGGCTCAATCTTTTCATGAAGTTTGCATCCCATTTATATTGCTTCTGCTTCTCACAAATGTCCTCGCCCAAACTCCAATAGAATTTGAGCTTTACAATCTCCAAATCATTATTATTTAGCCTACAAACTGCTTATTTGCTCTTTTGTCAAACCTGTAACTTGCATGATTTGACTTACTGGCATACCTAATGCAAGGAGATTCTTTGCAACATCAAGACTTTTAGCAAGTTCGCCTTGCTCTATTCCCTGTTCAATTCCTTGCTTAATCCCCTTCTCATTTCCTTCCAGCCAGGCACTATACATCCCCAGGTTGTAATTATCAACCTGACGCTGGCTCTCTTCATATTTTTCCATTTCCTCCTTGCTCAGGCAGCGGCTGTCAGCCACTTCTGCCAAACGCTTGAAGATCTTCTTCTGCGTCTCAAATGGAATTCTTTCTAATGTAGTCATATGCTTCAATACGTAAATCCACTTTTCAAAATCTGTTACACATTCCTCTGCCTTCTTTGTGAAATACGGAAGATTCAAATAGATGAAGCGAAGCTTGTCTGTGAAAGGCTCTTCGCTATTTTTCTCTCTCAACATCACATCAGATTTGAACTGACTGATCTCTTCTCCGACATGAGGAGAGAAATTCATAAAACTGATCACATATACAGGAACCAGCTCATAAAATGAAGGCTTGTCCTTGGACTTTTCTTTCTCACGCTGATTGGTAATAGCCTTGCTGGCATAACACAACGTACGATTCACGAAATTAACCGTCCAGTTGTTCTGCATCTCCACAATGAAATGCTTGCCCTCATCTGTTTCGCAATAGACATCGTATATGCAGCCTCGCAAATCCTTGGAATCAGCCAACTGCTCTTTGTCCTTGAAGGAGACATCCCTGACTTGAAATTCCCCCTCGAACAAATCGTTTAAGAAACTTATCAGCAAATCCTTGCTGAACTCCTGACCGAACAATCGCTTAAAGCCCCAGTCGGTAAATGGGTTGATGTATTTCGCCATAATATTTGTATTATTTGCCTACGCACTATTGCGTCTTCGAGGGCAAAAGTACGATTAATTTTTGAAAAATGCAAATCTGAAGGCAAAAAAATAATATGATGGAGAGTTTTTATATAAAAATCTGCCCAAATATTCAGAATAGCTTAAAATGAGCGATTTATGAGTGTTTCACCTCAATTGAGGTAATGATTTGGCAATAGTGCTAAATTCTGCAAATTGCATACGTTTGCTTGTCAAACCTATCGGTAAACAAAGAATTGCATATATGATGATAACATGATTTACTGACGTATAGATTTGTTGTCGTTGATATATGCATGTCATATGATAAAATGTTTTACAAGGATTGAGTAGAAAGAAACCTGCATTTCTTTCTACTCTTATTCCTATAAACCTTTATTGGCATTTTACCAAGTGATAACCTTATCTACTATTTCTTGTTGCTCCAAGCTACTTCTTCGCAGATAGATACGTGTCGTTTCGATGCTTTCATGCCCCATAAGGTCTGCAAGCAGGGCAATGTCGTTGAACTTCTCCAAGAAATTCTTGGCATAACGATGGCGGAATGAGTGAGGGTACACCACTTTTTCATTCAAGCCATACTTCACCGCATAGTTCTTCAACTGCTGTGATATACCTCTTGTCGTAATACGCTCGCCAAAGCGATTGAGAAAGAGATAGCCACTTGTACGGTTGAGTGTCTGCAACCACTTTTCTGTTTCCGTGCGCAATGTCTTGGGGATATAGATACGCCGTATCTTGCCACCCTTGGTGTAGATGTCGTAATAGCCTACTTGCACGTGCTCAACCTTGATTTGCACAAGTTCGCTCACTCTGGCACCAGTCGCAGCTAAGAAACGCACCACAAAGTACCACTCCAAGTTGTCTTCCTTCTCCAACTTGTTCTTCAAGAAGGTGTAGTCGGCATTGCTGATGACATTCTCCAAGTACGAACGCTGCTGTACCTTGACCGACTTCAAGCGGAGTTTCGTCTTGCCCACAAATACAAGGTACTTGTTCAACGCCTGAATACGGAGATTCACCGTCTTTGGTTTGTAAGTCTCAATCAAGTAGGTCTTGTAAACCAACAAGTTTCTCTTGTTCAACTCTTTGTATCGAGAGCCAAACTCCTTCACGGCATACAGATATGCCGAAATCGTGTTCTTAGCCATATTGCCTTGGCTTAGGAACTCTTCAAATTTGTCTAATTCCATTTCTATTCGTTTATTAGTGAAACATTATGTTGTCCAAATATATATAGGCATGGTTTTGTTCTATGAGTTCCTATTATGAGAAGGTGCTTGCTACAGGAGAGGTGAAATGCATTGATGAGGAGATTCCGTTTGAGATACCAAAGGGGTGGGAATGGACGAGAATTGGTAACATTTTTAATCACACAAGTGGAAAACAACAAAGTAGTAGCAACAAAAGTGGTGGAACACCACAGAAATTTATCACTACATCAAATCTTTATTGGGGGTATTTTGTACTTGACAATGTGAAGGTGATGAATTTCACAGATGAAGAGATAAAAAACTGCTCTGCCACAAAAGGTGATTTACTTGTTTGTGAAGGAGGGGCAGGTTACGGTCGTTCTGCAATTTGGAATGAAGATTATGATATTTGTCTTCAAAATCATGTCCATAGATTACGCCCATGTATAAATGGTATATGCGAATACGTATATTATTTCATTTATCTGTTGAAGGAAAGCAACAACTTGGCTTCTGTAGGAACTGCAATGCCAGGCTTGTCAGCAAATCGTTTAAAAGGATTGTTGTTACCATTACCTCCCATAAATGAGCAAAAGCGAATTGTCTCAAAAATGGAAGAGTTAATACCATTAATAAATAGGTATGCAAAAGCTCAACAAAGTTTGGATGAGCTAAACCAAAACATTAATGAAAAAATCAAAAAGTCATGTTTGCAGGAAGCTATTCAAGGATGGCCAAACTGTCCTAAGCTATCAACTCTGCTTTCTAATCCAAAAGATGTGTCTGTAGAAAATCTACTTGAACGGATTAAAGAAGAGAAACAGCGACTTGTAAAAGAGGGCAAGCTAAAGAAGTCTGCCCTCAATGATTCTATCATCTTCAAGGGTGACGATAACAAGTACTATGAGCAGATTGGGAAAAAGTGCGTGGATATAACTGAGGAAATTCCTTTTTCTATTCCTGCTAATTGGAAATGGGTAAGGATTCGTGATGTATTTCAACTAAATCCAAAGAATGAGGCTGATAATGAGACTTTAGCAGCTTTTATTCCAATGGAAAAGATAAGTGCAGGTTATAAATCTGATTTTACTTTTGATTTGGTCAAATGGGGAAATATAAAAAAGGGATTTACTCATTTTGCGAATGGTGACGTTGCTTTTGCTAAAATCACGCCATGTTTTCAAAACAGAAAGTCTGCAATTTTTCATGGCTTACCTAATGGAATCGGGGCAGGAACTACAGAATTAAAAGTGTTGAGACCCTATGGAAACACAATAGGTAGATGGTATCTGTTGTATTTCTTAGAGTCTCCTTACTTTATAGATGAAGCAACATTTAAAGGAACAGCTAATCAACAACGTATTGTTGTTGGTTACTTAGAGAACAAACTATTTCCTTTGCCACCTCGTAAACAACAACAACGCATTGTTGAAAAGATAGAGCAATTAATGCAGTTGCTCAAATAGTTTTTCTATTTGAGCAACAATGCGTTGCTGCTCTTTTAATGGAGGCAATGGTATCAACGCGCTATTCCCCCTTTTACTTCCTAATCTTGGCATTTTAATTCCATAAGAATCTGCGGTTGCATAATCTACGAAAAATGGACTCATCAAAAATAACTGTGCATACTTATTGTAAATATAGCCAAAGTCAAAAGCAAGAATTTCAGTGGTGCAAGCACCATCTTCATCAGCTATGATTACTTTATTGAGATAAGGACGAAGCTTGCTATACAACACATTTCCTTTATAAAAAATATGCTTATCACTTTTAGACAACACGTCCTTCATCCTCTTTTTTTGTAAAAGTTTTCCGCTATTTTTTTCAATGTCTTCCAAATCTAAGACCCAGGTGCTTTCTTTAATAGAAGAAGATGGCAAAGATTGGCTTTTGCTAAAATCAACAATAGTACCCAATCTTACCCACACCCAGTTCTCAGGTATCTCAAACGGAATCTCTTCATCAATGCACTGCACCGACTTTCCTATCTTCTCGCAATACTTGTTATCATCACCACGGAAGATAACAGAATCGTTGAGGGCTGACTTCTTTAGCTTGCCCTCTTTTACTAATTGCTTTTTCTCTTCTTTTATCTGCTCAAGAAGTTCTTGGGCTGTACCTTCTTCGGCAATTTGCTGGACGAGTTTACCTTGAATTGCTTCTTGTAATACGGATTTCTTTAATTTATCATAGATGTTTAGATTGAGACAATTCAATTTATCTGCTTCTGACTCATATTTTGCAATTAGAGACAAAAGCAAATTGTATCTTTCAACCAATCTGGTTTGTTCTGATAAAGGAGGAACAGGCACAAGTACTGCTTTTAGATATTCAAACGGGGGAATATTCTTAATAGCAGAACCGGCTCCTTTCATTTGTGCCTCATTTAAAAGCATATAAGCAAAGTACATTTGCCAGTATTCTGCCATACTCAAATCAAAAAGCGTAACTCTCATCAACGCTTGATTGATAATGCCGACAGGAGCATCTAATGGCAGAAGATAGGTCTCACCGATTGTTCCTGCGCAACTTACTATAATGTCATTTGGTTTGACTATAAAGCTTTGCATTGCTTCAAACTTTTCTTTGCTGATATAATAATCGCCAAGGCGAAAGTCTTTTTGTATTGCATTCTTCTGCTCATAAACTTTGACACTTTGATCGTTCTTAGGCACAAACATAGATTTTGTTAAGCTACTTCCAAAAGGGCCTTTTCTATACAGAGCCAAGTCATTGAGCCTACACCATTCCCACCCCTTTGGAATCTCAAATGGTATCTCCTCATCAATGCACTTCACCTCTCCCGTAGCAAGTATCTTCTCATAATAGGAATTGTCTTCACCACGGTAGATAATGGATGCGTTTTTGTCACGCTTGATATTTTTCTCCTTAATCAAGCGTTCTTTCTCTTGACGAATCTTGTCAAGCAAAACGCTTGCAGGTTCGTCATTAGGATCTTGCGGTACAAGTTTTCCCTGTATCGCCCATTGTAATATGCTGTTCTTTAATTGTTTTCCGTTCATTATTTATAATTTCAATGTATCTTTAAAAGTTATTGGACTGCCTCTGAGTTTGAATTGGTCAAGCAATGCTTGACTAATCACTGTTTCTAATTCGCCAACAACTTGTTGGCGAATTGTTGTTATTCCTCCATGCCATCCAAGAGCTGGTCAAGTTGCGCTTGCAATTCTTCACGCTTTGGCAGATAAAGTTGGTAACGTGCCACAAACAATTGATTGGTTATACCCTCCAAGGCATACTCCATCAGAAGTTCATCTTTTCTTGCTCCCAAAACTATGCCAATGGGTGGATTATCGTCAGGTTGACATACTTCTGTTTTGAAATAGTTAAGGTAGAGGTTCATCTGCCCGATGTCACCATGCTTTATCTCTGCTCGCTTTAGGTCAATCAGCACATAGCATTTCAAAATACAATGGTAGAATACCAAATCCACCTTGAACTGTCGGCTTCCTATCAGCATGGAGTATTGTCTGCCCACAAATGCAAAACCACGTCCCATTTCCAAAAGGAACTGCTCCATGTGGTCTTTAAGAGCCTTTTCCAAGTCACTCTCCTTATAGCGTTTCTGTTTGGGAAGTCCAGCAAATTCAAGCACAAATGGGTCACGGATAATGTCTTGCGGAGTTTGTACTTGGTGCCCCTCGTTAGCCAATGCAAGAACTCCAGCCTTGTCTGTGCTTAGTGCAAGTCGCTGAAACAGACAACTTTTCATCTGTCTTTTCAGTTCTCGAACTTTCCAGCCTTCCTTAATACATTCATTAAAATAGAACTTCATTTCGAGAGAATTATCACACTTTAGTAGTTCATAGTAATGGCTCCATGTCAATTTTGGGGACGCTGTCCCCAAAATTGGAAAAGCCAAATAGAACTTACGCATATAAGTGAGATTAGTACGGTTGAACCCCTTGCCATTTCTAATAGTCAAATCTTTTGAAAGATTCATGAGCAAATGTTTTCCATACTCTGCTCTATCTTTACCTTTAAGCTCAAACTCCACAATGTATTTACCTGTCTGCCAGTTTGCTTCAAGCAATTCTGTATTGACAGCATTGACTGCTTTTGACTTCGCCTCACCCCATAGCGCGGTTATGTTGTCTATCAACTTCTGGTAGGCAACATCATTTATGTTTGTCAACTCTTTATTCTCCATGCCAATCTTTAGATTTGTGGAACATTGTCCCACATATTACAATTCGTCCACATTCACCTCAATCCCCAATATACGTTGTATCTCTGCCAATGTCTTATCAATCTCATGATCAAGAGCCTTGCGCTTCTTGAAATAGTCGGCAAGCAGTTCGGCAGGAGGCAAGATCTCCTCATCCTCTTTCGGGAACTTACATAAGTCGAAGTTGCAATCAGAATCTATCAGTTCCTTAACAGGATAGCAGCGTGATTTCTCGTCGCCATCAGCAATAATAATCTCCTTACGGTCGTTCCACCACTCACGGATTGGGTCGCAATGTTCTGACTTCATGGACTTTGTCTTGGAGAAATGCTTGTACCCCTCTGGCATATCCAAACGATAGAACCACGTTTCCTTTGTAGAATAACCTTCTGGAGCACCATCCGCTCTGGTATTGTCGAAGAACAAAATGTTCGTGGCTATCGAAGTGTAAGGTGCAAAGATACTGCCAGGCAAACGGATAATGGTATGCAAGTTGAAATCTCTGAGCAGCTTGGTCTTGATGGCTATCTTTGTGTTGTCCGCTCCAAACAGGAAACCGTCTGGAACAATGACCGCTGCACGACCATTCCTCTTCAGTCGGTACATGATGAGAACCATGAACAAGTCAGCAGTCTCGCTACTGCGCATATCAGAAGGGAAATGTGACTTGACATCCGACTTCTCGTTTCCACCGTATGGTGGGTTCATCAACACAACATCAAACTTGTCTCCGTCTGTATAGTTGAGTACATCTTTTGTAAGCGAATTGTCGTGATACACCATTGGCGTGTCAATACCATGCAGCAACAGGTTTGTCACACATAGCATATACGGGAATTGTTTCTTTTCTATGCCAAATACAGACTGATTGTACTCTTTGCGGTCTTCAGCAGTCTTTACCTTCTTGTCCAATTCACCCAACCAACTTGTGATGAAACCTCCTGTACCACAAGCGAAGTCTGCCATTTTCTCACCAATCTGCGGATTGACTATCTCTGCCATAAATTCGGTTAAGGCTCTTGGGGTGTAGAACTCACCAGAGGAACCTGCCGACTGCATTTCTTTGAGGATTGTCTCGTATATCTCACCGAAAGCATGACTTTCCTCATAGTCACCAAGATTCAAACCGTCAATCACATTCAGCACTTGACGAAGTTGGACTCCATCTTTCATATATTGGTTGGCATCCTCAAATGTAGTCTTTACAATCGCCTGACGGATAGGAGTAGTTGGTGTTACCTCTATGTTTTTGAGTTCCACAAACAATGTGTTGTTGACAAACGAAAGCAGCTCATCACCTGTCAAGGCATTGCCGCTTCCGTCATCATGCGCCCAGTTGCGCCAACGGCACTCTTCTGGAATAATAGACTTGTAATCATCATCATCCAATTCCCAATCATTCTCTTTCTCGTCATAGACTTTCAAGAACAGCATCCACGCCATTTGTTCTATGCGTTGCGCATCACCGTTGATACCGGCATCATTGCGCATGATATTGCGTACTCGTTTTACGAAATTTGATAAACTCATATTTTGTTTCACTTTGTGCATCTTTTCTCGCCACGACATAGTCCAAGCAAGCTTGGCTCTGTTCGTTTGGCTTTTCGAAAAGATTCTATTTTTATGCTATATTATATATTGTCTGCTCCAACTCCTT
Source organism: Segatella hominis (assembly GCF_004535825.1). Lineage (GTDB taxonomy): Bacteria > Bacteroidota > Bacteroidia > Bacteroidales > Bacteroidaceae > Prevotella > Prevotella hominis. The sequence continues at coordinate 6,264 of NZ_SGVY01000018.1, read as the reverse complement.
TACCGCCTTCAGATAATCTCTCTTCCCACCGAAGAACTTTACTATATTTGCCTTTGAGCCAAATCGGCGGAAAGGATCGTTTTCAAGCACAGTAAGACTTTCAAGTTCTGAAATGCCTTCTTCCATGTACTTCTCCAACAAAGCCTCAAGTACCAGTCGTGCCTGCTCACCATACTTGGTGAATATATCACGCTTTTTCACTTGCTCAGCACGTTCCCGCCTCGTCAGGGTCTTCTTGCCGTATGCGATATGACAGATGAAATCAAAATCATCCACATTGCTCATTTCCTGTGAAGTCTTTAAATCCGCAAGGTCTATACCTCTTTCTTTCAGCATATCCGCAATGTCTGATTTTTTCTTTAATTCATTCCATTTGGAGGTAAAAGTATCAATGGTAGCAAACGAATCAAGGATATTCTTCTTCGTATAGTCGGTAATGCTCTCCGTGCGAAGCAGCTTGCCATCGGCATCGTAAACGGACACTACCTTATTGACAACCATCACTTGGCATCCATCCTTATCAACAACCGGTTTTGAGTGTGTAACTGGTGCATTTGCCGTGGACGGAGGAGTGTCAGTATCATCTGGAAATGTGCGTGGATTCGTTTCGTTTGGTTTTGCAGGATAGTTTGGGTCTATCTCTATCGGTCCATCCCAATCGGGGTCTGCAAACAAGCGTGTCACGTTGCGGAAATCCATCACTGTGAAGTATGTCTTTCCTTCTTTCTCACGAAGACGAGTACCACGACCGATAATCTGCTTAAACTCTGTCATGGAGCCAATCTGCTGGTCAAGTACTATCAGCTTTACCATTTTGCAATCCACACCGGTAGAGAGCAGTTTGCTGGTTGTTGCAATCACAGGATATTCTGAAGATACTGAAATAAAATAATCCAGTTTGCCTTTTCCATACTCATCGCTACCTGTTATGCGAACCACATAGTCGGGATGTTTCTTGCACATATCGGAATTGGCATTGGTCAATGCCACACGCATGCATTCAGCGTGATCTTCATTGGCACAGAATACTATGGTCTTAGCCATACGATCTGTACTTTTCAGATAGTTGGTTATCTCTTGTGCAACTTCCCTTATGCGGTCTTCTATAACAATGTTATAATCATAGTCGCTGTTGTTATAAATGCGGTCTTCTATCTCGTTGCCGTTTATATCCTTTTGTCCCTTTGTCGGTCTCCACTCATCGCCAATGTTGGTTGTGATATTGATTACCTTGAAAGGAGCAAGGAAACCGTCCTCAATTCCATTTTTAAGACTGTATGTATATATAGGCTCACCAAAGTAGCCAATACTTGACTGGTACTTTGTTTCTTTGGGTGTTGCAGTCATACCTATATGAGTAGCCGAAGAAAAGTATTCCAAGATGTTTCGCCAATTGCTATCATCCTTTGCGCTACCTCTATGACACTCATCAACGATAACAAGGTCAAAATAGTCTGGATTAGGAAACAACTCCTTATAGTTTTTGGCATCATTCTGTCCAATCAACTGTTGATAGAGTGCAAAGAACACTTGATAAGAACCCAATTCTTCCAAGTGATTCTTGTCTTTTGAGTAGTCTATCTTGTGCGTTACCTTTTCTAATGGTTTGAAATCCTGCTGTATGGATTGGTCAACCAATATGTTTCGGTCTGCAAGATACAACACTTTCTTCTTTAAACCACTTTTAAGTAAACGCCATACAATCTGAAATGCAGTATATGTCTTGCCTGTGCCAGTTGCCATAACAAGGAGCACACGGTTTTGTCCTTTGGCAATGGCACCAACTGTGCGGTTTACTGCATTGCGCTGATAATATCGTGGCGGAAATATATTCTGACCAGTGCAAAAAGGCTGCTCTATGATAGCCAGCTCTTGTTCGTTAAGTCCGTTTCCATCGTTAGCCCCATTTTTATATCTTTCGACAAGTTCTTCTTTTGTTGGAAATTCGTCCATGGCAAAAGTGCGTTCCTTGCCTGTCAAGAAGTCATGTTCGGCAAAACCTTCACCATTTGAACTGTATGCAAACTTTACATCAAGCATTTGGGCATAGGTCATGGCTTGTTGCAATCCATGAGAAACAGAATGATTGGCATCCTTTGCTTCTACAATAGCAATGGGTGTTGCCTTATTTGCATAAAGTACATAGTCGGCAAACTTCGGTTTCTCTCTATGCACAAGATTACCGTGAAGGCTAATTTTACCGTCAGTAAATTTAACCTTCTGTTCCATGAATATACTATCCTTTGACCATCCCTTGCTTGTGATGGCTTCGTTGATATAGCGGAACTTGATGTCCTCTTCTGTTAAATCTTTGCTTATGCCCATATTCAAATAATATTTTATTATCAGAAGTTCTACAACATACTTGCTGAAATTCCCTTGCTATCTAAGACATCTTTTATCTTGTTTAGTTTCATAAATTCACCGAATTTTGCTGCAAATATACATTAAATTTTGCGATAATCATTATAAATTAAACTATTTTATTAAAATATTCCAATATAGCGATTGTTATTTCGTGTAGTTATTGTGCCTTTGCAGCAGAGAAGAGTTTTTTGACAGCAAACGTATGCATATGTTTTCATTTACATGTACCATAAGCCTATATTTTATACCATTGCAAAAATACGAATTTAATTTGAATACGCCAAACATTTCAACAGTCTTTAGTCCTAACCTCAATAAAATTGTCCAATTCTTCCAATTTTTTCGCAATGCCGATGGGTGACAAGGGTGACAGACCCCTCCACAAAAAAACTGAAAACTCGTGTCACCAGCGACACCCAACAAACTGGCTCCAATAAAGGGCGCAGCAGAAAACGGTGACAGGTGACACTTTTATATACTCTTTTTTTTATGACTTACCGCGCGAAAATAGATAAAAGATTGATAATCAGAGGGAGACATCCAAATTGGAGGGTAGTGGCTCCAATGCTTAAAAAAAAGATGAAAAGTAAGTGACACCGACACCTTTGGCTTTTCTTTGTAAAGTTTTATTTTCCTTTTATCGAAAGGATGGTTTGGCTGGAGATTTTAAATACACAGGAAAGCCCCAACTGTTAAATATTCAAAATATTAGGTTACTTTTTTCGCACTTTTGGGGTTCTATATAACCCCCCACCCTATCTGGCATTTTTTGATGAACTTTGCAGCATAATATTAATAATTGCAAGAAAATGGAGAAACCAAGCAAACAAAAGGGAGAAACAAAAAAAGTGCCCCCAGTTTATTCTGAAGAAAAACTGAAGGCTTTGGAGACCGCTGTTAACTGGATAAGAAACCGACAAGTATTCTTGATCCGGCAAATACAGAAAAATGATATCAGTGATAAAAAACTGCAGGAAATTGGTCATTTCGACAAAAAGTTAATTGAGAGATTTGAAACAGGAGTTATCTCTGTGATCAAGCTGATAGAAATGAAAGAAACGATTATCGCCATCCTCCATGAAAAGGACATTCAAGAGCAAGTAAACATGCATGAAAAAGGACATAGAGAGAGGGATTTTTATGCAGCCTACATGGCCCTGGAACACAATCAAACGATAGAAGAACGTGAAGAAAAAATAAACGCTTTCAAAATGACCGATAAGTTCATTCAAAGTACACACTTCGTCGAAAATATCAACATCCTGATTCAAAATGGAGACATTCATCTGAAACAGTAACAATCTTCAGACCTCAACTAATTTCCAAAATAACAATTTAACTTGGAAGCTAATGGAAGAAACCATGCCCTCGCTATTTACTTCGCTCAGAAGTAGTAGCCACAAACCTCTGTCGAGCAAGAAGGAACTGGAATGGCTCATCATGCAAGACAGATTCATCCAGATTCATACGGATGACTACCGACAAATGGTAAATATCGACAGAAAAGCTGCTGATAACAAAAAGCGAAACTCTGCTGCCATCTGCCCATCTATCCAGTTCAAACCCGATGGTAGAACGCTCGAATACTTCGGCAAACCTACCTACTGGGCCATGCTCGACTATGATCATACGCCAAGCATCATCCTGGAAGACGCCGTGGAAAAGGCTATCAAAAAGCCTACTACCATGGTTTGTTACCGCACTATCAGCGGCAGGGGATTCAGAATTCTCTTGAAATATGCGCGTCCCCCCGGCTGCACGCTCACTGAGACTGAACTGCACCGCCTCGCCATCACAAAGGCCATCAAAATCTATGATGAGCTGCTGAATCTCAATGCCGACAGACAGTGCCTCGACATGACCCGTCTCTGCGGTCTGGCGCACGATGAGAAGGCCTACTTCAACTGGGATGCGGAACCCCTACCCCTTTCGCCTGAAGAGGTGACGAAATTCTACCAGACCGTGCTGAAACCGGAGATGGAAAGGGAGAAAAAGTTGGAGACGGATAGAGCCAACGGTACTTCATCGAAAGGCAGTAGAAGCGCCAAGAAGAGTCAGGGCAGCGCATCCTCAGGGAATGCAAAAGGCAAGAAGAAGACGGAAGCGAGTACGGAGGACGTGATAGAGCAAGTGAAAAAGCTCTCTGAGGGTTGGTTCTGCCGATTTGAGCCTGGCAGCCATCACGAGTTCTGCATGCGATTTGCCACCTTCTGCTTCAACTACGGTGCTAAGAAGGAAGAACTGCTCAACTGGATGACGGCGGAATTTGGAAGCCAGTATGACGGTGTGAAAAGCATCGTGGACTGGGTGTTCAATCATACGGAAGGTTGGGGCTGCTGGCATCTCTATACGAAGGGCGAGAAATACGGATCCAACCCGAGCATGAAGGTGCTGATGCAGTGGCTTAACACCCGATATGAGATGCATCTGAACACCGTGACCGGCATGGTGGAAATCAGGGCCTACGATACCCAGAGCGAATTCTACTACAAATGGACGGAGGTGACCGAGACCGTGGAGAATACCATCTATACGCTGATGGATATGGACGGACTGCGCACCAACAAGAAAAGATTGGAAAGCGCCATCAAGTCGGATTTCACGAAAAAGTTCAACCCCATCGAGGATTATCTCATGGGATTGCCAGAATGGAAGGAAGGCGATCCCGACTACATCGACCAGCTCTGCGAACGTATCACGGTGAAGGAGGCGCCCGAATACTATCACACCAAGAAGTACTTCAAGTATGCCTTCCGCAAATGGTTTGTGAGCATGGTGTATGGCTGGGGCAGCAAGGAGATGGTGAACGAGCTGGTGCTGGTGCTCGTGGGTCGTGGCGGTATCTTCAAGACCAAATTTCTGGAAAATCTCCTGCCCAAGTGCCTCAGAAGCTACTATGCCAACGATTCTTCAGCCGACTACAAGAACAAGGATTTCCTGCAGATAACGACCAGCAAGGCGCTCATATGCCTCGACGAGTTTGATGCCCCTCATGGCAAGAATCTCAATTCCTTCAAGAGTTGTGTGACGAAGCGCAGCGTAACCATCCGTGTGCCCTACGACAAATATCCCAGTCAGCTGCTGCGCCATGCCTCTCTCTGCGGCACGAGCAACAATCGCCACGTGATATGCGAAGAGGAAGACCGCCGCTGCCTGGTATGGGAGGTGGAGAAAATCCAGAGCCCCTTCGAATATCCCATCGATCACGATCATATCTATGCCCAGGCTATATATATCGTGAAAGAACTCATCAGAAAGCGCAAGGAGGGCAAACTGAAGCAAGGTGACTGGGTGCCTTGGCTCACCTACGAGGACATGGAGAAGCAAAGACTGCACAACAAGATGTTCCTTGCCAACAGCTTCCTGGAGGAGCTCATAGCCAAGTATTTCAGGGTGCCGACAGAAGGCGACCTGATGAATCCGAATATGAAATTTGCCACCTCTGCCGACATCATGGAAAAGATAGGATTCAACCCTGCCATACGAAACAACGTGACCAGTGGATACATTCAGAACGTCATGGAAAAAATGGGATTCCGGAGATTACGCAGAAAACAAGGCAGAGGTTGGATCGTAATCGAGAAGGAAGGCTATGATATCAATCAGGAGGCGAAACTGACGATAGCAGAGAGCCAGAATGACTCAGATACGATGAGGAAATGACTCATTTAGGACTTGCAAACGACTTGTTTGGCTATCGTAAATGACTTGTTTACGGGTGCTGAATGACTTGTTTGCCACTCCTAAATGACTTGTTTACAGGTGCTAAATGTCTTTAACTGAAAGTAGTATACACCTTTCTTGTTATACTTACTGATTTACTATACACATAATTTACTTTCTTACTAAAATACTATACACAATCAGAAAAGCCTTACTGAAATGGTTTACACATCA
>NZ_SGVY01000017.1 GCF_004535825.1 Segatella hominis | reverse complement strand
AGTTTTGCTTGTCTTCTTTTCGCAACACTAAGGTAAGTGAAAATTCTGACATGGCAAAATCCTGGGCAACTTTTTGTTGCTCAGGCACTTATAAATAATGTTAAACTATAGTGTTGCGGAATTAAGGAATACTTGAAATCACATTGGGGATTTGGGGTGATTTTTTTTCTGAGACTTCTGTGTACTACATTTTGTTTTTGAATATGACCCTATTGTATATCAAGCAATTAGGATGAAAACATAGCCGAAAAATCATGAAAATCCCATTGCATTTTTCATCGTAAAACGCTTAATAATTCTTAAAGAACATAGGTAACATACTTAAATATCATTTTTTTTTTGTATTTTCGCAAATTAAAAGAATGAAAATATGGCTTCACTTAAGAGTATATATATAAAGAACTACAAGGCATTCCAAAAGGAGCAACTTTTGGAGGTTAGACCTGTTACGGTTCTCATAGGAAAGAATAGTAGCGGAAAAAGTTCTATCATGAAACTTTTGCCGCTATTTCAAAAGGCAACATCAGAAATTATGACTGCACCATTAATGCTGTCAAACAACGGTGTCGCCTTAGGAAGTAGATATGAAGAACTATTTTATAATTATAGTCTGATGGATCTTAGCCTCGGTTTGAATTTCGACAACGGCAATAGTTTCAAGGTTACCTATGCCATCAATAACGGACAATTATTTGTGTATAACTATGAGGTTACAAGTAAGGGCAATAAATTTCAAGAGCAGGTATCTCTTGAGGGATTTCCTATACTTAAAGGATTAAAATTTCCTAAAGCAACCGAGAAGTTGAAAATCTCAGCCGAAAGTTTGTCTTTGAATGCAGACTATATAGGACCAATAAGAATTAGCGCACCAAAGGAGATTTCTTTTGAGGGAAACAACGATATTACCTCTGTAGGTCTTAAAGGAGAAAATGCCTATTCAGCATTATTGAACTCTTACCTCAGTGACGGAAAACTTTTCGAGGAAGTTTCAAAATGGTTTGAGAAAAATTTGGAAGGGCAGAAATTGAGTTTTAAGCAAAATGGTCCTTCCACAGGAAGCTATAGCCTTTACGTTCGTCATGAAGATATTGATGTCAACATATCACAAGTGGGACAAGGCTTGAGTCAAGTACTACCGATCATTGTTGCTTCATTCTTAAATAACAATGTGGATATTTTAGGGATAGAACAGCCAGCATTACACTTGCACCCTGCTGCTCATGCTAATGTGGCATACCGTATTGCAGAATCAGCAAAACTGCTCAATAAGAAATATTTGATAGAATCCCATTCTGAAAACTTCATATTGGGATTAAGAAATCTTGTTGCCAATCATGATGTTGACTTCTCATCGGATGACGTAATTATATACTACGTAAATCATGATGATACGGGGGCCGTTTTGGACAAGATCGAAATTCTGCCCAATGGAGAATTGACGACATGGCCTGTAGGCATTTTTAGTGAGAGTTTTGATTTGATGTCTGAAATTATGGAGCATAATCTATGATAGTGAGTATAAGTTATAATTATGCTGCAGAAAGCATTTCCAAGCAGGATCTTTCCGACAAATGCGCATTAATCATGCGTTATGGCCATTACATAAGTTGCGATAGCAAAACAAGGTTGTTTATTTGCAATACTATCAAAGAATACGGCAGTAAGACCCAGTCAGACTTAATGTTAATATACAAAGGCTTTGACATTACCCAGGAATGCCGTACTTATTTGACAACAATAGACTTGGCAGTCTATAGCCAAGATTTACAAAAGCTAATAGAACTTCCTTCTGAGATATTAATAGAAAATGCGCCATACGAATGGGATTTGTATAAATTGCTACCAGAGATTTATAAACATGATTCACAATTCAAAAACATGTTTGCCCTTCTCTCGAAAGCAATGAAATGCAATCACATAGTTCCATTCCATGGTGGTGGATTTAATCAATATCATCTGCTGTTACAACAAAAGGACTCATCTTCTTATGCCAACGTCTACCAAATGAAATGTTGTGCTATCTTTGATAGAGATACAGATGACGCAGTGTCATTTTCACCCAAAAAGAATTCACTGTTTCATTTTCTTTGTGGAAAAAAAGCTGAGCAGATGAATGATACAGATGTATATACCCTCAAACAACCAGGTGGGTGGACATGGCACATGTGGTACAAAAGAGCTGTTGAAAATTATTTTCCAAAAGAAAAATATTTGGAATTAGGAGTAAATGTGAATGAAGCGGAAACTTCTGCTTATGGATATGACTACTATAACATAGGCAATATTCATGGATACAAAAAAAACATGGTTACAGATTTATCCCACCGAATGTCAAGAGCTGATTTTGAAAAGAAAGCAAAACATTTTAATGTAAAAGGAGTACAGATGTCTGAAATTCAGCTTCTTCTCCTTAAATTCGTAAAATTAATATAGTATATGGCTAGTATTTCTATAAAACCAGAACGTGAGTACCTTAGAGAAATAGCTGCAAAAATTAAAAATGGCAGATATGCGATTCCAGTTTTTCAACGTGACTTCGTCTGGAAAAAAGAACAGGTTTTAGACCTTTTTGATAGCATCAGCAAGGGATATCCTATAGGTTCTATTATTCTGTGGAAACCAGAAGAAAACCATGATTCAAGGGCTAAAGATATCATTTCAGATAAGATAATAAATGTTTCTTCACCCGAATTTTATGTACTTGATGGACGCCAACGCTTAACAACATTCTACGGCTGTGTCACCAAACTTGAAGCTAAGGAAGATGTACTCAAAATTGTTTACAACTTAGACAAGGATTGCTTCGAATATGCAAGAGGAAGGAGCAAAGATTACATCATGGAATTACCTGATGTATATGATACACTATCCTTACTCACTTGTTTGCAAAAATTAATGTCATCTATTTCCGACAAGGAAAAATTAGCTACATATGTAGATCGTGCAAAAGCCATGAATGCAAGACTTCAAAGCTATGAAATTGGAGAAGTACAGATAGAAAATTGCAGTTTGGATGAAGCAGGAACTGTTTTCTCACGAATCAACTCAAAGGGCACCGATATATCAAAAGTATCTATGCTCCAAGCTATCTATTATAAAGACGAACGAACACCTTTGCTTTCAGATGAAATCAATGATTTGATTAGTTCTCTAGCTGCATATGGTTTTGAAGATTTGCGACAGGATGATATATTGAACTGTTGCTGCCGCTATATCGGAAAGAACTTCTATGATAGCAATATTATGGAAGATTTGGTAAAGAATGACTTAACTCAACATTTGGACTCCATAAAATCTGATGTAACCAAAGCAGTTTCCTTTTTACATGACGAATGTGGTGTACTCTCATATAAGATGTTACCATACGCCAAGCAATTAGTTGGTATAACCAACTTCTTCAAAGAAATCAAGGAACCTTCCGAAAGTCAAATTAAAGAGTTAAAGAAATGGTTTTTTTATACAACAGTTTGTCAGTCTTTTCAAAATAGTTCTCTGACAGCTGTAAGACCAATTTTCAGAGACTTAGACAAATTTATCAAGGGAGAAAGTCAAGATGCTGTAGAGAAATATGGGAACATTCAGATTCCATATTTGGATTTTCGCTTCTCTACACAATCTGCACTTAGCAACTTGTTGATGATAACTTTGGCAAATATCTACGTCAAAAGAAGTGCAGCTTCAGACTTGGCATATATAGGTCAGGGAAAATTGCTACAAGATTCACCTGTAGGAATATTTCTCTTTTTAAATAGTCAGGACAAGCAAATTTTCTCACATATTATAAATGGAGGAGACTTAGATTTTATTGATTTTGAAAAATATGCCTTAACACAAGACATGCTTAAATTATTAAAAGAAGGCAATTTTAACGATTTTAAACGTCAAAGAGATTTATTGCTTGTAAATGCAGAAAAAGAACTGCTACAACAAGTTGGTTTGTTGGTAGAATAATAATAAGAGTTTAATAGACACATATCGTAAACGGCAGGGTGTTTCACAACAGCCTGCCGCTACGACATAATATAATTGATTTTTTCAAAATCCAATTAAAATTAATTCTTTAAACAAAATTCTCTTTTATTGGAGTTTTATACTAACTTTGCACACAAATTCAGCTGCTTCGCTACACTCCGCTACAAGCCGCTACAACGTAGATACAGTTTTCAGATCTCACTTTTTTTGCAGATAAGTATCTGATAATCAGCAACGCTACATATAGCTACACTTTTATTGCCAGCAAAAGGCACATGGAACAGAGAAAACCGAAGTTGTCTGATTAGAAAATAGGATGCATTATGTGTCCCATGATTGGATATTTGAAATATAACTTAACAATGATGTAAAAATATGCAAACGACATAATAAGAAAGCAAACAGAGCCATTTGATGGCACGGCGAAAAGTATTGAGAATCTCAACAAAACAACCTTTTTTTACCGCCTATTCAGGTAGTTTACAACGGCAAAAATCGACAACAAAAATCTGAAAATAGATAAAAGTATTAATCCAAATCACTACATATCAATGAATTAAAGTTGGTCGTCCGTGGACGAATTACGGACGAAAACTGATTAAAACGCTGGATTTTCTCAGAAGACAGCATCTGAATATCAGATAGTACCGAGAGGTACCGGGGGTTAGAATCACTCTCTCTCCGCAATTACCCGATAGATCGTTTAAATCATTTTTAAGACGAAAAGAATATGAAGAGATATTATACAGCATTAACTATAGCAGGCTCTGACAGTTGTGGTGGAGCAGGCATTCAGGCTGACATAAAAACGATGTCTGCCCTGGGCGTATATGCTTCCTCTGCGATTTCAGCCATCACGGTGCAGAATACCACCGGCGTGTTTGGAATCCAAAAAGTTGAACCGGAAATTGTAAGCGGACAAATCGAAGCTGTCATGGATGATATTCACCCTCAAGCCATCAAGATAGGAATGGTTAACGACGGCGAAACCATACATGCAATAGCAGAAACGCTCAAAAAATACTTAACTGCGGCGCCAGATAAGCAACAAGCGTCTGCCCCTACCCATTCCTTCCAGCTAATCATCGACCCGGTGATGGTTTCCACAAGCGGTTGCCAACTCATGCAGAAAGATGCGCTGGAGATATTCATAGAAGAACTCCTACCACTTGCCTCCCTGCTCACTCCGAATATTCCAGAAGCAGAAATCCTCGCAGGAAGGAAAATCCAGAACGTGGACGATATCAGGAAAGCAGCCGCATCCATTATCCAATTGGGGTGCAACAACGTTCTTATCAAAGGCGGTCACTTTGAAGGAAAAGAAAAGATGGATTATCTTTTCGAGAACAAACAGCATCAAGAAGCCAACAAACAGGAACATACAGGCGATATCAGAGAAACTGCAATCTATAAAGGTGCAACAGTAAATACATGCAATACGCACGGAACAGGTTGCACGCTCTCTTCTGCCATCACCTCTTATCTTGCTCGCGGATACAATATGGAAGAAGCCATCTCTTCTGCTAAGGCTTATCTATCGGATGCCATCGAAGCTGGAAAAGACGTAAAGATCGGTGAAGGACATGGACCTGTCAATCACTTCCATGCACCTCAAAAACTATACATTCTAACAGATGAACCCATCATATCTGATAAGACCGAGAAATGAAAAGAATAGTAATCACATTGCCCCACTTCATTAAAGATGAGGCTACCTATATCAACCAGTTGTTTGAATCGGGTATTGACTTGCTCCATTTCAGGAAACCCGAGTCATCCCAAGCTGATTGCGAAAAGCTGTTGAAGACCATACCAGAAAAATGGTATTCACGGATTGTGATACACGATCATTTTGAGCTCTGCATGAAATATCATCTACACGGTATTCATCTCAATCGCAGGAACCATCAAATTCCAGCCAACTTCACAGGAAGCATCTCCCGTTCATGCCATTCTCTGGATGAAGTCAGAGAAGCCTTAGCATTCCATTATGATTACGTATTCCTCAGTCCTATCTACGACAGCATATCCAAGCAAGGTTACTGTCATGCTTTCACATCAGAGCAACTGACAGAAGCAGCAAAAGAAGGAATCATCAACGAGCGGGTATTTGCACTTGGCGGAATAACAGAAGCTAATATTCCACAATTAGAAGCATGGCACTTTGGTGGGGCAGCCATGCTTGGAAATGTCTGGAATCAACTGGTCAAACAATAGTATGTAGAAAGGAACACACCCAAGTATACGATATAGAAAAAAACGATGTTTGTCTTGTCTGGACAAACACCGTTTTTATTTTTTTCCTTACGATGAAATCAGTTTATTTTCTCAGGAATTTCTGAGCAACCAGACTTCCATCCCTACCAAGGATTCTAACCACATAAACACCCTTAGAAAGACTGGCTATATTCACAAACTGGGAATCAGAACTTTCAGCAACCTTCTGACCACCCATTCCATATACTTGAAGAGAAGCAATTTCACCATAGACAATCAGACCATTGGTAGTCTGATACATCTGATAAGACTTCTGTGTCTTGGTTTCTGATACGATATCCTGAATGCCATTAACCACGTTACCATTCTCATCAACTTCCTGATAAACACCAAGAGTCAAATCAGTAAGATACATATCACCTCCACCATTGTTAGTTAAAGTCACAACAATCGGCTTTTTCTCTATCTTTTTACCAATCTTAGCAGCAACATCTACGAAAGCAACACCTTCGCTTAAAGAAACAGACGCGGTGCCTGAATTGGAGTTATCCACATAATGCCAGGCTATATTCAGAGTACGACCTCCAGTACAATAAACATTAGACTGCAACTGCGCAAGCGATTCGAGCGTAAATTCCACACAGGTTCCTTTTGGCAAACGATAAGCACCATAAGTTGCAGAATATTTCTTACCCCGTGCAGTATTTTCATCCACATAAGTTACGGAAGACTTACCATCGCTTGATTTTCCGTAATATTTAGGAAGTACACCTGCCGCATTGCCATCAGTAATATATTTCTTCACATTGCTATCCAAAACATCATCCTGGAAAAGGTAATTATTAACCACAGTAGCAATCTGATAATATTTACCATCATCAGTATTATCAACCTCGGCATCCTCAACAGTTCCATCGTTCACAGGCATCTGCAACGTATAGGCATTGTCATTACCTCCAAACTCATAAGGACCATAATCAGGAGCCTTGCCCACGTATGGAATATTGAGTGTGACAGACCAGTTCTGAGGAACATTGTCGGCATATTCATAAGCAGTCTTGTGAGCATCTATAGTCTTGAAATCCGTAATAGGAGTGGCTGTATCTATCAGTTTACTGCCAGCTTTCAATCTACCAAACTTCAAAGGAAGTTCACCATTCTCCTGACGGTCTCCTATAGCCGTTTCATAACTGAGATCCTCATATTCAGAAGCATAATTACCAATCGTCTTAGAATAAGAAGTTCCGTTACTACTTGCTTTCTCACCCATCGGATTGGTATGATCGAGAGTAGTCCAAGTACAATAATCAATATCAGGAGCAATGGTAAAGGCCGAATTACGCTCCATCTTCTGCGAACCATAAGCGAAGCCCACACAGTTGCGAAGTACCCAATTTCCATAATCAGGTTCCTCCATATTATAACCGTAATTGATACCATTGCCAAAAGAAAGGTCATTGATCAGGTAAGAACCCTCACGATGATGATTCTGATCGAATCCTTTCTTGGCATGGAAAGCCGCAATACAGTTCTTAAACACATGAGCACCTGTTGAGGTTCCACCTTGTTTACAACCACCCATCTTAAATCCGTTGGCATTGCCCTTGTCAAAACCATTGTTAAGAACCCAACAGTTATCTACAACAATAGGGAAAACCGTATAATACAAATCCCATCCATCATCAGAATTATGCCAAGCACGACAACCATGGAACTCATTGCCAGGACCAGGATACAATTTGATAGCAAATCCATCTGCATTTCCACCATTGGTCCAAGGATCATGATTATCGAAAGCATCACAATTCACAATGATATTATAACGTCCATATTTGAACTCGGTATTACGCGTATTGTTTCCCTTGGAGTCTTTACCAAATCCCTGTTGCAGACCCGTATCTTCATTGCCGTAGAAGCGACAGAGTTCTACCACGCAGTAAGAACCCTCCAATTTCATACCATTATCAGCAGCATGGCAAAAATCCAATCCACGATAATGCCAGTAGTTTGCGCCGATATTATGCATCACTCCACGATAAGAAGCAGCTTCAGTAGATGTAGAGCGAGGTTGACCAGAGAAATCAAAAACAGGGCGTTCTGTATCACCAGGATAGGCGAAGACACAGATTCGCTTGTCAGCCGTACCCGTCTGATTTACCTTGATCGTTTGGGAGAGATGGTAAGTTCCTCCTCTTACATAAAGGACATCACCTGCCTTCAGGGCGGCAAAAGCCTTGATCGGATCACCGAATGGTTTGTCAATTGTCATACCATTACCAGTTCCACCTGGTGCCAAATAATAATCTTTGGCAGATACTTCCATAGAAGCAAGAAGACATAATCCCATGAGAGATGCCTTCATCAAAAATTTTGTTTTCATTTTTGTTTGAGTAGTTATTATTTAAGTTCGATTTACAATTATGCATAGTTAGCAGTCACAAAGATATAACAATTTGGTGAATTCTATTAAAAAGTAGGTATTTTTTAAGATTTAATAAACATTGCGGAATAAATATCCAATCAACCAAGGAGAAAAATAATGCTAATTTTCTTCGGTAAATCAGAATTTTGCAGTAACTTTGCACAAAAATTTTCGAAACAAGAAATGATTTATCCAGATAATTTTGAACAAAAGATAGGATTTAATGAAATCCGAACCATGTTGCGCGAACGCTGTCTTTCCACCCTCGGCAAGGAACAGGTGGAGAAAATGGGATTCAGCGACCATGCAGAAACGGTAAACGAATGGCTCATGCAAGTGCGTGAGTTCAGACAACTCATCTCTGAAGTAGAGGACTTTCCGCTACAATATTTCTACGATGTGAGAGAGAGCATCGTACGTATCCGCATAGAAAATACCCATCTGGAGGAAAATGAACTTTTCGATCTTCGCCGTTCACTTTCAACCATTGAAAGCATCGTGAAAATCCTCAACCACAGCGATGAAGACGACAGTCATGCTGAAGAAAACGACGGTTGGCGCAGGGAGAAGAAATATACATATCCAGCCTTGCACCGCTTGGCAAAAGACGTGATAACATTTCCTCAGATTATTCAGCGCATCGATCAGATATTGGATAAATACGGAAAGATACGTGACAATGCTACACCGGAATTGCTGCAGATCAGAAGAGAACTTGCAAAGACCGAAGGAAGCATTTCGCGTACCTTATATAGTATATTACGTTCTGCACAAAGCGAAGGTGTGGTTGAAAAGGATGTAACTCCTACGCTTCGTGACGGCAGACTGGTGATTCCGGTGATACCTACGCTGAAAAAGAAAATCAAAGGTATCGTACATGACGAGAGTGCCACCGGTAAGACCGTATTCATTGAACCGACAGAAGTGGTGGAAGCCAACAACCGTGTACGCGAACTGGAAGGCGAAGAGCGCAAGGAAATCATCCGCATCCTCACAAACTTTACCAATAAGGTACGCCCATACGTACGCGAGATGATGGACAGCTATCGATTTTTAGCTAAAATAGACCTGACACAGGCAAAGGCTAAAATAGCAGAAATCTTCAAGGCAATAGAACCGGAAGTTGAAGACCACCCACATATTGACTGGATACGAGCCATTCACCCACTCCTCCAGATCTCTCTGGAGAAGAAAGGCGAAAAGGTAGTACCACTCGACATTATATTAACGCAAGAAAAAAGGATACTGATCATATCCGGTCCTAATGCCGGTGGTAAATCCGTCTGTCTGAAAACCGTAGGACTGCTACAATATATGTTGCAGTGCGGTCTGAGCATCCCAGTAAGCGAACGCTCTAAGACGGGCGTATTCCAGAATATCATGATTGATATCGGTGACGAACAGAGTCTGGAGAACGATCTCAGTACCTACTCTTCCCACCTCCTCAACATGAAAAATATGATGAGGGCTGCCAACAACAGTACCATCATATTGATAGATGAGTTCGGTACGGGTACAGAACCTGGCATTGGCGGTGCCATAGCAGAAGCGGTGCTCGACAAATTCTGCAAGCAACAAGCCTATGGTGTCATAACAACCCACTACCAGAATCTGAAACATTTTGCAGACAGTCATGAAGGAGTAGCCAATGGAGCCATGCTCTACGACCGCCATGAGATGAAAGCATTATTCCAGTTGGCCATCGGGCGTCCAGGTTCTTCTTTCGCCATTGAGATAGCCCGCAAAATCGGTTTGCCAGAGGAAGTCATCAAAGAAGCCAGCGACATTGTAGGTTCTGAATACATCCAGAGCGATAAATACCTGCAGGATATCGTAAGAGACAAGCGCTACTGGGAAAACAAGCGACAGAGCATACACCAGCGTGAAAAGGATATGGAGAAGACGATCTCCAAATACGAGAGCGACATAGAGGAAATAGAAAAAAGTCGCAAGCAGATTCTCGCCAAGGCAAAGCAGCAGGCAGAAGAACTTCTCAAGGAAAGCAATAAGAAGATAGAGAATGCCATCCGGGAAATTCGCAAGAATCAGGCTGAGAAAGAAGAAACCAAGCGCATTCGTCAAGAACTGGATGCATTCAAACAGGAAATGCAAGAGATTGACACAAAGGACAATGATGACAAGATTGCCCGCAAGATAGCGCAGATACAGCAACGAAAAGAACGCCACGCCAAACGAAAGGCTGAAAAGGCACAGAATCAGGAGAAAGCTGCTGCCGCCCTTCGCAATGCACAGAACAAGTCACAGGCCGAAAGCAACAAGGAGTTGAAAGAAGGTGACACCGTGCGCATCAAGGGACTCACTACCGTGGGCAAGATCGAAAGCATCTCTGGCGACATGGCCACCGCTGTCTTTGGAGGTATGAAAACAAAAATGCGCCTCAGCAGACTGGAACATGCCACTGCTTCTACAGAAAAGGATAAGACAGAAGAAAGAAAAGAGAATTTAGCTTCATATGGCATTAGCAAGGAGACACGCAAGACAATTGATGCCCATAAGAGTAATTTCCACCAGGACCTTGATGTAAGAGGTATGCGTGGAGACGAAGCACTCAATGCGGTTCAGCACTTTATTGATGACGCCATATTGGTGGGAATGCCTCGCGTAAGAATCCTGCATGGAAAAGGAAACGGTATTCTGCGCCAACTCATCAGACAGTATGTGAGCAGTATCCCAAATGTGGTACATTACGCTGACGAACATGTGCAATTTGGTGGAGCAGGCATTACTGTCGTCGATTTCTAAAGCGATTTTGAGTCTGTTTTTCTAAACAAATGTTAAAGACCAAAACTTTTCTGAGAAAAGTTTTGGTCAATACAAAATAAAGCCGTACCTTTGCACCCGCTTAAAAGCAATAAGCATTTTAAAGCACATTGAGACGGACAAGTCTCATACGACCAGCTCCCTCGGAATCCCCCAGGATAGGAACATAGCAAGGGTACTTGGTTGTAGCGGTGCGATATGAATCGCTTGTCCACCCGCCTCTTTAGCTCAGTTGGCCAGAGCACGTGATTTGTAATCTCGGGGTCGTTGGTTCGAATCCGACAAGAGGCTCAAAAAGGAACTTTCTTCATGGAAGTTCCTTTTTTGTTTTTATAGACTTTTATAAACAAACTGATACCTTTATCATATACAGACAGATTTCTCCCCTCTCTCCTATTTTCGGGCAACTTTTTGACAAACAATACAAAATATATATAAAAATAAAGGAAATATTGTCGGTATGTGCAGAAATTTACGTAATTTTGCAAGATAGTATAAGAAATACAGCAAGAATTATTTCATAAACATATCATTATAAAAATAGCTAAAGGAAAATAATCAAAATGATAGATGTAGTAAAGATTACACAAACAAAAGCTTTTGCCAGACAGGACGGAGCCATTTTGGGCGCTGTTTGGATAGCCAGTTTTGCATCCACCATGTGGTCGGTAACGCCAGGCTATGCTTTGCTTAGTTTATTGGCCAACATCTTGGCTATCAGCACTCCATTTGTGGTAGCAAAAAGACTGAAGGCATTCAGAGACAATGCATTGGATGGATCCATTTCATTCAGAAGAGGTTTATTTTATTGTGCACAAACATTCTTCAATGCTACCTTACTCCTGACCATCGTTCAATTTCTATGGTTTAAATTCCTTGATACAGGTGTTTTCATGAGCTACATCATAGACAATTACACCCTGATGCTGAAAACATACAACTTTCCAGCCAACGAGATAAAGACACTCATAGAAGCCATCAGCATGATGAAACCCATATCCTGGGCTGCAGCATTCATGATTACAGATATATTTGTTGCCATTATCCTGAGTCCAGCGATTGCAGCATTCATGAGTAGAAAACAAAAAAAAGAATAAATTATAAACCAAGAATAAAAAATGGACATAACAGTTGTTGTACCTCTATTCAATGAGGAAGAATCTTTGCCAGAACTTTATGCGTGGATAGAACGCGTAATGAAAGCCAACGACTTTAGCTTTGAGGTTATATTCGTCAACGATGGTTCTACCGACCATTCCTGGGAGGTCATCGAAGAACTTGCAGAAAAATCAGCGAACGTGAAGGGCATCAAATTCCGCCGTAACTATGGAAAAAGTCCTGCCCTATTCTGCGGATTCAAAGAAGCTCAAGGCGATGTAGTTATTACTATGGATGCAGACTTACAGGATTCTCCAGATGAGATTCCTGCACTTTATCATATGATTACAAAAGAGGGGTACGATCTGGTTTCCGGATACAAGCAGAACCGCAAACAGGGAGATCCACTCTCCAAGACGATCCCTACAAAACTCTTCAATGCCACAGCACGCAAAGTGAGTGGTATTCACAACCTGCATGACTTCAACTGCGGACTGAAAGCTTACCGTAAAGACGTCATCAAGAACATAGAGGTTTACGGAGAAATGCACAGATACATCCCATATCTGGCAAAGAACGCAGGTTTTGATAAAATCGGAGAAAAACCAGTACACCACCAAGCACGCAAATTTGGCACATCCAAATTCATGGGCTGGAACCGCTTTGTCAACGGTTATCTGGACCTGATGACACTTTGGTTCCTGAGTAACTTCGGCAAGAAGCCAATGCACGTATTCGGTTTCTTGGGCAGTGTGGTATTCTTCATAGCTTTCCTTTCCCTCATAGGATTGGGAATTGATAAGATGATAGAACTCCACCAGGGAGTATATGGACATCTCATCACAGATTCCCCATATTTCTTCATTGCCCTGACAGCCATGTTGTTAGGAAGCCAACTGTTCCTTGCTGGCTTTTTAGGCGACCTTATCAGCCGCCAGAATCCAAATCGTAATGACTATCAAATAGAAAAAGAGATAAGATGCGGAAAATAATCCCTATCATCCTGTTCGCCATCGCAACGATGGTGAGTTGTTCCACGCTCGACTGTCCACTTAACAACACGGTATATACCAAATACAAACTGGACGGAAACGTAACTCAACTCACAGGTTCATACATGACCATCTCGACAAACAAACAAGATGGTGAAGACAGCATTCTCATCAATAAGGATGAGAATGTTGATAGCTTCATGCTACCAATGAGTTACACGAATGCAGCAGACACGCTCTATTTCGAGATTCAAGATGCCCAAGAGCGCGTGTTCAAAGATACCCTCATCGTATCAAAAGACAATCATCCACATTTCGAATCAATCGATTGCAGTCCGTCCTACTTCCATACGATTACGGGAGTTACGACGACTCACCACTTGATAGATTCTGTAGTCATCAACCATAAAGACGTAAATTTTGATGCAACGAAATCTCATTTCCTCATATATTTCGGCACTCGCGATTAGCATTCTATTACTTTTCGCTAGTACCCCAACCTTTGCACAATCAAAGGTAAAGAAAGTGATTGCTCAGGCTGATACCATACCTTTATTAAGAGGCATGGCTATAAGTGTTGATGCTTTTGGAGCAGGACAGATGCTGCTTGGAGATTATGGGCAGTATGAAGCAGCCCTGCGCATCAACCTGAAAGACAAGTACTTCCCTGTCGTTGAATTAGGTTTAGGAAAAGCAGATGCCAAGGACGAAGGAACCAATCTGCACTATAAGACAAGTGCACCCTATGGTCGCATCGGTCTGGACTGGAACCTGATGAAAAACAAGCATGACATCTACCGTCTCTATGGTGGTCTGAGATACGCTTTCACTTCCTACAAATACGACCTGACAGGTCCTGAGATTACAGATCCCATCTGGGGCACGACCTCTCCATACGAAGCCAAAGATATATCCTGCAACTATCACTGGATGGAAATTCTTTTTGGTGTAGATGCCAAGATTTGGGGACCTATCAGAATGGGTTGGAGCGTAAGATACAAACGCCGCATCGCCCACAACGATGGAGAACTGGGGAATGCATGGTACGTTCCTGGATTTGGAAAACAGGGAAACTCTCGTTTTGGAGGTACATTCAACATAGCATACGAGTTTTAAAAAATCTCTAACAAATTCACAAGAAATGAACAAGAAGAAATTGATATGGCAACTTCCTTTTCTGGCAATACTGGTCATCGGTACCATCTTCATCATACGCCAGCAACACGTTACCCCTTATCAGCATGACGAGGGTTTCATCTTCGGAACCATATACCACATCACTTATCAGAGTGACGAAAACTACCAGAAAGAAATTGAGGAAGAACTACAGAAAGTAGATCAATCGCTTTCACCATTTAACAAAGGGTCTATCATTTCCAAAATCAATCGCAACGAGAACATAAAGGTTGACGAAATGTTTAAGGAAGTCTTCCTACTTGCAGAAAAAATATCCAAAGAGACCAATGGAGCATTTGATATTACCGTAGCACCAATGGTCAACACCTGGGGATTCGGATTCAAGCAGGGAAAGGCACCAAGTAAGGAGACTATAGATAGCCTCAGAGCCATAGTAGGATTCGAAAAAGTGAGTCTGGTAAATGATTATATCAAGAAACAGAATCCCAATACAATGTTGGACTGTTCAGCTATCGCAAAAGGTTACGGAAGTGATGTTGTAGCTCGCTTGCTTAAGAAGAAAGGCATTGAAAACTTTATGGTTGAAATCGGAGGCGAAGTAGTAACCTGCGGCAATAGTGAAAAAAGAGTACCTTGGCGCATTGGAGTAAATAAGCCTACGGATGATTCACTCAATACGAATACAGAACTGCAGACCGTGCTCAACGTCACAGACAAAGCCATGGCAACGAGTGGAAACTATCGTAATTTCTATTACAAAAATGGCAAGAAATATGCACATACTATCGACCCAAAAACGGGTTATCCTGTGCAACACAATATCCTCTCTGCCACTGTAATTGCCAACAATTGTGCAACAGCAGATGCATTTGCCACTTCCTTCATGGTACTGGGCATGGATGGAACGAAGAAAATTCTTGAACAGCATCCCGAACTACTCGCATACCTGATTTATTCAGATGCACAAGGGAAAAACCGAGTATGGTATTCTCCATCCATGAAAAAGATTTTAGCAGAATAGCCTGAAATCTCCATCAAAGAAAGTTAAAATAAAACTAACAAAACGGTATGGCAGAAAATAGATTATTCGACATATTACTCTCCCTTCCCCTCTTCCTCGGCATGAGCCGTAGCGACTTGCACGAGGCAGCGGGGAAGACCCGCTTTGACTTTTTAAAAGTATCAGAAGGAGAAACTATCGTAAAAGACGGGGAACGATGCCTATCACTCTTCTTTCTTCTCACAGGAGAAATCAAAGTCTTCACAGATGCAGACGACCATGGCTACAATATCGAAGAATACATATCTGCTCCCGAAATATTCCAACCCGAGAGAATCTTCGGACTCAACCAAAGATTTACCCATACGTATATTGCAAAAACCGATTGCAGTATCATGCGACTCGAAAAGCAGGAGATACTGAAACTTTCCGAATTGTTTGAGATTTTCCGTATCAACTTACTGAACTTATTTTCTGCGCAGACTCAAAAGATCAGCAGAAGAGCCCTACGTGTGCCACCCAAAAACATAGAAGAACTCATCATCCGCTTTTTTGAAGCCCGATGTGTCCGTCCGGGTGGAGAGAAAATATTCCACATCAAGATGACCCGAATGGCAAAGGAGCTCAACGACAGCAGACTTGACATTTCTAAGGCTCTGAACAATCTGGAAGCAGAAGGATTATTACACTTACAAAGAGAAAGGATTTTTATCCCAGCCCTTGAGAAACTGTTAAGTAGATAAGAAAAAAATGATGATTTGCCAAATAAGAGTGTAATATTAGTTAAATTCTCAATTACAGATAAGAGAATCACATCTTTTTTTGCTAACTTTGCACCTAAAACAAAAATAAAGTTAGTATGCTTGATGATAAGAATATAGAAAAGAGAATAAATCCATTTTTTGAATCTTATAACACACCGCACAATACGGTGCCATTCCATCGTATAAAACTTGAAGATTACGAAGAGGCTTTCATGGAGGGAATCCGTCGTGATGATGAAGCTACAGACAAGCTTATCAACGACCCCGCAGAGCCAACCTTTGAGAATACCATTGCGCGTGTAGATACAGAAAAGGGAGAACATTATTACGACCTTCTGAGTCGAGTTTCCAACGTTTTTTCCTGCATGATGAGTGCAGAAACCTGTGACGAAATGGAAGCTTTGGCACAGAAGCTAAGTCCTATCCTCACCAAGCATGCCAATGACATCACTCTGAACAAGAAGTTATTTGAAAGAATCAAGTTTGTACATGATCATCCTAATCGAGAGTTGACTGCAGAAGAACAGATGCTGCTCGATACCAGTTATGACGGTTTTGTAAGGAGTGGTGCCTTGCTCGATGAAGAAGGAAAGGAAAAACTCCGCAAACTGACAGAAGAAGCCAGTATGCTTACTCTTCAGTTTTCCCAAAATGTATTGAAGGAGAACAAAGCATATACACTGCATATAACAGACGAGGCCCAGTTGGACGGTCTTCCAAATACAGCGATAGCAGCTGCCGCCCAGAATGCCAAAGAGCAAGAAAAAGAGGGATGGATATTTACATTAGACTATCCAAGCTACTCTCCGTTCATGACTTACTCTACACAGCGAAAGTTGCGAAAGGAAATGTATATGGCACGAAATACAGAGTGTACCCATGACAACGACTCCAATAATCTGGAAATCTGCAAGCGCCTCATCAACCTTCGCCGCGAACTGGCTCAGCTGTTAGGTTTCACCACCTATGCAGACTATGTACTCAAGCATCGCATGGCAAGCAATGTAAAAAATGTCTATAAACTTCTGAATGACCTCATTGATGCCTATAAGCCAACTGCTATCAAGGAGGTCAAGGAAATCGAAGAACTGGCAAAGGAGATAGAAGGTAAGGATTTCGATATGCAGCCATGGGACTTCAGTTTCTATTCACATAAACTACAGATGAAGAAATTCAATCTGGATGCCGAAATGCTACGACCATATTTCCAGTTGGACAAAGTGATAGAGGGAGTATTCGGTCTCGCAAACAAGTTGTATGGAATCTCCTTCAAAGAAAACAAGGAAATACAGGTATATCACCCAGACGTAAAAGCATACGAGGTATTCGATAAAGACGGCAGTTATCTCGCTGTATTCTATGCAGACTTCTTCCCACGAAAGGGTAAACAAGGAGGGGCATGGATGACGGAATTCCAAGGTCAATGGATAGACCATAAAGGCAAGAATGTAAGACCTCATGTCAGCGTAGTGACTAATTTCACCAAGCCAACAGAGGAAAAGCCTGCGCTTCTGACATTAGGAGAAGTAGAGACCTTCCTACACGAATTTGGTCATAGCTTACATGGTATGTTTGCTAACACCCGTTTTGAAAGCCTTTCAGGTACGAACGTTTGGTGGGACTTCGTAGAATTACCATCCCAATTCATGGAGAACTATGCCATAGAAAAAGATTTCCTCCGCACCTTTGCCTTCCATTATGAAACAGGCGAACCTTTACCTGACGAACTGATAGAGCGCATCGTCAAAAGCCGCAACTTCATGACGGCTTATGCATGCTTGAGACAGGTAAGTTTTGGACTTCTTGATATGGCATATTACACCCAAAAAGATGCTTTCACAGACGACATCATCCCATTCGAAAAGAAAGCATGGGAAAAGGCCATGATTCTACCTCAGTTACCAGATACCTGTATGACTGTAACCTTCTCCCATATCATGGCTGGTGGATATGCGGCAGGATACTATAGCTATAAATGGGCAGAAGTACTGGACGCAGATGCATTCAGCGTTTTCAAGAAAAACGGCATCTTTGATCAAGCTACAGCAAAAAGTTTCAGAGACAATATTCTGTCTAAAGGTGGAACCGAGCATCCAATGACGCTGTATAAACGATTCCGTGGTCAAGAGCCAACAATAGATGCCCTGCTTGAGAGAAATGAAATAAAGAAAAATGGAGAATGTTAATAAAAAAATTATGGAGAACGAACTATCCAAGCAAACAAAACTGGATTTGCGATATTTAAGAATGGCACGCATTTGGGCGGAAAACAGTTATTGCAAGCGCAGACAGGTGGGTGCACTGGTAGTCAAAGACAAAATGATTATCAGTGACGGATACAATGGTACTCCAAGCGGCTTTGAGAATATCTGCGAAGAAAATGATATTACCAAGCCGTATGTTCTCCATGCAGAAGCTAATGCCATCACCAAATTGGCAAGAAGTAGCAATAATAGCGACGGCAGTACACTCTACGTTACCGCTTCTCCCTGCATAGAATGTGCCAAGCTCATCATTCAAGCAGGAATCAAGCGCGTAGTATATGCAGAAAAATACAGACTCAATGATGGAATCCAACTCATGGAAAGAGCTGGAATAAAGGTTGAATTTCTGGATATAGACAAACAAAATGCTCAAGCAGAAGCAAAGGAATAAGCTTTCATGCAGAATGCAGACAAGAGCAAATAGTAGAAATAACGTTAGTATAAAACATGAATATGAATAAAAACAAGAACAATCGATTTATGCCAATCATCATGGCCGCTTGTGTCGTGGTGGGCATATTTCTTGGCTCTTTTTTCTCCAACCACTTCTCTGGCAACCGACTCAACATCATCAATAGTGGAAGCAACCGACTCAACAATCTGCTGCACATTATAGATGACCAATATGTTGATGCTGTCAATATCGACTCGTTGGTAGATGAGGCTATTCCATTAATCTTGGCAGAATTAGACCCACACTCTGTCTATATAAGCGCAAAAGATGCGGCTGCTGCAACAGACGACCTCAAAGGTTCATTCTCCGGAGTAGGTGTAGAATTTGTCATCAGAGACGACACCATCCATATTCAGAATGTCATCCAAAACGGACCTGCAGAAAAAGCCGGTCTGCTGGCTGGTGATAAAATCGTAGCAGTAGATGGCAAACCTTTTGTGGGCAAAATAGTCACCAATCAGGAAGCGATGCACCGTCTGAAAGGTCCAAAAGACACGAAAGTCAAGATTGGTATTGTGCGTTACGGCAGTAATAAGGTACAAACTTATACTGTAACCCGTGGTGAGATTCCAACCAAGAGCGTCACCGCTGCATATATGTTGGATAACACTACTGGATATATTCGCATTAAGAATTTCGGTGAGAATACCTACCCTGAGATGCTGATCGCTTTAGCTAAGTTGTCACAGGAAGGCTTCAAAAATCTTTGCATTGACTTACGAGACAACTCCGGCGGTTATCTTTCTGCAGCTGTAAACATGGCTAATGAATTCCTGTCTGACAAGAAACTGATCGTCTATACACAGGGACGCAAGTCACCACGTCAGGAATATCGCAGCGATGGTAAAGGTTCCTATCAGAATATACCGTTGGTAGTACTGATTAATGAAGGTTCAGCTTCATCTGCAGAAATCTTTGCGGGTGCCATGCAGGACAACGACCGCGCGACAATCATCGGTCGCCGCTCTTTTGGAAAAGGTCTGGTACAACAACAGTTGGAATTCCCAGACCACAGTCTCATCCGACTGACTATTGCAAGATACTACACCCCTTCAGGACGTTGCATACAGAAGCCATATAGCATGGGTGATGATAAAGATTATGAGCAAGACTTACTGGATCGCTATCAGCATGGTGAGTTCTTCTCAAAAGACAGCATCAAGCACACAGGACCTGCCTACCATACAGGATTGGGCAGAGTGGTATATGGCGGTGGTGGTATTACACCAGACATCTTCGTACCAGAAGATACGCTGGGCATGACCTCATATTTCAAAGAAGCCAGCATGAGTGGACTGATCCTTCAATACGCATTCATCTATACGGACAATAATCGTCCTAAGCTGAATAACTTTAAGGAGATGATGGAACTTTCAGATTATCTTTCTAAACAAGACATGGTTGACAAGTTCGCTACTTATGCTGACAAGCATGGACTACAACGTCGCAATCTGCTGATAAGAAAGTCGCACAAACTTTTAGAGCGTGTGCTCAATGGACGCATCATTTACAATATGCTGAACGAGCAGGCCTGGTCTCAATACATCAATCAGGATGACCCTGTCATCAAGAAAACACTGGAAGTATTCGAAAGCCATGCGGCATTCCCTAAAAAGCCAGTGGCTGGGAAACAGAAAAAGTTATCAAAAAAAAGATAATCGAAAAAAGAAATAAGACATTGCTATCATAAGAACCGTTATTAGCATGAATAAGCAAGAACTCAGAACAGAGATACGAAATAGGAAGCGACAGTTTACCCAAGCACAACTGGGAGAGCTGTCGCTCTCTATTATTATGCAACTAAAGAAAAGCCCCCATCTAAGAAAAGCACAAACCATTCTTCTGTACTATTCTTTACCGGATGAAGTAAATACACATGAATGGATAGATGAACTCGTAGCCGAAGGGAAGAAAGTCCTGCTCCCTGTAGTTACAGACGGAGAAAATATGATCTTAAGAGAATATACAGGGAAAAAGGATCTGAAGGAAGGTAATTTTCATATCTTAGAGCCAAGCGGAACTCTATTTTCAGAAAAAAGATACGGAGAGATCGAAGTAGGAATCATTCCTGGTATGAGTTTTGATGACAAAGGACACCGACTGGGCAGAGGCAAAGGATATTACGACCGATTCTTAGAAAGGGTTCCATCCATCTATAAAATCGGAGTCTGCTATAGTTTTCAGAAAGAATCTTTAATTCCTTATGAAAAACATGATAAAGTCATGGATGAAATCATTACTGATATCTAATAGAATTTAATATCAACAATGACCTGTGCACCGGCACGTTCGTTCAGACGTTTCACCAAAAGACTACGCCCCATAGACAGGTCTGCACGCAAGGCAGGATTATGAACCTTTACGTACAGAGTCTGGTTCTTGATAAATCGCTCACTGGTATATCGGGCAATAGGCTCCCCTACCACTTCATCCCAAGAAGTTAAAAGTCTCCTTTGACGCAGAGGAGATTCCAATCCCTGACGACGCAAGAAATCTGGCAATAAGGTCTGTATGGATTGTACTTTTCTTCTAAACATGATATAAATGATTTTAATAATTAATGTGAATCAAACAGAGCATTAGTCCCAAGCCAACAGAAGCAAGGACTTTGCAACAGCGAAATAGACTTAACCCCAGAGAGAAAGAGTCTTTCTCAACTATTATTCATCAGCCCTATATCTCCACCTTCAACAGTAAATATTTTATATTCACCATCGCTTTTAGATAGGATTTTATCCAAATGATCACGATTCGTATCAGTAATGAATATCTGTCCGAAGTTATCACCAGAAACAAGTTGGACAATAGATTCTACTCTCTGCGCATCCAATTTGTCAAAGATATCGTCTAACAACAACAAAGGTGTAGTTGTAGAAGAAGTGCGGCGCAAGAAATCAAATTGAGCAAGTTTCAATGCAAGCACAAAAGTTTTATTCTGGCCTTGACTACCTTCCCGTTTCATCTGGAAATCACCAATAAGCATCTCAAGATCATCACGATGTACACCATGAAGAGAATAACCAACAGCCCGATCCTTGAATCTATCACGCTGGATAACATCCAGTAGCGGCCCACGCTGACAATGAGAGATATAGCGAAGGCTAACTATTTCCCGCTGGCCAGAAATTTGCTGATAAATCTGTTGAAAAACAGGAACCAATTCATCAACAAAAGCAAGACGTTTCTGAAAGAGCAACTCACCATTACGAGCCATCTCCTGTTCCCATATATCAAGCAAGGACGAATCAGGCTCCTCCTCCATCTTCAAAAGAGCATTACGCTGCTGGAGTGCCTTATTATAATTAGACAACAATTCTATATAAGAATGGTCATATTGAGAAATGACAACATCCATCAGGCGACGGCGCTCCTCACTTCCCCCTTCTATAAGGGAAGAATCAGAAGGGGAAACATAAATCAAGGGAACCAAACCGATATGCTGAGACAATCGCTTATACTCCTTCTTATTGCGCTTGAAATGTTTCTTCGTACCTCGCTTCATACCACAATAGATATTCTCTATATCACCCTGTTCTGTGCGATAGTTACCTTCAAGCATAAAGAAATTCTCATCATGCATGATAATCTGAGAGTCAATAGGATTATTGGCACTGCGACAAAAAGAGAGGTAATATATAGCATCCAAAAAATTAGTCTTACCTACACCGTTATGGCCGATAAGACAATTAATCTTTGGGGACAAATTCAAGTTCACTCCCTTTATATTCTTATAGTTTATGATGGAAATATTCTCTAAAATCATAGGCTCTTTATAGCTTTTGGACTGCAAAGATAGCAGAAAAACCGCAAAAAACGAAAAAAGTACGCTAGAAATTTCAATATATAAATAAAATTGCGTATTTTTGCAAAAAAATTAGGCGCAATCGATTCATAAAAAGACATAAAGGGTGATGAGCATTCATTTATATAAATGATTACTTTCCTTTTACTAAAGGATTCTAAGGATGATGCGCTTATCCAACGGACTTCGAATAATAAAAAAAACAAAATAAAAAAATGGCAAACAACAACGTACAGGCTCCAGAAAGCGAGAGCCTTAACATTCATGAGGCCTTCTTCTTGAAGAACAAGAAGTTGATTCTCGGCGCAATAGTTGCTATCATTGTAATTATTGCAGGTATTTTCGTTTACAACAATCAGATTGCTGGTCCACGTGAGGACAAAGCAAGCACTATGTTGGGTAAAGGTCAGACTTACTTCAACAATGAGATGTACGATCAGGCTCTCAATGGCGATGGTGCTGGCTATGTAGGTTTTGCAAAAATTGCAAATGACTACAGCGGTACAAAAGCTGCAAACCTGGCCAATCTCTATGCTGGTCTTTGCTATGCAAACCTTGGCAAATGGGCTGAAGCACAGAAAAGCCTTGATGCATTCTCTTCTAAAGGCGATCAGATGATTAGTCCTGCAGCTCAGGCTGCTTTAGGTGATGCTTATGCACATCTTAACCAGCTCGACAAGGCAGTAGAAGCATTTAAGAATGCTGCAAGCATGGCTGATGACAAAGCACAAGACGGTGCTAACAACAGTCTCTCTCCTACTTTCCTCATCAAAGCAGGTGAAATCCTTGAAAGTCAAGGAAAGAAGGCAGACGCTTTGAGCATCTACCAGGACATCAAGAAAAAATATGTAAACTCTATGCTCGTTCAGAGTTCAGAGATTGATAAATACATCGAAAGAGCTTCCAACTAATTATGGCAACAGCACTTCATAATTTATCAGACTACGACTTTACCAAGGTGCCAGACGCAAGCAATATGTGCTTTGGCATCGTGGTAGCAGAATGGAACCCAGAGGTAACAGGTGCCTTGCTTGACGGAGCTGTCAAGACTTTGGAAAAGCATGGCGCTCTTTCTGAAAACATTCATGTAAAGACTGTTCCTGGCAGTTTTGAACTCATCTATGGTGCTCACCAGATGGTACTCAACGGTGGTTACGATGCAGTCATCATACTTGGATGCGTAATACGCGGTGAAACTCCACATTTCGACTATATCTGTCAAGGAGTTACCTAT
The DNA here is from genome assembly GCF_004535825.1 of Segatella hominis. Taxonomy (GTDB): domain Bacteria; phylum Bacteroidota; class Bacteroidia; order Bacteroidales; family Bacteroidaceae; genus Prevotella; species Prevotella hominis. The sequence continues at coordinate 49,339 of NZ_SGVY01000017.1, read as the reverse complement.
GGTATAGCTCGCTTAAATGCCACACAGGAAATCCCTGTCATCTATGGTCTGTTAACAACAAATGACCTGCAGCAGGCTCAAGACCGCTGCGGTGGTAAACTTGGAAACAAGGGTGACGAATGTGCTATAGATGCTATAAAAATGGCAAAATTCTAACTATATATAATAATAACGTACTATATATAATAAGGTATATGAAACTATATCAGTTATTACAATCATTCGAATTTGAAGAGTTATTCCCTGCAGTGAATGAAATGTATCCAAATGCATACCTGCATCGTGATATATTTGAAAAAGCATTCAATATGCTTTGCAACATCCAGCCTGTAGTTTCAAAGAAAACCATCAGATACGAACTTAAGGAAGATCCAAATAGCAAGGATATGATTGTGGGAGCAGATGACACCAGTTTCAATACAACCTGGGATGCTTGCCTCGGTAAAGAAATCAAAAAAGGAAAGGGTGCTAGCCTCAATGATGAAGAATTAGCAGCCAATTGTCTGCTCAATATACTCTTCCTTGGCCGACACCCTCTAAGCTTTGAAAAAGACTACCGAAAACTTTTCAAGTAGTCTTTATTCTGCAAGATTGATAATCAATTCACATAAGCATTAGACCTCATCCTCATCGGATGAGGTTTTTTGTTGCTCATTAGTATTATCATCATCTTCTTCATCACTACCTGTATCCAATTTGGTATCTTTACCAACGGAAACAGCACCCATGCGAGAGATCTTAACTACTAAAGGCACATACTCATCACTTGTTACATCTGGAGATCCAACACTTCCTGCAAAAACCAGGTTGTTACCCTCAGCCTGTACATAGACCAAACCAAGCAATGCCCCATTTTGCTGGGTATTTTTATCTAAATATCCCGTAAAATCGGTCTTCAGAAAGGTACGATTAAAAAATTCAGTACCATCTTTACGCAGAATTCTAACCGTAATCTTATTATCAAAATATTTGGTATTATCATCACCGACAGCTAAAGGCAAACTATTGTCTGCTTCACGCTTAACTATAACTTTATAGGTTGAACCCAGCCATTCAACCTCACGAGCCTGTTCATATCCACTCATCTGCTGAGTTTTCTTTGGCTTTGGAGCCTGAGGCTTTGGAGCGATGATAACATCACTCTTTTTCTTTTCACTGCAAGATGTGAAGCCTGTGACAAGACATGCAGCCAAAAGTAAAGGAAATATTCTATTCATCATTACATTTTTATAGATTATGTGGCAAAATTAAGAAAAAATTATCAATTGACAAAAAAAACAGAATAAAAAAAGCACCCTCTTTCACAAGAGAGTGCTTCTTAACCTTTTTACTAACTAAAAACCTATTGTTCTCACACGATATTATAAAAGTTCAGTTTATGAATTCTAATCGTTTATATAGACACTTTGAAAGCAGAAAGGTTTAATACGAAATTGATTTTTCTTCGTTTTTAACATATTTCAACACAAAAACAATCTTCCAAGAAGATATCTTTCTGAAGGAAAAATGCATATGATCAATGAATCACTATTAAAAAGAAACAAAAGAAAAGAAATAATTTGGTTTTTCAAACATTTTGATGTAACTTTGCATCCAAAACAAGACAATTCGTATGAAAAAGTTATTTTTTTTATTATTAGTTGCTATCATATACACCTTTTCCTCTTGCTCAGAAAAGAAAACAGAGGAAAAGAAGACTGTCATTGATACTATTCCCATGATGGTAATGCAGATACAAAAATGCAACAGACTTTACACGACAGAAATACATGTCCATAAAATAGTAACTCATGACGACCAACTGAAATTGAAAGGCTCTATATTCAAAAAAGATTTTAATATCAATGTACCAGGTTCCAACAGAAAAGTTGCAATTCCGATGGATGCCACACTAAAAGCATACATAGATTTCAAGGATTTTGGGGCACAGAACATCAACAGAAAGGAAGAAAAAATAGAGATTACATTGCCTGACCCAAAAATAATGCTGACAAGCAGCAAAATAGATCATGAAGGAGTCAAGCAGTTTGTTTCTCTCACCCGACGTAACTTTAGCGATGCTGAACTCAGTCTATATGAACAGCAGGGCCGGGAAGGAATCATCAAGGACATTCCCAATATGGAAGTCATTGAAACAGCAAGACAAAATGCTGCCAACATTCTAATTCCTATGCTCATAGAAATGGGATTCAAAGAAGAAAATATAAAGATAACTTTTAGAAAGAAATTTTCTTTGGACGATCTCAAGACCATCCTGGACTATTCGACTATTGAAAAGAAGACGAACTAAAGGAACAGGTTATAAAAGTATCTGATTTAAAGAGAAGGTTCTAATAATCAGATAAAAAAGCCGGAGGGTAGCCATATAACAAAGATATTAATTAGGTAAAGATCAACCTGAAGAAATAAAGATAATAAAAAGGCAATATACAATGAAGCGAATAGAATTCATCATTATATTAGTACTTGTCATTATAATAGGTGGAAGTCTATATTGGTTGGCAAGAGATACTCATGTGGAAGGAGAAAACGTGGGGCAGACACAACTGTCTCCTACACAAATCCGCACTATAGAGAACATCGGGCAATGGGAATTTCTATCAATCAGTGACGAAGAACTCATTGATACAACAAGGCATGGCTTCTTCGGTGACGACAAGTTAGTACGTATCTATTATGGTACACTTCGGCTTGGCATTGATATGAAAGAAGTAAAGGAAGGTTGGATAGAAACAGAGAAAGATACGATTGTCTGTACACTACCTCCTATCAAACTACTGGATCATAATTTTATTGACGAAGCAAGAACCCAGTCTTTTTTTGAAACCGGTGACTGGACAGGAAAAGACAGGCAAAAACTTTATGAGCGAGCTTACAATGCAATGAGAATACGATGCTTATCAAATACAAACATATCAACAGCAGAAGAAAATGCTCGGATTCAATTCTACAAGATGCTCAAGGCTATGGGATTTACAAATGTAAAGGTAAGATTTGAAGAAGAACATAAAAAATAAGTGATAGAACAAATATTCACTTTCCAAAACTTCAATTACATAAATATAAACACAAAATAATAAGGTAAATTAAGAGAGACTTATGGATGCAATCAACGATTTTTTCTTAGCTTTCAGTTCATTCCTTTGGGGATGGCCTATGATTATCCTTCTGTTAGGAACCCATATATTCCTGACTATCCGATTACGTTTTCCGCAACGTAAGATATTGAAAGCTATCAAGCTTTCCCTCAAGAAGGATAAGAACGCAACAGGAGACGTATCACAGTTTGGTGCCCTGGCTACAGCGCTTGCTGCAACTATCGGAACAGGTAATATCATCGGTGTTGCCACGGCCATTGCGCTGGGTGGTCCGGGTGCTGTACTATGGTGCTGGCTTACAGGTGTATTTGGTATATCCACAAAATATGCAGAAGGATTACTTGCAGTAAAATATCGAGTAAAAACGAGACGAGGACGCATGCTGGGTGGACCTATGTATGCATTAGAGAAAGGATTGGGCTGGAAATGGCTGGCCATTCTTTTTGCAATCTTTGCTGCATTGGCTTCTTTTGGAATAGGAAGTACCGTACAGGCTAATGCTATATCTTCTCTGGTAGAAAACCAATATGGAATATCACCATACATTACGGGAGCCATCGTTACTATTCTTGGTGCAGCCGTAATTCTCGGTGGTGTAAAGACAATCTCAAATGTATGCGGTATGTTAGTCCCTTTCATGGCACTCTTCTATGTCATCGGATGCATATACATTCTCTTTGTCAACCATGCCTATCTGTTGCCTGCTCTCAAGGTTATCCTGGAGTCAGCCTTTACTACCAAAGCTGCAGGAGGCGGCTTCGCGGGTAGCACATTGATGATGGCTGCACGTTATGGTATCGCACGTGGCCTTTTTTCTAATGAGTCTGGTTTGGGATCTGCCCCTATTGTTGCTGCAGCTGCACAAACCCGCAATCCTGTACGCCAGGCATTGGTATCATCTACTGGTACATTCTGGGACACTGTCATCATCTGTGCATTAACAGGTTTAGTAATTACCTCCAGTATCATTGCCTATCCAGATATAGACTATCATAATGGTGCAGCACTTACCAAAGCCGCATTCAGTAAAATCCCTTATATCGGTGCCCCTCTTTTAACTTTCGGACTGGCGACTTTTGCTTTCAGTACAACATTGGGATGGAGCTATTACGGAGAGCGTTGCGTGGAATATCTTAAGGGCAAAAAGTGGATGTTATGCTATCGAATGCTATACATCGCAAGTATCTTTGCAGGAAGTGTTATCAGCCTCGGTCTCGTGTGGAACATAGCAGACTGCATGAATGCACTCATGGCCATTCCAAACCTGGTATCCCTGCTATGCCTCAGCGGAATTATCGTACACGAAACCAGAAAGTATCTCTGGAGAGACAGACTTGATAGGGATATGGAAGAAAACGAGATAGAGGAACTGGAAGAAATCGAAAAGATTCAACCACAGATGGAAGAAGTACATCCAAAGAAATAAAATCTTGCATCCATATAAAAAGGAATTGTCCTGACTACATCACGCAGTCAGGACAATTCTTTTTACTAAATCAACAAAAACTAATAAAATTTTATTCAACCTAAACCTAAAAACTTACTTTCTACTGAGAAACTGAATACCTACAGTAATTCAGCTATAACCTATACTTTACCTATATGAAAAACCTAAAACCTTTTTCTGATTGCAAAGGTACGACAAAAAGTAATAAGTTGGATGCATTTATATTAGTTTTTTGCATTTTTACTTGAGCAAACGATTGCACAACTCTTTGCACAACAGTGCGTTAGCATGATGAATATCACGCCAAAGACATTATGCAACAAAATATCAGATATCAGTTTTGCTTATACTGTAAATGTCTCATCGGATGTCCACCCCATGTGGAATCATTGACATAAACAAAACCAAGACGCTGATAGAGAGCCTCAGCTTTAGGATTACCTTTATCGACAAGCAAACCGACTGTTGGTATTCCAAGTTCTGCCCCACGCTCAATAGTAGCCTGAAGCAACTGAGAAGCAATGCCCTTTCCACGGAAATTACTGGAGACAGCGAGACTGTCAATATAGAACTCACCATCTTCCGTCTCATCTGTCATGCCTGTATAATCAATTCCAAAAGCTTCCAATGCAGCTTCATAGAATCGACGACGGAGCTGATGCAGTTTTGCACCATCATAAGCGACACAGATACCAGCCAATATACCACTGGAGGTATAGGCAGCCAAGACATTACGATAACTATATTGGCTATCTTCCATCTCGACCAAACGGGTCATCATACGATGAAAGTCAACCAATGTATGCTTAGGTCCAGCAAAGTTTTGACAACACTCAGCATTCATCGCCTCCATGATAAGCGATGCAATATGAGAAGCCATGTCAGGCGTAGCATTTTCTATTTTTATCTTCATAATGCCTGCAAAGATAAGCAAAATAACCAAGACAAACGAATTTTGTCTTGGTTATTTTTTAAAGATATTGTGAAAAATAAAAAAACAGTTTTGTTAGCGTGTAACAACCTCTATTTCAGAACTTCAACATTGCTTCTTTCAAGTCAGGCGCCTGTGCTTTAAGTGTACCTTTTCCCTTCAGAACTACGATGCATTTTCCAAAGAAAGCCTTACGCTTCGGACCGGTAAAACGCTCTAAAGAGGTTTGGCATCCATTATCTGTTCCAAGAATGTGGGCATCAGATGAGAAGAAAATCAGTCGTTTTATAGCGATTCCTGTTTTTCAGAACTTTCTCTGATTTTCAGAATCATCGGCACCACCTCTTTATATATCTTCTCATCTCCATTGATACTTCTCATCAGGAGTTCGCATGCCTTGGTTCCCTGTTCGTGGGCTTTGTCCATGATGGCTGTGAGACGAGGAGTAACGAAGGCAGCCGTGTCTCCATCCGTAAAGCCGATGATGGCAACATCCTGCGGAATGCGAAGCCCTTTGGCCTTGATGGCGTCAAAGGCTGCATAGGTGATGATATCGTTGAAAGCTAAGATTGCATCCGGCCGATTGTCGCCCTCCAGGAGTTTCAGAGTTGCGTTGCGGGCCACATCGAAATCAATTTTGTCACAGACAACCAGGTTTCTATCTATCGGAATATGATTATCTCTGAGAGCCTCCAGATAGCCGTGCTTGCGGCGGCGCACCATATCGAGATGGTTAGGACCGCCGATGAATGCGATACGTTTCGAACCGGTTTCGATGAGGTGCTGCGTGGCTTCCTGCGCTGCCACATCTCCATTTCCTACCACCTGAGAGAACTTGTCTTCCAAACAGCAGCGGGCGAAGAATACAAGCGGGATGGACATCTTATGAAGTTGTTCGAAATGAGAATAGTCTATGGTATCCTGCGCCAGACAGGCAATGATGCCTTCCACGTGCATATTGAGGAAGTTGTCGAGTGCCATTACCTCTCGCTCATAATCTTCATGACTGTTGGCACTGATAACGGAATAACCGTGTTTGGTTGCATAATCTTCTATACCATCGAGAACGGCAGCATAGTAGTGGGTCACCAGATTAGGGACGATGACACCTATCACGTGCGGTGCTTCCTTGCGGAGGCTCTGCGCAAACGGGTTAGGTCTATAATTGAGTTCCTTGGCCAGATCTTTGACCTTCTTGGTCATCTCCTCGCCCACTTCGTGGCTGTTGCGCAAAGCCCGTGAAACGGTAGCAATGCTGACACCAAGCTGGGCTGCCAAATCCTTCAAAGAGGTTCTACGTTGTTTCATATAGTTGCTGATTTGTAGTCAAATAAGAGTTCATTTAATTACACCTCACAAGCATCTTTGTTTAGTAAAAACTTTATCAAACCAGTGAGTACACTTTTTCCTCTGCAAAGATAGTATTTTTTCTCTAAAGGCGCAAACGTTTACGTGTGTTTTTTCACAAATTTAGAAAGATTATCACTAAAAATGTACTAATTTTGCAAATGAAAGTAATGAATAGTTGATAATAAGTTAGTTAGAAACAGGTAAGGCTTAGATTTGTCGTGAGGACAAGTTTAAGCCTATTTTTTTCTGAATTCTCTCTTCTGATTTCTCTCTTATTCTGGATTTACTCTGAATTCCTTGAAGAATCTTTTTTAATCCTCTTTCGAGAACTTATCCTCTTATTTTTTGAAAAAAACTTCCGAGGAGCCTCTTGAAGAGTCCTCTTGAGAATCCCTTGAAGAGAACCGCGAGAAACTTTCGAGGAGACCCCGTGAGGTTCCCCTTGAGAATTATCTTTAGTTTCTTTCTCCGAACTCCTTTTCAGAATAATCTACTATTTTCAGAAGAACTTTCTCCCAAAATCAGATATAGTATTCTGCAGTATCCACGAGTCCTGCCCTCAGCGCATACTTGGTAGCCTCATGAACATTGTTCACATTTAGCTTGCGGAAGATATTCTTGCGATGGGTGTTCACGGTATGGAAACTTGAGAATCGCTTGTCTGCTATTTCCTTGGTCGTCATGCCGAGAGCTATGTCTTTCAGTATCTCCGTCTCTGTCTTCGTCAGGTTAACCTTCTCCTCTACCTCATGCTTAGGAGCCAGAAGCACTTCCATCATGCGCTGACAGATGAACCGGTTGCCATGCACGCAGAACTTGATGGCTTCCTTGATTTCTGAAAGCGGACACTCCTTCAGCAGAATACTGAACTGCATGCTACTAGCTATCAATACCCTTACCAGCTCGGCACTCAGATCTTCGCTGAAGAGCAGCCAGCGTGTGTGAGTGAATCGCTGCTGGAGTATCAGCAGTTCATCGGCATCGTTGATATCGAATGAAGTGTAGTCTAAGACCACTACCGTATCGTCGTTCTCCTTCAGCGCCAGCATCAGTTCGGCCTTGTCATCCGTATATTTCCATTCCAGTCCTTCCATCCCCTGCAGCACGTATATCATGCCCGCACGGGTGATGTCCTGTCTGTCTGCTAATAAAATTCTCATAGTTATATTCTCTCCTATTTTTTTATGTTGTTATTCTCCTTATATATTCTGTTTGCGCACTGTAGCCATCGCTCCCCGATTGATTTGGAGGATGATGATACCGGTTCGATATTCAACTGATATTTATTCGATTTTTATACCATTGATATATCTCTATAATGCAAAACGACCCATAGGCTACTTTGAGGAGTCGCCTATGGGTTATTTTTCTCGTATATCAGAACGACATCATGAAGCCGAAACGGATACCCCACTTGTCGATGTTGTTGTTATTCAGATAGGTGAGTCGTCTCACATACTCTACTGAGAAGAACTTGAAGATGTTGTGCACACCAGCCACGCACTCCCAGTAAGGTGTATCATTCATCACATGAGAGTTTTTAGGGAACTTAAACAGCCTTCCGTCTCCCTGGTTCTTCTCCAGATATGGATTGTTCTTGTCGGTAAGATGGCCCCACACGCCCTTGATGGCAAACCACTCGCGCCACTTGAGTTTCTTGATGAGCGGAATGCGGTTGAGCAGCTTGCCGTTCATATCCCAAGAGAGTGCCCAGAACACCTGGCGGTCGTTGAGGAATTCCCAGTCTTTCATCAAACTGATTGTTGTCTCCTGCTCAAAGTAAGAGAGGTTGATAGGAGGCAGGATGAGCATCGGGAACGGCACCTTGTTCCACTGTGCCTGTCCGATGGCATGGAAGTCGAGATAACCCCAACTGCCGAGCCACTGGCGTTTGTAGATGCTCAACTTGGTGATATTACTGTGATACTGACCGCCCATGAAGCCTCTGAAGCCCATCGTATGCGAGAGTCCGATTTCCGGACTGTCGAGATTGATTGGCAGTCGCTGCTGCTTGGTATTCACATAGGTAACACCCGGATTATAGTTGATGCCCACGTTGAGGTCGGTCATGCGGATCTTCTTCACCTCGGTACCATCCAGATGATAGTAGTGGAGATTGCCCACCGTGCGGTTGCTCTGGAAGCGTAGACTCGTATTGAATCGGAAGCCCCAGTCGGTCTCGTAGGTGAATGCCAACTTCTGGCGGTGGTAGAGGAACATCTCGTCCTGAGTGGCTGCACGGAAGGTCATGAAGAAGTTGTCCTTATTGTGCAGCAGGTTCTCGTCTGAAGGAGAAGTCACATCTCGGGCCACCTCGAAAGTGAGGTTGCGCATCGGGAATTCAAACGGACTGTTCTTCTTCTTGTTGAGCGAATAAGTGAAGATATTGCCCGTGTACCAGTCGTTGCTCTTGGTACCGTAGGCTGCATATCCGTCCCAGAAGAAATGCGGATTGAGGGCAGCCATGGTTCTACCGGCCAGTCGCAGTCGGATACCATCCACGAAGTTCTTGGAGATGTAGGTATTCACCGGTCCGAGATCGAACTTGCTCTTCTTGCCGTCTGTACCGCCTCCTATCTCCACGTAGTTCTCCATCAGGGCCTTCACGAAGAAGATGATATACTTGAATCCCTTCGAGTTTTCCATGCGGTGGATAAAGCTGTCCATCGACGATTCACTCTTTGTGAGGTCCACCTGCCTGTATTTGTTCCAGTAGGCCTCGTCGCGGTTCATGGCATCCATATCGTGCCTTACCTTGGCCTTACCCTTGAAGAGTATCTTCGGCAGTTCATCGAAGGCATAGTCGGTAAGTCGGGTGTTCCTCACCACGAGCAGGTCTTGCAGCATACTGTTCACATGCAGTTCGGCTATCATATCGTCTTTCGAGAGCACCCATTCGCCATTGTCGAGCCTGGTGTATTCCTGCTCTATCTTCATATTCTTCACATAGTTCACGTCGGTATTGTGAGGCATGTAGAGATTGCATTTCTTCACGTGCAGCGAACTGTCTGCGAGTACGTACAGCTCTCCACGGAAGCCGAAGTCCTGCGAATTGGCAGGTATAAACTGGAGATGATAGCAGAGGTCTCGCTCTACATACACCGTGTCTTCTATATAATAATGATAGAAGGAGATGCCCGTTCTACCGATAGGCGAAGGGAACGGATACTGCAGCAGGCGCACGTAGTCGTCGTAGATATCCACATCGGTGAAGGCATCCTTGAGGGCTGTATTGAGTATCTCGCCGGTCTGGATTACCTGTCCGATACCATTGCTCTGCTGGCCCTTGATGATGTCTTTCTCTGTCTTCGGATCCTTGCGATAGATGTGCTGCGAAACCGTCTCGTCGATGCTCACCGGAAGGGTAAGCTTTCCGTTATAGGGAGAGGTCTCTACCTGGTCCAGAAGATACTGTCGCTTGCTGAAGAACTTGCCTTCCAGCTGCTCTTTCTTTAGGTCGTTGAGGGCAAGCGTTATCTTCTGATACTTGTCATACTGATAGTAATCATGATTGCTGAGATCGGTCTTTTTCTTGGCAGCTATCACTCGCCTCATCAGCTCCACGGCAGGGTTGTCCTTACGACTATATTTGCTTCGCTTGGTCTTCACCACCACCTCGTTGAGCTTATGGCTGTCGTCCTTCAGCTTTACTTCTATGAAATCCATTTTCTCGTTTACGCTGATGGTCTGCGACTTGTAGCTCAGGGCAGATACTGTGAGCACCCAGCCTGGATGTTTCTCGATGGAGAACTTACCCTGACTGTCGCTGGACACGGCTATCTTATGCCCGCGATATTGCACGCTGGCATAGGAAACGGCAAATCCATCCTCATCTATGACTCGTCCTGTTATCTTTTGTTGGGCCATCAGCTGGAGTGTAGAAACCAGCAGCAGCACAACTACAAAATACAATTTTCTAAAAACCTTCATACCTTATTAATATATAGGAGGGCATAACTGCGATGCCCCACCCTTAACTTAACTCTTGACTACTAACTGTTTTTTCGTCAACTTTCTATTTCTGGCTGCAAAGTTAAGAATATTCTTCTGAAAATCTGCGAAAACTATTTAGTAATTTAAGTTTTTTATAAGATTTAAATGCTTTGCCGCCTATTTTTTCAGATTTATATCCAAATTAAAACTGATATTACTGATATTGATATCGCTGAATCTAAAATTCAACTTAAAAAATAAGTCTGCAACTGAACTCAAGAGAGGGAGAAGGAACCAACTGAACTCAAGAGAGAGAGAGAGAGAAGGAACCAACTGAACTCAAGAGAGGGAGAGAAGGAACCTACTAAACTCAAGAGAGAGAGAAGGAACCAACTGAGCTCAAGAGAGAGAGCCATCAGCCCACCTCAAGCAATGTATTACAGCAGATAAGCCTCCATATCAGAGAGTTTCGTCAGAAGCCCGTCAGGCACACTCTCGTCATATTCCTTCTTTTCCCATTGCAATCCCTTAATCCACAACGTATAGCAACCCAGCTGACGGGCCGGAAGAATATCCTTGCTGAAGGTATCTCCCACCACCAGCACCTGCGAAGCCGGCAAATCCAAAGCACAGACACCCAGGGCGAAGATAGCAGGATTTGGCTTGCGAACACCCACTACCGCCGACTCTATGACGCGACAGAAATAACCGTCGATGCCCGCATCCTTCAACACCTGATTGATATTGCCATAGAAATTGGACACAAGAACCATCGGATAACCCGCCTGCTTCAGATGCTCCAGCACCTGTTTGTTTTCAGCCAAAAGCTGCTGGGTCTCACTATTGATATAGGCAGCCATCGATGCAGAGATTTCTGCTATCTCCGACTCACTCAACTCGAGCCTTTCAGCAAGTGCCTGCTGCTTCTGGGCATCGTCCTTACCGGTTTCCAACAAAGGTGCACCGGCGAGGAAAGACAACTGGAAATGTATCTTCAAGCGGAGGATATCCTCGAAGTGATCCTCAGCCTTCACCAGCGGATGCACTGCCAGCACACGCTCACCATACACGTAAGCATCACGGAAAGAAGACTTGCCGATGGATACACCCGGCTCCACCTCCTCATCAGCATTCACGCCGATACCGAAGTGCTCGTAGCCTTTCCACAACACCTCCGACCAGTGGTCGCCCCTGGTATCGAGCGTACCGCCATAGTCGAAAATAATTCCCTTTACATCCAGTTTCTTATTCATCATTTTTCTGTTTCAAATCCTTATTTCCTATCTTGATAAGCAGGATGCCGACAGCTATCCAGAACAACTCTCGCAGGCGGGTAATGAGACCCGTATAGACGCCTAATGCACCCGTAAGATGCAACCCGTCCACCGCCAGAGCCAGACCACCCTCACGCGCTCCCAACTGCATCGGAGAGAAGAAGATGAGATTGCTGAAGAGCGAAGAGAATGCCAATATCAGAATACTGTCGAGAATGCTCACATCCGCAGCGAAAGCCTTCAGGATGAGATAGATTTCCACACTCTGAAGCACGCGCGCTGCCACCTCGGAAAACAACGAGAGATAGAACGTACGCTTGTGCTGACCGTGGAGCATCGCTATCTGGTCGTCTATCTGCTCCAACGTTTCCTTCTTAGATTCCGCAAAGCCTCTCGCCCATTTCTTCACCATCGGGATATGCGTAAGGATTCGGATGCCCTTCTGAGCCATGCCCGTACGATAACCGCGAGAGAAAAAGTAGATGCCCAGCAGACAGAATGCGCCTATCAGCACCAGCATGATGCCCATCGGAACGCCTACCGGATACATTGCCACGAAGAGGAATATCGACAAGAACCAGAACCAGAAATGCGAGAAGATGTGCATCATCACATAGAGGATAACCGACGAGGTGGCCTTGCTCACTCCCGTATAAGGCTTCAGCTCCATGATGCGGTAAGGCTCGCCGCCCATCAGTCCGCAGGGCGTAGTATAGTTGAGTGCAAATCCGCTCACAGTCAGTTTGTACACACGCCAGAAGGAAAGCCCCTTCACCTTGCCCTCGTCATTGATGATGAGATACCAAGAGAGCGTGTTCACCATATACACCACCAGCCACAGGGCGAGTATCAGCGGAAAGTAGATGCCCGCCTGCTTCAGATATCGCCAGATGTCGGTATAGTCCATATCCATCGTACAGAGCATGATGACGATGGCGATGATACCGAAGGCCATGAAGATATTTCTGAACCGATTATTCATAAGAAGCTATTTTAACTAAAATCTCACAACAGAGCTTTTCGTGGCGATAATGCATATAGAAATATACGGCTGTGAAGACCACAATCTCCACACAGAAGTATATCCATGGCATACCCACTAAGATGCTCGCAAAGAGCGTAAAGCTGCGCCAGTTGAAAGTCAGGAAGTTGGCATACTTCATCAGCGGCAGACTGCCCTTGCGGAAGTCGGCACGCAGATTATCCGGCAACTGGTTAGGATACTTGTGGCGAATGGTTTTCTTGAGTTTCTGAAACCATGGTGTCTCCTTCTCCTGCGCCAGCGTATAGTTCTTGTAGAAGAACTGGAAGAACTTCTGCAGCGGCTCCCTTTTCCACTTCATCTGCTTGTAGATAGCCACCTGCTTGATGGCATCATCCATCTCGCTCCCCTCCTTGCCCTTCAGGAAGAAGAGGTGTATCTGGCGATAGTAGTCGGCCAGACGGCACTGGCGGGAGTGGCAGAGCAGACCGCTCACGACAGCCAGTCCCCATATCCAGAAGCCCCACTCTGGCATCAGACGGATGCAGATGCAGACATAGATGGAGATGAACCACAGATCGCCGGCAGCACCGTCGAGGATACGTCCCAGCGCACTTTTCTGATTGGTGAGTCGCGCCAGCTGTCCATCACAACTGTCGTACATATTCGCCCATACGAGCAGCAGAATGCCCACGATATTGATTTTCAAATCGTTGAAACCGAAGCAGATACCCGCTCCCACCCCCAGGAAGATGGAGAGGATGGTTACTACATTCGGCGTAACGTGCAGCATTCTGAAAAATCTCGCCCACTGATAGCCTATGGGGCGATAGAAATAAATGTCAATATGCTCCTCGGTGTCTGCAGACTTCAGAGAAGCTTGATATTCCTGATTTGCCATTTCTTTTTGAATTACTATACCTATTTATATATTATCTACCTATTTATATATTATCACTATACCTTAATAAATAATAGCTATACCTATTTATATATTATAAAGGATTTTCTTTTTTTCTATATTTACTGAATTCTCGAAAAAGATCATCTCAAGGAGTCTCGAAAGAGATAATCTCTGAGACCTTCGCAAGAAACAATCTCAAGGACTTCAGAAAGAGATTATCTCAGGGATTCCCTTCTCTATTCTGCTTTCTCGAAATCCGTTACGCCCTCAATAAACGGATGCTTTTCGAATTCCATGCAGAGACGCTTGGCTATATAATAAGCAGCAGTATCACGGCAAGGAGCGAAGCTTGGCCAGTCGTTGAAGTCGATAATTCTGAAACTGCCATCCTCGGATATGATGCAGTCGCCGCCGTAGATAGGAGTCTCGAGCACCGTGGCAGCCCTGTCGGCAGTCTTTTTCAAATCCTCCACCACGAATGGAATACCCTGCGCATCGCCGTTGATTACTTCAAGACCGAACTTGCTGCGATGACCGCACTTTGACGGATAGAACCAGTAGAAGAAATCAGTGCCTTCCACGCCATAAAACTTCACGAGGTCACCCTTCAGATGTTCATTGAGAACCACCGGAGAAATGTTTCTCATATCGAAACTCTGCAATACCTTCTCAGCTTCCTCGCGGGTCTCCACATAGCAGGTATCCTCCTTCTGCTGTGCACAGGCATTCCCACGCTTCAGCCAGCATGGATAGATATCCCAGTCGCCCAGACCGTCAAAAGATTCCACTATCTTGCTCTTCGGCATCGGGATACCGTCCTCCATCAGCAGGCTGGTCATCTCCGATCTCACGCAGTTCATCACGCCCACCGGAGTGTTCAGTCCAGGAAGGCCATCGGCCATAGCTACTTCCAACATCTTGAGTGCATTGTTGCTGCGAGCCATACTGAAATAGCCAGCCACATCGTTCACAAACCAAACCGTGTTCATAAACTCAGAATACTCTTCAGGCTTTGTAAAGTGACTAACTTGCTCATCATTAGAATACTCACGGCATGGATAAACTGTCGCTCCGAGAGCCTTCAGTTGCTCACTCACAGCATTAAAGATGGCAGCGTCGCTATTTACACAGTTGGGTGAGAAACTGCTATCGCGCATGATACCATCGATAATCTTGCCTTCCAAAGGCAGCAGGAATTTTCTTGCCTTGGCGATATCCTCCTTATGATCCACATCGAGAATCTTATCGATAGGATAAGCCTCCAGGCGCAGCCCTTCAGCCACAAGCTGGCGCTGGAAGTTGCGCATTCGGCTCATGCCCTGCTCCATACAATGATCGAGCACATCGAGGGCCTTGTCGCCCAGACAGTAGATGCCACCAGAAATCAGATGGTCGTCGCCCTCGCACTGGTCGTGGAAACCGGTGATAAGCGGCTTGCATCGGTATCCCTGCTGGTCTATGAGACTCTCCCCCTCCGCGCCGGTCTGCTCCTTCACGCCTACCCAGAGAGGCTTCTCGTCGTCCACGTAAGGAGTCACAGCCATGCAGCCGTCGATATCTTTGACGCGCTCAAAATGGCGGATATATTTCTTGAATTCCTCTTCACGGAAAATCGTATCAACAGTAGTCAGGCAGAAGCGTTCACCCCTGAGATAAGGCGACAGGGCATGAAGGCTGTGCATAGAGCTTGGGGTAGTTTTCACAATGATTTTGAGCGGCACAGGCAGATCCAGCTTCTTCAGATAACGATGCACGCTGGTACTCTGTTCGTTGATGATGACCACGATTTCTGATGCTCCACAATCCACGAAGATACGCATCAGGCGCTCTATCATCGGCTGGTCACATACAGAAACTAAGGGCTTTGGCTCCTCTACGCCTTCCTGCGCAAGGCGGCTGCCCTCACCGGCAGCAATAATTGCAAATTTCATATTATATTGTTGTTTAATATATTTTTTATTCAAGTTTCGCAAGTTCAGAAGTTAATGAAGTTAAAGGAGTTATCGCTCCCTACGGTCGCTGAGGAGTTAAGACAATAGGCTTTTTGGCGTAGTTATTAAGCTACAAGACATACGTCTTAACTCCTTAACTTCCTTAACTCCTTAAACTTCCTGATATGCGAAAGTTCAGTAGAATGTATATAAAGGAACGTATCAGCACTCCTGTATTTTGAACATACTTTGGATACAAAACAACATTCATAGAGACGCAGACACCCCTTTAATGACACAAACTAATATTTTTAACGGATGCAAAGGTACAATAAATTTCTGATACGACAAACACTTGTCCGCAAGAATAAAACCTAAATAACTAAATTATTTTTCATTTCAGATAATTTAAACATACTTTCTTGGCTCTTACGACAAAACTTCTTACCTTTGCAGCATGAAAAGAGAGAGAGACAACTACACTTTCCTGACTCATGCACCAGTTCATAGAGTCATTTTCACGATGGCAATCCCTACAATCATCAGTATGCTGTCGACGAGCATGTACAACCTCGCCGACACCTATTTCGTGGGCACTATCAATACGCAAAGCGTAGCTGCCGTGGGCATTTCCTTCTCGGTGATGGCCATCATTCAGGCAGTAGGCTTCTTCTTCGGTCACGGCTCAGGCAATTATATTTCCCGCCAGTTGGGAGCCAAGGAGCACCGGAAAGCAGAGCAGATGGCCTCTACGGGCTTTATACTGAGCTTCTTTGCCGGGCTTCTCATCGCCATCCTGGGACAGATTTTCATCACTCCGCTCGCCATCTTCCTGGGTTCCACACCCACCATCCTGCCCTATACAGAGCGCTACTTAGGCATCGTCATGCTCGGCGCTCCCTTCATGACAATGTCGCTCACACTGAACAATCAGATGCGTTTTCAGGGCAACACAATGTCGGCGATGAAGGGCATCCTGTCGGGAGTTTTGCTCAATCTGGTACTCGCTCCGCTGCTCATCATCTACTTCTGTATGGGCATTACCGGAGCCGCCATTGCCACCCTCATCAGCCAGATTTTCGGTTGCCTGATGCTCTTTCTGATGAGTAGAAGGGGGCAGAATATCAGAATCCGCCTAAAAGACTTTACTCCTAATAAACAACTTGCGAAGGAAATCATTTTTGGCGGCACGCCCTCCCTTTCGCGACAGGGATTGGGCAGTGTATCCACCATTCTGCTCAACGTGGCAGCCGGAGCCTACGGTGATGCTGCCATTGCGGGCATGAGCATCGTAACGCGCATCTCTTTCTTCACTTATGCAATCGTCATCGGACTGGGACAGGGCTTCCAGCCACTCTGCGGTTTCTGCTATGGCGCCCATCTGTACCAGCGAGTGAAGGAAGCCTTCTATTTCTGTATCAAATGCGGTACAGTATTTCTCTCTGTATGTGCGCTGGCAGGCTTTGTTTTCTCCGAGTCCATCATCGGCCTGTTCCGTAGCGATCCAGACGTGATCCATGTAGGAGCTGCAGCTCTGCAATGGCAGGTGCTCAGCTTTCCGCTTGTATCAACCATTGTACTCACCAATATGCTGATGCAGACCATCCGCAAACCTATCCGTGCCAATCTTGTGGCAGCAGCCAGAAGCGGACTTTTCTTCATTCCGCTCATCTTTATATTGCCTCATTTCTTTGATCTGCTGGGCGTGGAAATGTGTCAGGCTTGGGCAGATGCATGCAGCTTTACCATGGCCATTCCTATCGCCTGGAGTGCTTTCAGGGATATGAACAGATTAAAGAAAGCAGGAGAGATTCCGGTGAAATAACTCAAAAACTGGTGAAGAACAAACTACACAAATAATCAAAAAAAACATCCCTAATGCTCAAAAAACACTCAGAAAAACAAGCAAATCCAGCAAAATATCCCCAATATTCTACTCTTTAACATATTTTTAAAGTCAGTTTTGAAAAAAAATCGCTTATCTCGGCTTTTTGATTTGGAGATTTCAATCTTTTATTGTAATTTTGCAACGAATTTATTGACACACTGAATAACAATGAGTAAAGATACATTAACTCATCAGCTGACTGAGACCATCGAGGAACTTTCATGCCCAGAGTCACTGAAAGGTCTGTTTCATCAGCATCGAGACGGAAATCCACTCCCTTCGGGCAAGGCGCTCGAAGAAATCATCAGTCTGTCTCGCTCCATCCTTTTCCCGGGATATTTCGGCAACTCATCCGTCAATATCTCCACTATCAAGTATCACATCGGAGTAAGAGTTGAAAAACTCTATGAAAAGCTAAGCGAACAGATTCTTGCCGGTCTCTGTTTTGCCAACGACTGCGAGCACGAAACCCCTGCAGAGCTGCAGCACCAGAGGGCTAAAGCCGGAGTCATCGCCGCCAAAGCCATCATGGAATTTCCGAGACTCAGAAAGATACTCGCCACAGACATAGAAGCTGCCTACGAGGGCGATCCGGCGGCAGTGAGCCAGGGAGAGATCATCTCCTGCTACCCCGTCATCAAGGCCATCACCAACTACCGACTGGCGCATGAGCTCTACAAGCTGGGCGTACCGCTGATACCGAGAATGATGACCGAGCTGGCCCACTCTGAAACGGGCATCGACATCCACCCGGAAGCCACCATCGGCAAGCACTTCACCATCGACCACGGTACGGGTGTAGTGATAGGAGCCACCTGCATCATCGGAGACAATGTGAAGCTCTATCAGGGCGTAACCCTCGGAGCCAAGAGCTTCCCGCTCGACAAGGACGGCAACCCTATCAAGGGAATACCTCGCCACCCTATCCTGCAAGACGACGTCATCGTATATGCCAACGCCACTATCTTGGGCAGAATCACTATCGGCAAGGGATGCGTAGTGGGAGCCAACGTATGGGTGACCAAGGATATGCAGCCGAAAACAAAAAAGTATAAGAAAGAAAAACAAAGTTTATTAGATATAGAATTCAATAATGGAACAGGAATTTGAACTCATTGCCAAGACCTTTATGGGTCTGGAACCAGTCTTGGCTGAGGAGCTCACCCAGCTGGGTGCCAACAATGTACAAATAGGTCGCCGCATGGTATCTTTCACAGGCGACAAGGAAATGATGTATCGTGCCAACTTCCAGTTGCACACTGCCATCCGTATTCTCAAGCCTATCAAGCACTTCAAGGCTCGTAGCGCAGAGGAGGTTTACGACGAAGTGCAGAAAATCAAGTGGGACGACATCCTCGACGTAAAGAAGACTTTCTCGGTAGATTCTGTAGTCTATTCAGAGGAGTTCCGCAACTCCCGATTCGTAACCTATAAGGTAAAGGATGCCATCGTAGATTGGTTCCGCGAGAAGATGGGCACACGTCCTAACATCAGCGTTTCCAACCCAGACATCCGTCTCAATATCCACATCGCTGAAGACAAGGCCACACTGAGCCTCGACTCAAGTGGCGAGAGCCTCCACCGCCGCGGATACCGCCAGGAGCAGGTAGAAGCACCGCTCAACGAGGTGCTCGCAGCAGGCATGATCCTGATGACCGGCTGGAAGGGCGAGTGCGATTTCATCGACCCAATGTGCGGTTCAGGCACCATCGCCATCGAGGCTGCCCTGATAGCCCGCAACATCTCTCCAGGTGTATTCCGCAAGGAATTCGCATTCGAGAAGTGGAATGATTTCGACAAGGATCTCTTCGATGCCATCTACAACGACGACTCACAGGAGCGCGAGTTCGAGCACCACATCTACGGCTACGACGTGGATATGAAGGCCGTGAATACTGCCAACCTCAACGTGCGTGCAGCAGGTCTCACCAAGGATATCACCATCCAGCACCAGGACTTCAAGGATTTCCAGCAGCCTGCCGAGAAGAGCATCATCGTAATGAATCCTCCATACGGAGAGCGCATCTCTACCCCTAACCTCCTCAACACCTATAAGATGATAGGCGAGCGATTCAAGAAGGCTTTTGCCGGCAACGAGGCTTGGGTGCTGAGCTACCGCGAGGAATGTTTCGAGCAGATAGGATTGAAGCCTTCTATCAAGATTCCGGTATTCAACGGCAGTCTGGAATGCGAATTCAGAAAGTACGTAATGTTCGACGGCAAGATGAAGGACTTCCGCTCTGAGGGCGGCGTAGTGAAGACTGATGCCGAGAAGAAAGAGATGGCTCAGAAGCACAGATTCAAGAAGGAACGCGAATTCAAGAAGCGCATCACTGAGGAGACTGAGAACGAGGAAGACGACATCCGTTCATTCAAGTTCCATACCCACCGACTCGAGGACTTCGAGAAGCGCCGCGAGGAAATTCGCCGTGGAGGCAGACCTCGCATCAGCGACAGCCGCAGAGGCGATGATGACGACGACAAGCGCGGAGGCCGTGGATTCAAAGGCGACCGTAAAGGCGGCAAGGACTTCGGCGGAAAGCGTGGCGGATTCAAGGGCGACCGTAAGGGTGGCAGAGATTTCGAAGGAAAGGACTTTGGAGGAAAGAGTTTCGGCGGAAAGCGCGGCGGATTCAAGGGCGACCGTAAGGGCGGCAGAGATTTCAAGCGCGGAGGAAAGCGTGACTTCTCCAACTACGATGAAGATTAAGAAAGAATAAGTTAAGACCTCATGCAGCGAAATAGGGTGTCACGTACCAACCATCTGATTATCAGCTGGTTATCATACATGACGCAATGTTACGCTGCATGATGAGAGAATATAACAAAAATATTTTCAAAAAAGTATGATTCTAAAGAATTCAATTTATAAATTAACTTTCGCCGCTATGATTTCAATGATGGCTATGAATGCCGGCGAGGCTTCGGCACAGGGCAAGGCTTCAAAGACTCATACAGAAACATTCCCAGTAGTGGCTGCCCAGAAGGGAGACAAGGCCTTCACACTGGAAGACCTGAACTTCGGAGGCAACAACTACCGCAACATGGTAGCGAAAAACCGCTGGTGCACCTGGTGGGGCGATGAACTCGTAAGACAGGACATCGACGCCTGCTATCTCGTCAACAAGACGACGGGCAAGGAGACCAAGCTCTTCAGCATCGACCAGATCAACCAGTGGATAGCCCCTACCAAGGATATCAAGGTAAGAGCTCTATACAATGCACAGTTCCCATTCGCAGGCAAAAGCATCGTAATGGTGAGCAACGGCAGCAAGCTGTTCACCATCGACTTCAAGAAGCACAAGCTCATCAGCGAAATGGAATATGCTGAAGGCGAAAGCCTGCTGGAAGCCAATGCCCAGCAGAATGCATTCGCCTATCTCAAGGGCAGCAACCTGTACGTGCGCACCTTCGACGTGGCCAACTACAATGCCATGACCAAGGACAAGAAATCGCACGATTTCCAGATTTCTACCGACGGAAGCCGCGAAATCGTATATGGGCAGAGCGTTCACCGCGATGAATTCGGCATCTCAAAGGGCACATTCTGGAGCCCGAACGGAGAGAAGCTGGCATTCTACCGCATGGATCAGAGCATGGTGACCGACTATCCGCAGGTGGACATCCCGGAAATCGGATTCGACCATCTAGAGACTCAGAGCTGCATCGCTACTCCGGCACCAGACAAATATCCGATGGCAGGAGAGACCTCACACAAGGTGACCGTAGGCGTATTCGACTGCCTCACCGGAAAGACCATCTATCTGAAAGCTGGCGACCCTACAGACCGCTACTTCACCAATATCGCATGGAGCCCAAACGGCAAGACCATCTATATGTTTGAGTTGAACCGCGACCAGAACGACTGCCGCCTGACTGCCTACAGCGCAGAGACGGGTGAGAAGACAGGCGAACTGTACCGCGAGACCGACGAGAAATACGTAGAGCCATGCCACCCTATCCAGTTCCTGCCTTGGGACAGCAGCAGCTTCATCATGCAGAGCCGCAAGGATGGCTACAACCACCTCTATCTCTGCACCTTAGGCAAGCACGGCAGCCGCATGGCAAGCAACACAGAGTCGCTCGAAATCAAGCAGCTGACAAGCGGCAAGTGGGAAGTGATGGACGTGCTCGGCTTCAATGCCAAGAACAAGAGCATCATCATCGCCAGCAACGAGTGCTCACCTATCCAGCGCAATATCTTCAGCGTGGATACCAAGACCGGCAAGCGAAAGATGATAGACGACTGCGGCAAGGGATGGCACAACGCTACGCTGAGCCAGAACGGAGAGTATATCTACGACAACTACTCCACACCGACCCTGCCTCGCAAGATAGCTATCGTAAATACTGCCAACGGCAAGCGCACGGCTTACTTCACAGCCGAAAACCCTTGGAAGGGATACAACGTGCCAGAGTACAGTTGCGGCTCCATCAAGGCCAACGACGGCGAGACAGACCTCTACTACCGCATGGTGAAGCCAGTGAACTTCGACCCTAACAAGAAGTATCCTACTATAATATATGTATATGGTGGTCCTCACGCCCACAATGTGGATGCCCGCTGGAACTACTCCAGCCGCGGATGGGAAACCTACATGGCAGAGAAGGGATACCTGCTCTTCATCCTCGACAACAGAGGCAGCGAGAACCGTGGCAAGGCTTTCGAGCAGGCTACATTCCGCCAGCTGGGACAGGTGGAGATGCAAGACCAGATGCAGGGCGTGGAATATCTGAAGACCCTGCCATACGTGGATGCCGACAGAATCGGAGTACACGGATGGAGCTTCGGCGGATTCATGACCATCTCGCTGATGACCCACTATCCAGAGGTATTCAAGGTAGGCGTGGCAGGTGGCCCAGTCATCGACTGGCACTGGTACGAGGTAATGTATGGCGAGCGCTATATGGATACTCCTCAGACCAATCCTGAGGGCTACAAGAAGACCTCTCTGCTCTATCAGGCCAAGAATCTGAAAGGCAAGTTGCAGATTATCCAGGGTCTCAACGACGTAACAGTGGTGCCTCAGCATTGTCTCACCTTCCTGAAAGCCTGCATCGCAGCCGGCACTCAGCCAGACTTCTTCGTCTATCCAGGTGAGCCTCACAATATGCGCGGACACCAGAGCACTCACCTGCATGAGCGCATCAGCAACTATTTCTTCGATTATCTCAAGTAAATACTTAGGAGTAAGCTCCCCGAGAAAGAGGAGTTTACTCCTACATCAATAACAAACAATAACTTACAGCAAATGAAAATTTTATTGTTAGGAGGCGGTGGCCGTGAGCACGCCTTAGCATGGAAAATCGCTCAGAGCGAGAAAGTGGAGAAACTCTTTATCGCTCCAGGTAATGCCGGTACACAGAATGTCGGCGAGAACGTAGATATCAAGGCTGACGACTTCGAAGCTCTCAAAAACTTCGCAGTAGAAAATGCAGTCGATATGGTAATCGTTGGTCCGGAAGACCCATTGGTAAAGGGTGTTTACGACGACTTCAAAAACGATCCTCGCACCCACAACATCCCTGTGATCGGACCATCCAAGGCAGGTGCCGTACTGGAAGGCAGCAAGGACTTCGCCAAGCAGTTTATGAAGCGCCACAACATCCCGACAGCCCAATACGAAACCTTCGACGGCGAGCACGTAGAGGAAGGTTTGAAGTTCCTGGAGACCCTGAAGGCTCCTTACGTACTGAAGGCCGACGGTCTGTGCGCTGGCAAAGGCGTACTCATCCTCCCTACCCTCGAAGAGGCCAAGAAGGAGTTCAAAGAGATGCTCGGAGGTATGTTCGGCAATGCTTCTGCCCGCGTAGTAATCGAGGAATTCCTGAGCGGTATCGAATGCTCAGTATTCGTACTTACCGATGGCAAGAACTACAAGATTCTGCCAGAAGCTAAGGACTACAAGCGCATCGGCGAGCACGATACCGGTCTGAACACAGGCGGTATGGGCAGCGTAACCCCAGTACCTTTCGCTACCAAGGAGTGGATGCAGAAGGTGGAAGACCACATCATCCGTCCTACCGTAGAGGGTCTGGCAGAGGAGAATATCGACTATAAGGGCTTCATCTTCTTCGGTCTGATCAATGTAGAGGGCGAACCTATGGTCATCGAGTATAACTGCCGTATGGGCGACCCAGAGACCGAGAGCGTAATGCTCCGACTGAAGAGCGACATCGTGGACCTCTTTGAGGGAGTAGCAGAAGGCAACCTCGACCAGAGAGCCATCGAGTTTGACGAGCGTGCAGCAGTCTGCGTGATGCTCGTGAGCGGCGGCTATCCTGAGGCATACAAGAAGGGATACCCTATCGAAGGCATCGACCAGGTAGAAGGCTCTGTAGTATTCCATTCCGGTACAGCCATGAAAGACGGTCAGGTGGTAACCAACGGCGGTCGAGTAATCTGCGTAAGCAGCTATGGCAAGGACAAGGAGGAGGCTTTGAAGAAGAGCTTCGCAGAGGCTCAGAAGATTCAGTTCACCGACAAGTACTTCCGCTCTGATATCGGTCAGGACCTTTAGTTTTTAATGTGAATTTAGAAATTTAACAATTTAGCACTTAGCATTTGACATTTAACATTGATATAGATGTTAAGAAAGAAAAGATTACAAAACAAGATAGCGGCAAGCCGCTTCTCATTACCTGTCACTGCAACCCTTGCCGCTCTGGTTTGGGTTGCAGTAGGCTTTATAATGGATAACATCTGGGCACAGTTCGCCTTTACCATCATCTCTACCCTGCTCATGGTAGAGTTGAATAATCGCAATTCACTCATGCGCACCTATAGCCGCATGGTATCTTGCAGTTTTCTGGTGCTCATCACCATGGCCAGCCTGCCCAATCCATCGATGAAAGCCAGCATCGTGACCATGTGCTTCATCGCCTTCACGCTGATCATCTGGAACTGTTATCAGGACCGTCATGCAGCGGGATGGGCTTTCTATGCCTATTTTTGCATCGGTCTGGCTTCTCTGGTGTTCATACAGGTCTTCTACTATCTGCCGATACTCTGGCTCTGCATGATATTCTTCTCCAACTGTTTCAGTGCCCGCACATTCTTAGCTTCGCTGATAGGAGTAATAGCTCCCTACTGGTTTGTATCCGGCTATTTCGCCTATACAGACAATCTTCAGGCACTTTCCGACCACTTTACGGCTATCATCGATTATCAGGAACTGTTCGATTACTCCCAGATCACCCTTCATCAGCTCATCAATTACGGTTTTATTGTCATTTTGGGTCTTCTCGGAACCATTCATTTCATCCATTCAAGCTATGCCGATAAGATACGCACACGCATGATCTACGATTCATTCATCACGCTGAGCATTGTGACTTGGGTATTCATGATACTTCAGCCCCAGCACGAGAACGAACTTTGCGGCATCATGATAGCCAACACGGCTCCACTCATCGCCCATTTTATCACCTTTACCAAAGGAAAGATTACCAATATTGCTTTCATCGCCATTATCTTGATCACGATGTTTATCACGTTGTTCAACATCTTCGTGCCGCCTGTAGTATTGCTGCAATAAAGCAGAAAAGGATGAGCAAAAGATAAAAGAGCGAAGTCAATATCAGTTTTAAAAAGTAAATAAAGTGCATTTGATTATAGGATTATTAGTAGAATGGGGATATTGGGGAATGCTCTTGGCAGCATTTCTGGCAGGCAGTTTTTTTCCATTCAGCAGCGAGGCTGTAATGGCAGGCCTACAGGCAGCCGGACTCGAGCCCGTGCCACTCATCATCTACGGAAGCATCGGAAACGTACTCGGCTCTATGTTCAACTATGGATTCGGAAGGATGGGAAAGATGGAATGGATAGAAAAATATCTCCACGTGAAGAAAGAAAGTCTCGACAAAGCGGAGCGATTCATGGCAGGTCGCGGAGCATGGATGGGATTCTTCGCCTTTCTGCCGCTACTAGGAAGCGCCATCACGATCGTACTCGGACTCACAAGAGCCAACCTCCCCATCTCTATCTTCAGCATAACAATCGGTAAAGTATTGAGATATGTGCTGCTTGTATATGGGCTGAGCTTTATCTTCTGAATAAAACGCTTCTGAGTAGAAAACAAATGATTCTATAAGAGGAATAAAGCAAAAGCGAATTATAAGACAAGAGCTAAAAGTTCTAAAAAGAGGAAAGGAACGAAAGTCCAACCAAAGAAATGACAGAAAGTCTTATCTAAAAAACTTTACAACATTAAAAATTAAACAATAAGAGAAGATAAAATGAAAAGATTCCTACACCTTATTATATTAAGCAGCTGCATGATAACAGGATGCATCTGCATGCTGGCAAGCTGCAAGAATGTAAATAGCTACAACAATGGAAAGGATGGCTTAGATCCAAACAAGCCTACCGTAACTGTAACTATAGAACCATTCAGATATTTCGTGGAACAAATAGCTGGCAACGATGTGAATGTCAACGTGATGGTGCCTGCCGGAAGCAGTCCAGAGACTTACGAGCCTACCCCACAACAAATGGTTGATCTCTCGAAAAGCGTATTCTATTTTAAAGTAGGACAGATAGGATTTGAAAAAACTTGGATGAAGAAACTGCAACAGAATGCACCCAATATGAAAGTGATAGACACATCCACAGGTATCAGAATGCTCGAAACGCAGAGCGGAAATATAGATCCACACACCTGGATGAGCATCAAAAGTGCTGATATCATCACTTCCAACATCGCCAAAGCCCTGATGGACAAATATCCTGAAAAGGCTGAGGAATACAAGAAAAGGTTGAGGGATTTCAGAAAGAACAAATTGGATAAACTGCAGAACGAGATAGACAAGTATCAGTCCACCATCAAGGGAGAGAAACAGAAAAGTTTCGTTATCTACCATCCTACCCTAACCTACTTCGCCAAGGAAAACGGACTGAAGCAGTATGCGATAGAAGAAGAAGGAAGGGAACCAAGCATTACGCAGTTGAAAGAACTTATACAGCGTGCCAAGAGCGAAGATATCAACCTCATCTTCGTACAAAAAGAATTCTCAAACCGAAATATTCAGGTATTCATCGATGCTACCCATTCGAAAGCCGTGGAAATCAATCCGCTAAGCTACGACTGGGAGGGACAGATGCTCCTGATTACAAAAGAAATAGCCCAATCGGGAAAGAAATAAGTGCTATTGTTAAAAAGGGAAATATGTCAAAACCAATCATTCAAATCGAACATGTATCTGCAGAATACGACGGAAAACAGGTGCTCAAGGATATCAATCTGACCGTCTATCAGGACGATTATCTTGGCATCATCGGTCCCAATGGCGGTGGCAAGACCACACTTATGCGCCTCATCTTGGGACTGAAGAAGCCAACCGAGGGAAGTATTCATTTCTGCAGCGAGGGAAAAGAAATATCAATGGGATATCTCCCACAATATAACGACTTAGACAAGCAATTTCCTATCTCTGTATATGAGGTAGTTCTCTCAGGACTGAGCAAGAGCAAGAGCCTCTTTGCCAGATATACCAAGCAACACCACCAACAAGTGGCAGAAACCTTGGAAAGAATGCAGATATCCGACTTAAAAGACAGGCACATAGGAGCTTTGAGCGGCGGACAACTCCAGCGCGTACTTCTGGCACGTGCCATCGTTTCCAAGCCAGATGTCGTCATTCTCGACGAGCCGAATACCTACATCGACCGCAGATTTCAAAAGCAGATGTACGAAATGCTGGAACAGATCAACAAGGAATGTGCCATCATCATCGTAAGTCACGACATAGCGGAGGTTCTCAATAATGTAAAACACGTGGCCTGTGTAAACCACAACCTGCACTATCATGACACGACAGATATGCCAAAAGAAAAACTGGAGGAACATTTCCTGAAGGTTTAGAAAGAATACTGATGATGCTCATTACTCTTTGCTACATACATTGTAGCATTGAGAATTAGCAAAATTTAGGAGCGAAGGCAGGTAAAGAACAGAAAATGTATAATATAATCTAAAAAACGCAACTCGCCAACAATTATATCTTTTCTTTTTATTACCTTTGCAAAGTTATATAGAAATAAAGTTATATACATAGAAAATAAAGTTATATAGAAATATAAAACATTAAAGTTTATAAACCATAATGAAACAGTACAGATTAGTGGACAATATCTTTGGATGGGTCGCATTTGTCATTGCAGCCTTCGTATATTGTTCCACAATTGAACCGACAGCCAGTTTTTGGGACTGTCCTGAGTTTATCACTACTGCTTACAAGCAAGAAATCGGTCACCCTCCTGGGGCACCATTCTTCATGCTTTTAGGCAATTTCTTCACACATTTCGCCAGCGATGCCACACAGGTAGCCAAGATGGTGAACACGATGAGCGCACTCCTGAGTGCCGTTTGTATTCTGTTCCTCTTCTGGACTATCACACATCTGGCACGTAAACTCATCATCAGCGACTGGAAAGAGATGACCACCAGCAAACTGATTGCCATTGAAGCCTCAGGTATGGTGGGCGCACTCATCTACACCTTCAGCGATACCTTCTGGTTTTCTGCAGTAGAGGGTGAGGTCTATGCGTTCTCATCTGCATTCACAGCTGTAGTATTCTGGCTGATACTGAAGTGGGAAGACCATGCCGACGAACCTCACAGCGATCGCTGGCTTGTACTCATCGCCTATATGACAGGTCTGAGTATCGGTGTGCACCTGCTCAACCTGCTCTGTATCCCGGCCATCGTACTCGTATATTATTATAAGAAGGTGCCACATGCCAATCTCAAGGGTTCACTGCTCGCATTGATTCTCTCTTTTGCAGTAGTTGTAGCAGTACTCTATGGAGTAGTACCTGGTATCATCACTGTAGGCGGCTGGTTTGAGTTGTTCTTCGTCAACGTACTCGGTTGCCCATTCAATACAGGAGAAATCGTTTATATCATCTGCCTCGTGGCTGCCGTTATCTGGGGCATCTACGAAACATACAATGCAACAGACAAGAACGTAAAGCGACAGAATATCGCCTTCATTCTGGGCTTCGGCATGCTCGGCATTCCATTCTACGGATACGGCTGGAGCGCAGTAATCTGCGGTGTGATAGTAATGGCTATCCTCTGGTTTATACTGGGATACAAGCGCAAGCAAGAAGTAACAACAGGCGTGGACGAGACAACGGGCATCACTAAGAAAAAGATGCAACTCTTGCCTCTCGTTTCTGCGCGCATCAAAAACACCGCTCTGCTCTGCATGCTGATGCTGATGATCGGCTATTCCAGCTATGCACTCATCGTAATCCGTTCTTCTGCCAACCCTCCTATGGATCAGAACTCTCCTGAGGATATCTTTACCTTAGGTAGCTATCTGAGCCGCGACCAGTATGGCGACCGTCCGCTGTTCTACGGTCAGGCATACACATCGCAGGTGGCACTCCAGGTGGAAGGCGACATGTGCAAACCTGAGATGAAGGAAGGTGCACCAGTATATCAGCGCAAGGAAAAAGCAACTGCAGACGAGAAGGACTCATACTTCATCGTAAGCCATAAGAACAAATACCAGTACGCTCAGAATATGTTCTTCCCTCGTATGTATGACGCAGCACATGCACAGGCTTACGAGGACTGGATGGGTGGCGTAGATGGCACAGAAGTGCCTTACGACAGATGCGGTGAAAACATCATGGTGAAGGTTCCTTCACAGGTGGACAACATCCGCTTCTTCCTCTCCTACCAGTGCAATTTTATGTACTGGCGTTACTTCATGTGGAACTTCGCTGGTCGCCAGAACGACATCCAGGGCAACGGAGAACCTGAGCACGGAAACTGGATAACCGGTTTCTCATTCATCGACGACTCGCTCTACGGTGATCAGAGTAAACTTCCGGATGACCTGAAGAACAACAAGGGGCACAACGTATTCTACTGCATGCCTCTGATACTCGGTCTCATCGGTCTCTTCTGGCAAGCATGGTACACACGCAAGCGCAAGGTAATCAAGAACGGAAAGGAAGTAGAAGAAATCCTTCCTATCGGTATCCAGCAGTTCTGGGTAGTGTTCTTCCTGTTCTTCATGACTGGTCTTGCCATCGTCATCTACCTGAACCAGACTCCAATGCAGCCACGTGAGCGCGACTACGCATACGCAGGATCATTCTATGCATACGCCATCTGGTGTGGTCTGGGTGTACTTGCTATCATCAACCTATTGAAAGAGAAAGCAAAGTTGAGCGGTACCGCCATCTCTGCCATCGTTGCCGTCATCACTCTGCTCGTGCCAATACAAATGGCTTCCCAGACATGGGATGACCACGACCGCAGCAACCGCTATACTTGCCGTGATTTCGGACAGAACTATCTGATGTCACTCCAGGAGAAGGGAAATCCTATCATCTTCACTAACGGGGATAACGATACCTTCCCACTCTGGTACAATCAGGAAGTAGAAGGCGTAGGTACAGATGCACGCGTTTGTAACCTGAGCTACTTGCAGACCGACTGGTACATCGACCAGATGAAACGCCCTGCCTACAACTCTCCTTCAGTGCCAATCACATGGCCAAGACTTGATTTCTGTTCTGGAACCAATGAGTACGTAACTGTAGAACCAGGAGCAAAGCAGCAGATTCTCGAATTCTATAAGCAGAATCCAGAAGCAGCCAAGAAACAGTTTGGCGATGAACCGTTCGAACTAAAGAATGTGCTGAAATATTGGGTAAGAAGCAAGAATCCAGACCTGCACATTATTCCAACAGATACCCTCTACGTGACTATCGACAAGGAGGCTGTAAAGAAGAGTGGCATGATGATGGCTTCTGATACAATACCAGACAAGATGGTTATCTCTCTCGCAGGAAAGACCGCACTCTACAAGGGCGACCTGATGATGCTGGAAATGATAGCTCAATGCAACTGGGTACGCCCTATCTACGTAGCACTGACTGTAGGTGAGGACAACTACATGAATCTGGGTGACAACTTCGTACAGGAGGGTCTCGTAAACCGTATTACTCCTTTCACCACCAACAAACCAGGTGCTAAGAATTTCGATACCGAGAAGGCTTATCATAACATCATGACCCGTTTCAAGTTCGGCAATCTGAAACAGAAAGGACTCTACATCGACGAGACAACTATGCGTATGTGCTATACGCACCGTCGCCTGCTCGCCCAGACAGCCCTCCAGTTGCTTTCAGAGCATAAAAACAAGAAGGCTATCGACATTCTGAAGAAAGCTGATGTTGAGATACCAGACTATAATGTTCCAATCGATTACATGAGTGGTGGTCTTGATATGGCTCGTGGATGGATTCTCGCTGGGCAGAAGCAGAAGGCTGCTGAATACGTAGGCAAGGTTTGGAAAACTGCCAGCCAGTATCTGAGCTACTATCTGTCACTCGATGCCAACCGTTTCGCTCAGGCACAGAACGACTGCATCCGTCAGATCATGATTATGCAGAGCACCTGCGAGGTAGCAAGCATGGTAGATCAGAAGACTGCCAAGAAGTATGAAGACCAACTCAACAAGCTCTATACTTTGTATCACGGCAGAGGAGGTCAGATGCCAAATGCAGGAAATTAAGAGAAACTTTTACAAGGAGAAACTTTCTAATAAAGAAAGCCATTAGGAAAATTCAACTGGGATTTTCATGGGAATCCTAAACAAGGTTTCCCTATAAAGAGAGTTATTAAAAGAATTCTCTTGGCAAGATTCCAGAAAATTTCCAGTAAATGTATCTCTATATATAGAATAACATGATAGGGCGGCTTGAAAACTGCCCTATCATGTTATACAGATAATTATAAAGGCCCTGTTCCAAAAACTGCAGGCATCAATCAAGTATTGTAACTCTATAAATTTACTAAAAGGTTCCAAACTCACAAGTAATAGAGCCTATTAGTTTAAAAAAACTCTAATTAAGAGGTTTCTCACGGGAAAAGAGTCTATAAGCAAAAGGCTCCCATCAAGAGGATTTCTTTAGATCATAGAGCCAATAAGTTTTATCAATTCATAAAAATAGGAATCAAATGTTCATAGAGCAACCAGCAAAATGGCTCCGATGGCTTTATCCGAAGGCAATCTGGAGAATGGACAAAAAAGAACATTCCGTTTATCTGACCTTTGACGATGGTCCGATACCAGAATCCACACCCATCATTCTCGAAATTTTGAGGAAATACAATGTGAAAGCAACTTTTTTCATGGTAGGAGAAAACGTACTGCGCCATCACGATTTGTACAACCAGATAGTAGAAGAAGGACACCAGGTGGGAAATCACACATTCAATCACATCGGAGCTTTCAAACACCGTGTCATCTCCTATGTGCTGAATACCAATAAAGCAAACGAATTGATTCACGCCCACTTGTTCAGACCTCCACATGGATGGATGAGACCAAGCGAATACTGGTGGCTGCACCGCACCTACAAGGTAATCATGTGGGATCTGGTGACACGAGACTATTCTAAATGGCTCACAGCTGAAGATGTGGTAAACAACGTGAAAAGATATGCCAGAAACGGCAGTATTATCACCTTCCACGACTCACTGAAAAGTATAGAAAAACTGAAAACAGCCTTGCCTCAATCCATCGAATGGCTAAGAGAACAAGGCTATGAATTTAAGACTTTTGAATAAGAAACAATGAAAAGAATAAATAGTTACAAGGCCGTAGCTTCTTTTGTGAGGGCTTTCTTCGAGGCGTACGCACGCGGTATCATCGACGCTACCGTAGGTGGAGATGACTTCAAGAAAAAGAATGATCCGAAAGAAATCAAACAGCTGATGCTCGACCACTATGGAGAGGTTAATCAATATTTCTTCGATGTTATGTTCTCTACACTTGTTCGTCTCAACTATAAGACAGCAGAGGAAGCTAACGAACGTATGAAGAAAAATTTCGAAGGAATGAAGGCAGCCGATCCCACCTTTGAGCCAAGCATGCTCGACTACCTACGTATCGCCTGCAAGAGTCCACAACTATACAAAGCAATGGAAAGTGAATATAAGCGCAATTTTACCTGGCTCTTACAAGGTAAATTCACTACTCTCGAAGAGCATGTGCGCGACTACACCCATGGCATCCTCATCAGCCTCGCTGACGAACCTATGGCCATCCATCTGTTGGTACGCATCATCGTAAAGGCATATGCTGCAGGATTGAAATGCGGTAGCAAGGAAGGCGAACAACATCAACTCCACATGCCTACCCTGCATGGAATGCTTCTCAACAATGTGAACATTCTGCTCAATGAAACTCCGCTCACAAGCAGTACGGAAGACCCAGTAGCACTCTTCAAGGAAGCCTGCAAGAATGAAGAGGAGAACATCAACGTATTATTTAATACGCTGAATGATGCCATGAAGGAACTGGCAGAAGAGTAAAATCTTACAAAAGAAAAAAGAAAGAAAAACATACCAAGGAAAAGAAAAATAGAGATAGAGAGCCCAAAAAGACCAAAGGAAGAAAAAATAATAAGAAGACAGAAAAGGAAATAATAAAAAAGAAGAGGCCATACGGTAAATTACGGTATGACCTCTTCTTTTTTTATCTAAACATCAGATAGATACAGATTACTGCATATCGTAAACTACCTGCATTAATTTCTTACCAAGTTCATCTGCCTGCTCCATTGTTGAAGCCTCGCTATATACACGGATGATAGGTTCAGTATTACTCTTACGCAAGTGAACCCACTTATCAGGGAAATCGAGTTTTACACCATCAATATCAGTTACAGTAACATCCTTCTCCTGACCATACAGTTCCTTCACCTTCACCAAGATGGCATCCACATCGGTAGAAGGAGTAAGATCGATACGATTCTTTGCGATAAAATAGTTAGGGAAGGAAGCACGAAGCTCACTAACCTTGCATCCCTTATGAGCCAGACTACTCAGGAAAAGAGCAATACCAACAAGGGCATCACGACCATAGTGACTCTCAGGATAGATAACACCTCCATTGCCTTCACCACCAATTACAGCGTTGACATCCTTCATCTTGGTAGTAACATTCACCTCACCTACTGCTGCAGCAGTATATTTGCCACCATGCTTCTCCGTTACATCGCGTAGCGCACGAGTAGAAGAAAGGTTGCTAACTGTATTGCCAGGAGTATTGCTCAACACATAATCTGCAACGCTTACCAAGGTATATTCCTCGCCAAACATCTTGCCATCCTCACAGATGAAAGCCAGTCGGTCAACGTCAGGATCCACAACGATACCCATATTGTATCCACCCTTCTTCAATTCATCCATGATACCACCAAGGTTCTTCTCTAATGGCTCAGGATTGTGAGCAAAGTCGCCATTAGCAACCCCATTCAGGAAAGTATATTCAACACCAAGAGCATCCAGCAATTCAGGAAGTATAATACCACCTACTGAGTTGATAGAATCTACACAAACCTTGAAATGAGCATTCTTAATAGCCTCTACGTCCACAAGTTTCAGAGCAAGTACAGAATCAATGTGACGCTTGTTGTAAGAATTGTCTTCAGTATATTTTCCAAGATGATCTACATCGGCATATTCAAAATCTTCCTTCTCAGCAATACTCAACACCTCATTACCATTAGCAGCAGTCAAGAACTCACCCTTCTCGTTAAGAAGTTTAAGAGCATTCCACTGACGGGGATTATGAGAAGCGGTGATGATGATACCACCGGCTGCACCACTCATAGTAACAGCAAGTTCGGTAGTAGGAGTAGTAGCCAAACCGATGTTAAGCACATCGTAGCCCATGCCCATCAAAGTACCGCAAACTACATTCTTTACCATATCTCCTGAGATACGCGCATCACGTCCTACTACGATTGTATTACTCTTAGAAGCACCACTACGACGAATGAAAGTAGCGTAAGCAGAAGTAAATTTCACGATATCGAGGGGATTCAACGTATCGCCTGCTGGTCCGCCAATAGTACCACGGATACCAGAGATTGACTTAATTAATGTCATAAAACACCTTATTTAATATTTTTATCGTTTACTATAGAAAATAAAGATGCAGAAAGGCCTTTAACGACCCTTCTGCAATGTCATATCATAAAAATAGGCATTCACATTAGCTGATGCCTGAGTAGAACCGTAAGTATGAGGAATCAGAAGACGCACATGAGCAATTTTCTCGCCCTCAGCATTTCCACGACCTATCTTTACCCAACTGAATGGAATAAGCCACCCGGAAGGAATAGTACTGCTATAACTACCAGTATAAGAACTGTAATTATAAGCCAAGCCAAAAACGCTCTTCTTAGGCTCAACAAGCATGCCTGTAAATGTACCGGAAGTATTCGTTACCTTCAATTTATCAATATAGTATGAATACGCTGGAAGATTATTGCTCAGACAAAGAGACTCATCTGATATATTGGCACGCGTATTGACATTATACTCATCAAAACGTACCAAAACTTCCTCTGATTTACCTTGCTGTATATAGTCACCGCAGCCCTGCTCTACTACTTGCATATAGATACCATTACTCTCAAAGAGTACATATTCGTTCTTTTCTGCAGAGGTATCAGTCAAAACAATAGCAGGATTTGTCTTCTTAGCTTCCCAGCGCTCCTTGAATTGCTTCTCGTTTATCACCGTAATTTTTTCATTACGGAGGAAAGCATTGATAGAATCACGCTCTCTATTTCGCTGATCTGCGTATGTCTCTGAATCGTTACATGCCGCCATCGAAAAGAGGGCAGCAAAGGCTATTACTATAAATAAAAATTTCTTCATTACCTAAATTATATTCATTTTAGCGGCAAAGGTACAAAAAAGATAACAGACTACCGAGAGATAATAGGTGATTTTATTATTATTTATCACTTATTACCATCCAAACGATAGTCTTTATCCAATACTTAACATAATTATCGCTATTATTGCAACAAATGAGCATAGGCCTCTATTGCCTTGCATGCTATCTGTTCTGCCTCTTCTATCGTAGTCATCAACTTACCGCCTGAGGCATTAAGGTGACCTCCGCCATTGAAAAACTTGGCAGCAACCTCATTACAAGGAAAATCGTCTACCGAACGAAGACTCACCAGCACACGGTTCTTTACCTCTGTGTCTTCGCGCAAAGATATCGAGAATTTAAGGCCACGAATACGCAGCGGTTCATTTACCAATCCTTCCAAATCGCCTTTTATGAAATGATATTGCTCCATCTCCTTGCGAGTAACACAATAATAAGAGGCATGTAAATTTTCAAAAACACGCAGTTTCTTATCCATGATATGCCCGCGGAAACGGATAGAATTGGTAGAATAATTATTGAAAACCTTGCGGTAAATTTTGTCCTTATCTATGTTTTTGGTTAGCAGTTCACTGATAATAAGATAGATAACGGGTTCATTAGAATTATAGACAAAACCTCCTGTGTCTGTCATCATGCCACAGTAAATGCATGTAGCCCATTGGTTACCCATCTGAGTAAAACCATCAAGTTGCCAAACGATTCTGAATATCAATTCACTCGTACTACTCATATGAGGATGAGAAATAAGTAAATCTACAGACATAAAAGGATCCAGATGATGGTCTATCATCACCTTCTTACCCTGATAAGATGTAAGAACTGGTTCCATCTCATCAAGACGGCTGGCACCATTGAAATCCAAACAGAAAACCAGATCTGCATTAGTAAAGGCTGCTTTAACTGCTTCCGGTTGCTTATCATAGCGAATAATTTCTTCTGTTCCAGGAAGCCAACTTATGGCATCTGGTATCATATCTGGTACACAGATCGTGGAATTCTTGCCCAAGGACTGCAAATAATAAAACCAGCCCAAGGAAGAACCTATCGCATCACCATCAGGTGACTTATGACAACATATTACTATACGATGAGAAGCCGCTATCATCTCTCGAAGGGTAGCGGCTTCTTGTTCTTTTAATATATTTATCTCCATGAAAGAAATATATTTACTGAAAAAGATTAGGATAAACGAATTTATCTTATCAAAAGTACTTATTAGAAAAGTTTGTTTGGATAAACACCCTCATCTATCAGACTCTGAATCTTCTCAACTACGCTCTGGCGGTCTGCTGAGTATGTTACACCAAACCACTTACTTGTAGTATCCAAAACCTTGACTGTAGAAGTACCTTCATTAATCAGTTTGTTGACCATCAACGGGATAAAGAACTCAGCTTTCTTGTTCTCCATATTCTTAGGATCGCTCAGGAACTCTTTGAAATAAGCCTCACTGTGCTCGAAATAGTCAGGAGTAAAGCCCCATACGTTCATAGAAACTGGAGTATTGTCACCTACAGCTACCCACTGTCCTTCTTCGTCCTTATAAGATACCTTACCATCAATACGCATAATCTCTGTACGCTCTACACAAGTAGTCAGATTCTCATCTGCATCCTTAGAGCAAATACCACGTGCAACAGTACCATTGTCGCTCAAAGTATTGCCTACACGGAAACCTACCATTGCATAGCGATTCTTGCTACCCTCTGGAAGTTCAGAAAGGAACTTGCCGATTACCATAAAGCAATCACGATTATAGAAATCATCA
Organism: Segatella hominis; assembly: GCF_004535825.1. GTDB lineage: Bacteria > Bacteroidota > Bacteroidia > Bacteroidales > Bacteroidaceae > Prevotella > Prevotella hominis. Next base: position 12,106 of record NZ_SGVY01000017.1, on the reverse strand, counting down.
CAGTTGATAACACAGAAAGGCTCGTTGATAACATCTTTAGCCATCAATACGGCATGATTGGTACCCCAAGGCTTCTCACGGCCTTCTGGTACAGAAAAGCCTTCAGGAAGTGCATCCAAAGACTGAAAACAGAGTTCTGCAGGAATATGTCCTTCATATTTTGAAAGAATCTTCTCACGGAACTGATCCTCGAAATCCTTGCGGATTACAAAAACAATTTTACCGAAACCAGCCTGGATAGCATCATAAATGCTATAATCCATGATAGTCTCACCGTTAGGACCTAGACCATCAAGCTGTTTCAAACCACCGTAGCGGCTACCCATGCCTGCCGCTAAAAGCAATAGTGTTGGCTTCATATTATTTATTAATTAATAGTTGATAGTTTAATACCGACTGCAAAAGTACTAAAAATTTTGCGAGTGCCACTATGTTTTCTCCTTTTTTTTTGATTTAAATCAAATAAAAGTAAAAGTTCTGTCGTTTTATAGCATTCAATGAACAATTTACTATATTCAGAAAAACATTTTTCTGTATTCCGAGAAACGCCTACAACATTCTAAATGCGATGTTCAAAAATAATTTTTGACATCTATAGAAACTTTTGTCGATATCTGCAGAAACTTATTCTGGTATTTCTAAAATTCCGGCATTTCTAGAAAGGATAGCCCACGGCAAAATGGAAACTATGCGAATCTTTGAATCGGTGAATATTATAAAATCCGTTCTTGCCAGTTTCGTAAGGAAGATGCAATCCAAGTCCCCAATCCAGACGAATCACAAACATTCCCATGTCATATCTGACACCAACACCCGTACCCACAGCCATCTGTTTAAAAAAGTTTCGGGCATAAAATTTTCCATTTTCACTATACTCCTCTTCATGGATATTCCAGACATTACCCATATCCAGAAATATTGCACCATACAAATCACCCCAAATTCTTGGTCTATATTCCAGATTGGCAACAAACTTTATGTCACCCATCTGGTCTATATATGAGAACTTACTATTAGTAGGCGCAAATTTGCCCGGTCCGATACTTCTTACATTGAAAGCTCGGATGCTATTGGCTCCTCCTACATAGAACTGCTCATAATAAGGAGCTTTTTCCGTATTTCCATAACTCCAGACTACACCAGCATTCAAATGCCCAACAAGCGTGGATTTTTCGGTCAACTTCCAATATTTTACGAAATCAGTCTCTAATTTAAGAAATTGTGCAAAAGGATTTTTAAACATCTGCTTATCCTTATCATTCCATTTTTTGCCTGCTATCAGATAACCTGTTGCCAAGACATTACCAGCTTCGCTCACCGTAGTAGACCAGGTGATAGGATGACGATAGTTGAGCGGACTATTATAGGTATAGGTATAGCTCATCTTTGGCACAAACTGATCGCGCATAGATATCTGGAGATACGGATGCTTTGATAGTACGCTATCAAAAGCTGCCGTTCGAGCATTCATGTACTCGTAAGAAAGGACAAGAGGACTGAATGAATGATGATGCTGGGAAGAAGTGGACCAGTTATATGTCAATTCGCCAGACACAACATGACGACGAAAATAACTTGCCCTATTTAGCACATTCATAGAAGTCTTGACGGTAGTTGTCGGAGTTCCATAAAAACGCCGTGGAAAACGCCCCGCCCTGAAGCGTCGCTCGTTCTGAGCCATTGTGCGAAACATATTCCAAGGAGTTATGATTCGTGGGAAAGATAATGAAATATCCGAACCATACTCATAGGAATTTATATGAGTTGATTTTGCACCTTCTTGTTGTATAGTCTGCCATTCATAGGAACCATGCAAGTTGATATCCAGTTTTTCTCCACCTTTAAAGGCATTTCTCTTTGTCAAACCTATCACAAGTTCAGGTCCTACTCGTCCTGTAGTCTTTCCCTTTGCATTCGCCTCTATATAGAAATCATAGGGTTTGTCAAATACCAAATCGATAGTCGCATCCAATGTATCACACAGGGATACACAGGAATCATTTACCAACACCCTGTCATTAGAAGAAAGACGTGGCGAAAACTGAATACTGGTATAGCTAAACAATCCCATTGCCTGCAGATGATTTTTAGCAGCCTCCTCATTTTCTATCTTATAGAGACGGTTTGGGAAAAGCTTTAAGTCTTTCAAAACAACTCCTGCACGTATCGGCATCTTTCGTCCATTATAGTAAAATTCCAGCTTGCCCCTTACGAAAGAATCTTTCAATTCTTCCATAAAATTTCTTTTAAAATTGAATTTCACATGACCAATGTACCACTTGCGCAAAGCCATAGTATCAATGCTGTCGGCCATAATCAGACGAACTTCTGCCTTACCCGGCGTTCCTAAAGTATCAGCCAGATAAGATGCATATCCATTTTTATAAAAATAATAACCATTATTACGGAACAACCGGGTAATACGCTGACGTTCCTCTTCGAGCCGAGAGACATTAAATGGCGAACCTGTTCGGATAACAGCCAGGTTTCGGGTAGAATCTATCAGTTGCTGACCTTCATTCGGGAATCCAAGATACTTGACAGTATCAAGCGTCCAAAGATGTCCCATATCTACATGATAAGCAACTTTAGCTTTTTTCGGATTGTTGTCAGTAACAACATCGTAAGTAACTTTACCATTAAAATAACCATACTTGTCCAACTGATTTTCTGCAACCTGCGCACGAAGTTGAGGATTTACATTCGACATCAGCTTCGGTTTAGAACCAAAAGCCTTTGTTATCCATTTAGCAACACCTCCTTCTGACTGCGAAAAGGCATTCCATATCCATAATCTTACGGGGAAAGGAGTACGATAATAACTACTTCCAAAAAGAGCACCATTTGGAGCCGAAGCCAGCACATTCTCCATTTCCAACATTGTAGAATCTGCATAGCCCGATTTTTCGTAATTAGAATATTCAATAGGCTTCAATCCCGTAAAAAGCTGCTGCCCCTCTTTTAATGCACTCGTAGAAGAACATGCCAGCAAAAAAGGTATTGACATTATTAATGTCAACACATATATAATAATGTATAATTTACTCTTTCTCATAATCATTCATTAACCAAAGATAACCAAGAGGTATTTTATTACAGCTTCTCTCTCAACGGATCAAAGAATCGAGGCTTTACAGAAGTACTATCCTCCATTTTTTTTCTCACTATAGTATCTTTTCTGACAATTTCAACTGGAACATCTTGTTTTTCCGTCTTGAAACGGAAAATATCCTTGAAGTGTTGTAACTTTCTGCGCCACATAAAACCAACGCCATATTCACCGACCAGGCCTTCCAACCAATCATATGTGTTGTTGTTATAAAAAGCACGGATATACTGCGAAGCACCTTCATTAAGTCTATATTGCAGCTCTACATTATTGAAGAACGAATCGTTATTTCCAGCATTCTCCATTTCTGCTCCAGAAGAAACTTTTCCACCTATGGTGAAACTCAAACGATTATTGAAGAAACGTTTGGCAAACTTGAAATTATAGTCTGTATGCGAAGCTCCGGAAGCGTTCGTAGAATTATCCACGCTCATACCAAGATCCAGTCCCAAAGATCGCATGGCAGAACCTGCAATATTATTGATTTCCGAGTTCAAGAAACTACTCAAGGCACTGTTCATAGAGAAATCGCTGGTATTTCCACCAGAAAGATACATACCAGATGCAAGCATCGTAACTGCAATTTTACCTCGTTCCTCAATACTCATTGTATTCAATTCATCCTGCATTGTCATATCATTAGGAGCAGAAATGATAAACTGAATACCTGGCTTACTCAATGTCTGGGTCAACTTCACACCACACACAAAATCCACAGAGCGACCTGTTCCCTGTCCCTCATTAACAGTAGATTTCATATTTTCTGTCGCAGTAATATTAAGAATAGGATTGAAAGGATCACCCGTAAACTCAAGGTAACTGCCATCTTGTATGGTAAAGGTCTTCAATGGAATAATTGGCAATGAGTACTTCATCGCTCCATTATTTAATGTATATTTACCAGTCAACTGAATATTATCGACAGGGTTATATTTCATTTGCAAGTCACCGCCACCCATCAAATCTATATAGTTCGTCTTTTCTTCATTCAGAGCACACAGAATATGAGCAGATTCATCAATAGACATACTGAGCATCATATCAAATCCTTCAATGGCTGGACGCACAATAGTCTCTTCCTTACCACTCTTAAAATCAGTGAACTTCACCAACTCATCCAACTGAGAATCGGTTGACAGTTCTGATTCACGTAAGACATAAGTCATATCTGTATTTCCCAACACATCCAATTTTCCACGCATCTGAAGGCTGGTCAAAGGCCCTTTCATCATTGCAAAGAAATTGACATAAGCCTTACCAAATGCTTCAGAGCGCAAATTCTCCTTAGCATCTATCAAAAGGAAGTTCTGAGCTCTCATACGTAAGTCGAGCATCATTCTGTCCACATTAGAGAAATCCAGATTTCCTTGCAGATTTAGCGGACTCTCATTGTTTGCATACATCATGAAGTTTTCGAAGAGTAACTTGCTATCTACGATACGCACTGGATCATCGTCAAAACGCATAGAAATTCCATACGGTTCACTTATCAGATATGCAGAATCCAGATAAACCTCACCTTCTACATGCGGTTTATTCAGAGCACCCTTTACTGCAAGTTCACCTTCCCCATATCCTTTCAAACCAAGCAACTGGTCTGGAACAAATCCATTGATAAAGTGAAGCGGAATCTTATCAAGCCCTACAGTAGCATTAAGATATCCGGCTCCTTCAGACTGATAGGTACCCTTAACTGTTGCCACATCCTCACCCTCATAAGTCAGAATGCCATCTACATAATGAGAACCATCGCTCTTAGGCATATAGACAAATTCAGACCCAACATCGCCCATCGGACATTTCTCATAGACAAGGTTATCAATCTTCAGATTAGAAGAAACAGAAAATTCTTCCTTTGTCTGAATAACGTGGAAGTCACCATCCATGATGCCAGAAATATCAGGCATATAAGGAATGACGCTCAGAACCTTATCCAGGTTGAATTTACTCAAACTGACCGTTATATCCTGCAATGCGTCCTCATTTTCATCATTAGAATAGACACGCACGCCCATACCACCAGAAGCTGTCAACAACAGATTAGCCGATACTCTCTGGTCATCAGAGAGCATCAAGTAATTATCAGCATTAGCCTTAAACTTCTTATAGCCAAGAATTGGATGCGTATCCGTAAGTGAAACTTTGATTCCATTATCCTGCATCAAAGCCGCTAATCCTACATCAAGACCTAATTTATTATTGGCATCATAGAGCTTTGCCTTAATATCAGAACCTTTTTCCTGTAATTCACCATCCACCAAGGCACGGAAAACATATTGTGGATTTTTCTTATTATTTTCAATTCTTGCAGAATAGCGGATGGTGTCACCCTTAGTATGCACAAGAGCACGTATCGTATCCAACTGAACACCTTGGACCACCATAGAATCAACATGAAAAAATCCATTTAATCCCATAACAGGAGAGGCACTCAGATCCATCTCTATAGTTTTAAACTGATATCCACAATATTCGATGTAACGGGAAATAAAATTATTTTTTCCTGAAGAAAGATAAATATGCCCTAAAGGAAAATTCTGGCGAAGACGAATCTGGTCTATCTTGCGATTCTTCATCTGACTGAATATTTCTCGTTGCAATCCATCTATATGTCCAAGCAGTTTTTTATACCCTCCATGAGCATCCATATTAAGATGAAAATCACCACAATCTACAATAGCATGAGTTGTATCCTTACGCGTGAACACATCCAAGAGAACATCTACAGGTCGATAAACTTTATCTGCTGTACGCAAAGTAATATCACCCACAGAAGCTTGAAGATTATAAAAATCTTTCAAATCAGTATTGACATCCATGTAGCCACACAAAGCTGCCTTCATCGGTTTTTCGACCAATTGCAACAGATAAAGGTCTGCCTGTCGGACATCAGCTTTTATAGTTGCCTGCACCTTCTTCGTATTAGTCAGTGCATCTAAACTTACCAACCCTGTAAGAAATTGATTTTTACTATCCACATCAGCATGCACCTTTCCGTGAGCAACATGAGCAATCGCCAGTACATTATTTATCTTATATTTCCCATAATGAACTGAAGATACTTGAGCCTTAGCAGCCAAACGGGTGGAAGGTGACAAGAAATCAGTACCCACTCCTTTGGCTTTTATATTACCACTAAAAGCATACAAATCCTGTTTTGGAAGGAAATGCTTCGCCTGAACATTCTTGGCCTGAATTTTGGCATCGTAAGCCAGACGTCCCAAATCTATTCCACCAGTAGAGTTGGTTTTTGCGATAACAGAAGCATCTATATTCAAACTACCTCTACCCTCAGTTAAAGCCAACTTGGTAACATATCGTTGACCATCAACATTTATATTTCCCTTAATTCCAATACCATTAGGAACACATATTTCTTTCATCAAAGAAGGCTCCAACATGGCTGTAATGAAACCTAAGTTGTAGGTACGAGCATTTAAGTTGACATTTGCCTTCAACTTATTCATATCTGTCAAACTGCCCAATGTTCCATGGGCGGAAATTTCAAAGGCAGAAGGTAAGACAGCCTTCAACCCATCAAAGGCCAATTGCTGCAAGTTTCCTTTTACCGATCCTTTCAACTTAAGAGGGTAATAAGGCCACAGTTTTTTCATTTTTTCAGGCATTGCATCGCCTGCAAAAAGCATCAAATCAGATTTACCCAGACTTCCATCAATCAATGCAGCGAGATGTCCAGGATTACTCTCAGCGAAAGCATCCATATCCATATCCACAGTAGCCTTCAACTGTGATACAGGAGTCTTGAGATAAAAATCCGGCAATGCTAATTTGGTAGAATCCATCACGAATCTACCATTCATTTGCGATATAGACAAGCCACTCTTTTCCTTAAATTGCGCCTCACGAATTTTGACATCTATTTTGGAATCACAATAATAGAACGAATCCGCCTTCAAATTCATCCCAGATAAAGCCAGATGATTGAAGTCTATACCAGAAACGGGCTTTTCGAAATTATTGTCATAAGAGACCCATCCGTTTTCCCAATCCAACTTCTTAACCTGATATAATCCTTTGAAAAGATCAAGATACGTTTCTTGAGCTAACGCATTTCCAAAATAAGCACTTACCTGAAGAGTATCCCCAGGCATATGCAACGTAAGATTAGTGTTTTTTAATTTCAGCTTTTGTAGATTGATTTTCCAAAAGTTTTCACTTGGGGCAGTATCTGCAGGTACAGTATCGCTTAGTTCAACAGCCAATTTAGCATCAGCGAGCAATGCATTCTCTACTAAAACATGCTCATTGGCTAAATCAATACCATGTGCCTGGACACTAAGTTTTCCGACATTTCCTTTGATACGCGCCTCATGAATAAAATTGGCAGTATTCACTTTCATTCCATCGAAATCCAACTGATCAACCATCACTTGACTATGGAAAATAGGCATCAGTTGAACATCAACTATCATTTTTCTAATGTCAGCAATAGTATCTTTTTTTCCACGCAATGAAAGATTAGTGCTATTTTTAAGAGAGTCTATAGGTTGCAGAACCTGCACACCTTCCACGCCAAGCCGTAAAGGGAATACCAGCTTTACGTGATCCACAGTAACATCCATGCCCGTAGATTCAGAAGCATACGCTACCACATGCCTTACTGCCCAATTCTGAACGGGTGGCAAATAAAGCATAACAGCAAGTATCATGATGAGGAGTATCGGAGAAAAGAGAATGAAAACACTCCATTTGATATACTTCTTCATAGGCATAAAGGTTTAGATGACTAAAACACTTCTAAATTGGTGCTATCGCTCGCCATAGATTATCATCCGGCAACGGAGCTTCAATTGATATCAACTCCTTAGATACAGGATGTAGGAATTCAACATGATGAGATAAAAGACAAATACTTCCATCAGGATTGCTACGTGGGGAACCATATTTCAAATCTCCCTTGATAGGACACCCCATTTTAGCAAGTTGACATCTTATCTGATGATGACGGCCAGTCATAAGGTTCACTTCCAATAATGTATAATTGTCTGTACGACCAATTACTTTGTATTTTAGAATTGCTTTCTTGGAATTTTTCACCTCATGATCATAAGCATAACTTTTATTCTGCTTTTCATTTCTAACAATCCAATGAGTCAAAGTCGCCTCAGACTCCTTAGGCGTATTCTTTGTTATTGCCCAATAAGTCTTATGCACATCTCCATCACGGAACATATTATTCAAACGCGAAAGAGCTTTAGACGTTTTGGCAAAAACTACAAGCCCAGCAACAGGGCGATCAAGGCGATGTACCACACCCAGGAAAACATTTCCCGGTTTGTGGTACTTGTCCTTAATATATTTTTTCACAGTCTCCGAGAGAGGCTCATCACCGGTTTTATCACCTTGAACGATTTCACCACTTCTCTTGGAGACTATTATAATATGGTTGTCTTCGTAAACTACCTGCATTATTTTTTTAATAAAGGATAGATTACATATTCATACCACCATCGATCTGGATAACCTGACCACTTACATAGCTTGACATATCAGAAGCGAGGAAAAGGCAAACGTTAGCGATATCCTCAGTCTGACCACCGCGACGCAAAGGAATCTTCTTCATCCAATCCTTACGGATATCCTCTGGCAACTGTGCAGTCATAGCAGTCTCAATAAAACCAGGAGCAACGGCATTAGCACGTACGCCCTTAGGACCCAACTCCTGAGCAATAGACTTAGCAAGCGCAATCATACCAGCTTTAGAAGCAGCATAGTTACACTGACCAGCATTACCATGTACACCTACAACAGAAGCCATATTAATGATAGAACCACCACGCTGGCGAAGCATAATAGGAGAACAAGCATGAATGAAATTGAAAGCAGACTTCAAGTTAACATTCAAAACTGCATCCCACTGAGCCTCACTCATACGAAGCATCAAACCATCCTTTGTAATACCTGCGTTATTTACGAGGACATCAATAGAGCCAAAGTCTTCATGAATCTGCTTAACGGTCTTCTGTGTCTCCTCAAAATCAGCAGCATTACCTGCATAAGCACGGCAAGTTACTCCAAGAGCTTCAATTTCTTTACGGGTAGCCTCCAAACCAGCTGCCATTTCGTCATTGAGTACAAGATCTGTAAAGGCGATATTAGCACCCTCAGAAGCAAATTTCATAGCGACAGCTTTACCAATGCCGCGTGCAGCACCTGTTATAAGGGCTGTCTTACCTGTTAATAATCCCATTTTGTAAATATTTTAATTGAATTAGTACTTCTTTATCTATTCAGATAATATCAGATAATAAAAAATTCTCGAAATAATTAAAGTTTCAGACCGGATTTTCCTAAAGCACCATATACAACTTTGGCAACCAAAGGCCTACTAGACTCAACATTCAATCCATGTCCCAATCTGCCATAAATAAATGGAACTTCCAATCCTTTAATACAATAATGCGTAATATCCGCCACTAAGTCAACATTATCTATGTCGAATTCTCCTTCTTCCTTGCCTTCGGCATAAACACGTCTGAGAAGTTCTATTTCATCTTCATCAAAGTTTTTTCTTGCCTTTTCCACCATCCATATATTACGGAAGAATTCAGCTCTCAAGTTTCCATTACGCACTACGGTTTCCTTAATCATACTTAAATGCGTATAAATCAACTCAATAATCTTATCCTGTGGTCGGATTTTACTTGTAGCAACCTCATCCAGTTTATCAGAAAGGCGCTCCAATTCAGACTCTATCACAGCATAATACACATCTTCCTTTCTACTGAAATATGTATAAAGAGTGCGACGTCCTTTACCAGAAGCCACAGCAATATCATTCATGGTAGTATTAGCAATACCATTCTTAGCGAATAGTTGTCTAGCGACATCTACCAATTTCTGTCTTGTTTTGGATATTGACATGATCAGATACCTCCATATTGATTTTAGTTGCACAATAATTTATCAATGTGCAAAAGTAGTAGTTTTATTCGACATAAACAAAAAATAAGTGTTAAATCTTTGCACATGGGTAAAATTATTAGGCAATGAAGAAAAACTATAGAGATATAAAACAAAAAAATGGTAAGAAGAAAACTTCTTACCATCATTTAGTTGCGGCGGCAGGACTCGAACATGCGACCTCCAGGTTATGAGCCTGGCGAGCTACCAACTGCTCCACACCGCGATATAACATTCATTTCTGAATTGCGAGTGCAAAGGTACTATTTTTTTTTAATCTAACCAAATAAAAATATCAAAAAATCAATATTTTAACCGCTTTTAACCTTTTCCTTAATTATATTAGCATAAAAACAGAAATTTCATATAAAATAAGTGATAAAATGATAGAATGACCTTGATATTAAAGAAGATCATTAAAAAAATCCGATCTGCCAGAAGCAAATCGGATCATATCAAAAAACTAATTACTTTTTCAAAAGTTTCATGACTTTCTCAAAATAGCGTTGCGTTCTCTTCACATTATAATGATTACCACCATTCCAAGCGCGAATTGCACGTTCTATACTATTAAGAGGATTGTAAGCTGATTGCAAAAGCAGAAACATTTCCTTAGACTTTGAAATACTAAATCTATCAGATAGTTTATAGCGCTTCTTGCTATTCCTTTTTTTAAGAATATTATTGCATTCAGCAACACAGATAGGAGTAATTTGCATAACTCCCACAGAGGAACCACTTTTTGCGTATCGGTTACCTCCACTCTCTACCTGAATTATCGCCTCCATCACTGGATTCCAATCAAATTCATTAGAGGATGCATTTTCAATTGAATTTGTTTCAGCCGACGCTGAAACTACTTTTAATGTCAGCATAAAAATGCTAACTAAAACCATTGTTATTCTCTTCATATTAATTATTTTATGGAACCTGAAAAGCTGAACTACAACATCAGTGATTTCGCGATGACAACTTATGAGAAAAAGAACGGTTGTCAGTCTCAGTTCCGTTAGATACCTTAACGGACAGTTATCTCAAAATATAGAAAAAACTATCCTTATTCTTATCGTTTGCAAAGGTACAAAAAAAAACTCAAATATGCAAGTAATCTATTGATTATCAGCACTATTTTATAATTAAGAAACACTTTTAAACACATTAGATTGACGAATATCAACAAATTCAGCAAGGTTTTTAAACCCAATTGCAGATATAGGAATAAAACAAACTATGAAGTAAAATAAAGATTCATACATAAAAGAATGATATCAAGATACAGAAGAGAAAAGAAAAGAGAGCAAGAAAACAACGTAAACTTAAAGACAAAACACAAAAAGGTGAAAGAAGAAAACTAAAGAAATTTTTCATAAAATTTGGAGAAAAATAATCTGTGAGAAAAATCTGCGAAATCTATCCCAGACCGACAGGTCTAAAATCTGCGAAATAAAGAAATGACAGGAAAAAGAAGAAATGACAGGGAAAGAAGAGAACCAGAGAAAATCCGTGTAAATCCATGAGAAAAATAATAAATGAAAAAAATCTGTGGGAATCCGTGAAATCTGTGGGACTAAAATAATCAATGAGAAAAAATCTGCGTCATCTGCGAAATCTGCGTGACAAACTAATATTCAGCGAGAAGAAAAAACCAGCGGAGAAGAAAAAGATCCGCGGGAAGAAAAACAAGAAAGCCTCAGAAATCTTTCGAAATCTGAGGCTCTTCATTGAAAGGAGGCGGCGACCTACTCTCCCGCATTGCATTGCAGTACCATCGGCGCAAGTGGGCTTAACTTCTCTGTTCGGAATGGGAAGAGGTGGAACCCCACCGCAATAACCACCTGATAATGGGTTATGACGTATTTGCACACAAGCAAAACAATAATGAACTCAACATACAGTTGAAACTATGAACTTTCAAAAGAAAGTGTTCGGGCAATTAGTAATGCTCGGCTTTGACATCGCTGTCTTTACACCTGCATCCTATCAACGTCATCGTCTATGACGACCCTCTATGGAGTTCTCATCTTGCGGCTGGCTTCGCACTTAGATGCTTTCAGCGCTTATCCAATCCAGACT
>NZ_SGVY01000016.1 GCF_004535825.1 Segatella hominis | reverse complement strand
GATTTGGATGGTGAAGGACTAAATCAGCACATAGCTATTTGCTAGAGTAGTTAATAGTACACCTTAACACCAATTAACCAAATCCATGTTACTTGATTCTGGGTGCAAAGGTAAAAGAGCAGTTACTGAAGAGCCGGCAGACATCAGATGATAAGATCCTACCTTCAATCCATATTTACGAGCCAGTCTGATATTTCGGCGATAATGTCGATCCACATATCCTTTACCATGTGTAGCTCTGATATAAACGAACTTGATTCGCTTGTTCTTCGCTATTTCCTTCCACTTGATAACTCCATTGTGTTTCGATACATCAATGCCGTCATATCCGCCACGAGTATAAGGTTGCCCTTTCAATCTATCAACGAACACATCAGAATAAGATGAAGCGATGCCCACCCATCGCTTCACCTTATATGGTGACACCACATACATGATTCCCAGACCAATACCAGCCAAAACGACCAGGCTGCCTAAGGAAACCAAAGTATATTTTAATCCTTTCTTCATTACATTTTATTTTTTAGTTGTTTTCAGGGGGACAAAGATAGTGAATTTATCCGAAACAGCATAGAAAGTAAGGGGATAATTGTATGAAATGGGGGGCTGGAAGTACCAAATGACAAAACGGATGCTTGACCATATTCTTCAAGCATCCGTTTTGCAAAATTCATACACACATAACCGATTGTAAATCTGATCCTATTTTATGAAGACCATCAACAATACGTTTACGCTGCTGCTCACATGGTTTCTTCAATCCATTCACATAGTGTGATAAAAGACTTTGGTTTATTCCAGAAGCACGACTACCGCTCTGATAAATTATCGAAAACGGAGACTCATCTGCCTTATACAGCCTTATTGCCAACAAATCATTCTTCGTACTCCTCAGGTTTAGCATTCAGCAAATTGACAGTCGCCATAAACTCGCTTACCAAATTCGCAAACTGAGGATTATCCTTACGAATTATTAGAGCTGCATAATTATCATTCCCCTCTTCATCTGTTATCGTCTGAGGTAGAAAAACATATTCCTCGCGTTCTCCATAAATTCCAAACCAATATTGAAATAAGCGATTACGCATCTTCTGCATTCCACCACTCGTATCACAGATATAAAGAAATGCAGCTTGATTCTTAGCAAAGAATTCTTCAACGATAGCAAGAATGGTCTCTCGCACTTTTGGGTCACGAGGCGACTTTACTCTCTTAGGATTTGAGATACCAAACTGGTAAACCAAACCTTCATGAAGCAATTCGTCTCTCTCAAATGTTACAAAGATTTCTGCATCGTAATCTGTAATGAAACACAATGTATCAACAGCATCTGCCAACTTGACCTCATAAGGGGAATTGGCATTTATCGTGTCTAGAGACAAAGTTTCGACTACCATACTTCTATCCCAATAGGTTCTTTACCAGTACGTTCAAGACAGCTATTCCTTACCAAGGTTTCTAACTTTTCAACCATCTTACGCTTGGTTTCCTTAGAAGCATTCCAACGTCGCAACGCTTCTTCTCTTGTTAACTTTGTTGTATTCATTCTTTATTCCTCCTTTTTTAGTTCAAATTACAACTGCAAAGATACAACATTATAGTGTAAACGCCAAAGAAAATGAGATAATCTTTTTTATCGAATAGCATAGATTCCATCCCGTTCAATTCTTGATTTAAAGAAAGGATTCATGTTTTTGTGAATACGCAGTACATCAACTGAGCACTTAAACAAGCCCTCTAAGAACTCTTTCAAGTCGGCCAATAAAAATGGATTAGGAGTTTCTGTTTCTACACAAATATCCAAATCGCTTTGCTCTGTTTGCTCATTTCGTGATACGGAACCAAAAATGCGCAAGGTCTTGATTCCAAAATCTTTAGTAATCTTGGAACTATTTTGCCTAATTATTGCGATATAATCTTGAACTGTTCTCATAACACCTATCTTTAAACAGTGCAAATATAAGAAATTATCTGGTATCTTCCAAACTTTTTGCCATGTTTTTGCAATTCATCCCACAAAATATCATTTTAAAACTTTGGTACTTTCAAATATTAATCGTAATTTTGCAATAAATTAGAGTAACCAAAAATAAGGAGGATTACAATATGACTAAAATAATGTCAAACTCAAAAGAACCTGCAGTTACCTATCTTCACGATTATGCAACAGAGGCTCATAACGAATCCGAAGAATATCCTTTTATGACATCATGCAATAATGACGAGTTGGCGAATCATGTCTTAGCCCGTGAAGAAGAATATGCAAGAACAGGCTACGCCGTTGACTTTCTAGAAATGATGGCTGATTTCAAAAACGAATTCGAATGGTAAAGATACGAGTATTTTATCTTTTACCACTTCATCACCGCCATATTCCCATCAAAGTTACCCCACATTACGGGATGCTGACGATTCCCTGATGCTTCTACTACTCCTTGATGCACGAAATTATAGATTTCCTTAGCCGTGATAACTCTATCCTTGTTTGTATCAGCACCACCTCGCAAGCCACGTTCCAAAAACACAGTAAATAGGCTGTTCTTGAAACCTGTTTGTCTTGGAGTTTCTAAGGATTTCTCCGTTGAACGAGAAGAAAGGAAGAACATCACATTCTCTTTAGAATAGTTAGTATTCCTCTTATTCGTATTTCTCATTTTCCCTGCAAAGCAAGCATCCACGAAAATCATTTTCTGCTGAGCTTTACTCTGTCTCATAATGCTCAATACAGAAGAGTAATACAAAACTCCATCGTAACACACCAATCCACCAGGCACACCATGACCACTAAAGTATAGGATAATAGCATCTGATGGTGAAGCCTTGGCAAATGTATTACGCATTGCCGTACATACCTTTTTGATCGTAACGTCTGAATTGACAAAGCAATCAACCATAGCATTACCATTCTTGGTAAAGATACCCGATATGGTCTTGGCATCATTCGCACTTACCCGAAGGTCATTCTGACGACCGGGGTAATCGGCGATGCCCACGCTAACGATATAAGTTCTTGCTGGCAATGTTGGTATTGCCAGCAAGAAGATAAAGAAAGAAGATAATAGCCGCTTCATTATTACTCACAAATAGGTCTAATAGAACGCAAAGTCAAGATTGGCTCATATGTTAAATCTGACTCTTCCTCATTGAAGTATAAATAATAAGCATTCAATCCATGCCCCCTACTTGAACTCCAATAATAACCAAAGGAATCTTTACGATAGATACCATAATCACTCTTTCTACCTGCGCCTGGCAAAAAGATACTTTTACCAGAAGGACCTGTAACCTTGCAACCTGTTGTCCCATTGTAAGTAATCCAACTCCAACGACATCTATCTATCAGTTCTTTAAACTGCTTACGAGTTGGAGTTTTCAATTTTCCTTCAGAAAGAAGATAAGCCACATCAAACTTGGTACCTGCAATTTCCTTATCTGTTGGAAATCCATCCAAAGAATGACCATTCATTCCATTTGCCCAACGATAATACTCCCCATACTCTTCAGGTTTAGTGGCCCCCAGATTACAACCACACCATTTTACACTAAGTCCAAGATCGACAACATCAGAAGCATCGATATCACTTTCTTGAACCATATAATCGGTAATATACATTGTGGCCTCTTTATCTTCTTCTTTCAAGAATTTAGGCTTTGGAACATCTAGCGGTTTGGATGACACCTTTTCTTGCACACGTTCAACCTCTTGCGGCTCAGAATCTTCTTTAAGTGCAGTTGACATATATAGAGTCTCCTCAGATTGAACCTTCTCGTTTTTTACATGAACTGCCTGAGCATTCTCCGTACCCAGTGCATCCAAGAAATCCACTATCGTATGATATCGTTCCTTTCTTCTTGGTTGCATTGCCTTTTCAATAACTCGCTTCGTCTGCTCACTTATGCCCATCGGCAATTCCGGCAAACCTTCATCAAAGACTGCAGTTGCCTCAGGAGGTGTTTGACCAGTCAACATCTTGAACATAGTAGCTCCCAAAGAATATATGTCTGTTTCAGGAGAGAACATTCCCAATCCTCCTACACGAGATTGCTCAATAGGCGCATAGCCAACACTCACTCCAACAGGACTACTCGTGGTCTGTTCACCAGCCATATCATAATTCTTGGACATACCAAAATCTATCAATACAACATCACCATTCTTTCGTAATAACACATTACCAGGTTTCACGTCTAAGTGATTCATGTTATGAGCATGGATATACTGCAAGGCAGACGCTATCTGTCTCGTATATTTCAAGGTCTCATCTTCCGATAAAGAACCTTTCTTCTCTATCAAATCCGACAATGAGCCACCATCAATGTACTCCATGACATAGTAAGCGGTACCATTCTCCTCAAACACATCCAACACCTTTATAATATGAGGATGAGTCAACTTAGAGATATTCTTCGCTTCCTTGATAAACTTCTGGCGAAACTTCTCCACCAAATCCGCACTTCCTGTAGAAGGAACTGTCACCATAGATGATTCTTCATCACGATTACAGAGTTCCTTCATAAAAAATTCTTTGATTGTCACTTCGATTTCTGCATCAATCGTGCCCAAGGCACCTGCTACAGAAACCTTCTGCTTAGCCAAATAGGTGATTCCGAAACCACCTTGACCGAGCACTCGCTCAATTTTGTATTTGCCATTTAACAGCAAAACATTATTTCCTAACTGTTTCATTTTTTCTATTCTACTCTAAAAACTACAGGTACACTATATCTTACTTGCACGCATTCTCCATTTTGCTTACCCGGAATCCATTTAGGCATAGATTCTACTACACGCATAGCTTCTCTGTCTAGAGCAGGATCTACAGATTTAGCGACTTTCACATGAGAAATGCTTCCATCATCATCAACCACAAAGTTGATAATCACCCTACCTTGAACACCATTCTCCTGTGCTACGACAGGATACTTGATGCTGCTAGCCAGATACTGCATCAAGGCACTTTGTCCTCCAGGAAATGAAGGCATCACTTCAACGATATCATATGCTTTTACCTGCGAATCTTGGGGTGTATTATAGTTCTGCTGTTCGTTATTTACATTTTGTTCAGCACCTTGCTTTTGAACATTTTCTTCTACTGTTGTTTCAATATTTGGTGCTGTCTTTTCTATTGCCTCATTATTTCCTTGACATTTCACGAAAGCATAAACACAACCAATTACGAGAACAGCCAGTATCACAAGAATGATTTTTCTAGAATTTGATGTATTGTCTTCTTCATCGATATATTCCACATTTTCTTCGTTCTTTGGAGCAACTATCGTCTGTTCATAAGTATCATCAATATTGCCAGAAAGCTTTTGAGGCAAGACTTGTGTTTCCTCTTGATTAGTCAATGCCTCTGAAGCGATAGTAGGCATCATACAATTCATCAACTTCAAAAATTCTGACACAGTCTGTACTCTATACTTCTTTCGAGGATTCATACCTTGCTCTATAGCGTGCCAAACAGTATCAGAAATACCAATAGGCTTATCTCCCATTCCTTCATTCAAGACAATACTAGCTTCAGGAGGATTCTTACCAGTAAGCAAATAGAATAAAGTTGCAGCAAGTCCATAAACATCTGTTGCAGGAGAAAAATCCTGCAAACTCTGTTGGTACTGTTCCAAAGGAGCATAGCCAGCACTAATTCCTACGGGAGTAGAACTAGTCTGATGCCCTTCTTCTGTATAGCCTTTTGAGATTCCAAAATCGATAAGCATAGCACCACCTTTGTCATCAAGCAGGATGTTGCTTGGCTTTACATCATAATGACAAATATGCTTTTGGTGCATATACTCCAATGCCGAACCTATCTGTTGGATATACTTAATGGCTATAGCCTCATCCAAGGCACCATGCAACTTCACATAATCAGCCAACGATCCACCACTCAAATATTGCATTACATAATAGACCGTATCATTTTCCTCAAACACATCTACGACTTTAACGATATGAGGATGATTCATCTGTGCAAGGTTCTTTGCTTCCTTAACAAACTTCTTGCGATACAACTCTACCAAGGCACGACTTCCCTGGGAAGGAACGGTTATCTTCCCCGTCCCTTCCTCTCGTTCACAAGTGTCCTTCATAAAGAACTCCTTGATTGCCACTGGTACATCGACCTCCATATTACCCAAAGAACCTGAGACGGTTTCTTTCATTATTGCCTTATAGGTAATACCGAAACCTCCTTGTCCTAGGAGCTTTTCTATTCTGTATTTGCCACTGCTAAGAACGGCATTATTATTTAGTTGAACCATAATTTCTCCACAATAATTTTATACAATCAATGACAGAGTACTACTATTTGACTGTTCGCAGACATAATTTATATCCAGAAAAGGTACTATTGGTATCTAATTCCAAATCATTCAGAGTAATCTTTGCTGAATTTCTGCCACAACCATCTGAGTCTTTAAGCCAAAACAAAGCCTCTCCCGTTTGCGAACAATGAGAAAATTCCTTATAAAGTCCTGTTAATTCGAAAGTGATTTTATTACCATTCGGACCTAAACAGATTGCCCAACTATGATAATAGTAATTACCATATTCAGTCCAATTCTTTTCTGTATTCTCGTTCCATTTACATTTTCTTCGTAATTCATCCCATTGCTCTAAGGTAGGAAGATTGTAAGCCTTACTCTCCTCTTGAGTCAAATAAATGGCATTACCTTTTTCATCCTCAACATAGCTAGACGCCCAAAGAGTTCCACTTGGAAGCCCTAAGTCAACATATTCAGTTTTTTCCAATGCGGAATCTTTTACCACCTTATTAATACCATCCTGATAGCCCGCATTATAACCAGCCTGATAAGCATCTGCAACAACCTGGTTTAACTCTTCGACAACTTTGCCATCAGCATATTCTTTTGCTTTATTAAAATTATCCATATAATTTTATTCTAATTTTCTTATTCCATTACGAGTTACTATATAAGGAGCAATGCTAATAACTCTTGCTTTTTTTACTAGTCCCTCTATGGAGAGTTCTTCCATATTACACTTTTCAAGCCAATACCTATTACACAAATCATCCTTATTCACATTTTTGTTTCTCATTCCAACTTTACAGTTCCCAAGTAAGAAACATAAATCTTCATAATTCCGAGAATCATGCCACTCTACATTATCAACTTCCAGTACTAACAGATTAACTATACAATATGAACCTGGAGCAGAAGCAAAAGTATTAGCCCATTGAAATGCTCGTTTTTCCATTTTATCATCATAAGGAAAAACAAATAAAGAGTCTACTCTATCAAATAATTTAGGATAAAATTCACTCCTAACACTTTCAAGTAACAATTCTGCTTTTGAACGCATTTCTGAATATATACGTTCAAAACTAGAAGGTTCAATTACCTCTCCGACCTTCCGTAAAACTGTATCTTTTTCGATTCTACAAACTTTCATATATCTTAATATACTTATTTCTAAATCATAATTTTAATAAAAACATTTTAGAACTATGGTTCCATAACCAATCTAAATCCATACTCAGAACTTGCATATCCCTCCAAAATACCAATACTTCGATAAGCAACAGTACAGTAATACTCATCAAGAGCCCAATCTCCACCACGAAATATATGTCCACACTCCCCTCCTTGCGGACCTTTAGGGTTTATTTGAGAAGTTGCTGTATAAGGTGCAGCCCAATCAGAACAATATTCACGAACATTTCCTGTCATATCATAAAGCCCTAATTCATTAGAATTTTTCAGACCTACATTATGAGTTTTTCCTCCACTATTCCCATGCCACCATGCAACTTCCGAAATATTATTACTACCTGAATAACGATAACCTTGGTTAAGTTTGCCTCCACGAGCAGCATATTCCCACTCTGCCTCTGTTGGAAGTCTAAACTTTCTATTTGTTATTTGATTCAATTTCTTTATAAATTTCAAACAATCATCCATACTACCTCCCCCCACACTAACTTGTTCTACAGGTCTTTTTTCCCCTGTAAAACCAGATGGATTTGTTTCCATAATTGCCATCCACTCTTCTTGAGTCACTTCATATTTACCTATATAGAAACTAGATAAAGTTACTTGATGAACAGGTTTAGTCCCTTCCCAATCATATGTATCAGTTCCTCCCATCATAAAAGTACCGCCCTCAACGTACACCATATTAGATACCAAATTATCAATTATTTGCTTATTATGTTGTTGCTTTTTTAAATATGAGAGTCTTGCATTTATTTTTTTTCGATGTTCATCTGTCATATTGCTATATTCATTTACAAATCTATTAATATCATCAATCTTTTGAGAAGAAAAAGCCTTTTCAAAAGCATTATTTTCACAAATAGTTTTATAGCCATAATAACTAATTGATAAACATATTAAAAACAACGCCCCAACTATTAATAAATTACGACATATATGACTATCTGTTTTTTTCTTACTTATCCCTTGTTGGTTAACTCCAGCTTTAACTTTCTTTACTTTACCTTCCCACAGTGTTTCTTCATCATCCCCTGCAAGATTAACATGAGATTGCATAGGGCAACATGCCTTTGTTGCTTCAACATTACCATAAGCAGCCGTAGCAAACTGTTGCGAGATACGTCTTATCTCCCCCACATTCTTCGGTCTCTTTAACCTATTCACTTGCATCATCCAAACCACCAATTTCTTCATTTCCCCAGAAACATTAGGCATTGGGAGGGCAAGATGCTTGTCCTCTGTCTCGTCTTCAGAAAGGTCAGAAACTGATGGTGGGTCTTGATTGGTGAGCAACTTATACACAGTTGCACCAAGAGAATAGAAATCTGTCCATGGTCCGAACTTATCATAGCTCTGCGCCATTTGTTCACTAGAGGCATAGCCATTCGTATAACTGATACCAGTGCTCATCGTGGCACCACCTACCGTACTCTGCTGCTTACTTGCACCAAAGTCTATCAACTTGACCACATCATGACTATCCACCATAATATTGGCAGGCTTGATGTCAAGATGGAACATACCTTCGTTATGGATTGCCTCAAGACCATCCAATATCTGATTCAAGTAATTACGAACCACAGACTCTGCCAAAGGTGCATTGGTACGCTTCAAACGGGTAGATAGATTTTCTCCATCCACATAATCCATTACATAATATGCAGTACCATTCTCCTCAAAGAGATCATAGACCTTGACAATATGAGGATTACTGAGACTACGAAGACGGCGAGCTTCTTTCTTGAACTTCTCTCGCTGCTGCTCAAAGCTATTGGTATTCTCAGCATTACTTACACTAATGGTAGTGCTATTACCATCACGCTGGCACACGCCCTTTACAAAGAACTCTTTGATGGCATAAGTCTCATCAAACTCGATGTTCTTTGCTAAATAGGTATTGCCGAAGCCACCAGATGATAAGTAGCTTTCTATCTTGTAAGTTCCGTGTAGGATGGTTCCTACTTGGAGCATATTTTGATTATTTAGTTCGTCCATTTTTTATTGTATCTTACTTTATTGAATCTGGTTTTGTTGGATCTGTCTTTGACTCTTGCTGGCTATTAAACTCTTTCACGGTCATCATAGAATCTTCATGAAGAGAATCCTGCAAAGCTGCCTCTGCTTTATACTTGCTATAGTAGCCATAACCAGCCATGCCAACAGCAGCCAATACCACTAAGACAACAAATGCAATGAAGACAGATTTCTTTCTTTTCTGCTTATTCATCATCTCAACTATCACACTATCAGGAACAGGCGGCGGTGTACCAGCAGGCTTTACGACTTCAACATCAGGAGAAGCAGTCACCTCTTCCACATCAGGCTTGATGTTCAAAGCATTGCATTTCGCCGTAAGCTCTTCATTTACAAGACTCACATCAGCCTCGTCATGACTCACTTCTTTGATGTGTACTATATAAGCAGAATGATTATCTTTATTATCTGAGGTTTCTGAAATCAGCATCTGTCGCTTCTCTTCATCACGAACATTCGCAGCAAAGACATCCAAAAGTTCCTCATCCTCCATCTGTTCCAACATGCCGTCAGAACAAATGTAGAAGTAATCACCTGGCTGAATATCTGAAATATGGATAACATCAGGTTTTGGATGATTTCTGTCTCCAGCTATCATCGCACGGGTGATGACATTTTTCTGTGGAAATGTCTTCATCTCCTCATAGGTCAACTCACCAGCCTGATAAAGATCATACACCAGGGAATGGTCACGACTCTTATATAATATGGTATGCGAAGATGGACGGAGATGGTATATTCTACTATCTCCAATATGAGCTGCCGTACATCCATTACTGTGAAAATACAGCAAAGTTAAAGTTGTTCCCATCTGACGGGAATCTCCCGCAATAGCCAGTTTATCCAGTTCTTCGTAGGCATACGCCAAAGCATCAGACAGCAACTTATCTTCCAAGCCTTCAGAAGCAACTGCATGCTGCAACAAAAACGAAAAAAGACTTTTGCAAATACTTTGGCTTGCCACCTCACCATGCTCATGTCCACCCATACCATCACAGAGCAAAAACAAACGGTCATTCTCCGTTGCTTTGCCCTCTATTGGATAGATGCTATCTTCCTGGTCCGCCCTTTTACCCAACTCATGGATAGCTAAAGGCTGATATATCTTGATTCTCATTGTTAGCTTTATTTTTGATGATAAACAACAGTTGTGTTACCCATCTTGATGATACTTCCTTCTGTCAAGACGAGCTGGTCATCCTCGTTCAATAATTGTCCATTCACATAACTGGCATTTTTATTATGGTAGTTAGACACCACCACCCTAACCTTGTCCGTAGAAGCCTTAATTACCTGGATGGCAAGATGCTGACGGCTCATATATCTATCATCAGTAACTATCTGTACAGTTGCCTGCGAAGTAGTAGCCTTGCGACCTATCACATTATTGCCGAACCCTAACGGATACTTCTGACCACCATAGAGCAAATAACCAGGAGTAACCTCTTCATTCTTGCCTGCAAGGATTGTTTCATCAGATTGAGAAGGAGAAGAGAAATGCCCCACGTAACGAGTTTCTCCATTATCTCGATTCACATACTGAGTCTCACCATTGCTGTTACCAACATATTCTGTTTCCCCAAAAGATTGCGGAGTTGCAGCATGTTGCTGTGAGAACATCACTCTCAGCTGAGTTTTACATTGAGGACAAGTAATCACCTTAACCGCTTCGTTTTGAGAATTTCTCACGTCAAGCAATACACCGCAACTCGGACATTTGATTCTTTTAATTTCCATTGCTACCATCTATTTTAATCAATGTTTATGCCATCTGAATATCAGCATCAGACATATAGTCTGGCATATCAGGAGCAACATCAGGATTCTCTAAGGATGCTGTTTGGAGATTTGGATCAGCAGAATCATCAACTCCGGTATCAGCGAAATCACTACCACTTGGAGTTATCACTTGTCCTGTATGCAAATCAATTGCTTCACCAACGTCAATACTTCCATTGCCATTGGCATCACAAATCGCAACATCAGGAATTCCATCCTGATCAAAATCTACCACACTCACTTCCTGACCATCCACGTCGAAGACACCCACTGTGGCCATGGAGCCATCAGCAAGCTGAACTTCACCCGCATTAACCAAATGAACATCTGTATTTTGGTCATCAGCCACCTGCACATCACTTGCCTGATGCAAATTTGCATCATTGTGAGCAACAGATACATCCTGGTCTGCATGAGAAGAATGAGATACCATAGCAACATCTTCCGCTTGATGAGGAGTTGCATTCATTTCTTCAGCACGTACTTCTGGCTTTACAGCCTCAGCATAGTCGTTCTTTTCTGTATCTGTCATGTTGTTCCACTCGTCCTCGGTATAAGTACTATAAATATTGCCATGCCAATGGAAAGCGCCACCAGGACCAACTTCGGCTCTAGCGGCATCAAAAGCCTCCTTAAAGCTCTGCTCATCATGACTCTCAGCTACCTTGATAGAGGCATTATCATTAGCTGCAGCAGCATCTTGCGATGGATTCTCCCCTTCCGGTTTTGTATCGGGAGTTTCTTCTGTATTTGCTGCAAAGGCATCTGTGGCATACATAGCACTTGCACCTAACAAAATACCAGCAGCTCCACTTACCGCTACTTTCTTCCAAGTTGCCTTATCAGCAGCGTTCTGAGTTTTATCTTTACTTTCCTGTCTTACTTCAGGATGTGTATTATCGAAATACAATGTTTCTTCATTCTGTGCCATAATCATACGTTTTAAAATTATAACTGGTGCAAATATAGTGAAATAATAAATAGATAGGTGCTAATTCTGTGCTCATTACACAAAACCTATCTTTTATTGTACAAAATCACTTTTTGATTTTAGCCCTGCAATAAGGACAAGTCTCATTCTGCATTAAAACTCCATAAGACAGAAAGCCCAGGAAGTGATGACAATGAGGACAAACATAATGCTGCTGAAACTCTTCAGTCAACTGCTTCTGCCTTAACGGTCCCTTAGAAGAATCCTTATATGCTTTTACAGTAAAGCCTACAGAAATCAAAATACCTAAGAGATACAAACCTATATAAAGAGGAGTCTCTCTAAATTCTGGGAAAATGATACTCAAAGCGATGGCTCCCATAGTAATCAAACCAGTAATGCCACGAAGAGAATTAAACTTGCGGTCAGCAATTTGCTGATCAAGTTTATGTTCATCATATTCTTCCCAAACACGCTGCAATGGACGAAAATCTACCATTTGAGGAACAAAACTCTTTATCCAATCCCAACTAACCAAAAATTTGCTTGGACCAAGTTCTATTTTATCCTTTTCCATGATAGTCTTTACCATTATTTCCACTCCATTGACAAAAGTAACATTCTGAGGTTTTAGATTCGTAATTCTATAAGAACCATCTGGATTAATGGTCAAACTACAATGTTGACGGCTCACAGTCATAGGAACACATCCAGCACTCCCAAAAGTCTTGGATTGTTGTCCCATTGTTATTCTCAATTGAGATGTACTAGCATCACGTCCAATGATTAATTCCATAAAATTCTTTGCTTGATTAGTTTATTTTTTAGTTATGAGTAAATCCTTCATTTGCTTCAAGGCTTCCTTAGAAATACCTAAAGCAAAAGCAAAATGCTCATAATCTGATAATATCAACTGTTGCTTTTGCGTATTGACCTGATAGATGTAGCCAGTGTTGATGATAAAGCGCTTACCCACTCTCATAAAAATACTCTTGCAATCTACAAGATGCTCGGCCAAATACTTCTCCATCTGAGTCAAATTCAGACAAACAACAGCCTTCAGCTTGTTAATAGTAACAATCTGTGTATAATTGCCATCTCCTTCGAAATAAACAATTTTGGAAACATCTAATCTTAAGAGTTCCGTCTTTGTATTGAATACGATAAATTGACTATCCATATTTACCATTTACATCGCAGACTTGTTCCCAGAAGTAGCTATCGGTCATTAAGTTTTCAATGAAAAAGCGTGGGACTATTGTTCGGTCGCCGAAATAGAGGTTGTGGAAAGACCTTTCAACTAGCAACTAACAATAGCCCACGCCAAAAGGTATATCGGAACCTTCCTCCTATAGAGAAAAGGATACAATAATCCCATAGCGTGAGCCGTATTGCTGTTCGTCATAGTTGAATTTTGAAATTTCCACATTTCTATTTCAAGACTAACGTTCAATACGCTCATTCATTTGAGTCTTCATCGCAGCCGTTCTTTTCCATCTGCTCCAACTCCTACCGCAAAAGTAAGCAATATTCTTGATACTGCCAAACTTTTAGCCACTTTTTTTCTAAAATGCTCTATTTTTCTCAAAAGGATAAGAAAAAGGCATCGGATGCCGCCACTGCCGAAAAGATATAACTTCCACATTCCTATTCCATAACAGCTCCGATGCCTATATAATACCTAAAACTTTCCTATCTTCCTTTTCTGTTTAGTTCTTTACCACCGTCCCCTTTCTGGCATTCACCGTAAAATTTCCAAGGGATGTCTTGACTTTATAAACGCCATTCTTCGATGATACCAGCTTTGCCGACATTCCCATAAAGCTGATGTCGCCGTCCTTCTTCTCAATGGTGTACTTTCCGAAAGGAGTAGCTACGATGATGTGGTGCTTGGTTTTTTCAACTACACCATACACTGTGCCGGATGGTGCCTGCTTAACCTGCTCGGCTACACTCTTTACGGCATTTGCCGCATCGGTGTTGTTACTCTTTGCAAAACTGGTTGTGGTGGCAGCTACTACCATCATCAACGAAATCATAATCTTCTTCATACCTTAATTATATATTAAAAGGGTTATACTCCATTTTCCACGTTCCACGAATCATTCTCTTCTATCGCTTCCCGATTACGAGTGCAAAAGTAAGAAGATTATTTCTATCAGCCAAATATCTAAACCTACCTTGTATGAAATGCCATTCTGTATGTACCAAATGGCAAAGAGGAGGCGTCATAAGTCTAAATTACAGTTGGCGCATAACAGTTGACCTACGCATGCACATCACCTGTTGTGCAAGCGCATATCAGCTGCTATGCAAGCGCACAAAAGCTGTTGTGCGACCGGAGATACTAACTAACTCAAAAACATATACTATCTTTTCTAGCAACTTATACTATGTTTTCCAACAACATATCAGTAACATTCCAACAAACAAAAAAGGGTGAATCATTAACTTATGACACACCCTCTTTGCTAAATCAGACACACAACTGATCTTATCTTATAATATTATACTCAAACTCATAATCCCCATTCTTCAGCCATTCGGGAACATCTTCTCCATTTTCCACAAGGCCTTCAATATGAAACTCCAGACTTTCCTTGCCTCCTTTTGCAAAGCTTCAAAGGTTGGTGCTGTAAAAACCACCGCTCCTGGTACATTACTACCAAGAGAACCGCCAAAATTCTTGTCGCACCACGCAACGTCAACAATAATCTTCTCCATCATGTGCTACTTTAAATTTCCCAAATCTCCCCGTTCAAGACAACTATTCCTTACCAAGGTTTCTAACTTTTCAACCATCTTACGCTTGGTTTCCTTATTACCTACTTCATTTTCCACCCATCAATGGTCCCCGTCTTCGATGAGAAGTTGCAACCTATCTGATAAATCTTTCTGCCATCTGCTGCATATTCCCTGGCATAGCCCATATCCTCTATCTGCTTCAGGGCTTCCTCTGCCGAACCATCACGCTTGAATTCGAAGATGTAGATATAGTTCGGAGTCTCTACCACACAATCTACCCTACCTTCGCTTTGCTGCTTTTCAATGAACACCGTGAAACAGCTGATCATTCTCAATACGAGATAGAAGGTGTATTGGAAGTAACGCTCCTTCTCTCGCTCATCGTCCTTGCGACGCTGGTTATAAGGAATGCTGGCAAAGAAGGAAGTCATCAGATTCTCCAACTGATGGCAATCTCCCTTCGACATCACATCTACTACCTGAATAACCCAGGCATCCGTTGACTTCGATGGCTTCAGATAACTGGAAGCTACCAGCGTCAGGAAACCGCTCCTCACTTCATCATTAGGGAAATCCAGGAGATAGGAATCGGTATCCATATTCCAGTCCTTAATGGTAAGATAACCGCTCTGATAAATCATAGGCAATGGTGCTTCCACATCCGCCTTGTAATCGATGAAACTACTCGTAGGATAAAACCTGTTCACCATCTCATTGATGTTCTCATCAAAATGAGACAACAAGCGAACAAGATAGGTTGGCGAACCGGTGCGGAACCAATAATCTGCTAGAATCTTCTTGCTCAAGGCATTCAAGATACTGAAAGGATTATAGATATCAAGCATATTGGGGCTGAAGTGATAACCATCAAACTTCCTCTTCAGTTTGTATTTCATTCCTTCCTCTGTGGTCTTATATCTCACAGCCATCGCCTTGATCTGTTCCTCGAAAGTGGAATACAATTCCTCTTCCGTAATACCACAAAGTGCCTCGTAATGCTCGTCCATACTGATGTCGTTAGGCTGATTGAAACCACTGAACACGCTTACTTGTGAGAACTTGGTGACACCCGTGAGCAAGACAAACTGCAGATTAGCATCGGCTTCCTTGAACACAGAATATACGCCTTTGAGCAGATTGCGATTATAATCCTCCAAAGTCATCTTTCCATATTCATTCTGCACAGAAATATCCATATCCATCACATCAAGCAAAGGCTTGTCATACTCATCAATGAGTACGACAGCTCTCATTCCTGTTTTCTTATGAGCATTCCCTAGCACAGCCTTAAAGCGACTACCTAAAGTCTCGGCCAACTCCTCACGTCCATAGATACGTTCTGCCATGGCAACAAACTCCTCCAACACTTTGTCTAACGCATAAGGCTCTACAAAATTTTGACCACCAAAAGAGAGATGGAACACAGGATATTGCTTCCATTCCTTCTCCAACTTGTCGATGGAAAGTCCTTTAAAAAGTTCCTTCTTACCCTCGAAATAGCATTTCAAGGTAGATACGAGCAACGACTTTCCAAATCGTCGTGGACGACTCAGAAAGTATATTTTACCATTAGTCACTAAGTCATAGACCAATGCCGTCTTATCGAGATAAACATAACCATCTTCTATGATTTGTTCGAAACTCTGTATTCCGATAGGATATTTCATATTGCTACCATTTTAATTTCTTTCGGCAAAGTTACAAAGAATAATGATACAAGCAAAGGAATATCCCGAAAAAATAACGAGATAGTAGAATCTATTACATTTTTATGAGACTTTTTCCAGACCACACAGTATATAATAATGTATATGAGCAATAGAAAAATAAAAGACATCTTCGTTTGCCATATAGACGGAAGTAATCTAACCCAGAATAGTCTCTTAAAAAAGGGGATAATCGAGTTCTTTGACATCGTTGAAAATGGTCTTATCAAATAGATCTCTTAGGTGGGTTTTGTCCGTCAATGAAATGCTTAGAATCTGCAAAACTTCATACGTCGAGCATTTCAATTGCATATCATGGTGCACAATAGCCACGAGACAATAAGTGATAATGGCAACACTAATGGCCAAATAAGCATCAAAACTGATGAAAAATGCAGCTTTATTGCTATTTTTTCTTCATTTCCTATTCTAATTCGTTTTTTTTTGTTAATTTTGCAACGAAAATACAATAAAGTCATATCCGTAAAAATACAGAAGATGGACAAAAAACATTTCGATATAGATTTCAGGGCAGCCACGCTAAAAGATTTTGAGGAGTGTATGGATTTAATAAATCAGGCACGACAGCAGATGATAGAATCAGGACTACATCAATGGACTGGTGGCTATCCTTCTGAATCTGATATTTTGGCTGATATCAATAACGGAGTAGCGCAAGTACTTACTATTGATAAAAAGATTGCAGTTTATGGAGCTGTCATACTTAACGGGGAAGAAAAATATAATAGTATCCAGGGTACTTGGAAGACATATGGTAATTATTATGCCATTCATCGTTTGGCAACTTTACCTGAACTCCAAAGAGAAGGTTTTGCTCAGGTATTTATTAAAAAGGTAAAAGGACTTTGTGAAGTAGAATGCATTCCAAGTATCAAGGTAGATACCCATATCAAAAACCTGAAAATGGTGAAACTTCTATCATCGATGGGATTCTGCTATTGCGGAACTGTCGATTATGGTATCCGTGGCAAGCGAATTGCATTTGAATATGTTACGCTGAATGAAAAAGAAGAAAATATCTATTAAGAGATTTTAATGTCGTATTTCCAAAATATTGTTTCTTTTTTTGGCAATTAGAATTATTTGCAGTATCTTTGCATTAGATATGTTGTAGCTGGCTTTTGAAAGTTGATATTTCATTTTGTCCGCTTACTTCAATCTAAGTATGAAAGAAACAATTATGAAAGAAGAAAAAACGACTATGATGAAGCAGCTTGTTGAACAACTCAACAATGCTTCTCAAGCATATTATAATGGTGAGGCTGAACTGATGTCCGACTATGAGTGGGATTCCAAGTTCGACCAGCTGAAATTGTTGGAAGATGAAACTGGAATAGTTTTACCAGATTCTCCAACAAATAAAGTTTCTGAGGATTCTATTTCCGGCAAGAAGGAACCTCATGAATTTCCTGCCTTATCACTTGCCAAAACCAAAAGTGTTGCTGACCTTGAAAAATGGGCCAGTAACAAACCGATTTGGATTTCATGGAAACTTGATGGACTTACGTTAGTTGCTACTTATGATGATGGGAAACTTACCAAAATCGTAACTCGTGGTGATGGGCATATTGGTACGAATATTACTCATCTTGCCCCTGCCATCAAGGGAGTATTGCCTAAGATTTCAGAAAAAGGGCATTTGGTAATCCGTGGAGAGGCTGTAATTTCCTATGAGGATTTCAATAATTTTCTTTTAGAGACAGAAAGTGATTATGCCAATCCGCGTAATCTTGCGTCTGGATCTCTTACGCTTAAGGATGTGGATGAAGTTAAACTCCGCCATATCCAGTGGATTCCTTTCACTTTAGTATATTCCGATCAGGAAATTCTATCATGGGGGCAAAGAATGGATTATTTAGAAAAGCTTGGCTTTCAGACGGTGGAACATCGATTCATAGAAAATCCTACCTCTGTGAATATTCAGGAGAAAATTGATGAGTTTACCCAGAAAGTTACCCATAAGAAGCAACCATTTCCGGTGGATGGACTGGTTATTACTTATGATGATACCCAGTATGCTTCTACTGGTTCTGTTACTGGTCATCATGCGACAAGATCCGGTTATGCTTTCAAATGGCAGGATGAATATGCAGAGACGGTTTTGGATCATATAGAATGGTCATGTGCTGCCAGTACGATTTCTCCTGTTGCAGTTTTTCAACCAGTAGAGTTGGAAGGCACTACCGTTCAGCGGGCTTCGCTCTGTAATATCAGCGAATGTGAACGCTTGGGTATTGGAGATGCGGGTACGAAATTACAGGTAATCAAGGCCAATAAGATTATTCCTAAAGTCATCAAAATAACTGAAAAAGTTGGCGTTCTGAATATTCCTGATAAATGTCCTGTTTGTGGTGCTGAGGCTCATGTGGTTTTGAGTGAATCGGGGACTAAGAAATTACATTGCAGCAATGCTGACTGTACTGCTAAACAGTTGAAGAAGTTTGCCCGCTTTGTAAGCAAAGATGGAGTCAATATAGACGGAATTTCAGAACAAACGGTTTCCACTTTTATCAATCATGGATGGATCAGGGATTATGCTGATTTCTATCACTTGAAAGATTTTGCCTACCAGATTACGAGTCTGGATGGATTTGGCAAGAAATCGGTCAGTAAGTTGTTGGAAAGTATCGAAAAAAGTCGAAATACTGACAGCAGGCATCTGCTGTATGCTCTGAGTATTCCTCTATGCGGGTTTGATGTAGCCAAACGTCTTTTAAGTAAATATACTTTTAAGGAATTGATGGAAACTGCTAAGACTTCGCTTTTTGATGATGTATTTGCAAGTATAGATGGTATTGGACCTGAAAAAAGTGCCAGGTTCGTAAACTGGTTCAAAGATGATAAAAACTATCTTAAGGTTTCAAACCTACTGAAGGAACTTGATGTCAAAGAGGTAGAAGTTGCGGAAGTGGGTACGAAATGTGCAGGTCAGACTTTTGTGATAACAGGCGATGTGTATCATTATAAAAACCGAAACGAACTGAAGGCTTATATAGAAAGTCAAGGTGGTAAGGTAACTGGTAGTGTGAGTAAAAGCACAACATACCTTATAAATAATGATGCAGAGTCTCAAAGTTCTAAAAACAAGAAGGCCCATCAACTGGGCATTTCCATTATCACAGAGGAACAATTCAGAGAAAAATTCACTTGAGATGACCATTCTTAATATATGATGATTCTTTCATCATAAAAATGGATTTCATCTCATCTAAACTTAAATAAAGTATGTATATAGCAGTAGCAGGTAATATTGGAAGTGGTAAAACAACGCTTACTCAAATGTTATCAAAGCATTACGGATGGAAGAAATTTCTTGAACCCGTTGAGAAAAACCCTTACCTGGATGATTATTATAAAGATATTCCCAGATGGGTGCTCAATATGGAAATCTTCTATTTGAAGCAGCGCTTCAAAAATCTGTTGGAAATACAACAAAGTAACGAGACTATCATTCAAGACCGCAGTATCTTCGAGGGCGTGTATGTCTTTGTGGCTAACAATAGAAAAATGGGTTATATGGACGAGCGTGACTTTGATACTTATATGGGATTGTTTGATTCAATGATGTCTGTTGTAGAGCAACCGGAATTGATGATTTATCTTCGTTCTTCTGTACCGCATCTCGTCAAAAATATCCAGAAAAGAGGACGGGAATGTGAACAGAAAATTCCACTTGATTATCTTCAGGGGATCAATGCTCTCTACGAAGATTTTATATGGAATAAATACAAAGGAAAGGTGCTCGTGATTGACGTTGACAACATGGATTTTGAGCATAATCCTAAAGAGTTTGGAGGCATCATTGATAAGATAGACGCAGAACTCTTTGGTCTTTTCTCTTCACGAGTAAACGAAAAAGATTAGTAAACAATTTAAACGTTAAGAAAATGCATATAGCAATTGCGGGCAATATCGGTAGTGGTAAAACGACGCTCACGAAATTACTGAGCAAAAGATATGGTTGGAAACCTAATTTTGAACCTGTTGATAATAATCCTTATCTGGCTGATTATTACAAGGATATGGAAAGATGGTCTTTCAACCTGCAGATCTATTTCTTGAATAAGAGATTTCATGATGTAGTAGAAATCTCCAAGTGTGATGATACGATTATTCAGGATAGAACTATCTTTGAAGATGCGAAGATTTTCGCTCCAAATCTTCATGATATCGGTATGATGAGTGACAGGGATTTTGAAAACTATACCGACCTCTTTGATCTTATGATCAGTCTGGTAAAACTTCCTGATCTCATGATTTATATCAGAAGTAGCATCCCTACTCTGGTGAGCCATATCGAGCGTCGTGGTAGAAACTTTGAAAAAAGTATTCGCATAGATTATCTTCAGGGATTGAATAACAGATATGAGAATTGGATCAAAAACTATAAGGGTAAATTGATTATTATAGATGGTGACCATCTTAATTTCGAGGAGAACCCTGAGGATTTCAGACAGATTACTGATCAGATAGATGCAGAACTGTTTGGTCTCTTCCCATTGGAATAAGTTGGGAATCAATGGTTTTTAGTTTTCTGATTATAAATATATTATCAACAAGAATTAACAAATTATCAACGTATGAAGCATTACAATATCGAAGAAGACATGAGGTATCTCCAACTTCTTTCGCAATCGTTTCCTACGGTTGCGGAGGCGAGTACGGAGATTATCAATTTGCAGGCAATCCTTAATTTGCCTAAGGGTACGGAACATTTCCTGGCTGATATCCATGGTGAGTATGAAGCATTTATTCACGTATTGAAGAATGCATCTGGAAACATCAAGCGAAAGGTAAATGAACTGTTCGGCAATACTCTGAGGGAATCAGAGAAAAGAGAACTGTGTACGCTTATTTACTATCCAGAACAGAAACTTGAACTGGTAAAGCATAATGAGACGGATATTGATGACTGGTATCATATTACGCTTCATCAATTGGTTGCAGTATGCCGTGATGTTTCCAGCAAATATACTCGTTCAAAAGTAAGAAAGTCGCTTCCTGCTGATTTTTCATATATCATTCAGGAACTTCTACATGAGCATACGGAAGATCATGATAAAACTGCTTATGTGAATGTAATTGTCGATACGATCATTTCTACAGGTAGAGCGGATGATTTCATCATCGCCATTGCCAATGTAATCCAGCGTTTGGCTATCGATTCGCTTCATATATTGGGAGATATTTACGATAGAGGTCCTGGCGCTCACATCATCATGGACACGATGAGGAAATATCATAGTTGGGATATGCAATGGGGAAATCACGACATTCTCTGGATGGGTGCTGCGGCAGGTAATGATGCTTGTATCTGTAATGTTATCAGATTGAGTTTGCGATATGGTAATTTATCAACTCTTGAGGAAGGTTATGGAATCAATCTTGTTCCTTTGGCTACGTTTGCCATGGAGACTTACAAGAATGATCCATGTATGGAGTTTATTCCTAAAACAAGTGGTGGTGCTTCCCTGTTGGATGAAAAAACTTTGCGATTAACGGCTCAGATGCATAAGGCCATTGCGGTAATTCAGTTTAAGGTGGAGAGCCAGATTATTGCCAAGCATCCTGAATGGAAAATGAATGACAGATGTCTCTTTGAACATGTTGATTATCAGAATGGAACGATTGATCTTCAAGGGAAAACGTACAAGATGAGTTCTTGCTCCTTCCCTACTATCAATCCTGCTGCCCCATCTGAATTATCACCAGAGGAAGAAATTCTCATCAGCAAATTGCATCATTCATTCTCTGTTTGTGAAAAGTTGCATAAGCACATCAGAGTGATGTTGCAACATGGTTGTATGTATGGAATTTATAATAATAATCTGTTGTTCCATGCATCTTGTCCACTGAATGAAGATGGTTCTTTGAAGGAAGTGGAAATTTTTCCTGGAAAGAAATATAGCGGTAGAGCCTTAATGCACCATACGGGTATGCAGATTCGTACTGCTTTCCAGCAGGATTCTGCGCCAGAGGAGCGAGATTATGCGATTGACTATTTCTTGTATCTGTGGTGCGGTCCAGACAGTCCTCTCTTTGACAAGAGTAAAATGGCTACATTTGAGCGATATTTTATTGCAGATAAGGAGACCCATGTTGAAGAAAAGGGATATTATTTCAAGCTTCGTGATAATGAAGAAGTGATAGACCATATTCTTGATGCCTTCGGAGTGGTAGGTTCTAATAGACATATCATCAACGGACACGTGCCTGTAAGAACTCTGAAGGGTGAAAATCCTATCAAAGCCAATGGAAAACTGATGGTTATTGATGGTGGATTCTCTAAGGCTTATCATAATGAGACGGGTATAGCCGGTTATACGTTAGTCTATCACTCCAGAGGTTTCCAGCTTGTTCAGCATGAACCTTTTACAAGTACAGAAGATGCTATCCAGAGAGGTACGGACATTAAAAGTACCACCCAGATAGTAGAAATGTCTAATAGAAGAATGCTTGTGGCTGATACTGATATAGGTGTGGAACTTCGTAAGCAAATTGACGATCTGGAGGAATTACTCTTTGCTTACAGACATGGATATATTAAAGAAAAAGAAAAGAAACAATAACTTGTAATACAGCAAGTTATCAAACTTTAGTTAGAGAAATATTATAAGGCATTATTTGCTTGTAATATTTCTCTTTTTTGTTTTTAGCCCGATAACATCTTTTTGTTTTTTCATTTGAGTCTTAAAATGATTGTTAAAATGACTTTAGGCAAATAAACTTATTTCTACTACACTTCGTCTAACCAAACGTAAATAGAGAAAAACTGTAATCTGATTTAGATTATGAAATCTGTAGTTAGATTTAAATGATAAAATAAATCGGATTATACAAAGAGTGATAATAATATAAATGATTAAGATATGAACAAAAGATTTGGTAAAGTTTTGATTGGTGCTATCTTAGCCACCATTCCTTCTGGGATTTATGCAAAACAATGGACTCTTAAAGAATGTATCAATTATGCATTGGAGAATAATATAAGTTTGCAAAAGACTCAAATTAAAAAAGCAAGTGCAAATGAGGATTATTTGCAGTCTAAGGCTGCTTTGTTGCCCTCTTTGTCTGCTTCGTCTAATCAGAATGTAAGTTATACTCCTTGGGTAACAAGCGGAATCAGTGGAGAGGGTTTCACCAAATCTTCTGTTGATAAGGTTTATTATAATGGTTCTTATTCTGTAATGGGTAACTATGTAATTTGGAATGGTAATAAAAATCGTAATCAGGTAAAACTGAATAAGTTAACTTACGAGGCTGCAGCTTTGGA
This sequence comes from Segatella hominis, assembly GCF_004535825.1. Classification (GTDB taxonomy): domain Bacteria; phylum Bacteroidota; class Bacteroidia; order Bacteroidales; family Bacteroidaceae; genus Prevotella; species Prevotella hominis. Next base: position 52,395 of record NZ_SGVY01000016.1, on the reverse strand, counting down.
TTCAGCTACTCAGGCTCAAAACCTTCAAGAACAAATTGCAACATTATACATTCAGATTTGCTATTCTACGGAGGCGATAAAAGTAAACCAGGAAAGTTATAAATCAAGTCTGGAAAATGAAAATCGTGGTAAGGAATTTGTTAAGAATGGTAAGATGAGTCAGGCGGATTTGGCTCAGCTTACTGCTCAGAGAGCACAGGATGAATATAATATTGTTGCTGCTGAGAGTAATGTGAAGAATTACAAGAGACAACTCAAGGAATTGTTGCAAATTACAAACGATGAGGCTTTTGATATTGTGATTCCTTCTACTACTGATTCACAGGCTTTAGCTTCTATTCCTGCTCTCAATAGCGTTTATGCTTCTGCTCTTGACAATCGTCCGGAAATCAAAAGCTATCAGAATATGATAGATCAGAGTAATTTGAATATTGATATTGCCAAAGCTGGTAAAATGCCAACGATTAGTGCCAATGCAGGTGTCTCTACAAGTTCTACTTCCATGAACAAGACTGGTTGGGGAACGCAAATCAAGCAGAATTTCAATTTAGGTGGTGGTGTTTCCATCAGCATTCCTATCTATGATAATCGTGCAACCAAAACTGCTATCAACAAGGCTAATCTTCAGAAACAGAGTAGTATGTTGGATTTGAAGAATGAACAGACTAAGCTCTATTCTACTATAGAAAACTATTGGTTGCAGGCGAATACGAATCAGAGCCAATTCAAGTCTGCAAAAGTTTCTACCGAAAGTGCCAAGGCCTCTTTTGAACTCTTGAATGAGCAATTCAAATTGGGATTGAAAAATATCGTAGAACTTCGTACGGGTAAGGATAATCTCCTTAAAGCTCAGCAGAATGAATTGCAGGCTAAGTACTTGACAATCCTTAATTTAGGTATGTTGAATTTCTATAAAAACGGAAAGGTGGAGTAATCTTCTTTTATCAATATAAATAGGTGTGATGAAATAATAAACTTAAAAGAACACAGAGAGATATGAAAAAGAAAATCTTTAGTAAGGTATGGATTGCTATGATTCTTGTGGTTGTCATAGCAGTTGCTGCTTGGTTGCTTTCGGGGGGCAAAAAGGAAGAACAGATTAATTTCAAACAAGAGAAAGTTGCCACTCATACACTGCAGAATAGCATTACTGCTACTGGTACAATAGAAGCTGTTACCAGTGTTACTGTTGGTACTCAGGTGAGTGGTATTGTGAATAAACTTTATGTGGATTACAATTCCGTAGTTAAAAAAGGTCAGGTGATTGCTGAACTTGATAAGACCAACCTGATCAGTGAACTGAATACCGCTAAGGCAAATTTAGCAAGTACTGAGAGTAATCTCAGTTATCAGAGTGCCAATATGAAGCGCTATCAGACATTGTACAAGAAAGGTCTTGTAAGTGCTGATGAATATGAAAATGCCCTTTTGGCTTACAGGCAGGCCAAGGAGCAGGTTGCTTCTTCCCGAGAAAATGTGCAGAAAGCGCAAACTAATCTGGGTTATGCTACGATCACCTCTCCTATCGATGGAACTGTGATTTCTAAGAGTGTAGAGGAAGGACAGACTGTTGCAGCCAGCTTCAATACTCCAGAACTTTTTACGATTGCCAAAGACTTGAAGAATATGCAGGTTATTGCAAATGTCGATGAGGCTGATATCGGCGGTGTAGCTGTTGGCAATAGAGTAAACTTTACGGTAGATGCTTATCCTGATGATACTTTCGAGGGGGTTGTTAAGCAGGTGAGACTGGAAGCTACCACTACTAATAATGTGGTAACTTACGAAGTGGTAATTAGCGCTCCTAATGCGGATCTGAAATTGAAGCCAGGACTTACTGCCAATGTTACCATTTTCACGAAGGAGCAAGCTAATATATTAAGTGTTGCCAATAAGGCTTTGCGCTTTACTCCAACTAAAGAGACGGTGGGCAAAGATATGAAAATCGTAGATTGCAAAGGTAAGAATAAGGTATGGACGCTAAATGGTAATACGCTGACAGCCCATTCAGTAAATATCGGGCAGAGTGATGCAATGCATACTCAGATTATTAGCGGTATAAAGGCAGGTCAAAGCGTTGTTACAGAAATTGTTGTTGATGCTTCTGAAGACGAAGAAGATAGTCAGCAGCAAAGTCAGGGATTGATTAGCGGACCTGGTCCAAGAGGAAAGAAAAAATAACCCAAGTTGAGAGTCCCCTGATCAAGGAACTCTCAGCAGAAACAATTTTTCAAGAGATGACAGAAATTTCAAGCAATAGCCATGAAGGCAAACAAATAGGACAGCAAGAGGGCAAAAAGGTCGTCATTGAACTGGATAATGTGAAGCGCAATTTCTTAGTTGGAGATGAGGTGGTTCATGCCTTGAAAGGGGTTAGCTTCAAGATCTATGAGGGAGAGTTTGTTACTATCATGGGTAAATCTGGTTCAGGTAAATCTACCCTACTCAACCAGCTCGGTTGTCTCGATACTCCATCCAGTGGTGAATATTATCTTGATGGAGTCAGCGTGAGAACGATGTCAAGAAATGACCGTGCTATTCTTAGAAACCGTAAGATTGGTTTTATATTCCAGAACTACAACCTGTTGCCTAAGACGACAAGTGTAGAGAATGTAGAACTTCCTCTGATGTATAATCCTAATATAGGTCCTGAAGAGCGAAAGAATAGAGCGATTGAGGCTTTGAAGGCTGTAGGTCTTGGCGAGCGACTTTATCACAAGAGCAACCAGATGTCTGGTGGACAGATGCAGCGTGTAGCTATTGCCAGAGCTCTGGTCAATGATCCTGCGGTGATTCTCGCTGATGAGGCTACAGGTAATTTGGATACGAGAACCAGTTTTGAGATTCTGGTCTTGTTTCAGAAACTTTATGCAGAAGGCAGAACCATTATATTTGTGACTCATAATCCGGATATTGCCAATTATTCCAGTAGGAATATAGAGTTGCGTGACGGTCATATTATCAGTGACGAATACAATCAGCATATCCTTTCTGCTAAGGAAGGTCTGGCTGCATTGCCTCAGAATACTGATGAGTAGATTAAAATCTTATTTCTTTGATGTTCCTATAAAAATAAGAAAATGAATTATCAGAATCTTTTTAAAATAGCAATCCGTGCCATTGCGGCCAACAAGATGCGCTCTTTCCTCACGGCATTAGGTATCATTATCGGTATTGCCGCAGTTATTACCATGCTTGCCATTGGTCAGGGAAGTAAAGCCAGCATCAAGGCTAATATTGCAGAGATGGGTTCCAATATGATTATGATTCATCCGGGAGCCGATATGCGTGGAGGTGTTCGTCAAGATGCTTCTTCCATGGAGACTCTTAAGCAGACCGACTATGAAGCTATCAAAGATGAATGTAACTATATTTCGGCCATTTCACCTTCTGTGAGCAGTAATGGACAATGGATCAATGGTAACAATAATACCCAGAGTAGTATTTATGGTGTGAATCAGGACTATCTGACTATCAGACAATTGAAGATTGCTGATGGAGAGATGTTTACTGATTCTGACATCAAGACTGCTGCCAAAGTTTGTGTCTTGGGACAGACGGTTGTAGATTATCTTTTCCCGGATGGAAGTGATCCTATAGGAAGGGTTGTCCGCTTCAATAGTATTCCTTTCCGTGTGATAGGAGTTCTTAAGAAAAAGGGTTATAACAGTATGGGTATGGACCAGGACGACCTTGTTTTGGCTCCATATACTACGGTCATGAAACGAATCTTAGCGCAGACTTATCTGAGTGAAATCGTATGTTCGGCCATTACAGAAGAAGCTTCAGAACCTGCTCAGGATCAGATAACACAGATTCTTCGTAGAACACATAAGTTGAAAGACGCTACGGATACGACGGAGGGTGACGATGATGATTTTAATATCCGTTCACAGGAAGAAATCTCAAGTATGATGAATTCCACGATGTCAACTATTACAATTTTGCTCGGTAGTGTTGCGGGTATTTCTCTGATTGTGGGTGGCATTGGAATCATGAATATTATGTATGTGAGCGTCACAGAACGAACCCGAGAGATTGGCTTGAGAATGAGTGTTGGAGCCAGGGGAATAGACATCCTCAACCAATTCCTTATCGAGGCTATTCTGCTGAGTGTTACTGGTGGTATAATCGGTGTGATTCTTGGAGTAAGTATTTCGGTTTCCTTGCAACAGTTTGCCCACGTAGCTACTCAGATAGAGCCATGGAGTATTATCATGAGTTTTGCAGTATGTACGTTTACTGGTGTATTCTTTGGATGGTATCCTGCCAAAAAAGCAGCAAGGCTCGATCCGATAGAAGCCATTCGTTACGAATAAAACAGGCAATAAAAGTTTTTTAAGAGATTTTTTGTAGCTAAAAAGACAATATTATAGCCTCCACTACGTTATTTTTTAATAACAAGTGGAGGCTTTTTATTAGCTCACATTTAATAACTTGGAGATTTAACTATTTAAAGATTACTATTATGAAAATTAATTGCGCAATAGTAGATGACAATATAGAATCGGTAGAAATTCTAAAGAGCCATGTAGCTAAAGTCCCCTATTTGAATTTAATAGGTGGCTATACGAATGCAGTTGAGGCAATGAAAGGCTTTAGAGAACATTCTATTGATTTGCTTTTCATGGGTATTCGTTTGCAGCAGTTGAGTGGCTTGGAACTTGCGAAATTGCTACCTAAGAAGACTCGTATCGTTTTTGTTACTGCATTTAGTGAATATGCGATAGATGGTTATAAGTCTGGCGGTTTCGACTATCTTCTCAAACCGGTAAATTATCAGAATTTTCAGGCTTGTGTTGAGAGAGTAAGAAATTACATGAGAGATGTGGATGAAGCTGACCCGATAAGGAGAGATGGCTATATGTTCGTGAAGAGTGATTATAAAGCTATCCGGGTCAATTTTGATGATATTCTTTTTGTGGAAGGTGTGAAGGATTATGTGAAATTCCACATGAAAAATAAAAGAAACATCATTACTTTGATGAATTTGCGCCAACTGGAAGCTCATCTCCCCAAACGAAAATTCAAGAGAATTCACCGCTCTTATATTGCAAATTTTGATTTGTTTGATTATACTGACAAAACGAAACTCTATTATGGAGAAATTTGTATCCCGATTTCTGAAACATATAAGAATATTGTAGTTGATTTTATCGACAGACATACTTTGGATTAAGATATTGGTTTACAAGAGCTGCAGATCTTATGAATGAAGTCTTCAGAAGAAGAACTTATAAGAAGGCTTATAAAATAAATTAGGATTTTGAAATAGTGCTATAAGGGAAGTATTATAAAGGTAATTTTATAAAAAAGTTTGTTTTATATATGGAGTCCTATAGATATATTTCTTAGAGTAAGTTTTATTGTAAGAGTAAGATTTAAAAAATACAAAAAGCGAAATATTGAAAAGTATTAAATGAAACCCAAACAGGCAAAGCTAAATTCCATATTTTTTTTAATCATTAGCAATGCCTGTTTGAGAGAATAATTATTTTTTTTGCTCTTTTTATTAATGCTTTATAGTTTGATAGAAACTTTTGTCGTACATAATTTTTGACGAGGTTAAGCGTCTGTTGATTTTAAGTTTTATCGAACTTAATTTTAGTCGCAAATGAGATTTATCGCAATTGTAGCGGATTCGTGATTAAAATGCTGGCTCCGTGCTCTATCAGAAAATCGTAATCGCGGAATCCCCAGAGAACGCTGATGCAAGGCATTTCGCAATTTCTGGCAGTCATAATATCCACATCACTATCTCCGATATAGACCGCTCCTTTCTTACTCGCCTGAAGTTGTTTCAGTGCAGCCATTACCGTGTCGGGTGCAGGTTTTTTGCGAATATCTTCTCTTTCACCGATTGCCACATCTACCAAATCTCCAAAGAAATGCTTGCACAGGGCTTGTGTTGCATCGTAGAACTTGTTGCTGACTACGGCAATTTTCTTACCCTTAGCTTTCAGACTTTCAAGCATTTCCATTACCCCCTCGTATGGTTTGGTAGAATCCAGGTTGTGAGCCATATAATGCTTGCGGAAGGTTTGATAAGTATCTTCGAATTTTGGATTTTGCAAGCCTTCAGGAATCGCACGTTCCATCAGTTTCTTTACCCCATTTCCTACAAAAAGTCTTACTTCCTCCAGTGTTCGCTCTGGCATTCCGTGAGTGCGCAAAGCGTAGTTGCAACTTGCTGCAAGATCTTCTAATGTTGATAGTAATGTTCCGTCTAAGTCAAAAATGTAGGTTTCGAAATTGAACCTGACATCTTGATTCGTTTGGACAGTATGGTTCATTCTATTACCATCTTGAATTCCATTTGTTGATAATCTTTCCATAACAATCTTTTTGAGTTTGAGTATATAATACTACTTTTTGCCTGCAAAGTTAAACAAAATCTTGTTAGCTTCGTCTATTTGAAATTATAATTAACCTATTTTTAATGCTATAATTTGGTCGTTTCCCATATTTAGTGTACTTTTGCATCATCAATTCAGGACAGTTACTCCCCAATGGTAGTACTTCAGGTTCGATTTAGGGAAAACGTCAATTTAAATGATTGATATTAAACACAAATCATTATAGACTCAAAACACAATTCGTATGAAAAAGAAAACATCAAAGTTGTATGTTTATGGAGCAATAGCATGCTTGCTGTTAATAGCAGGAATTGCTTATCTTTACTGTTTTTCTTCCTTCTCGAAGGAAAGCAAAACCGTATATATTTATATAGATGATGATGATAATATCGATTCCGTCTATACCAAGTTGAAGCCGATAGCCAATTCTTTACCATTCCAGGCTTTTCATACACTTACTCTCCATTCCAGTTATGCAGATCATATCAGAACGGGTAGATTTGCTATCAAACCAGGTAATGGTGCCCTTATCACCTGGAGACATCTCAAGAACGGCTTGCAGGAACCTGTCAATCTTACCATACCTTCTGTAAGAACGATGGACAGACTGGCTGGCGAAATCAGTAAGCGACTGATGCTTGACAGTGCAACTATTGCGAAGGCTCTTTATGATGAGTCTGTCTGCGAGAAATACGGTTATGATACTGCTACAATCGCATGTATGTTTATTCCAAATACCTATGATATTTATTGGAATGTGTCTTTGGACAAACTTTTAGACCGTATGCAGAAGGAAAGCAAAACTTTCTGGAATTTTGAGCGTACGGAAAAGGCGAAAGGAATGAAACTTACCCCTAATCAGGTGATTACACTTGCCAGCATTGTGGATGAGGAAACTGCCAATAATGCTGAGAAGCCGATGGTTGCGGGAATGTATTATAACCGTCTTACTTTGCGCAATGCAGAATATCCAGAAGGAATGCCTTTGCAGGCTGACCCAACCATCAAGTTTGCTTGGAAGAAATTTGAACTGAAGAGAATTTACAATAATCTGCTGCACATTAAGAGCCCGTATAATACTTATGTGAATACAGGTTTACCTCCAGGTCCAATTCGTATTCCTTCTATTGCCGGCATTGATGCCGTGCTGAATCATGTGCACCACGACTATTTATATATGTGTGCAAAAGAAGATTTCAGCGGTACTCATAATTTTGCAAAAACCTATCAGGAGCATATGCAAAATGCAGCAAAATACAGTAAAGCGCTGAATGAAAGAGGTATTAAATAGAAAAATAACTAAGTGAAACTCGATTTTGATGAAAAATAGTGCAATAAAAGCAAAAATCTTTGTATCTTTGCACCATCAATAACAAAATAAAACATATAATAGATAATATGGCATTAAATGAAGACAACTTGAACGAGGAAAAAAAGAGTATCTCGTTTGTAGAACAGTTTGTAGAAGAAGATCTACAAGAAGGTAAAAATGGTGGACGCATACAGACTCGTTTCCCACCTGAACCAAATGGCTATCTTCATATAGGTCATGCTAAGGCCATCTGTATGGACTTTGGTGTTGCCGATAAATACAACGGAATCTGTAATCTCCGCTTTGATGATACAAATCCAAGCAAGGAGAATAATGAATATGTAGAAAATATCCTCCAGGATATCCAGTGGTTAGGTTTCAAGTGGGGAAATATTTACTACGCTTCCGACTATTTTGAGAAATTGTGGGACTTTGCGATCTGGATGATCAAGAAGGGTCATGCATATGTTGATGAGCAGACTGCTGAGGAAATTGCTGCTCAGAAGGGAACTCCTACAACTCCTGGAACTGCCAGCCCATACCGTGATCGTCCGGTAGAAGAAAATCTCAAACTCTTCAATCAGATGAACACACCTGAGGCTGTGGAAGGTAGTATGGTTCTTCGTGCTAAGTTGGACATGGCTAATCCTAATATGCATTTCCGTGATCCTATCATCTATCGTATTATCCAGACTCCTCATCATCGCACTGGTACCAAATGGCACGCTTATCCAATGTATGATTTTGCCCATGGACAGAGCGACTATTTCGAGGGTGTAACCCACTCTATCTGTACTTTGGAATTTGTTCCTCACCGTCCTTTGTACGACAAGTTTGTGGACTACTTGAAAGAGATGGATGGAACTGCGGATAATCTCAAAGACAATCGCCCGCGCCAGATTGAGTTCAATCGCTTGAATCTTACCTATACTGTAATGAGCAAGCGTAAGCTCCACACTTTGGTTGATGAGCACTTGGTTAATGGATGGGATGATCCTCGTATGCCTACTCTTTGCGGTATGAGACGTCGCGGTTATTCTCCTGAAAGTATTCGCATGTTTATTGACAGCATTGGCTATACTAAGTTTGATGCTTTGAATGATATGGCTCTTCTGGAAGCTTCTGTTCGTGAGGATTTGAACAAGAAGGCTTGTCGTGTAAGTGCAGTCTTGAATCCAGTGAAGTTGGTTATTACCAATTATCCTGACGGACAGAGTGAGGAAATGGAAGCCATCAATAATCCAGAGAATGAGGCTGATGGTTCACACACCATTACTTTCTCTAAGAATTTGTGGATAGAGCGCGATGATTTTATGGAGGATGCTCCTAAGAAGTTCTTCCGCATGACTCCTGGTAAAGAGGTTCGCTTGAAGAATGCTTACATCGTTAAATGTACAGGATGCACGAAGGATGAGAATGGTAATGTGATTGAAATTCAGGCAGAGTACGACCCAATTAGCAAGAGCGGAATGGAAGGTGCTAACCGTAAGGTGAAGGGTACGCTTCACTGGGTTTCTGCTGATCATTGCGTGAAAGCAGAAGTTCGTGAGTACGACCGTCTCTTCTGTGTAGAAAATCCTTCTGCTGATGATAGAGACTTCCGTGAATTGCTCAATCCTAATAGTTTGCATGTTGACAATAATTGCTATATTGAGGAATATGCTGCAACCAAGAAACCTGGAGAATATCTCCAGTTCCAGCGTATTGGTTACTTCATGGCAGATTTGGATTCTACAGAGGCTAAACCTGTATTCAATAAGACCGTTGGTCTGAAGGATGCTTGGGCTAAGCAGAAAAAGAATTAATATGACACATTTAATTAGATGAAAATAAAATATCAAATACGTCTTTCAAATGATTTTTGGAAGATGTGTTTGATATTTTTTTGAATTTATATTTTATTAGAAAATCAAGAAAAATCAATATGAATACAGCAGATTTGTTTCTTTGGATTCTCGATAACTTAAATTATTGGGTAGTTCTCCTCTTTATGGCTATTGAGAGTTCCTTCATTCCTTTCCCATCCGAGGTTGTTGTTCCACCAGCAGCATGGAAAGCGATGGATCCTTCCAGTGGTATGAACTTTGTTTTGGTAGTTGTATTTGCTACTTTGGGTGCAAATTTAGGTGCTCTTATCAATTATTACCTTGCCAAATGGGTGGGAAGACCTATTGTTTATCGTTTTGCTGATAGCCGAATTGGTCACATGTGCCTGATAGATCGTGAGAAAGTTGAGAAAGCAGAAGAGTTTTTCCGCAAACATGGTGCTACTTCTACGATTTTCGGAAGATTGGTTCCTGCAGTAAGACAACTCATCAGTATTCCTGCGGGTTTGGCAGGAATGCACGTGGGAAAATTCTTGCTTTATACTACTATTGGTGCAGGTATTTGGAATACTGTTCTCGCCTTTATCGGTTGGGGAATTTATAAATATACTGATTATAAAACCACACAGGATGTTTATCAGCAGGCAGTGAAATACAGTCATGAAATCGGATATGTAATTTTGGCACTTGCAGTTGTGGTTGTTGCTTTTCTTGCCTATAAGGGATTAAAGAAGAGTAAGTAAAATTTTTGAAGACTTTCTAAAATGATTTACCCCCATTATGGTTTTATCAATAACCATAATGGGGGTAAAAAATAACTTGTCGGCATGATGACATGCTAATTCATTCCTGAGAAGAATTTGATATTCTGCTCTTCTGACATTTTACAAATCAGCAGCGTACCATTTTCTTCGGCAATAATGTAACCTTCAAGACCCTGAATAACCACTTTCTTTTCATTGAGCGTGTGAACGATATTATTCTTGGAATCTATCATCTGAATATTGTTTCCGATGGTTGCATTTCCGTTTGCATCTTTTTTTGATTGAACCAGCAGGCTACCCCATGTTCCCAAGTCACTCCATCCGAAATCAGCAGGGAATACGAAGATTTCCTCTGCTTTTTCCATGATAGCGTAGTCTATGGAAATGTTCTCACATTCAGGATAACGCAAATCTATCTGCTCCTGTTCCTTTTCTGTGCCATAGATACTGCGCATGCTTTCAAAAATCTTGGCAATTCCTGGCTGGTAAACACGGAATGCGTTTACGATAGTGGCTGCACTCATGATGAAAATACCAGCGTTCCAGAAGAAGTTATGGTCTTTTACATACTTCTCTGCAGTTGCCAAATCTGGTTTTTCCTTGAACTGGTCAACACGGAAGATTTCTCTGTTTCTTGCAGAAGGAGTACTCAAATCACCCTGTATGTAACCGTAACCTGTCTCAGGACGGGTTGGCTTCATACCCAAAGTTACGATACTGTCAGTTTCACCGGTAAACTTCAATGCGGAAGTAATGACGCGTCTGAACTCGTTACAATTGTTAACGATGTGATCAGAAGGAGTCACTACAATATTGGCGCGAGCATCTTTTTCCTTAATGCGCCAACTGATATAGGCAACACAAGGAGCCGTATTTCTTCTGCAAGGTTCCTGCAGAATATTACCTTCAGGAATCTCTGGCAACTGCTCATGTACCAGAGCTGCATATTTCTTGTTTGTAACTACCCAAACATTTTCAGGTTTACAAACACCTTCAAATCTATCAAATGTGAGTTGCAATAGAGAGCGACCTGTTCCTAAAACATCGATAAACTGCTTGGGCTTATCCTCTGTACTCATAGGCCAGAATCTACTGCCTACTCCGCCAGCCATAATGACGAGATGATTATTGTTGTTAGCCATACCTATAATTTTACATAATATAATGTTGCAAAGGTAGCAAAAATGTTTTAAAAAAACAAATTTAGGGGAAAGAAAAACCTCTTGCCCCTAAATTTTATTTTATAAAACGTAAATTTTACTGGGAAAACCTTTTAAATCAGCGTTTTCAATTCCTTTTTCCATTCAGCGTAAGCCTCCAGATATGCAGCACGGTTACTTTCGTCCGGTTCGATAACTGCCAATTTCTTCAATGTAGAGAAAGCCTCGTCATGATCCTTGTAGATACCAGCACCAATACCAGCACCCTTTGCAGCACCTGCACTACCGTCGGTTTCGTAGAGTTCTATGGTTGCTCCACTTACTCCAGCCAATGTATCTCTGAAGATAGGGCTCAGGAACATATTAGCCTTTCCTGCATGGATTTTCTTAATGTCCATACCCATCTCCTGCATGATTTCCATACCATAGCAGAAACTGAAAACAATGCCTTCCTGTGAAGCGCGTACGATGTGGGCACGATTGTGCTTGTTGAAGTTCAAGCCACGGATAGAACAGCCAACTTCCTGATTTTCAAGCACTCTTTCAGCTCCATTTCCGAATGGAATGATCTTGACTCCTTCACTACCGATGGCTACTTGAGAAGCCAGCTCGTTCATATCTGCGTAACTGATGTCTGGAGTGATGTTTCTGTGAACCCAAGCATTGAGAATACCGGTTCCGTTGATGCAGAGTAAGACGCCCAGACGGTCTAAGTCTGTGGTGTAGTTAGCATGAGCAAAAGTATTCACGCGACTTTTTGGGTCATAATTGACATCTCCCAAAACGCCATAGACCACACCAGATGTTCCAGCAGTACTTGCAATTTCACCAGGGTTGAAAACATTCAGGCTGACTGCATTATTAGGCTGATCTCCTGCACGATATGAAATAGGAGTTCCCTCTTTGAGTCCGAGTTCATCAGCAGCTGCTTTGGATACGTAGCTCTGAACAGAGAATGTTGGAGCGATTTCTGGGAGAATATCCTCGCTGAATCCGAAATAGTCCAAGAGGAATTTAGCTGGTTTCTTGGCTGCGAAATCCCACATCATTCCTTCAGACAGACCGCTGATGGTTGTCTTCACTTCGCCGGAAAGTTTCATGGCAATATAATCTCCAGGAAGCATGATCTTGTCTATCTTGTCATATATTTCAGGCTCATTTTCTTTCACCCAAGCTAATTTAGAAGCCGTGAAATTACCAGGTGAGTTAAGGAGTCTTGACAAACAGGTGTCCTCACCTAAATTGTGGAAAGCATCTTCGCCATAAGGTACTGCACGCGAATCGCACCAGATAATGCTTGGTCGCAAAACCTGTTGCTGCTTGTCCACGCACACCAGTCCGTGCATCTGATAAGAAATACCGATAGCTAAAATATCTTCGCCTTTAGCGCCCGTTTCAGCCATGATTTTCTGAAGTGAGCGTTTCGCATTTTCCCACCACATATTTGGATCCTGTTCAGCCCAACCTGCTTTTACCGCCATGATAGGAGCTTCGTGTTCAGGGAAAAACGCAGAAGCTGCGATTTCGCCATTGTCAACATCTGTAAGAGAAGCTTTTACAGAACTGGAACCTACGTCAAAACCTAATAAGTATCTTCTTGCCATAATTCATCAATTTATTTAAGTTATTTATTTTTTTTAGATAATACGAATAAAAAACTGAAATCCCTATTTTTTTCTTGAAAAAAGCAAGATTTTATAAGAGTAAGAGCTGTTTTAGTATGATAAAAAGCGGTCGCAGTAACAAGGGATGATTGAAATTTAGTCAAACTGGGAATGAAGACTCTAATCAAATAGAGTCAGGGATAACTGAGAATCTGAAGAATTATTAGCTTTAGTAGATTCATCAAAATCCGTCTGTTCTTTCTGTGGAGAAAATTTCAAGATCAACTGCTCAGCCAATTTATCTTTAAAGTTGAGTTTGTAAACTCCATGACCACTCCCCTTTTCTATGATAGAAGAAGGGTTTTTCGCATTTTTGATGAGAAATTGGGAAACATAAGAATGAACGTCCTTGTAATTCAATGGTGTAAACATAGAATTACAAGAATTAAACACATGACGGGCAATCTTTTCAGTTTTGAGACCATTATCGCCTGCCAAAGTTAGAATTCTCAAAATTTCCTGATCAAAATTCATTTAACGCGAGTTTTTTTATGCGTACATAAAAGAAACCGCGGCATTTAGAAATGTCGCGGCAACTTGGAATCATTTTATTTATGCGAGAGCAACCTTGTTGTCCTCATCTTTAATCTTACCCTCTTTGAGAAGCCAACCAATTCCAAGAATTGCATCTTCTGTTGAAATCTTAGCCATCTCAGCAACTTCTGTAAGAGAAAGAGCTTTATCTGCTGCTGCCAAAGCCTGGTAAACATCACCAGCTCTGAAACCAGCGTTCTCTGCATTCAAGAAGATTGTTTCCTTCTTTTCTGCTGTTGTTTTCTTGGTTGCAGTAGTTTTCTTAGCTACTGGAGCCTTCTTTGTAGCAGTAGCGGTTTTCTTAGCTGCTGCTGTTTTTTTTGTTGCTTTCTTTTCTACCATGTTTTATTGTAAATAATTGTTATATTAGGAAATTTGATACCTATTAAGGTTTTTCTTAATTTCTTAATTCCCTTTATAAAAAAATCATCGTTTCTGTTGGCAAATATACGACTTTTTATTGATTTTTTAGTGTTTTTTTGAAAGAAAGTGCCTTTAAATGCAAAAAAGAGTTTCATTTTTTGATGTAAATCAAGAAATGAAACTCTTAATATGTTATTTTTGAAGCATTTACGCCTTTAAGTCTAATTTAATTTCCAACTCGTCCAACTGCTTTGGATCCAGCTCAGAAGGAGCGTCCAGCATCACGTCACGACCCGAGTTGTTCTTAGGGAATGCAATGCAGTCACGGATACTGTCGAGACCAGCCAGGATGCTTACGAAACGGTCGAGACCGAAAGCAAGTCCTGCATGAGGTGGTGCTCCATATTTGAATGCGTTCATCAGGAAGCCAAACTGAGCCTCTGCACGCTCTGGTGTGAAGCCGAGAACCTCAAACATCTTCTCCTGAAGAGCAGTGTCGTGGATACGGAGGGAACCTCCACCCACTTCAATACCATTACATACGAAGTCGTAAGCCTTGGCACGTACCTGCTCAGGATGTTCATCCAAGAGAGGAATATCATCTGGATTTGGCATAGTGAACGGATGGTGAGTAGCCATCAGGCGCTGCTCTTCATCGCTCCACTCAAACAATGGGAAGTCAATAATCCAGAGACACTTGAACACGTTCTTGTCGCGCAAGCCCAAGCGGTCGCCCATTTCCAAACGGAGAGAGCAGAGCTGAACACGAGTCTTGTTTGCGTTGTCGCCGCTGAGAATAAGAACCAGGTCGCCGTCTTTAGCGCCCATCACTTCCTTGATCTCAGCCAATACTTCTGGAGAGTAGAACTTGTCGATGCTGCTCTTCACAGTACCGTCAGCATTGTACTTGATGTAGACGAGACCCTTGGCGCCAACCTGTGGTCGCTTAACGAAGTCTGTGAGTTCATTGAGTTGCTTGCGACTATAGTCTGCACAACCAGGAACACAAATACCACCGATATATTTAGCCTCGTCAAAGACAGAGAATTCACCCTTGCCAGCAAAAGCGTCCTTCAGTTCAACGAATTCCATTCCGAAACGCAAGTCTGGTTTATCACTACCAAATCTACGCATCGCCTCGTGCCAAGTCATTTGTTCCAACTTTGGCAATTCCACGCCACGGATTTCCTTGAACAGGTGGCGAGCCATTTCCTCAAACAGATTGATGACGTCGTCCTGATCAACAAAACTCATCTCGCAGTCAATCTGAGTGAACTCAGGCTGACGGTCAGCACGCAAGTCTTCATCACGGAAGCACTTTGCAATCTGGAAGTAGCGGTCGAAACCAGCCACCATCAAGAGCTGCTTCAAAGTCTGAGGACTCTGTGGCAGAGCGTAGAATTGACCAGGGTTCATACGTGAAGGAACCACGAAGTCGCGAGCACCCTCTGGAGTACTTCCGATAAGGATAGGAGTCTCCACTTCCATGAAATTATAATTGTCGAGGAAGTTACGGATGAGGATGGTCATGCGGTGGCGCAATTCCAGATTCTTACGCACAGCAGGGCGGCGCAAGTCCAGATAGCGGTATTTCATACGAATATCATCACCGCCATCAGTATTGTCTTCTATTGTAAAAGGAGGAGTCTGGCTCTTAGAAAGAACATTGAGTTCCTTGGCAAGGATTTCAATGTCACCAGTATCCATCTTTGGATTTTTGCTCTGACGTTCGCTTACGAGACCCTTTACCTGGATACAGAATTCACGACCAAGTTTGTTGGCCGCCTCACATAAGTTCATGTCATCAGCTTCGTTGAAAACGATCTGTGTGATTCCGTATCGGTCACGCACGTCAACGAAGGTCATACCGCCCATCTTACGAGAGCGCTGAACCCAACCGGCAAGTGTTACTTCCTTGCCTGCATCAGAGAGTCTGAGCTCTCCACAAGTATTCGTTCTATACATTATCTTATTATGTAAATTGTTTCTGAACTGCAAAATTACAATATTTACTGGAAAGAACAAAAAAAAATCGCAAAAATATTCCATATAAATACTTTTGCGATTCAATTTGTGGGGTTTATCTGTTCTTTTTGCAGTTTTATCTTGCTGGAAAAAGGGATTCCTTCTTGTAAGAAAACAATTCTCGATAACAGAAGAACTATTTCATTTTCTTGAAAATCTGTCTGTGGAATTTTTCTTCGGCTTTGATGATGGATAATACCTTGTTGGCAGGTAGCATCATGAGAAATCTTCCATGATATTCCTGCTGTAACTGTTTGATTTGTATATCCAGTTCATCCTGTTTTCTGATAGCCTCTTCACAAGCTTCATTGTCTTTCGGATTGATCATGCGGAGTCGGCGCATTTCATCAAAAAGCGCTCTTTGCTTCTTCATCATCTGGCGGTAAACCGGGAAGAATGAAGCTGCCTGGGATGGGGACAGACAGGCATTGACTGTGATGAACTGCTCCAGATCTGCCTCAAATTTTGCAGGATTGAATGGAGGGCGCTTTCTGTGCTGACCGTTAGCCACACCAAAAGTGCACAACATCAGAATTATGAGCACGGTTGTTCTCAAGATCTGTCCCATACTGCATTTTAAAATATTTTTCTTCATCATTGTTCTTTACTGCTTTTAAAAGTTTTCTCCCACCAGCGAAGCATAAATCGTCTGATTGTCCATCATGGTGTAATCAGCCATCTGGTCGAAAGTACCATATTCAGAGCCAGTGGTAGCTTGATGTAATGGGCAGGAGGATACTGTGTTCCCCTTGTCTGAATGAGTATGATTGCTCATCCAAAGGCTGCCGGCTCCAATAACCAGTACAGCTCCAACGGCTGCAGCCACCTTTTTGATAGGCAGACGGTTCCACCATGTGGCAGGGTGCATCTCTATAACGCGGGCTTCTGATTCTGGCAACAAATCCATCATCTGATCCGTAAAGGATTCAAAATAACCTTCCGGAACAGAAAAATGATTGGCTTTACCAAACTTATCTATCAATATTTTTTCTTCTTTCTTCATACATCTTCTCTTTTTATTATATCTGACGTAACTGATTAGAAAAAGTTTAATCTTTATTCTCAAAATATTCCGTGATTTTTTTCACGGCCAGATGATACGATGCTTTCAGGGCTCCTTCACTGGTGTTCAGTATCTTACTGATTTCTGAGTATTTCATGTCCTCGAAGTATTTCATCGTGAAAACGGTGCGCTGAACTTCGGGCAGTTTAGAGACGACTTCCTGCAGTTGGGCCTGTGTTTCATCGCCATCAAAATAGTTGTCTGCCAATAGCTGGTTGGCTACTCCAGCATTTTCTATCTCGCTGGCCATTCCCTCCTGCTTTCTTTTCCTGAGAAAGTCGAGCGATTCATTGACCGCAATCCTGTAAAGCCAGGTGCTGAGGGAAGATTTGCCCTGGAAAGTTTCCAAATTTTTCCAGGCTTTTAGAAAAACATTCTGCAAAACATCATTAGCGTCTTCATGAGTGAGTACGATATGGCGAACCTTCCAATACAGTTGCTCGCTATATTGTTGCACCATGGCCGAGAACCCTTCCCTTCTGGTGGCAGGTTCCCGGAGCATGTAAACCAGTTCATTATCAGAAATACTCTTCATTTAACGGTAATTTTTTATGAGATATTGGTATATGGCCTTGTCAAATCCATATACGTCAGGATATTCCGACCATCCTGCTGGAGTGTTTCCTTTCGTTGGATAGATGGTGTAATAAGCCAGATACAAGGGTACTGTGGGTTCCACTTTGATGGAGTGGATGATTCTCTTCTTGTCGTTCAGCGAATCAGTCGTCATGCAGTAGTTGAGATTATCCAAAAACTTCTCGCTCTTGTCCTTCAGAATGAACTTGGCCAGTTCGAAAGGCTTTTCCACTCTTACGCAGCCATGAGAAACTCCCCTATTCTGCTGCTTGAAGAAATCGCGGTTGGAGGTGTCGTGCAGATAGACGGAGAAATTATTGTCAAATCTGAAAATCAGTCTGCCCAGGCTGTTGCCCTTTCCTCCTCTTTGCACCACTGCGTACATCGGATCGCGAAGTAGTCCTGCGTGTACTTGGTTCATATTCAGTTCCTTGCCTGTCCGTCTGTCCATGACGTAAAAACCGCGGCGCTTGCAATAGGAACGGCTGAAGTAATGAATCATGTCTTTTTCGATGATGCTTCTCGGTACAATCCACACAGGATTCACGTCCATGCGCTTGATGGTGCTGGTGAGCAAAGGGGTTTTGGTCTCTGTGGTTCCGCAACCGATGCGCATGGTGAGCGTGTCTTTTTCGTCAACGGCCATCAGATGGAAGGAAGGGATGTTCACCATGATGTATTTTTTGTGCTTCTGCGGATAGTCTTTCAGTCGCCATCTTGCCCGCTCCATGTTGCAGAGCAGCTTGGCTTGCCAGTCTTTCGAACCCTGTTTAGCGGCAACTTCCTTGGCCAGTTCACGATAGAAAGTGCCTGCAGGTTGAATTTCGCTGAGGAAAACCGGAACGGAATCTTTCTCTATCTTGCGCAGGGCCATTTGATAAAAACCATCATCAGGTAAATCCATCTTGATGTCAAAAAGTCCTCTGTATCTTACCGGTCTGCGGATGGTGTCTGGTCTGTGCGGCTTGAGTGTGTCGAGCCTGTTGAGCAGAAAAGAAGGATTCGTGTAGCCAAATCTCTGTCCTGTAGCGTATCTCAGATAAGCCTTGGTCAATTTGTATTCCAATCTGCCGAAGACGTGGTTGATGGGATGAGCTTCGTCAAACCCCATCTCGCGTGTGATTTGGATGTCGTTCTGGATGTCCTTTACGCAGAATCTGTTGGGTGAAAATCCCATTTCTCCTACGGTCTGAAGATATCTGAGCAGCGTGTCGGCCTGAGAGGTAAGGCCATGACGATTAATCCACAAGAAGTTGCCCTCCTGTCGATAATACTTTCTTGTGCGAATGTCTGCCGCCAGTTCGTCCTTATCGCTTCTTATCAGACTGTCTATGACATTTCTCACCTCCATCGAGCGGATAGACATGCAGTCGTCTCCGAATTTCCGGTAGTCTTCAAGTGTCACATTTCTGGTAGTACAAACCACTTTTTCCTCACATGAAGAAAAGAGTTCACATGAGGAAAAGATGAAAAGCAACAAGGACAAATTATATAAAATCCTCTTGATTTTCACATTAATACTATCGTTTCACACTGATTTTACGAGCCACAGAACCCACCTTCACAATGTAGCAATTGGCTGGAAGGTTCAACTCTATTCTCTTGTCGCTGCTGTCAATTCTTCCCTCATAAACCTTCTGGCCTACGATGTTATAGACAGAAACGCTGAGCCCTGCTGCACCGGTAATATGCAACACGCCATTATTAAAACTGATTCCTACCTGATTGAAGTCGGTAGCATTGACTTCGATGATAGGGTCAGCTGCTGCCTTGAAATTGCCGCCCATCAGCATAGCTGAAGCGAACAGTATATAAAGTAATTTTCTTGTCATAAGCGCTTATTATTTATGGATTAAGATGATATTGCAAAAGTAATAAAAAAAGTAGAACCTGATATGATTCAAGTTCTACTTTTAATATTATTTAATATATCAAATTACATAATTCCGTCAGCGCGAAGCTTCTCCTGCCATTTCCATGCAGAAGCCAAAACATCCTCCAACTTAGCCTCAGCCTTCCAGCCTAACACCTCGTTGGCCTTGGTGCAGTCTCCCCAAATCTTCTCAATATCACCCTCACGGCGAGGACCATATTTCCAGTTCAGTTTCACGCCAGTAGCCTTCTCGAAAGTCTCAACGATTTCCAGAGTAGAGTTACCGTTGCCAGTACCGATGTTGAAGTACTCGATAGGCTCAGTCTCCTTGTCCAGTACGCGAGCCATGGCAGCTACGTGAGCCTTGGCCAGATCCACTACATAGATGTAGTCGCGGATGCAGGTTCCGTCAGGAGTATCGTAGTCATTGCCGAAGATGGTGAGTTCCTTGCGAATGCCCATCGCAGTCTGAGTAACGTAAGGGATGAGGTTGTTTGGAACGCCGTTTGGCAACTCGCCGATTTCAGCAGATGGGTGTGCGCCGATTGGGTTGAAATATCTCAGCACGATGCTCTTGATGTTAGCACCGCTGTGGATGTAGTCGGCGATAATCTGCTCGTTGATTTCCTTGGTGTTTCCATAAGGAGAGGTAGCCTTCTGATGAGGAGCCTCTTCGGTAACAGGAAGGTTTTCAGGCTTTGGCTGACCATAAACGGTGCAGCTGGAAGAGAAGATGATTCCCTTGACATCGTACTTAGGCATCAGTTCCAGAAGGTTGATGAGCGATACGATATTGTTGCGGTAATAGAGCAATGGCTTCTGCACGCTCTCGCCTACTGCCTTGCTGGCAGCGAAATGGATAATACCCTCGATAGCTGGGTATTTCTGGAATACAGCCTCTGTGGCAGCCTTGTCACGCAAATCCACCTGCTCGAAAGCTGGGCGAATACCTGTAATCTTCTCAATGCCGTCCAATACTTCAATCTTAGAATTTGAAAGATCATCTACGATCACTACGTTATAGCCTGCCTGTTGCAACTCTACTGTAGTATGGCTTCCTATGAAACCAGTACCACCTGTTACCAAAATTGTCTGTTTCATTTTTAGAGTTTTGTTTCGTTGAATAATTGATTTCTGTGGGCAAAAGTACTCCTTTTTTTTGAAACGACAAAATAAATGCGGAATTTTTTCGTGTAAACAAACAATTTTCTTTTTATCACATGGATTGTGACGGATTTAAAATGATTTTGATGGATGCTTAATAATAGGAAACGTTTCAGATTTCGTCCCCTCTCTACAAAACTATAATAATTCTTAAAGAAAGAACCAAGTATCAGAATTTTTTTCTACCTTTGTATTTTAAAAATTTTAATATCATTCATTAAACACGAGAAAAATATGGCAAAGTATTTCGCAGAATCAGAATTGATTATCAATGAAGACGGCAGTTGCTTCCATCTTCATTTGCGCCCAGAACAAGTGGCTGATAAGGTTATATTAGTTGGCGACCCTGGCAGAGTGGCTCTCGTTGCCTCCCACTTTGAGGAAAAGGAATGCGAGGTCTCAAGCCGTGAGTTC
Organism: Segatella hominis; assembly: GCF_004535825.1. GTDB lineage: Bacteria > Bacteroidota > Bacteroidia > Bacteroidales > Bacteroidaceae > Prevotella > Prevotella hominis. The sequence goes on along the minus strand of NZ_SGVY01000016.1, from coordinate 31,301 downwards.
CATGCCATTACGGGTACTTATCAGGGAAAACGCATCACCGTGCAGAGTACGGGCATCGGATGCGATAATATAGATATTGTGGTCAATGAGTTGGATGCTTTGAAGAACATCGACTTCAAGACCCGCACCGAGAAACCTGAGCACACCACCCTCACCCTCGTGCGCATCGGCACCTGCGGCGGTTTGCAGCCAGAGTGTCCGGAAGGCACCTTTGTGGCTTCACAGAAGAGTATCGGTTTCGACGGACTCATCAATTTCTATGCCCGCCGCAATGAGATCTGTGACCTCGAGACAGAGGCTGAATTCAAGCGCCAGGTGAAGTGGATAGACCAGATAGGAAATCCATACTGCGTCGATAATAATAAGGAGTTGCTGGAACAGATTGCTGCCGATGATATGGTGAGAGGAATTACCATTGCCTGTGGCGGATTCTATGGCCCTCAGGGCAGAGAACTCCGTGCTCCACTCGCCGATCCGGAACTTAATGCAAAGATTGAGGCATTTGAGTATAAAGGATTGCGTGTCAACAACTTCGAGATGGAAAGCTCAGCGCTTGCTGGTCTTTCTCTGCTGCTCGGCCATAAGGCTTTAACCTGCTGCATGGTAATAGCCAACCGCCGCGCCAAGCGTGCTAATACAGGATATAAGAGTACGATCGACAATCTGATCAAGGTGGTGCTCGACAGAATTTAGTTGAAAGGCTTTTTTAAAGGTAAAAAAGTAAAAAGGTAAAAAGGTAAAAAAGTACAAATTAAAAAAGTACAAATTTAAAAGGGAAATATATAAAAAGGATAGATAAATGACAAACTCAGAAGAATGTATTTGCGCCCTTGCCACTCCAGCTGGAGGCGCCATCGGAATCATCCGACTCAGTGGTAGTGAAGCCATCCGTCTTACAGACAAGGTGTTCGTTTCTGTTAGCGGGAAGCAACTGTCTGCCGCTAACCCCAACACCCTTCACTATGGAGAAATCAAAGACAAGGATGGTCATACGATAGATGATGTCTTAGTGAGCGTGTTCAGAGCGCCCCACAGTTATACGGGCGAGGATTCCACGGAGATTTCCTGCCATGGTAGCCGATACATTCTTCAGCAAGTTCTTCAGCGCCTCATAGAGGTAGGTTGCCGCCAGGCAGAACCGGGCGAATATACCCGTCGTGCCTATATGAACGGCAAGATGGATCTCTCGCAGGCTGAAGCAGTGGCAGATCTGATTGCTTCTACCAACAAGGCGACCCATCAGATGGCACTCAGCCAGTTGAAGGGACATTTCAGCAGTGAATTGACCGTTTTGCGCGAAAAACTCCTGAAGATGACCTCCCTGCTCGAACTGGAATTGGACTTCAGCGATCATGAGGAACTGGAGTTTGCCGACCGCAGCGAACTGCGTGTCTTGGCTGCAGAAATAGAAAAGAAGATTACCACCCTCGCCCATTCCTTTGAGACCGGAAATGCGCTGAAACAGGGCGTTCCTGTGGCCATCGTGGGCAAGACGAATGTAGGCAAGAGCACCCTGCTCAACCGCCTGCTGCATGAAGAAAAGGCCATCGTGAGCAATATCCACGGTACTACCCGAGACGTCATCGAAGATACGACCCTCATCGACGGAATCACCTTCCGCTTTATCGATACTGCTGGAATCCGCAAGACGGACGATGTGGTGGAGAACATCGGAATCGAGCGCACCTATCAGAAGATGGAAGAGGCCAAGATAGTGATCTGGCTCCTTGATGCGCAGCCTACGGAAGCGGAAATAGAGGATATGAAGGAGAAGAATCAGGGCAAGAAACTGCTGATGGTTTTCAATAAAATCGATGAGATTTCATTTGATAAGGCTATGCTTTCATCAGATGAGAATAGTCAGCCTTCATCTTCCGTTACATTGTCAGATGAGAATGTTTCTATCTTGAATATCAGTGCCCGTACAGGCGAAAACGTTTCTGATTTGGAGCAGGCTCTCGTCAGGGCAGCCGACATTCCGGAGATTACGGAGAACGATGTAATTGTGACGAGTGCCCGCCATTATGAAGCATTGCTCCGTGCCGACGAATCCCTCTCACGTGTCTTGGAGTCAATGGATATGGGCATGAGCGGCGACATCATAGCCGAAGACCTCAAGATGGTGCTGGAAGAATTGGGAGAAATCACCGGTGGACAGATAAGCAGTCAGGAAACGCTGAATAATATCTTCAAGCACTTCTGCATCGGAAAGTAATAAAAAGTATAAATGAGGCTATGTTATAAGTCCATAATACAGGCTCGCAAGTCCGTTAGGCGCTAGGGAGATATGCAAGTCCGTTAGGTGCAATAAGTAACGCAAGTCCGTTAGGCGTTCCTGCCTTTATACTTTTAAAAGATAAAAAGAGGGTGATCATGTATTTATGATACACCCTCATCTGTTTATCACTTGTAGCCTATTGGATAGTAATCCAGATACTTTCGCCTCGGTCGCGAGCCGCAATCATGGCGTTGATGAGTCGTTGCAGCCAGATACGGGAGTTCACCACCATACCCTCGAGCTTATTCTCCCCTACGAGGATGCAGCCTTGCGTGTCGTCAGGATAATTGCCTGCATGAATGCGGATGCCCTCGAAATTCGGCACGCCCAGCAGCAATGGCAGCCAACGCTTGAATCTTGGCGAATACGATATGACCACGGGATATGATCCCTCAGGAATGGCCGTATGACCAGGTATCTTACGAGCCTTCACGCCGCTCTTGCGGCTATAGCGGGCATCCACTTCCTCTGGCTTTAGCTTGATACCCAACAGATTGCGCCATGTAGGCTCCATGGTATCGCAGAGATATGTATCCTTGGACAGCAGCTGGCTGTCAAAGGTATGAACCAATCTACTCTTGTCGTCTATCTTCTTACCAGGCAGCGAGTTACGCTTTACACTCGCATCGGTCAGCAGATAGAGTCTACCTATGGTATAAGTTCCCATTTTAGCTATACGCTTTAATACTATTTCCATTTGTTTGAATGTTATGTGTTAAACTATTTTACGTCAAAACATCTCAGGTCGAGTCCGTCGGAACGGAATAATAGCTTCTTAAAACTGAATAACTGAATACTGAATACCTTTCCGCCTTGCTTTCCGTCACCACCGTCGGCAGTTGCGCCTTTCGGAGGAATTTTCTCGATGTAATGGCGGTTCACCCAGTTTCTCAGCATCATCGCCGTGCCTTTCTTGCCGAAGTCGTTCTGCAGGCGCACCATCTCAGCCTGCGTGTAGGTGAAAGTGTCAGGCAATTGCTGCAGCAGGTTGGCTGGTCCACGCTTGCTCGATTTCTCTCCTACCTCATTAGCCTTGGCTATGCCTGCGCCAAAGAAAATCATCTTGCACCACAGGTCGTAGCTCTCGCTCCATCTGATGAACTCTTCTATTTCGGGTTCCCATTTGCAGCCGTTTGCCACGTATAGCACGCAAGCCTTGAGGAAGGCTATTACGTTGCCACGGAAGGAAAGATTCTCGAACACCCTGTTTTGCGACATGCGCGAAAAGTCAGCGTTCTCTTCCTTCAGCTTTTCTGCCAGGGCGAAAGCCTCAGCGCATTCTATCCTACCCGACGCCTTGCACAAATTCTCTATGTACGGTTTGAGTGCTTCTCTGAAGGCATCGTCATATTCGCCGTATATAGGCATTTCGGCACCGATTTCCCGCTCTGGGATGGTACAGAAGTTGATGCGGCTGATAGGTCCGTCGGTGAGCACTTTCGAGAAATATCGCTGCCCCAGCTGGACCGTGGTCGATGCATTCCAGTTGAACCGGATGGTGATGCGCTCGGTGACGCTCGATGTGCCCACGCGCGTCTGACCATATTGGTTGCCCGGGTCGAAGGCAAGGCACATAATCTTGAACTGCTGGTTGCCCTGTCCCTTGAGGGCATCGAACTGGTCTATCTCGTTGAGCGATGTATAGAGGAAATGCTCCTGAGCCTCAGCCGTGCGCATGACGAATGCCGGGTTGGTCATATCAGCGTCTATCTCCTGGATGATGAGGTTTTCCGGGCGCTTGCGCTTGTCCTTGTTGGCTCCCTTTCGTGTCACCTCCTCTTTCCATTCCTTCTCCCTGTTGAGGTTCTCACGGTCTCGCTTTCTGATGTCCTCCATAATCATGTTGATAGGCATCTGCACACAGTTCTTGCCTGCGCCCGTGCCCGCCAGCAGACAGCACATCAGGGTAGCCTCGTGCTCCACGTTGTCGATATACTTGAAGGTGGTCTTGCAGAGGTGCGTGGCAAGTGGCGGGAAGATGGCGTGTGCCACGGCAGGCTTGTAGATGTCCGGGGTCTTTGATAGCAGCAGCTCCACGAGTTTCGGGAGATTTTCGGGCATCGGAGGCGGAGCGATTTTATCATCTTCCGCATTGGAATCCGTGCCGCCTTCGGAACCCATGGAACTTGCGGATTGGAATGCCACGGCATTCTTCTGAGAGGACTTCTCCGCCTGGGCATTGATGCGGATCACGGCTTGCGACATCGGCTTCGAACTGTCACCATATTTCGCATAGAAGTCGTGGATGAGCTGCTGACAGTCACGCTCCTGCGAGAAGGCAGGCATCTTCTGCGCCACCACCGCCTTCAGTTCGTCTTCGGGCATCACTCTCGATGCGCCTGCGCTCATAATCGCCAGGAGCGATGAGTGACGGGAGCCTTGGGAGTTGATATCTACGTCCTTCAGACCAGCCGCATTGCGGAAGAGGTCGAAGGCTGCGAGGTTCTTGCCGGTTGCCACTGCGACAGCATCCTGAGGAGTTCCTGCAGGGCTGAGATGAGCAGCATGAGCAGCATTGCTATCACAAGATTGGGCAGGCTGAATAGTAGAGCCAGAAGAAACAGCGTGATGGCTGTCAGAGCCCGAAAGTCGATTGTCTTGAACATTTTGTTGAGTTTTGAATGTTGAGTTTTGAATGTTGAACGGTTGGGGCTGGGTGCCTTGCTGGATTCTTCCGTCGATGGTGAGCCCACGGTCCAGGTAGGCTTGTCTGCGCTTCTCAAGCTCTTCCTGTGGCAGCACCTCGTACCAATGGGGCGAGCGATATATTTCCGACTCCTTGTCGGTGATGAAGAGCATGCGCTCGGGCGTGATGCAGCTCTCGTCGTAGGGCACGCCCAGTGCCTCGCAATAGGCTCGCTGCGTCTCCTCGATCGTCATCCCCACGGGCATACGGATGTCGATGTGCAGCTTCTTGCGGGCAGAGTACTCCAGGTGCAGCAGGGCACCCTTCCAGATGGTATTGCTGCAGTTCAGCTCACGTGCCTTCTCTATCGCCTTGTCCACATATTTCTTATCGTCCACGTCGATGGTGGTCTGAAAGAGGAAGCTTTCGGGCACGGCGTTCTTCTGCGAGCGTCTGTTGTCTCGGAACTGGTAGTAGTGAGCGCAGCGGAAAGGCAGCTGCTTCTTCAGTTCATCGTTACCCCCACGGATGGCAGCTACCAGTTCTGCCATCCAGGGATAAGCGATGGTCTTGTCGTAGACCGAGAGTGGCTGGGAGCTTACGCTCCCCTTATTGCCATTCTTGTACGGATTATATGCTATAATATGTTCCATTGTTTTTTTGAATGTTAAGTGTTAAATTATACATTATCAATTACCCCTTGATGTCTGCATTCTTGAATCCGGTAATCAGCTCCTTGTGCTCTGCCTTGAGGTAGCGCAGCATGTCCTGCTTGTCCAGGTCTCGGCTGAAGGTATAGTTCACCTGCACCGTGCGCTTGGTGGTGCGCACCACGGCATGCTTGGTCTTGAAGATTTCCTCGAAGATCTTCTCGCCAGTATGCTCGTAAGGCTTGAAGTCGAACTCGTCGCCTCCCCTCTCGCCAGAGCAAAACATTCTGCCCGGTATCACCTTAGGCTGTTCGCAGATAACTTCGGTATCGTTCCATGGCGCCTTGCGGAAGGCGATGGTACCGTTTTCTTCACTGATGATGGCTCCGTCCACCTTCTGGGCGTTGAAGAGTTGCTTCTTTGCTGCTTGTTTCATAATTGTAATCACTTGTTTAAAAGATTAATAATGTTAGTTGATTCGCATACCGTTGATATACAGGCCGTCGGTAGCATATCGGATGTCCATCGGCTTTCCCAGAGGGTTACAATAGGCTTCTTTCAATATCATACTTCTCCAGGCTAATTTACAATTTCGTTTCACCTTGTCAGCATTGGAAAAGAATTCACCAAAAAACAAACGAGGTTTAATATCCTTCGGTATCTTTTTGTTTAGCTCTTCCACACACATTTCGACCACTTTCCCCTCCGTGTCGGCTAATACCGTGAACAATTTATCTCTGCCGATATCTGTGATGGCAACCAAGTCTTCGATGCAAAAGAACAACCCTTCGTCGTTGCGCACCACTCTCAATCCGCCATACTGCGGATGATAAAACACATAAGCATTTTCTATCATGTTAATATGTAATATTTATGGGTTGGACTGCGAGATATTCGCCAAATTTCAGTTTTAGGAATGGTACCGGATTCCTATAAACAAAAAACGCCCGCAACCAGACTTTACTTGTCTGATTACGGGTGCAAAGATAGGGCTTATTTTGGAAGCCTCCAAGCTAATAACCATTGGGTTATTTTGTAGGTTATAAGGTTATTTTTCGGGTTAAAACTTAGCGCTAATTTCTTACATTTTTACCTGTTCCAGTAGTTTTTTAAGCCTGACAACTACAGTCACCATCTTGTCATAAGGACGTTTCGTTTCATTCTTCAATGGCTGAAATTCCCATTTTTCGAATGGTTGAAAATAGCAGTGTGTAGTCATGGGCTTTAGGGTTTTAGACGTGAAATCTATTCTGAGATGCTTGGAGTGAATGCGATGAATCCAATTATCAAACCCCTGATAGTCATTATCACCTATCAAATGCATATCAGCAGCCACCCTAAACACGGCTATCCAATGAGACTTACTCTCAAAGATATAGCGACCATTATTATCTATTTCCAACAAAAGAAGGTCTATGGCATGAGCAAACTGAACGTCGGTCACTTTCTTTGTATCTAGAAGCTTCGCCTGTTTGAATTTCCTGTATTCATCAAGTGAATTTAGATGTTCATCTACTCTTGACAATTCTTCTTCTATGATATGTTCATCTTTACGATTAAAATGCTCTAAGAGCGTTCTAATCACCAAAACACGATCATAATCATTCACATTCATTACCTCATCTATCAACTTATGTAGATGATATTGTATATCATGTTTCTGTTCTTCTACTCTTTCTGGAGAAAGTTGAGGTGCATCGCACACCATGATGCCATCATCATCAACAAAATTCTCAGTCATGGCTTCTTTTCCAGGTAAAGGAGGTGGACAGTCATATACAAAATCTGCTTCGGCTAGTAGATTTTTCAGTTTTGCTATAAGTTGTTGTACGGATTCTTCATCACTTATTTTAAATTTACGATACTTCATTATACTATGGGTTATCAAGCAATACACAAGCCCCGCCCAGCGAGAGCGTAGTATTCTGCTGGGCGAAGCTTGCGTTCTGTTTGTTTTGTTATTTATTGTTAGTTATATATCAGTTTAGAATTCTCCTCCTGCTATCTCGAAGAACTTGCCGAAGAAGCCCTTGATCTTACCAAGTACTTTTTGCAGCTTGCCCTCTCGGTTGGCGTTCGGGTCGAATGGATTGATAGGTGGCATGATGGCGTTCAACTCCAAACCACCCTCAGGCACGTAACCTCGCTCCCAGGCGGTCTCTATAAACTCCTTGGCGGGGCCTTCCTTCAGGTGCTCCTCGCTCACGATGCGCTCAAACTCCTTGCGCTTCTCTGCATCCACGTATTCCTTCCATTTGTCGGTAACCTGGCTATCCGGAGTAAGACTCTCGATGAATCGGTTGATGAGGTCTTTCTTGTCTCGCAAGTCTGGGCTGGAGTCGATTGCCTTGTTGATTTGGATAGTCAGCTCGGCGATGTCGGCACGGTCGCCCTGCATCTGCTGCACGAGGAAGAGGATGTAGTCGATGTTCACCTCCACTTGCTTCACCAGCTCCATTTCAAACTCGATGTCGTCGTTGATGTTGGTCTTGTCGCCGCTCTCTGCGTTCTCCTTTGCCCAGTCTCTCAGCGAGAGATAGATGCTCGTATAGTCCTGCAGGTCTCGCTCGCTGAGGGGGTCTTGCTCGGCAAACTGGTCGAAGCTGGTAAGCAGGTTTCTTATCTTCAGGATGCCGCCGAAGAGCTTGATGAATTGCTTCTTGTCTGCATCGGTGAGCGGCATCTCGCCTGGCTGTGCCAACTCTCTCAGTTCTTCAAGATATTCGGTATAGCCTTTCACGTGCTCCTGTCTCTCCTCGCCGTTCTCGTCTTCCGTCACCTCGTCGTAGCCATCGAAGTAGTCTTCGAACGGGCGCAGGATGCTCACGCCCTTGGCGGTAGGGTCGCCGAAGAGGGCAAGGCACTTGTTGGTGGCATCCTCCAGGTTGCGGAAGCATACGATGTTGCCGTAGGTCTTTACCGAGTTCAGGATGCGGTTGGTGCGGCTGTAGGCTTGCAGCAATCCGTGGTAGCGCAGGTTTTTATCCACCCACAACGTGTTGAGCGTGGTGGCGTCGAATCCTGTCAGGAACATGTTGACCACTATCAGCAGGTCTATCTCTCGGTTCTTCATGCGCTGCGAAACGTCCTTGTAATAGTTGGGGAACTTTTCCGAAGAGGTATCGTAGGCGGTGTTGAACATCAGGTTGTAGTCCTTGATGGCTGCCTCCAAGAAGTCTCGGCTGCTCTGGTCGAGTCCGTCGGTGGAGTCGTTGTCCTCGTCTTCCTCGCCGTCGGCTACTTCCTCGTTGGGTGCATAGCTGAAGATGGTGGCTACCTTGAGCCGCTTGTTCTCGGGCTGCTCTACCTGTAGCTCTTTCAGTTTGTTGTAGTAGAGCTTGGCAAAGTCGATGCTCTGTACGGCGAAGATGCTGTTGAATCCGCTGAGTCGTGTCTTCTGTCGCTCTTCCTCTACCTTTTTCTTCTTGTCGGTCACCACTTCCTCGATGTTGATGAGCTTGCTGAAGGTATAGCTGCTGGCACGCTTGGTCTGCTGGTCGAAGTGGTCCAAGATGTATTGTGACACATTGGTGATGCGGCGGTCGTCCTTCAGCGCCTCCTCTTCCTCGATACCCCAAACCTGGTCGTCCTTCACGTTCTCCTTCTCCTTCATGGTGGAGATGTATGCCACACGGAATTTCAGCACGTTGTGGTCTCTGATGGCATCCACGATGGTGTAGGCGTGCAGACGCTTGCCAAACACGTCTTCGGTGGTTTTCAGCGTACCCTTGCTCGAAGCGGAGATGTTCTCCACGAAGATTGGCGTGCCGGTGAAGCCGAAGAGGTAGTATTTCTTGAATCGCTTGGTGATGGCGGTGTGCATGTCGCCAAACTGCGAGCGGTGGCACTCATCGAATATCATGACCACCTCCTTGCGGTAGATGTCGTGGTCGGGGTTCTTCTTGATGAAGTTGGCGAGCTTCTGTATGGTGGTGATGATGATGCGGCTCTTGCTGTTGTTCAGTTGCTTTTCCAGTTCCTTGGTCGAGGTGTTGCCGTTGGCAGCGCCCTTCTGGAATCGGTCGTACTCCTTCATCGTCTGGTAGTCGAGGTCTTTTCTATCCACCACAAATAATACCTTTTCTATGTAAGGCAGTTTGGAGGCGAGCTGTGCCGCCTTGAAGGAGGTGAGGGTCTTGCCCGAGCCTGTGGTGTGCCAGATGTAGCCGCCAGCGTCTCTTGTGCCGTAGAGCTTGGCGTTGTGAGCTATCTCTATCTGGTTGAGCAGTTTTTCGGTGGCTGCTATCTGGTATGGGCGCATCACCATCAGAATCTTTTGGTCGGTGAAGACGCAAAACTTGGTGAGGATGTTAAGCAGGGAGTGGCGGGTAAGGAAGGTAGCTGTGAAGTCCTCCAAGTCGCCGAGCACCTTATTCTTGGCATCTGCCCAGTAGCTGGTAAACTCAAACGAGTTGCAGGTCTTCTGCCGTGGCTTCTTGCCCTGCTTGGCTTGTTCCCGGATATGGCTGTCACGGGTAGTGTTGCTATAGTACTTGGTCTCCGTGCCGTTGCTGATGACGAAGATTTGCACGTACTCATAGAGCGAGCACCCTGCCCAGAACGATTCCCTGCCGTAGCGGTTTATCTGGTTGAAGGCTTCCTTCAGGCTCACGCCTCGGCGTTTCAGTTCGATGTGAACCAGAGGTAGACCGTTTACGAGGATGGTCACGTCGTAGCGGTTGGGGCGCTTGCCGTCATTTACCTCGTATTGGTTGATCACCTGGGTGGAGTTGTGGGGAGGGTCTTGCTGGTCGATGAGGTAGATGTTTTTCTGCGTACCATCGTCGAGGGTGAAAGCCTTGATGTTGTCACGCTGTATGGTCTCTGCCTTGTCAACAATACCCTTACCCTCGTTGGCGATTTCCGCCTTGAAGAAACGCTCCCACTCATTGTCGGAAAAATGGAAGCCGTTGAGTTTTTCCAACTGGAGGCGAAGGTTCTGTATCAGCTCGTCCTCGTGGTGGATATGGGCATACTCGTAGCCCTGTCGCTGTAGCTGGGCAATCATCCCCTGCTCCAGCTCCGCCTCGCTTTGGTAAGCCTCGGCACGAGGGGTGGTACGCTCGTATTGGGCTACCACCGTGCTCTGGGGGTTCTCTGAAACAATGTCGTTTGCTTGCATAAGTTTTGTACTTAGGGGGATTAAAACAAAGGTGTTCGATGATTTTCGAATGCGAAATAAGCCCCAAGAGTCATATTGATAAATTCCACAGGGTTATCCAATATCTTGACTAATTGTAGTTGTGGTTGTGTTCCATTCATACCTATTACCCTATTTAATGATACCGAATTGTTTGTTACGGACAACATCATAGAAGGCATATCTGCCTCTGATATATTCAGGCCAGAAATTCGAGAAAACTCTTTTGCAAAATAACCGAATTGCCCCTCAAATCTCAAATAAAGCGTAAATCTATTAGTTGACGTATCATATACATACGGAGTCAAAATGTGTAAACCCATTTTAAAAATGCCACTAGTCATCCCCCATGCTTTTGTTACTGGGTCATGCTCAGAATTCACCTGCATGCGATACCAATGAAAGCATACTTCTTTAAATTGTTTTTCTGGTTCTCTATCAACATCAAAATTAATAGAATCCTGACCAAACTCACAAGATACTCCAGAATAATTGATATAATAATCTGATTCTCTTGCTTTATACAAGTAACGGAGCTTAAAGCTTTTGTCACGCTTGTATAGTGAAATCTTCACGTTCGCTGTATAATCACGTGGAAAATTATATTGTAATCTAAACGTTGCAGAATTAAGTAATGTATCCATTGTTTTCTATTTTTTAAAAATTATTATATTTCATCCCAAGTAAATGTTGGAGGGGATTTGTAATCCCCACTACTATGCTGCTCCCTTGCGCTTGAAGGTAAGCAGCTTGTCTCTGTAGTGCTCGTACTGCTTGCGGCGTGCTGCGATTTCGGCAGGGAGACCAGACTGGAGGGAAGTGGTCAGGGACTCGAAGCGGTCGAGGATATTTGCTATTCGCTCTTGCTCTTGGAGGGAAGGAACTGGAATTTTCAATGCTCCCAACACTTTCATCGGAACACTTTTCACCGTTCCACCTAAAGCTTTCTTCATATATGACTTTCTTATCGATGTTTCTTTCAATATATAAGCAAGATATTTAGAAAGCACTACCTCTGCTTTAGGTTTGAGGGCATATAATCCTTCCTTTATATTCCAATCCTTAGGGGTTTTATCTATAACCACAATTTGACCAATTGTTCCTGTCCCTGAAAAAATCAAATCACCAGCTTCTAAATTTGAACGATTGTTGCACAAAAGTAGTGCTTCATCATTGATTTTATCGGTATCAGCATTGTAAATGATTTTTCCATTCTTCATTTCTTTTATGGTCACATAGTAATTATGAGCATCAGAAGTATTCAACTTAAAGAACTTTCGAGGATTTAAGCCTGTGTTTATAGACCATAACACTTCACTCATTTTCTTCCACTCTACTTCTTGCCCCCCCCACATTCTCGAACGAGAGCAGCTTGTCACGATAGTACTCGTATTGTCGCTTGCGACAATCTAACTCCGCTTCTAGCTCCGCTTCTAGCGAAGTGAACTTGTCGAGGATGCGGACTATCTCGGTTTGCACCTCGATAGGAGGAAGAGGGATTTCTATTTGCGAATACTTGGAGATCCATTGGCGAGAGTGCTCTAAGGTTTGATATTTGATACATTTCATAGCATAATATACAAACCTAAATGAGACTTCCCTTTCACTCGAAACTCGTAACATTTTCATGGCAGAACTTTTCACTTTAAAGTTAAAATCTACCCAATGAAAGGAGGTCGTGAAATCATCGAAAATGATAACAGGATTTTCCTTAGAAGCCTCAAATATCCCATTTGTTTCGTCAGTATAACCAAGAATAAAAGTTTGCCCTGCTGTCAAAACAGGCATGCCTTCATTCTGATAATCCTTACATTTTACAATGTATTTCGTTGGTTGTTCATAGTCAAGAACATCCCCCAACTTCACGAATTCCACTCCATCTGGGCAAAGCTCCTGTATTAAAGTTTCAAGATTCTTCATGCTGCACCTCCTTCCAACTGCATTACAATCTCATCAATATCTTTTCTCAGCTGCTCCTCTCTTGCCACAATCTCAGAGATACGAGTATTTAACTCCGTAATGTCGATTTTCTCACGAGTATCCTCCTGCTCCACGTATGTAGAAACAGAAAGGTTGTAATCCTCCTCGGCAATATCGGCAGTGGTAACCACATGAGAGAAGTGAGCAATCTCCTCCTTGGTCATGTAGGTATTGTATATTTTTTTAAGATTATCCAAAGAAAGTCTATTCTTATTTCCCTCATGGATAAACTCATTGCTTGCATCTATGAAGCAAACCTTATTGTCAGCTTTATTCTTCTTCAAAACAATGATGCAAGTGGCAATAGATACGCTAAAGAATAGATTGGCAGGAAGCTGAATAACAGTATCCACGAAGTTGTTGCTTACCAAGTACTTGCGTATCTTTTGCTCCGCACCGCTACGATACAACACGCCAGGGAACTCTACGATGGCAGCCGTGCCTTCGGCACTCAACCAACTGAGCATATGCATGGTGAAGGCAAAGTCTGCCTTGCTTCTTGGGGCGAGCACGCCAGCAGGAGAAAAACGAGGGTCGTTGATGAGCGTGGCATCGCTATCACCATCCCAAGGCACAGAATATGGCGGGTTTGAGACGATGGCATCGAATGGCTCGTCGCATTCGTGCAGCGGATTCTTCAAGGTGTCGCCGTTCTGAATGTCAAAATGGTCGTAGTTCACATTGTGCAAGAACATGTTCATACGACAGAGGTTGTAGGTTTTCATGTTGATTTCCTGACCATAGAAACCATCCTTTACGTTCTTGGCACCCACCACACGGATAAAGTTCAAAAGCAAAGAGCCTGAGCCACAAGCAGGGTCATACACCTTGTTGACACTCTGGCGTCCTGCCGCAGCTATCATCGCCAAGAGATAGCTTACATCGCCAGGGGTATAGAACTCGCCTCCCTTGGTACCCGAATTGAGGGCGTACATCTTGATGAGGTGCTCGTAGCAAAGACCAAACACGTCGATGCCGCTCTCGATATACTTGTCGAAGTTGAGGTCTCGGATGCTCTCCAAGAGCGTTGTAAGCAACTCGTTGCGCTCGGCAACGGTAGCACCCAGACCTTGGTCGTTGGTATTGAAGTTATTGAAGAGTCCCTTCACGTCGTTCTCGCTCGGTTTTCCTACGGCACTGTTTTCGATGGCACGGAAGTTATTGCTCAGCGTAGTGTTCAGCTCCGTGTTATTCTTGGCTGCGTTCGCCACATTGATGAAGAGTTGTGAAGGGAGGATAAAGAAGCCCTTGGCATTGATAATTTGCTCTCGTGCGTTCTCCGCCATCTCATCGGTCATGTGGGCATAGTCGGCATTCTCCACGCCAGCATCACGCATCAGCTGGTTGCAGTAGTCGGTGATGTTCTCGGAAATGAATCGGTAGAAGAGACCGCCCAGGGTATAGTCCATAAACTGAACAGGGTTCACCTTGCCTCCATGCACCAGATTGGTAGCCATCTTCCAAATCATGTTGCTAAACTCGGTCTTCAACTCCTCTGTACGAGGGTTGATATTGATATTTTCTGCCATAAAATCTTAGTAAATAAAGTAATTCTGATTCTTTTGTATCTAGGTTTACACTCACATTATTTTCCGTTTGGAGAGAAGCTGAGTGTAAAAACATTTTCCCCAGACATGTCCTCCAAGGTTATCACCCACTCTATCTCCCCATTCTCTGGGTTGACATCGATGGCATACGCCGTGCCTTCCTTCTGTCCGTCGAAGCGCACGTCGAAGCGCCAGAGACCGTTCTTCAAAATCTGATCTCTGGTAATCTTGATGGTTGAAATCTTGGAAATATCTATGTCGAGGCGCTTGGCTATCTCCTGATAGCTAAGCACCCATCGGGTCTTACCATTAGAAATGTATTCGTAGGCGATGCCGTCCTTGGTGAAGCCGATACCCTCAGAATCGGTAATGACATAATAACTGGGAGCCTCGCTGTCGGCAGGTGGGCTGACAGTCAGGTCGATATCGGAGCTTACATCATCCTTGCTGCAACTGGCAAGGGCAAGCGTAAAAAATGCGGCTACAAGAGCCAGTTTCCCCAAAATGGGGGGGTAAATCTACTGATAATCATTATGTTATCGTTTTACTATTATTGATGTGGCTATATACCACACCACAAAGTTACGATTTCTTTTGGAAACTGCCAAGGATTTCGGGAGAAAGTTTAGAAAAAAGTTACTCAAGTTTCTCAAGCGGTTTTAGTACGGACTAAAGGGCTAAAAAACTCCTAACCCCTTCAGGGTGTGTAGGACTAAAAGGTTATTCAGTATTCAGTATTCAGTTTTTTTCGCGATAGTTACCCTTTTTATGGTTTTAAATTGTAAGTAATTATTTTATATTATATATTAATAATATATAATATACTATCTATACAGAGAGTGGTAACAACAGCGAAAAAAACTGAATACTGAATACTGAACACGTTTCCATGTAATCGGGTATTACTTTGTAATATGCTGATTTATATCTCAAAACATAATTTCTATACCGCAAAAATATAGAGATGCGCCCACCAAACATAGAGCTAATCTTTATAACTAACTTTCAAATCGTAAGTTGCTGAAAATCGCTCCTTATCGCATGCCTAAATTTGGTGGATACTGGATTTTTTCGTACCTTTGCACCAGCAATCGAAAAGAAAGCTTCCCTTGTACCAAAAGTCGGTCTTTACAGACGACACATTCAGGTCTTGATTGATGTCAGGCGCCGGACATCAATAACGACCCAAATAAGGGCAAGAAACGGGGGCTCTTGGGTAATTGAAATATCAACCATCAAAACACACACAATTATGATTAACTACAGTATTACCATGCGCTCAGTGAACAGTAACCTCCTTGCTATCAATCAGGCTAAATCACGCATCAACCTGGCAAAACGAGAGGGTAAGAACCCCGACTAGGCAGACCTCAACCTGGTGAAGACCGAGAAGAAGAATGCCTTTGCCGTATCGCAGTATTCTGATGTGATGACCATCGAGAAGTTTGCCAAGCATATTTCCAGCCACGGCAGCGTCTATTCTCGCGCAGACATCTCTGCCATCCTCTACATCACCGTAGATTGCATGAGAGAGCAGCTCCTCGAAGGCAAGAAAATCCGTCTGGGCGATCTCGGTGATTTCTCCATTCTCCTCTCATCCAAGGGCGCTGAGGATGCCGACAAGTTCACCGCTCAGAACATCACCGACGTGAAGGTTCAGTGGGAGCCAGGCGCCGAGTTCAAGAACCTCATTGCCGATGCCGAGTTCAACCTCGTAGCCAGCCGCAGCGCTCAGGCTGCAGTCATTAAGGCCATCAAGGAGGGCAAAGCCAACGTGGACATCAGTACTCCAACTACTCCTGGCGACGGTTCAGACGGCGGCGGCTCTAACCCAAGCGGCGGCACGGGTTCTGCAGGAGGCAACACCGAGCAGAGTGGCGGCACCAGCCAGGGCACCGGTTCCAACCCAAGCGGCGACAATAAGGGCGACGCAGGACAGGACGGCAGCGGCGAGGACAACGAGCTGTAGAAGTGCCCCCCGTCGGAGCAACAACCGACGGGGGACCCCTACCCCTCTCACAGAGCCACTAAAATAATCTAAGATGAAATGAATCTCATGAAAACACACACAAATATTTAGTTTAACCTTTAAAAATCAAGTAAAATGAGTAAGATGAAAGCAGACACATGGAAGACCATTCTTCAAATCGCCATCAGCATTCTTACGGCGCTTGCCACCTCGCTGGGCATTTCGAGTTGCATGGGATGAAATATCGCATATATATCATGTTGAATGTAGAATGTTAAGTTGCATTCTTGTATACATAAAAAGGTATAAATCCAGTATGGCTTGAGTTTTGAATTTACCTCACCGAAAATGTGGTTTTAGAATTACAATCAGACGAAGAGTTTGATGAATCCCTATAAGACGACCGCTTCCTCAAAAACATGAGGGGAGCGGTCGTCTTTTGTTTTTCAAGTGTTAGTTTCAAGTTTCGTTATCATTCCGAGGGTGTCATTAAGAGTGGGTGTCATTAAGTGTCATTAAGGATTTTATGTGTTATTTTTATAAAAAATGTCTTTGATTCCAAGAAAAAATCTAACCGAATCTATAAAAATGTCACTCAATGTCCCTCAAGATGTCCCTCAAGATGTCCCTCAAGATGTCACCCAAGATGTCACCCAATAACACGTTTTATATGGATAGACACCTCTCCTAACTAAAATATTTTTCATTCTGATTTACGATCGAATCTCTACTTCTTTTACAGTTATTGCTCCTATCGTATCATGGGTTGCTATCTTCAGAAAAAGTCCAAAGAAATCCTTCTCATCCATGCGCCAACTTCTGCAGACTATCTTTCTGTTTGCTCCTTCTGGAAGCATATTGGTAAAAACAGGGAATAGATAATCAGATTGATAAGGTTCTTCCCTGAAAGGCATGGTAAGTGAGACAGGATCGTGGGTCTTATCCATCATATACTGCTTGTCGTATATGAAGGTATAACCTCTGCCAGGAGTTGACTCCTCTAAGAGTCCGGCCTCTATGTCGTGACAATAAACGATAGCTTTTCTCATGACTTACTTTATTTAAACAGTTTGACGAATCTCATATTTAACCTCCATGCCAAGGATATCCATGATTTTTTCAATCGTCGATAGTGAAGGGTTGCCTTTACCGCTCTCTATTTTCTTGATGGTTGAAATGGCTATCTCAGACATGTCAGCGAGGATTTCCTTTACTCAAAAGCTACATTCAGTATATATTATGTATATATATATGTAAATATGTTTTCGTATTTCTTACGCTTAGATTCTATCAATATCATACTTATTAAAATATATTTATCATAAACTAAATATTTTATCTCCAAACCGGGAAATTAATTCTTTTTTAAGATTGTCAGGGAATTTGCATTTATAAAACGCACCTTTACCTATGCAAGTAACACTAGAAGGGATGACAATCTCTGACAGAGAACGACAACCAGCAAATGCACTATCACCTATGCTAGTAACACTAGAAGGGATGACTATCTCTGACAGAGAATCACAAAACCAAAATGCATGATCACCTATGCTAGTAACACTAGAAGGGATGACTATCTCTGACAGAGAATGACAAGTATCAAATGCACTATCGCCTATGCTAGTAACACTAGAGGGGATGACATACGATTTTATATTTTGATTTCTGAAAGAAATAATTCTACTTTTATCCTTATTGAACAAGACATCATCCTCATAAACAAAGTTAGGAGATAAACATTCTAATTTGCCAGTCCATCCAGCAAACGGATTACCATTTAAGCAAATTACGCTTTTAGGGATGGATATATATTTCAACGAGAAACAACCATAAAACGCCCTATCACCTATGCTAGTAACACTAGAAGAGATGACTATCTCTGACAGAGAACGACAACCATAAAATGCCCAATCACATATTATCCTTGTACCCTCTTTAACAGAATAAGCTCCACTTAATTCTTCTGGAGCTTTCAACAATTTTCTTCCATCCTTGCTATATTTCACTCCCCATTCATCAACAAAAGCTTCTTTTAACTCTTCTTCTGTTGTTTCAGTCGATAGATCTTCATTCATCACAGGAGTTATATTAGGCTTTTCGCCAATAAACAATCTAAAAGAACATGCTGAAAGCTCCTTTCTCGCCAATGCAAGCATGAAAAGAGAGTAAAGTGTGCAGAAATCCTTATCACACATCAATTCCTGCAGGGCAGATATTACCTTGCTATTTGAAGGATTGCGATAATCATTTTCTGAGAAGAGAAGTCTGTCTGAGACACCATAGATATCTAACAAAGTAGATTTCATCGAGATAGCCTTTAATGACAAGGCGATACTTGCCAATGAAAAATCATCTATCGTTTCATCGAAATCATCTACAGTACGCAATGGATGACAGAAATCCCTGGTACCGATAGTTGGAGATTGGCTGCCCTTCATAGATGGCACAAACATCCCGTCATAATCCACCAATGTAAGAGAACCATCGGGACGGACTATGATATTGTCTGGCTTAATGTCGCCATGAGAAAAAGACTGGGTACGGAGCCAAGCTGCCATCTTGCCAAAACGATAACTAAGCATCGACATGGCTGACTGATTGTGATAGTTTGCAGCGATGTAAGTTTCCATCGTCTCCCCTTCTACCCAATCCATCAACAATACAGGAAATTCATCCTCCTCGCATTGACTGTCCACGAATAGTTCCTTCTCCATATACTTTACAGAAGTAATATATGGAGAATCTAACAAATCCAGTTCGTCTGCAATCTGGCGATAGGCATCAGCTCGCCCCTCCTGTTCTTCCGTAAAACACTTGAGGGCATAATATTTCCCGGTACTCTTGTCCTGCATCTTAAACACCACGGCAAGAGCACCACTACAGCGATATGGCTCTCCGTGATCATCTAATACGGGAGTCAGGTAAAACAATTTATCAAGATTATCGCCAGCATCTTGAATGGCCTTTACATATTCTGATATCAATGGGTACTGCATAGCTTACACGATTATTAATTGACTATCTTAAGTCGCATTTTTAGACGATATTGCAAAGGTAATCATTTTTACTGAAACAACACAAACTTAAGCCAAAAACTTCATTGAAAGATTAAAAAATAATATTTTAGCGATAATACTGAAAAATGAGAAAAGTATCAATCGTTTATTCTGTTAGCTAAAAGGTAACTTATTGGAGGCATCATCGGAAAAGAACTCGCTAAAAGAGCTGTATTCAAACTGCCTACGTCCTCATCGAAAAAGAGTCAAAAATCATTTCTATATGCTTCTTCTTCAAACCGATAAGCTCTCCGAATCTCTCAAAGTCCAGACGGCAGGGGTGGATGGGCAATGATTTAATTCTTTCATGATTCTTGGACTGACTGATTCTTGTAGGAGTGCTCCTAATTCTATAAATTAGGTTAAATCCAGTCCGCTAGTCCAAACAAAAACAAGCTGTATGAATCCTTTTCTGAATATTTTTCTGTATTTTTGCAGATATATTGCGCCAATATGGGTGTTGAGCATGGCTTATCTCCCCTAGATTACAGGCGCATCATTATCAAATGATTAGAGCATGAAGAAGATATTATTCCTACACGGATTCTTCGCCACGGGAAGTTGTCCGATGGCGAGAGCCTTGAAAGAGGCGTTTGAGGGGACGGCGGTGGTGCTGACTCCCGACCTCCCTTTACACCCCAAGGAGGCACTGAAGGAGATTCGCTCCATCATCGACCGGGAACAGCCCGACTTGCTTCTGGGCAACAGTTGCGGCTCTTTCCTCGCCCAGATGCTGGCTCCGGTGGTGGGCATTCCTGCCCTGCTGGGCAATCCGTATTTCATGATGACGGAGTTTCTGAAGGAGCGAATCGGCGAGCATGAATACAAGGCTCCGAGAAGGGACGGAAATCAGCGACTGGTGATTGACGAGGCGCTGATTGAGGAGTTTGCGGAGCTGGAAGCCGTGCAGTTTGACCATTGCAACCCCTATTATAAGGATCGTGTGTGGGGACTTTTTGGTGAGCAGGACACCCTGGCTCACTTTTCCCCTCTCTTCCTGCAGCACTACAACCAAGCCTTCCATTTCCCTGGCGGTCATACACCTACAGAACAGGAGGTGAAGACATGGTACGCTCCCCTTGCCCAGAAAATGCTGATGAAGTTTTCAGCAAAGGAAGAAAGATATTTCCAGCACTTTAAGGGCGGTAAATACAAGTTCATCCATTCTGCCTTCGACTCCGAGACTCAGGAGCGTATGGTGGTTTATCAGGCTCTTTATGGAGACCAAGCCTATTGGGTAAGACCGGAAGATATGTTCTTCGGGAAAGTAACAAGGGACGGCAGAACTTTCAATCGTTTCACGGAAATAGATAAATTCTAACAACAGGAAAATGAGCATGAAACAGATAGAAACTCTCGTTTTTGATTATGGAGGTGTCATCGTGAACATTGATGATGCCTCTGTTGTAAAAGCCATGGAGAGCCTGGGCGTTACGGCGTTCAAGCGGCTAATCCATGTCCGCAAAATCAAGAGACTGATGCACCAATATATCAATGGTCTGGTAGCAGAAGCTGAGACTTTGAAAGAGATGCTGAGCCTTTGCCGCAAAGGAACCACAACCGAGGATATTGAGAAAGTTCTCGAAGAGCTGTGTGGCAATCTGCCTGTGGAAAGACTGGAGGCATTGGTCAAGCTTCGGAAGCGATACAAGGTCTATCTGCTCAGCAACATCAACGATACGCTTTGGCAGAAATCAGTTAGTCAGATGAATCAGCTGGGATATTCCACAGACGAGCTGTTTGATGAAGTGTTCCTCTCATACGCCATGCGAAAGGAAAAGCCATCTATCGAAATCTATGAAGAGATGACGCAACAGACTGGATTGAATCCTGCCGCTACGCTCTATTTCGATGACCGCACAGAGAATGCCGAGGCAGGCAAGCGATTTGGTTTTCAGAGCGTACTGGTAAAGACCAATCATCTGGAAGAACATCAGGAATGGCAAGAAATTAACAAGAATATAGTGTAAAAAGAATAGGTATGATGACTATTGATACAACAAACCTCTGCTCGCATCTTCAAAAGAAGTTGTTTGAACCTGAGGGCGTATATTATCCTATCTGGCAAGCCATGCAGAACGATGAGGAGTTGACTGCCGCGGTTCGCTCACGACAGCTTCATATCTATCGTAACGGCAAGAAGATTCTCATTCTCGCTGGCAAGGCTCAGCCGAAGATTATCAGAGAGGATAAACTGAACGAATTGATTAAGAAAATAATATAATGATTAAGAAAGAAGAAGTTATATCTTTTGTATGGCAGCATATTCTGCTGCTCGTTTCGCTCTATGTAATGACTTTCGGAGTCGTAGCATGTGTGCGAAGTCAGTTAGGTTCAAGCGTTATTTCCACCATCCCTTACGTGATGGCTTCGGCAGGTAAGATGCTTGATTACATCCCAGGATGGACTATCGGCGGCTACACCATCATGATGAATGCGATCTTCGTGGTGCTGCAGATACTGATTCTGAGAAGAAACTTCGAGTGGGTGCAACTCTTCCAGCTCGCTATCGGCTTTATCTTCGGAATGTTCATAGACCTCAATATGGTGCTTACACAATGGATGGTTTCAGAAAATATCCTGGTCAATGCCCTTGTGCAGATTGCCGGTTGCACCATCCTCGGTTTCGGAATTGCCATGGAGGTGAAGTGCGGCTCAGTAACCATGCCTGGCGAGGGCATTTCCATCGCCATTCACAAGGTTACCGGCTGGCCTTTCCCTAAAGCCAAGATTCGGGTGGACATCACGCTCGTGGTCTTGGCCGTCTTGTTCTGTTTCCTGCTTCTCGGGTCATGGAAATGGGAGATTGTGGGCATCGGAACGCTCTTCGCCATGGTCTATGTAGGTGTTACAGTTCGCCTATTCAACAAACATCTTGCATGGTTCGACCGCCTGCTCCACTATCGTCCAGGTTGCCGAAGATATGTTTACGGACTGGCACGATACATAAGAAGACAGATGTAACGTCAAGATTATTTGAGTTCAACGGATAAAAATAGATGAACATGAATTTTCCAGAAATATATTCAGCAACAGGCATGATGGAGCTGATTCAGAAAATCGGCTTCCTCCCTCTCCTTGATAGCGGCATTGAAGGCTTCTCTGCCGAAGACATCGTGACAGATGACTGCGGTTATGTAACATTTCCTGAAGGCGGTTGGGACTGGCCGCTTTGGAAATGGAAGGGCGAGATTGTGCAGGAAATGCCATGTATGTACGGAAAGTTCTTTAATAAGAAAGCAGGATTCATCAGCCAGGAATGGTGGCCGGACTTCTGCAACTACAGAAGAAGCAAATACTCCCGCCCGGATGAAGATTCGATAGAAGGAGCCATTCTCAGCACGCTTCAATCTACCGGTAGTCTCATCACAAGAGAACTTCGGGCAGCCTGCGGTTTCACCGGCAAGGGAATGAGAAGCAAGTTTGACGGTTATCTCACCCGACTGGAAATGGCGACTTACATCGTGACCGAAGATTTCATCTATCCTCGCGACAAGCACAATCACGAATATGGCTGGGGATGGTCGCTGCTCAACACTCCCGAAGATCTCTATGGCAGGGAGGTTTGCCAATGCAACCGAACTCCCCTGGAATCTTATCAGAGGATTTTCGAGCATCTGAAAGAAATCCTGCCTGATGCTTCGGATAAACAGATTATCAAATTAATAGGATAAAAATGAGAAAAGAATCAAGAGCAATGGATAGTGAGTGGGCTTTGGAAATAATGCACAAGGCTCCGTATATAACGGTCAGTTTTATTGACGAAGAAGGCAAGCCTTATGGTTTACCCCTGTCACTCGCATCAGATGATGATGTGAATTGGTATTTTCATGGTGCCTTGGAAGGCAAGAAGTTGGAGGCAATCAAGACTCATCCCGAGGTTTGCCTTTCAGCCGTAACCCGATGTGCGCCTACGGTTGGTCCGAAGGACGGCAGTTTCACCCTGCAATACAAATCAGCCATCGCATTCGGCAAGGCTGAAATAGTGACCGAGGATACAGAGAAAATTCATGGTCTCCGACTAATCAGTGAGCGCTTCCTTCCTCAACACATGGATGCTTTCGACGAGAGCATCGCCCGTTCCCTATCACACACGGCCGTAGTTCGCATCACACTTACTGAGCCACCAACCGGCAAGCGCAAGCAGTATGATAAAGAGGGCGTGGAAATGAAATATGGAAGAATGGAATAAACGAACTTTAAAACATATAGATTATGAAGAAGATAAAGTTAAGCAATGGCGTGGAAATGCCGCAATTGGGATATGGTGTTTATCAGGTGGAACCTGATCCAACCCTACCCTCCCCAGATAGGCGAGAAATACGGCAAGACTGCTGCACAGGTAGCCTTGCACTGGCTGTTGCAGAGCGATGTAATCATCATCCCGAAGACTGTTCATAAGGAACGAATGCAGGAGAATCTGAACATTTGCATAAAAATCATTAGGATGGAGAATTATGGAAGAAAAATTATCGACTATATATTTGGTAAACGGTCAAACAGCTCTGCAGTATCTTATGAACGTGAGCAAAAAATACAGGCAAATAGCGACCGAAGCGATATTCGAGTGTTTGAGACTGGGATATCCCCTCAACGACATGGAAATTTCAGGCAAAGCTCGCGAGCTGCTGAGGAAGAGGAATGTAATAGGTTGATCAGTATTGCCAAGGAGAATAACTTATACTACTCAGGAAGTATGGGATTATCTCTATAATTCGAGGTGTATATAGAGATTGGATGATAAATAATTATGACACAAGATACTTCTACATATTACGTTTGGATAGGTGGCTCATGTGATTATGGCCATAAAGAGCGAGCTGGTGGTGCTGCCGTTGTGATTGAGCATAACAGCAACATCATCAGCCGTGATGTAATCAGCGACTTGCACACCACGGAGTTCCGAATGATGCTAACCTTCATGGTGAAGGTAATGCTGGAAATACCGGAAGGTTCCGACATTCTCTTCCTGACCAACGCTGCCTATATTCAGAACTTTGACAAGACTCCAACGGCTAAATCAGCCAATCCGGACTTGATCATTCAATGCATCAAGGAAAAGAAAAGGCACAACTCAGTCGGGGTCAAGATTGTGCAATACCACAAAAGCCCATTGCTGATAGAAACCCACGATAGGGCTACGGAAGCAATGGCTAAGACAAGGAAGGAATTTCATCAGAAAAACAAATGAATGTTTAGGGGCGTTTTACGGTCATTAAGGTCACGGTCATTAAGGATTTCCGGTTATTCAAGATGTCAGACACCAAATATGGTTTACAGCTAATGAGCGATGATTATATTCTTGAAAATCTCATAGGTCTCGTCTGAAATCGTTGCGTCCGTCGCCATGCCACCATGCGCCCAGAAAGGCGAGGAGGACACGGAGGACGATACAGAATCATCGGCCTGCGAAAGAACAACACCCTGGCTAACTGTTGTTGAGTCCTTTTGAAAATAAATTTGTAACTTTGTACCACATTATGAGTTTCTCGTTTATGAGAGGTTTGTTTTTTTTAATTACCTCCACTACGGAGCCATTCCGTTGCTTCCCCAGGAGGCCATGAAGTGGTGATGAACGAAGAATAACACTACTCACTCTCTCGGAGGGTGTGACAGAAGTTCTTTTTGTACAAACACTCCTTTCTCGAACTTCCATTTTCCAAACTCATAATCAACGGCAGAACCACGGCTGAAAGATTCAATAATCTTTTCTTTTTCGTTAAGCGTAGGATTGGGAATATCATGGAATGATGGAACAAACAAGAACTTCTGCTTGACTTCATTCCAGACATAAGCATCCCAATATTCCACACCTTGATTTCCGAATTGTCCCAAATATACCAACAGATCTTTATTGCCATCAAACGTCACATCAGCCATCAGACAGCTATCCTTCCGGCCACCATTTGGGTCAAAAGTATCGTCCTTTGGATAAGAGAAAGGTATAATTTGTACAGTTTTCTCCCCTCTCATAATAAATACTTCAAAATCGAAATCCTTGGACTTGGGAGATTGTGTTCTTATAACAGCGTTAAGCGTATCTTCCGATGCAATATCTTGCTTGGTAAAGACTTTGCCCGAAATCAAACTATCGGTGTCAATAGACATGCTGTCTTTGGTAGGGTTTCCCTGCCCCACCTTACTTTCCTTGCAACCGAAGATCAACATCAAAGAAAGTATTACTAATGTACTATCAATAATTCTTTTCATTGTCTTTAAATATTTTGATCATTTCATTGCGTTATTTTTTCTTACATAAGATAAGACGGTACTACTATGACATAATTCAAGCGCCATACTCAACCCCTATTCTTTTGGATCAATGTCAAATGGAAGCAATGGAGTATCATCATCATTGCCACTATTGAATCGGTCGAAATCCGAGATATAGGAACGGTCTTGAATAACCTTATATTTCTCATACTCAGAATAAGCCTTTTCTCTGGCTTCTTCTTGCGAAACCTTACCTGCACTACTCTTAGCATCATAGTCCATAGTTTCAAGCAATAGCTTCAGGCGATTCTTCCAATCCTCCATCGTAGTAACAATGTGTCGTCTTGCACGAGATTCTGCGAGATCCAGGAAACTTGTTGTTATTGCGTTGAGCTGAGACAATTCTTCATCAGAAAGATAGTTCTTTGCCACTATCGTATCAGATTTCTGAACTCTTCCATCCGGTGCTTTTTTCCATGTAGTCAAGCCCATGTGAGGCATTTCCGCATCAGCTCGCTCATAGACGATCTCGGCTGCCGTATGATTGGTAACCGCCAGGTGCATCATATTCTGCACCATCTTATAGAAGAGTTTGGTACTTTCAGCCTTTGCATCATAATCTGCACTACACTCTGCATAAATATCAGTTATCTTCTGGTAGTATCTGCGTTCAGAAGTGCGGATTTCACGGATGCGTTCCAGCAAATCGTCAAAATAATCCTTGCCGAAGTGCTTACCTTGTTTCAGACGTTCATCATCCAAGACATAACCTTTAATGATGAACTCCTTCAATACAGAAGTTGCCCATATACGGAATTGGGTTGCCTGATAGCTGTTCACTCGATAACCAACAGCGATGATAACATCAAGATTGTAGAACAATGGAGCACGCTCAACATCACGCTCTCCTTCGGTTTGAACTATCCCAATTTTTCGGATAGTTGCCATTTTATCCAATTCTCCAATCTCGTAAATCTGCCCAATATGATAGCTGATTGTTCTTACGTCAACACCAAACAAAGCAGCCATCTTTTTCTGTGACATCCAAAAAGTTTCGTTGTTGAAAATCACTTCAATGCGAGTTTCACCTTGTGCAGTCTTATACAGTAAGATATTGGATTCCAGCGTGTTCTGCATAAGTTCTGTTGTAGATACGGATTGAGAAAAATAGGCTCTTGCCTGCTTCACTAACAGCTTCCTTGAATCAGCATTCTCAGAAATGATCATACAAGCCATACGTGATAGATGGAAAGCTTCGACCTTGCGAAACGCTCCATTACCCACCTTGAACATGTCAACCGCATGGTTGAAATGTTCGTCTATATTCATACCTTTTTCACTGGCAACTTTGATTGCTTTGTCTATTACATTCTGGAATTTCCAATATCCCGAATAGCCCATCGCATTACAAAGTTCGCGTGAACTCCAGTATTCTTTCCCGTTATCATCCACTTTCCGAATTTCTTCGAATGTCGGACGCATGTCAGGCACATTATTCTCATCCATATCTTTTCCGTTTCTTTTGTATTGACGTTCTACAACATTGAATAGCAAAAATACAAAAAAAGGATGAAAATCGTCCCTAATCATTTACAAGAAGTATGATTTTTAATGTTATTTATGCAAAAAGAAAGAAACATGTCAGAATATATTGATTTTATGGCCTATCAAGACGATGCAATAATCCAGTGCTCCTTATGTTATTACAGAAGACGAGGACAACCGCATCTGCAACCGAAGGGAGACCTTCATCAGGGAAACAGGCACCAAGAAAACGGTACTCATCACGATGATCACCTCCTTTGGGCTTGCGCCGGGCGGCTATTCTGATGACATTCAATACCAGCTGACAATGGCAGATTTATTCAGATAAAAGCCGATTGCCGAAATATGCAGCTGTTTCATCTATATAATATTTAATATTGCACATAATAACACCACTAATATTACGTGCAAATATAGTGATTATATTCTGAATATCAAAACATTCTATTGAATAAATAAGATTTTTAAGATAATTATGGGGAGTTTACTCATCACGAGCAAACTCCCCCATGATGTATATGTGTACATGTATTCATGAATCCGGTCATTAAGGTCATTAAGGATTTCAGATTATCAAAATATCCCTCTATCTTATAAAATTAGGTTAAATCAAGTTCGCCCTGCAAACAAAATCCATCTATAAAATCACTTTTCTGAATATTTTTTGTATTTTTGCAGATATATTGCGCTAATATGGGAGTTGAGCATGGCTTATCCTCATAGATTACAGGCGCATCATTATCAAATGATTAGAGCATGAAGAAGATATTATTTCTACACGGTTTCTCCGCTACGACGGCAGAACTTTTAATCGTTTCACAAAAATTGATAAATAATTATGGAGACATTTAATAATGTAATAAACAGTGGCCAGCTTGTTCTGGTCGATTTCTTTGCTACATGGTGTCAACCTTGCAAGGCGATGCACCCCATTCTGGAGCAGGTGAAGAGTGTGTTGGGCGACCGCATCCGAATCATCAAGGTGGATGTAGATAAGTACGGCGTAACAGCAAGCCAATACCGCATCCAATCCGTGCCTACGCTGATGCTCTTCCGCAACGGAGAAGTATTGTGGCGCACAAGCGGTGTGGTAGATAAAGCCGAACTGCTGGCTACGCTTGATCCGTTCTTGACATAATCAAAAATATAAAAGAATAATCTTATGCGCATAATAGGAAACTTACTTTGGTGGCTCTTCGGAGGTCTCGAAGCTGCCATCGGTTATTTCACCGGAAGTCTGGCTCTTGCATGTACTATCATCGGCATTCCCTTTGCGATACAGACATTCAAGATTGGCTTGCTCTGCCTATGGCCTTTTGGTTCTACGGTGAGAGAATCGAATAGTCCAACAGGTTGCATTCGCATCCCATTGAATTTACTCTGGCTGATTTTCGGAGGATTGTGGGCTTGCCTCATGCATCTGTTCTTCGGCATTCTCTTATGTATAACCATTATCGGCATTCCTTGGGGGAAACAGCATTTCAAGATGGCCGGGCTTTCGCTCGCACCATTCGGCAAGGATGTGGAGTTGGGATTTTAAAGAGATAAGAAAACGCAGTTGAAGAGTATGAACACATTACATAGTTACCTCGCCTACTATCTCCTGGCCATCAATGCTGTTGCATTCATCATGTATGGCATTGACAAATACAAGGCCAAGAAAGCCAAATGACGCATTCCTGAAACCACGCTTTTGTTACTGGCTGTACTTGGAGGAAGCATCGGGGCATGGATGGGAATGAAAGTCTGGCACCATAAGACGATGCACAAGAAATTCAAATACGGCATTCCTGCCATTCTGCTGATACAGATTGCGCTGATGACGTATTTACACGTGAATCTTTGGAAACAAATAGTTTGAAGAAAATTATGGCAATGACTATTGATACAACAAACCTCTGTTCGCATCTTCAAAAGAAGTTGTTTGAACCTGAGGGAATATATTATCCTATCTGGCAAGCCATGCAGAATGATGAGGAGCTGACAGCCGTAGTTCGCTCACGACAGCTTCATATTTATCGTAATGGAAAAAAGATTCTCATTCTCGCTGGTAAGGCTCAGCCGAAGATTATCAGAGAGGATAAACTGAATGAATTGATAATAAAATAAAGAACGAAGCGTATGAATTTTCCAGAAGTATATTCAGCAACAGGCATGATGGAGCAGATTCAGAAAATCGGCTTCCTCCCTCTCCTTGATAGTGGCATTGAAGGATTCTCTGCCGAAGACATCGTGGCGGAAGACTGCGGTTACGTAAGACTTCCTGAAGGCGGTTGGGACTGGCCATTGTGGAAATGGAAGGGCGAGATTGTGCAGGAAATGCCGTGTATGTACGGAAAGTTCTTCAACAAGAAAGCAGGATTCATCAGCCAGGAATGGTGGCCGGACTTTTGCAACTACAGAAGAAGCAAGTTCCCTCACCCAGATGAAGAATCGATAGAAGGAGCCATTCTCTGCACGCTTCAATCTACAGGCAGTCTCATCACGAGAGCACTTCGGGCAGCCTGCGGTTTCACGGGAAAGGGAATGAGAAGCAAGTTTGATGGTTATCTCACCCGAATGGAAATGGCAACTTACATCGTGACCGAGGATTTCATCTATCCTCGCGACAAGCACAATCATGAATATGGCTGGGGATGGTCGCTGCTCAATACTCCCGAAGATCTCTATGGCAGGGAGGCTTGCCAATGCAACCGTACTCCCCTGGAATCTTACCAGAAAATTTTCAAACATCTGAAAGAAATTCTGCCTGATGCTTCGGATAAACAGATTCAAAAAATGATTGGATGAAAATGACTTCATTTCAAGAAAGACTGTTCGCCATGCAGGATAAGCAGTATGCTGCTTTCCAGGCCAAACTGACACCGGGAGTGCCTATGGAGAGTTTCATAGGCATTCGTGTGCCTGTGCTTCGCAAGTTCGCAAAAGAGTTTACAAAGGAGGCAAAATGCGAGGAATTCCTTCATCAGCTTCCTCACGAATACTACGATGAGAACATGCTTCACGGTCTCCTCATTTCCGAGGTGAAGGACTACGAAGAATGCATCCGTCTTACAGACAGTTTCCTGCCTTTCGTGGACAACTGGGCGGTTTGCGACATCATGTCTCCGAAGGTATTTGCCAAGCACAAGAAGGAACTGTTGACGAAAATCAAGACTTGGAGTAAATCATCACACGTCTATACTTGTCGTTTTGGAATAGAGGCGCTTATGTCTCATTACCTGGATAAAGACTTCAAGGTAGAGTATCTTGAAATTCCAGCCTCTGTAAGGATTGAAGAGTATTACGTAAAAATGATGGTTGCCTGGTTCTTTGCCACCGCCCTTGCCAAGCAATGGGACGCAACGATTCCCTACATCGAGCAACGCCGCCTTGCTCCCTGGACGCACAACAAGACCATCCAGAAGGCCATCGAGAGCTACAGAATTACGCCCGAGCAGAAGGAATATCTGCGGACATTGAAGATGAAATAATTATGACACAAGATACTTCTACATATTACGTTTGGATAGGTGGTTCATGTGATTATGTCCATAAAGAGCGAGCTGGTGGTGCTGCCGTTGTGATTGAGCATAACGGCAACATCATCAGCCGTGATGTAATCAGCGACTTGCACACCACGGAGTTCCGAATGATGCTAACCCTCATGGTGAAGGTAATGCAGGAAATACCGGAAGGTTCCGACATTCTCTTCCTGACCAACGCTGCCTATATTCAGAACTTTGACAAGACTCCAACGGCTAAATCTGCCAATCCGGACTTGATCATTCAATGCATCGAGGAAAAGAAAAGGCACAACTCAGTCGGGGTCAAGATTGTGCAATATCACAAAAGCCCATTGCTGATAGAGACCCACGATAGGGCTACGGAAGCAATGGCCAAGACAAGGAAGGAGTTTCATCAGAAAAATAAATACAAGCAATATAGAAGAGAAGGAAAGCATATACCTGACGAGCCGCCCATCTCTTCTGTTCATTTTTAGTGTAGCCGTCTTACTACAACATATTGCAAAAACTATTTCAAACCTTGAGCGTTCTTGTAGTCCTCCATATCGGCAGGATTGTCAAACTCCAAGCCATTGCAATGATACTTCTGGCTTGTAGATGAACCTGAACGAGTAGCCTTATGCTTGAGCAAATACTCCAAGAGCGTCCAACCCATATCGGCATTCGTCTTACTATCCTTAATTCCGCAACACTATAGTTTAACATTATTTATAAGTGCCTGAGCAACAAAAAGTTGCCCAGGATTTTGCCATGTCAGAATTTTCACTTACCTTAGTGTTGCGAAAAGAAGA